>CAYOWI010000001.1:0-123719 GCA_964407685.1 uncultured Muribaculaceae bacterium
TGAAGTTGTAAAATGAAAGTAGACACAAAAAAGATGTGTTTACTTTTTCTTTTGTTATAATTTAAATAAGGAGATGAAAAAATGCAAGGAAGACCTAAAGGTGGCAAAAATAAATACTACTCAAAAGAAGAAAAGTTGAAATATATACAACAAATGCTTGAAGGCAGAAGTTGTTGGGATATTGAACGTAAAGATGGAATTGGACATGCTATAACCAATAGATGGTTAAAAAATTATAATGATTTTGGAGAAGATGGTTTAGAAAATAAAAAGAAACCAGGTAACCCTTTATGTAAATATTCAAATAAGAAAAATTTAACTGATATAGAAAAACTTCAATATGAAAATATGAAATTAAGAATCGAGAATGAACGATTAAAAAAAGGATACCTAGTGAAAGGAGATGGTTCAGTTGTAGTGTTCAAAAAACAAAACAAAAAGAATTTGAAATAGTTCAAATTTTAAGTGAAGAATATTCAGTTAAATCATTATGTGAAATAATGAATATATCAAGAAGTGGTTATTATAAATGGTTAAAAACAAAAGATATTTTAAATAGATATGAAATAAATCGTATAGATTTAGAACCTTTAATCAAAGATATTCATAAAAGAAAACCAAGTTATGGATATCATAGAATCAATGCTATTATTCGTAGAGAAACAGGATGGGTTGTTTCTGATAACTTAGTTCATAAAGTTTGTAAGATATTAAAAATAAGAAGTAAAGCTAGACATTATAGTGTTTATAAAAAGCCAGGTGAAGAATCTGTTAAATATCCCAATCTTATTAATAATAATTGGGAAACAACTAGACCATTAGAAAAAATAACCTCAGACACAACAATGATTTGGTTTAAAAAACAAAGATACGATTGGACTTATTATTTAGATGCATTTGATGATTCAATAATTGGTTCAGATATTAAACCATTTTATCACGGAGTTAGTATGTCTAATCATAAATCTGCTTTAAATGATATGATTAATAACAAAATAAAAAGAGGATATAAAAGCCAAGAAACGATTTTCCACTCAGATCAAGGCACAATATATTCCTCAGTGGCATTTAATAATGCACATAAAGATTATAACATAAAAAGGTCAATGTCGAGAATAGGAACACCAACTGATAATCCTATAATTGAATCTAAAAATGGTTGGTTAAAGAAAGAAATGTATATTGATTTTAATCAAGATGATTATGATACGGTTGAAGAATATATTAATGCAATAATATACGATCATAATTATTTAAGACCAAGTTATGCATTAAATTATAAAACCCCGATTGAGTATAGAACTCAATTAGGGTTTAAATAAATATCTTTTTACTGTCTACTTTTTATTGACAAGTTCACTACATTTAAAATGTGGTTTATCTTTTTATTGCCATTTTTGCTTTCCTTTTCTGGCCCCTTTTATCATATTTTCTAATTTTTTAGAGCTTTTTCCACTTCCAAAAAAGTCATTTACTAGTTGCTTTTGTTCGTCGTTTAACTCACCAACTTTTTTTTCTTCTGAATCTTTAAACGTTTTTGGAGTATTAGGTGTATCATCAACAAAATTTTTGTTTGAATTATTGAGATTATTTTTATCATCATCATTGTTCTTGATATCATAGTTAAGCTGAAATATATTTAAGTCTTCGTTTTTATAATTAATAATAGTTTCACCTGTATTAATTGCTTTATCATTTAAGATTAATAGATCTTTTTTCTCTACGAATCTAAATTGAAAATCATTATCCATATAAATAGTAAGTTCAATTGCTCTTGGAATATTTATTTCTCCTGGAATACTCATACGACTTAAAGGAGGAACTATAATTCTAGGTGTTGCTAAATTTGATTCATTTATATTTAACAATGTTTTTGCTGTATGCTTATGGCCAATTAAATGTAATTTTACCGCGGTTGCTTTTTTTTCTTCATAAATTGAGCTTTTATGTGAAACCATTATATTATTACCATTAATATTGATGGTATCAGTATGGTAATTTCTATTTATTTTAGAAAGCTGACATATATCATGCCTTCTTTTATTTAATGCAGAAGATAAAGATATATTACAACCAAGAAGTGATTTATCATGATCTCCTGGAGTATACAATGTAAAAATACTTTTATCAAATGGATACGCATTAATTAAATAATCAATTTGTTCTTCAGGATCTATAGTTGTTTCGGTATGAGAAAATGTTCCATCTAGTATATCACCACAGTTAATAATTACATGAATTCCATTTTTTATACAGTAGTCATAAATAGTATTTATTGCTTCTTCGTCACTTTTAATATTTCCGATATGTTGATCAGAAATCGCCATTATTTTTAAGGTTTTTTGTTCATTTAATAATTCAAAAGAATTATTAAAATGATAACTGTTATCATTTGCAAACGTATATGTTATTTCACCATTAGAATTATATTTTCTTCCTACGCAATATCCTTTATTTTCTAGTAAAGATACTCTGATATATATTTGTCTATGACTAAGGTTAACTGCTTTTGATATTTCTTCAATTGGTCTTTTTTGTCTAATCATATCTAAAATCTTTTGATTTATCTCTGTCATTTATACTATACCTCTTTCTTAAACATGATTTAATTTTTGTATATACTATCATAAGCAAAATAAAAAATCAATTGTTTTATTAGAACTTTATTTTTCTTTTTATACGATAGAAATTATGTTTTTAGTTAATTAGAAAAACCTGATATGTATATATAAATATATGTATGATAAATTATTATTAAAAGAAGGAGATGATATAAAATGGGAAGATATTTGGCGGTAGGAATAGCTACTTCTATAGTAATGAAAAAGAAAGATGGGTGGGAATCATCCGAAAAATTTAATGTTTTGGAAAATAAGGATGATATGTTAAAAGATTTAAATAATATGATAGATGTATCTAAGTATGAATGTATATATGGTAATGATTATATAGTTTTACAATTAAAAACGGAACATTTTAATGATAATATTCATGAATTAATAAAAGAACTTTACCCAATGGTTAATTGTGAAAATTGTATATTATCTAATTGTGAAAAGAAAGTTAAAATATTAAGTAATAAATTTAATAAAAAAGATTTTCCATTAACTATATCTAATAAAAAAAGAAATGCGGAAAATATTATATATTGCGTTCAATCTGATTATGAGGAAAAATTGAATTACTTTACTTCACCAGAATATTATTTATTTGAAAATTATGAATATAAGAAAAATGTTAAAATAGATTTATATTTTATTAATTTATGGCAAGATTTTGATAAGTATGATGGAGAAGATGAAACTAAAATGCTTGAAATAATTAATAAAATGTCTAGACTTTATTATAAAAGCTCTTTATCCAAAAATATGTTATTTTATATGCTTGGATAATTAATTATAAAAATATGTGGTAGAATAAAGAAGACATCATTAATAGTGATATCTGCCCTATGAAATGTATTAATATAGCTTTTTTAAATTTTATGTTTTAAAAATAATAAAAGTGTGTTATTATACTACTACTATTATTTGAAAAAGCAAGGAGAAATTGTTATGGAAAATTTTACAATAAAGGTTATTGAATTAAAAAATGGGGAAAAAACGATAAAAGATGTTACTTTACAAACTAAAGGAAAATCTATTGCGATTAAGGAAGCTGCAATAAATAAGTATTTAAAAAGTTATTACGGAAACTGTACTTGCATATGTGGGGTTTGTACTAATGGTCCGTCAACTTGCCCTAAGATGGCGGATATAACGTTTAGAATGATAGATGATTATCCTTTTGTTACCGAGGGATTTCAAGTACAATGTTTTTATGCTGATTCAGAAAGTACAAGTTATAGTGAAGATAATTTTGGTACGTGTGAGTATGAAAGAGCAACAAGAAATAATAATTCGGGTATTAAAAGGTTTATTGTTCGAAAATGTGAAAAATTCACTACAAAAAGATAATAATATAAAAAGCATTTGTTAATATTTTAATAGATGTTTTTTTAATTTGTAAAAAAAAACAATATATACTATAATTAATGTAGGTGATAGAATTGAAAAAAATACTAATAGCATCTTATAATTTAGATTTTGGGGGTATTGAAACGTCTCTAATTAATCTACTTAAAAATATGGATTTAAATAAGTATGATGTCACTTTAGTTTTAGAAGAAATAAAGGGAGTATTTTTAAAAGATGTACCAAGTAATATAAAAATTAAAAAATATAAAGTAAGTAATAATAAAAATGTTTTAGTAAGAAAATTTATTAACTTTCTAAAAAGAATTAAATGGATGCTTTTTAATTATAAGAGATATGATGCTTCTATTTGCTATGCTACGTATTCGGGTCCATGTGGTTTTGTAGCAAGATGTGCATCTAATAATAAGATTTTATTTGTGCATAGTAATTATTATCAGGCATATAGCAAGGATATTAATAGAGTAAAAGAGTTTTTTGATAATAGAAAAATAGAAAAGTATAACCATATAGTATTTGTTAGTAATGAATCTAAAAAAGACTTATGTAAAATATATCCAATTATAGAAAGTAAATCAATAACTATTAATAATATTATCGATTATAAAAGAATATTAAAGTTATCAGAAAAAAAGGTAGATATTAAAAAAAATACTAAAAAAATTTTCTTATTTGTTGGAAGATTAGATGAATCATCAAAAAGGTTAACATTACTTTTAGATGTTGCCAAAAAATGCAAAGAAGAAAAATTAAAAATACTTTTTTGGATAATAGGAAATGGTCCGGATGAAAAAAAGTATAAAGATATAGCAAAAAAAGAAAATTTGGATAACGTTATTTTTTGGGGGGCAAAGAAGAATCCATACCCATACATGAAAGCATGTGATTATTTGATACTTACATCTAGATATGAAGGGTTTCCTGTAGTTTATAATGAATCAATAATATTAGAAAAACCAATAATTACCACAATTAATGTATCAGATGATTATGTATCAATTCCAAATCGGTTTGGTTACGTGGTAAACGAAAATAATATATTTGATAAAGTAAAAGAATTATCCACAGTAAAAGAAAAAATAAAAGAAATGGTAAATTATGAAAGTTTAAACAAAAAAAGAATGGAATTAATAGAAGAAATAATGGAGAACAAATAATGATTAAATATAGTTTTATAGTACCTGTGTATAACACTAGTAAATATTTAAAAAAATGTTTAGATTCACTAGTAAAACAAACCTTTAAAGACTTTGAAATAATAATAGTAAATGATGGATCTACCGATAATAGCATGGATATTATTTCAAAATATGAAGAAAAATATAATAATATCAAAGTAATAAATCAAAAAAACCAAGGTCTTTCAATGGCACGTAATAATGGTGTTAAAGAAGTTAAGGGAAGATATTTAATTTTTATTGATAGTGATGATTATGTGGAAACAAATTTGTTAAAAGAAGTTGATAAAGAAATAGGTGATTCCGAAGTATTGAGGTTTGGGATTATAACGGAAGATGAAGATGGTGGAAACGTTAAGAAATATAATGAAGAACCTTTTAGTGAAATGAAAGGTTATGATGCTTTTAAATATATTTCGGAATATCATTTTGTTGAGCCAGCTTGGTGTTATGTTTATAAAGCTGATTATTATTTAAATAATAAGTTTAGTTTTAAAAAAGGTGTTTATCATGAGGATTTTGGCCTTATACCATATGTAATTTATAAGGCTAGAAAGGTAAAATCTATAAATTACCCTGGATACCATTACGTTCAAAGAAATGGTAGTATAATGAATAATAGCAATTACTCTAAAACGGTAAAGAAAGCATTTGATATGTTAGAGCAATATAAAACTATTAGATTATTTTCTAAAAACATAGGTAAGAAAAATAACTATGATGATTATTATTTAAGTTATATCTCAAACTCAGTAATAGTAAAGGCTAGAGAGTTAAAAAAAGATGAAAGAAAAATATATGTTCATGAATTAAAAAGGATTAATGCATTTGATGGTGTACTTGTAAATACTAAAAAAAGAAAGACAAAAAAATGGCTTATGAAGTTTAATTTGAACTTATATTTGAAGGTGGTAAAATGATTAAAGTTTCAGTAATAGTGCCAGTTTATAATACAGAAAAATATTTAAGAAGATGTTTAGATAGTTTGGTTAATCAAACACTTGATGATATTGAAATAATTGTTATAGATGATAAATCACCAGATAATTCTAATGAGATATTAAAAGAATACGAAAAAGATTATAAGAACAAAATAAAAGTTTTCCACAATAAAACTAATAAGGGTATAGGCTATAACCGAAATTTAGGTATAGAAAAAGCAAGTGGAAAATATATTGCTTTTGTAGATAGTGATGACTGGGTAAATGAAACAATGTATGAAAAAATGTATGACAAGGCAGAAAAGGGGGAACTTGATTTAGTATTATGTAATTTCCATAAGATGTTAGAAAAAGAGGATGGCACTTTAGAAGAATTACAATCTACTGATATTGCTTCATTTAAGAATGGGATGCTTAAGAATATGCCAAATCTTTTATTAGATGTAGAATTATCACCATGGAATAAGCTATATAAAAAAGAACTTTTAGAAGGCGTGACTTTTCCAGAAAACTTAAAATATGAAGATACTGTATTTGTTCTTAAAGCTATGGCACGAGCTAAAAAAATAGGAATAGTAGATGAAAAACTTAATTACTATTTAGTTAGAAGCAAAAGTGAAACTACCGTTATGGATAAGAGAGTTTATGATATATTTGAAGTAACTAACATGATGATTGAAGAACTTAAAAGCCATGACTATTATGATAATATAAAAGAGTATGTGGAAGCTATGACGATTAGAAATTTATTTAGATATACACTTCAGCAAAAGTATCAAAAGGATAAAAAAATAAGAGATGATTTTATTAATAAGGCCTTTGATTATTTAAATGCAAATTTTCCAAATTGGAAGCAAAATAAGATATGGAAAAAAAGAAACCCAATAAAAAGATTAATAGAAAGCAATAAATTATTAACAAAACTTTATTGTATTTTATTTTAAAAATTAGAAATTAAAATTTTCTGGTTTTTATTTTTAATAATTTATAATATATGTTATAATTAAATAGACAAAAGATTATAGAGGTGTATGTATGACAAAGATAAAAGCAATATTTGGTAATTTTAAGAGATATTGGTTTTTAATGACTCAATTAATTGGAAGAGATTTTAAAGTAAAATATAAAAGATCAGTTTTAGGTATTTTATGGAGTTTATTAAATCCAATACTTACTATGGCTGTTATGGCCGTTGTTTTTTCTCAGATGTTTAAGTTTAAGGTAGAAGGGGTAAATTATATCGTTTATTTGATGACTGGTATTATAATGTTTAACTATTTTAGTGCGGCATCTAATGCGGGTATGACTTCTGTTGTAGAAAATTTTCCGTTAATAAATAAGGTGTACATTCCTAAATATATATTTCCAATTGCAAAATGCTTATTTGTTGGAATTGACTTTTTATTAACTTTAATACCATGGCTTGCAATTATTGCCTTATCTTATTTTGGATTAGGAGATTATACATGTCATTTTAATGTTTATTTCTTAATATTACCATATATATTTTTCTGTATGTTTTTATTTACTGTGGGAATTAGTTTATTATTATCGTGCTTGTCAGTATTCTTAAGAGATGTATGGCATATATACGGAATTGTTTTAACACTATGGAACTATTTAACTCCAGTATTTTATAGTATAGAAATATTGCCAGTTAAGTTACAAGCATTAATGCATTTTAATCCTATGTATCAATTTTTAACCGCGGCAAGAAGTATAGTAGTATATGGTCAAAGACCATCATTTACTACTTTAGGTATATTAGGTTTTATAGGTATTGGAATGCTAGGTATAGGATCATTTGTGTTTAGGAAGAAACAAGATAAATTTATTTATTATATATAGGAGGTAGACATGATTAAGATAGAAAATGTTTCAATGAAGTTTAATCTTGGAATAGAAAAAGATTTTTCGATGAAACAAGCTTTTATTAATTTATTTACTAAAAAAAAGAATAAAAAAAATGAAGAGTTTTGGGCCCTTAGGGATGTTAGTTTTAACATAGGAAAAGGCGAGGTTGTTGGCCTTATAGGTAGTAACGGCGCTGGTAAATCTACACTTTTAAAAGTCGTAAGTGGTGTTATGAAACCTACCAAGGGCAAAGTAGAGGTTCATGGTGTCATATCACCCATGATAGAATTGGGTGCAGGATTTGATGGTAACTTGACTGCACGCGAAAATATATATTTAAATGGCGCAATATTAGGATATTCAAAAAAATTCTTAGACGAAAAATTTGATGAAATAGTAGAATTCTCAGAACTTAAAGATTTTTTAGAAGTGCCAGTAAAAAATTTCTCATCTGGAATGACTGCCAAATTGGCTTTTTCGATTGCAACAATTGTTAATCCTGAAATTTTAATAGTTGATGAAATATTATCGGTTGGAGATATTAAATTCCAAGATAAGAGTAAAAATAAAATGATGGAGATGATAAAAGGTGGAACAACAGTTTTGTATGTTTCTCACTCGTTAGAATCGATAAAAGATTTATGTACTAAAGTCGTATGGTTAGAGCATGGAAAAGTAATAAAAATTGGTAATACAAAGAAAATTTGTGATGAATATTATAAGGAACAGATGAAAAAATAATAAAAAAAGAAATGTAAATCTTATTCCGTTTTATAATTATAAAAATCCGTTATTGAACAGTATAAAATCATTAAAAAATCTCTTTTAAATAGAAATATATATTTATTGGGTATGCGATATCTCGGATTTGAAAAAATATAATAATATTTTAGGTTATAATATGGAAGAGTTAATTATGAAGATGTTTTTGACATTAAATTAATTAACCGGATTCAAGAAATCAAATTGAGGAAAATAATAAAAAAACAAATAAAGAATTATTAAGGGTATTAGAAAAAATCTATAAGAAAATGGAGAAGTAAAATGGATAACTTTAAAAAAATAATTAAATTAAAAAAATGGAATAATTATAATACTGATGAGGATATAATAATTAAAAATAGTAGTAATGGTATGGAAGTATTGAATCAATCATCAGAAAAAGTAGTGTTAAAAAATTTAGATAATATTAAAGTAAATAAAAATTTTAATTACGCTAAAATTAGTTTTTTCTGTGATTTGACAAATGCAGGTGGATGCTTATATTTGAATGATTCTAAAGCTTTTCCAGCTCAAAGTGAATCAATCATAGACATTTCGGAAATGGATGGAATGCAATTTGAATTATCAGTGTCAGCAGAATCCAATATAAAGAATTGTGATATAAAGTTAGAGTTTTTAGAGAAAAAAATTGATTATACCGAAAAATGCAAAAAGAGTTCAGATGTATTAGTGGTAGTCCCTAACTATCCTTCTTATGAAAATTTATATTATTGTGGTTTTGCTCATTCAAGAAATAAGGAATATGTTAAGGCCGGATTGAAAGTTCAAGTTGTGGCTGTAGATAACAGTTATGATTATCAAACGAGTTATGAAATCGATGGCATCCCAGTTTTGAAATGTAATTATCAATCATTAAAATTAATGTTAGATAAGCACCAATACAAAACTATAGTTACTCACTTTGTTAATGAAAATCTATATCCTATTTATGATGGCTATGTTAGAGATAATGAAAAAATGATATTTATATGTCATGGGCCAGAAACTGTATTTAGATACTTAGTTGATGTTACTAGGCCTTATTTTACTTCGCATGTGAAATACCCTATAGTTAATGAAAATTTTGATTTAAAAGAAAAATACATTAAAAAGTTTTCAAATAAGGAAAATGTAGAATGGGTTTTCGTATCCGAATGGTTAAAAGAATTTTCTGAAGAACAATTGGGTATAAAATTTAAAAATTCTACAGTTATAAATAATGTTATTAATGAAGATTTATTTCCTTATGTGGAAAAAAAGGAAGAAGATAGATTAAACATATTAATTATTAGAAAGTTTGATAATATTATTCAACATTCGATAGACCAGTGTGTTTTAGCAATTTTAGAATTATCGAAGAAAAGCTACTTTAATAAACTTAATTTTAATATATATGGTGATGGTAATTTTTACGATGTTTTAGTGGCTCCTTTGTTACAATTTAAAAATGTTCACTTACATAGAACTTTTATTCCAAATGACAAGATAAGTGAAATTCATAAACAATCTGGAATAATAATGTTGCCTTCAAGGCATGATGCACATGCTGTTGCTATGGGCGAGGCAGCTTCATCAGGATTGGTTGTTGTTGGCTCTAATGTGACTTCTAATCCTTTCTTTATGAATAATGATAAAAATCATACTATGTGTGATCCTGAAGATTATAAGGCTTTAGCTAACATAATTGATAGATTATATAATAATCCAAAAGAATTTTGTGAAATTAGTAAAAGACTAGCTAGTGAAACACATAAAAGATGTTGTAAACAGAATACCGTTTATAAGGAAATCGACCTTATTAAAAAGTCATTAAAAAGTTATACTAAGGATATTAAAAGTTTAAGTGTTAAACCAAATAAAAATCCAATATTAACTATTGTTGTTCCTTCATATAATGTTGAAAAATATCTTGACAAGTGTATTTGCTCAATGCTAAATCACAAAAATGTAAAAAACCTAGAAATAATTATAGTGAATGATGGTTCAAAGGATAATACACTAAAAATAGCAAAAAAATACTCTAAACTTACTAATGGTATTGTAAAAGTGATAGATAAGGAAAATGGTGGACATGGTTCAACTATTAATGTTGGTATAAAAGCTGCGAGAGGCAAATATTTTAGATTAGTAGATGCTGATGATTGGGTTGATTCAGAAAATCTTTCTAAATTAATAGATATAATGAAGGAATCCAATGATGATCTAATTTTGACTAAGGGTAGCTATGAATATATTGAAGAAGCAAAACTGATTAATATAATTGACTATGACATGTTAGAAGAAGGAACGACTTATGATTTTGACAATCTTATATATGAAGGATATGGATTTAAAACATATGGCCCACTATTAACAACTGGCAATTACAAAACGGAATTATTAAAGAAAGCTGACTTTAAAATTTCAGAAAAGAAACCGTATGTTGATATGGAATTTAATGCATTTAGTTTAAGATATATTAAAACAGTTTCCCATTATAAATTGGATATTTATAGATATTTAATCGGTAGGGAAGGCCAGACCGTATCGCGTGACTTTTGGAAAAGAAAATATAAAGATCATGAATATATAATATTTAATATTTTAAGACAAGTTGATAAAACCCCTGACTTATCGGAACAAAAAAAATATTATATTTATAAAAATATTATAGCCCAGATGGTTGATTCACAAGTGTTTATGTTTGATGCATTGTGTTTATGGGAAGAACTTGATGAATTTATGAATAATTTATCTTGTTGGGATAATGTATATAAAATTTGTATTGATTCAATTAACGAAAAAAATCATAATAGTAGATTAATTTTGAAGAAATATAAAGAATATATAAAAAAATATAATAACGTTGATAAAAGGGAATCTATTATAATTCCAGGGATAAGGGAAACTGTAGATGATTTAGCATTATTAAATATGAAAGGGAAGAATGTTAAGTGGTTTGTAAAAAAAGGAATTAAGTTTATTTGCCCATATGGAATCTTAAGAATTAGGGAAATAAAGAAAAATGGGAGAAGTTTATGAAATTAAATTTTGGTTTAAAATTTAAAAAGAATGTTTCTACTAAAATTTTAAATGGGAATTTAGTATTAACAAATAAAACAAACAAAAAGGGGTTTATTGTTTTTGCTAAACCTATATACTGTAAGGGTAAAGCATATGAATTTGTATCTGAAATAAAAAACTTAGATGGAACAGAATGTCAACTTAAATTATTAAATAAAAGTTTTAAAGTTATTGAACGTATAGAGCCAAATTCAACAGTTTATTTTTCAAATATTAATAAAATTACTTTCGTTGGAGTTACTATATTTCCAAATTCAACAGTTAGTATTAAGAATATTGAGATAAACTATGATTTTTCCATAGATAATATATTAAAGAAAAATTTTACCAATAATATTTTGTTGCTTTGCCCAAATTATCCTTCTATATTTAACAAATATTCCTGTGCCTTTATTCATAGTAGAATGCAAGCCTATAAGAAACTTGGCTTGAATGTTGATTTGGCTGTTGTTAATGATAATTATATAAATAAGACTATTATCACGAAATTCGAAAATATTAAAGTTATATCTACAGGTTATAATGATATTAGAAAAATTTTACAAAATAGAACATATGAAAAAATACTAATACACTTTTTTGATGAAAAATATGCCCAAATACTAGATGCCTCCAATTTAATAAATACAGAAATTATATTATATTCACATGGTAGCGATACATTATATAGAGCATGGGATAGACTAAATGCGAAATATTTTGAAAATATACAAAAAATTCCTGAAAAGGTAAAGAATAAATTCTCATCTAAAGATGAATTAATAAAAAGATATAATAATAAGAAAAATGTAAAATTTGTTTTTGTTTCAAAATGGGCAAAGCAATTGAGTGAAGAGTTAATTGGTATAAAGTATAAAAATGCATATATTGTACCATGTAATATAGATGAAGACATTTTTAAATTTAAAAAGAAAAATCCAAATTTGAGAAAAAAAATATTTATTATAAGAAAATATGATAACTTAAGTACTTATTCAATTGATATTTCAGTAAGAGTGGTTTTAGAACTTAGTACTAGAAAAATATTTGATGATTTAGAGTTTTCTTTTTATGGAGATGGGGATTTTCATGAAGAATTACTTAGTCCGTTAAAAAAATTTTCTAATGTACGTATTTATAAGAAATTTTTATCACATGAGGAAATTGCTAAAGTTCATCAAGAAAATGGAATAGCTTTGTTTCCTACCAGATTTGACACGCAGGCTGTGTCTTCATGTGAAGCAGCAATGTCTGGAAATATAGTAATTACATCATATGGAGTTGGTACTGAAGAATATATAGATCCAAAATTAGGTACTTATTGTGAAACTGAAAATATTAAACAGTATGCTGATCTTATTGAGAAAATATATAATGATGAAAAATTATTTTTAGAATTATCTGAAAAAATGTATAAATGTGTAGAAAAAACAGTTGGCTATGATAGAACGATAAAAAAAGATTTAGAACTTATTACAGCACCAACAAAGCTAGAACCATATAAATATAAAAGACAGATTTCTAAACCATTATTAACTATCGCGGTTCCATCTTATAATGTAGAAAAGTTTCTGGAAGCAAGTATACATTCATTAATTGATAATGAATTATCTCATAAATTAGAGATTTTAATCATAAATGATGGTTCAAAAGATAATACAGCTAAGATTGCTAAAAAGCTAGAAGAATTAACCATGGTAGATGGAAAATCTATTGTAAAATTAGTTGATAAAGAAAATGGAGGACATGGTTCTACTATCAATAAAGGAATAGAACTTGCGACTGGGAAATATTTTAAATTGATGGATGGAGATGACTACTTTGTTGAAAAAGATTTTATGGAATTTGTTAAAATCTTAGAAGAAGAAAACAGTGATATAATTTTAACTAACTATATAGCAGATTATTCTGTTGATGCTATTAAAGAGCCTGTTCGTCATTATGGTTTCATGATACCTGGGGTTCAGTATAAGATTGATTTGATGAATGGATATGGTTATGGGTTTAACGAATGGGGACCATTATTATCCACTTCTACATATAAAACAAAAATTCTTAAAGATGCTAATTTTAAAATAGATGAACACTGTTTTTACGTAGATATGGAATATAACTTTATTGGTTATTTAAATTCTCAAACAGTTGTATATTATCCTTTAGATGTATACAACTATTACTTGGGCAGGGCGGGTCAATCAGTATCAGCTGAATCATTTCGTAGGAACTTCAAACAACACGAAAAAGTTACTTTTAGATTAATTGAAGAATTTTACTCAATTGAAAATGTTAATCAAAATAGAAAAAATTATTTGATGAATAGAATAATAATTCCATTAGTAGAAGCTCAGTATTATATCTTAACCCAAAATTTGGTTAGTGGAAAAGAATTTAGATTATTTGATAAAAAATTAAAAAACTATACTGAAATTTATAATAATCCGATAGTAGCAAGAAAAGCAATCAAAATTCATAGGAGAACTAATGGAATGGCAGTGAAATTTATTGAAAAATGTATAAGTTTTAAAAATAAATTAAAAAGAATTTTTAAAAAAGGATAATTGTTGTAAAAGAAAAGTTTATTAGTGGTTAGATATATTTATCAACACAAGAGATATTGATAAATATATAAATGTTAGTACACATTAATTTATGGAATCTTAAATAAGTACAATAGACTTAATAATGATATATTCTTTAATTTATAAAATTATGGAGGTTAAAATGAAAGTTAAAAATTTAATAATAGGGGCTGGAATTTCTGGTTTAACTTATGCTAATTATGCTGGAGATGATTATTTAATAGTAGAAAAAGAAAAAGAAGTAGGTGGTTATTGCAGGACAATAAAAAGAAATGGGTATGTATGGGATTATGCAGGACATTTTTTCCATTTTAACACAGAAGAATTTAAGAAAAATTTTTTAAGTAAAATGCCTAAAGAAGATATAATATATAATGATAAATGTACTAAAATTATATATAATAATGGTTTTGTGGATTTTCCTTTCCAAACTAATATCCATCAATTGGAAAAGCAGGAATTTATAGATTGCTTGTATGACTTATTTAATAAGGAGGAAAAGGAAAATTACGATAATTTTCTTGATATGCTATATGGTAAATTTGGAAAATCAATTGTTGAAAAGTTCTTAAAGCCATATAATGAAAAATTGTATGCTGTTGATTTAAAGAAGTTAGATGTTAATGCAATGGGAAGGTTTTTTCCATACGCTGATAAAGAGGCAATTATTAATAATATGAAGAATAGTAAAGTCAATTCATATAATGCAAGTTTTTTATATCCAAAAAATGGTGCGGCAAGTTTTATTGCAATTTTGTATAATGAACTTGATAAGGAAAAAGTATTGTTAAATACTAGTGTAATTTCTTTAGATTTGGAAAATAAAAAAGCCAAATTATCTAATGGTGAGGAAATCGAATATGAATATTTAATTAATACAATGCCACTTAATAAATTCTTAAAATTAATAGGTGGATATGATGATTTGCTATCAGAAATGTCATATAACAAAGTATTAGTATTTAACTTAGGCTTTGATAAAGCTTCTCCTTTATGTAAAGAAGAACATTGGTTATATATTCCTTCTAAAGAATGCAATTATTATAGAGCTGGTTTTTATAACAATATTTTAGGTGATGAAAAATTAAGTATGTATATAGAGATTGGTTATAATAAAGATGACGTTATAACTGATGATATTATAAAAAAACAGCTTGATTTAACTCTTAAAAATTTAAAGCAATCAGGAATTATTGATGGCAATATGAATTTAGTGGATTATGAAACTATAATAATGGATCCGGCATATGTTCACATAGAGACAGAAACTACTAAAAAAATTGATGCTTTAAAGACTAAGCTTAAAACTAATGGTGTATATACAATTGGTAGATATGGTGCTTGGATTTATAATTCTATGGAAGATTCAATGGTTAAAGCCAAAGAATTAGCAAGTTCTTTAAAATAAGTATAGAATAAAGTATAACAGAATAGGCAATTTTTTGAAAAAACTATTGCCTAGGGATTTTATAAGCCTATGAAGTTTATGGAATTAGACATAGAATATTATGAAGGAGTGTAAAGTTTTACGGGAGAAACAAAATATTCTCTAAAGAAAATGCTTAATTTTGCATGAGATGAAATCACATCATTAAGGCTTAGGTGACAGGAATCTTATTAAATTTAAAGGAATTAAAAAATGAAAAAGATAATTAGTCTATATAGAAAATATGAAGAAATAATCAATTACATAGTAGTGGGTGGTTTGACAACATTGGTTAGTTTAGTAGTAAAATGGGGTTTATTATTTACGATTTTAGATGCTAAAAATGCTTTTCAATTACAGATTGCTGTAGTAGTATCATGGATTGTAGCGGTAATATTTGCCTATGTTACTAACCGTATATTCGTATTTAAAAGTAAGAGTAAAAATATACTAAAAGAAATAGTTAGTTTTTTTGGAGCAAGATTATTAACACTTGGTCTTGAAATGCTTATAATGTGGTTCTTTGTTACATTATTAAAGTTAGATAGTGATATATGGGTTTTAATATGGACAATGGTAGCTCAAGTATTAATAATTATATTTAATTATATCTTAAGTAAATTATTTGTATTTAAAAAATCTTAACCTTTTATTATTTTAAATAAATTGTCTAAATATTTAGATAGAAACACAAAAATTTATTTTTTGTGTTTTTTTTGGCGTAATAAATAATATTTTGATAATATCTATAGAAAATTTTGTAATAAATTACTTTTCAATTTAGTAGTTTTTGAAATTCTAATTATTAAATTATTTATGTTAACCTATTTAACCGAAAGGAGAGATAACATGAAAAAGTTAATAATTTGTATTGTTTTTTTACTAACTACCATTTTATTACCAATTAAAGTACATGCTGGTAATATGGATAGTTATATCGATTGGGAGTTAGACAGAAGTGTTTTTGCTCATAAATATAAAGATGGAAAAGAGCAAATAAATAATTTGGCAATGATGACTGCTAACAGTAAAGTTGCATATTGTATAGAACCTGGTGTGATGGCTGATAAAGCCTCGTATTATTCATCAACTACTGATATTCATAATACTAACCTAGGATGGTTAGATTCAAAAAGAATTAGTTTAATAGGTTATTATGGATATAAATATCCAGGGCATAATCAAAAAGAATATTATATGGCAGCTCAGGAACTCATTTGGAGAGAAATGGGAGCCGAAAATGTGTGGTGGACTGATGCTAAGGTAGGAGGTAATAATCTTAATATAGATTATTATAAAAGTGAAATTCTAAGATTGGTAGATAATTATGAAGTTGCACCAACATTTAATTTTAAGAAGAAATATATGGTAGGGGATAATTTTTCTATAAGTGATAATAATGGTGTTTTAGAAGGATATGAGGTTATTAATAGTGACTTTGTAAGTATTAATGGAAATAGTCTTAATGTTAATATTAAAGATAAAAATACATTTACTTTAAGAAGAAAGCAAAATGGAAAAAGCGCAATCTTTTATTATAAAGATGGTTTTCAAACAATAGGTACCTTTGAATTTCCTTATAACTACGAAAAAAGTTATAACATAGATAGTTTTTATGGAAAGATAATCATTGATAAGTTAGATTTTGACAATAAAAATAAACAACCTATTGTATCAAAAGCTAGTTTAGAAGGTGCAGAATATGGCTTATACGATAAAAATGGAAAATTACTTCAAACAAAGAAAACCGATAAATTTGGTAAAATAGAATTTAACAATCTTATAGAAGATAATTACACCATAAAAGAAATAACACCAAGTAAGGGTTATACATTAGATAAATGGACAACTAAAACTTTTGTAGGAACAGGAACCCCTGAGGTAGTAATTAAATCTTATGAAAAAATAATTGAAAATAAAATAATTATAACTAAGGTTTTAGATGATAAAGAAAATGGCCTTATGATTCCTGAAGAGAAAATAGAGTTTGGCTTATATGATGAAGATGGTACTTTACTAGATACTTATGTAACTAATAAAGATGGTGTTATAGAGTTTACGGTTCCATATGGTAAATATGTTTTAAAACAATTAACCATTATAGATGGCATATCCGTTGCGGAAGATAAAGTAATAGAGGTAATAAAATCAGGCGAAAATCAGAATATAACCATCATTAACCAAAAGTTAGAAAAACCCACGGAAGAGGAAAAAGAAGAACCACCAAAAGAAATTATTAATGAATTGCCTAATACTGGTAAAAGTTATAATTTGTTTTACTTGTTACCTATTTCGCTGTTGTTAACGCTTTATTATTATGAAAAGAAAAATATCTAAAATTTTAATAGTCATAATTTATTTTTTTGTTTCATTATATATTATTGATTATTCTTTAAAAGGAAATTATAATGAAACTATTTTAAAAACAGACTATGTATCACATAGTAATGTTAAAGTGATAGAAATCCCTAAAATAAAATTATCATTAAACGTATCAAAAGCAAATGATGACTTTAGTAATTTAAATGATGGTTTAGTTTATTACCAAGAATTTGAACCAAATAATAAAATAATTATTTTTGGTCATTCTGGAATGGGAAATGGCACCTATTTTAATAGATTAGATGAACTTATAAAAGAAGATCTTGTATATATAAAATATGATAAAAAGTTATATAAATACGTAGTTGAAAGGGTATATAAAGTTTCAAAGTATGATGTTCATATTTTAAATAAAGGGAAAAATTCTAAAAAATTATTACTAGTAACATGCGCTAAACTTAATAAAAATAAACGGTTAGTTGTAGAACTTAGTCAAGAAAGCATAAAAGCCATTGAAAAATAAGCGAAAAATAACATTTTTATTATCAAAATACTTGAAATATTATCCTAAAAATGTTAATCTTATATTGTAAGCAAGGTAGCTTATAAATGAACATAAATATGGAGGTTTATTATGTCAAAACAACAATTAGTAGAAATGATAGCTGAAAAAGCAGGTTTAACAAAAGCTGATGCTACACGTGCACTAGATGCAACAATGGAAAGTATAACTGAAACACTAAAAAAAGGTGAAAAAGTTTCATTAGTTGGATTTGGTACTTTTGCAACTTCTAAAAGAGAAGCAAGAGAAGGTCGTAACCCAAGAACTGGTGAAACAGTTAAAATCGCAGCTAGAACTGCAGTTACATTCAAAGCTGGTTCTAAGTTAAAGGACGCTGTAAACGCATAATAAAAAACCATGAAAATGGTTTTTTTCTTTTTAAAAATGTTATAATTATAAAGGTGATAAACTTGTTAGAAAAAGCTATTGAATTATTAAATATATTTGAAAATAATGGTTATGAAGCCTATTTGGTTGGAGGATTTGTAAGGGATTATTTAATTAATAGAAAAAGTTTTGACGTTGATATTTGCACTAATGCAACCCCAATGGATATAAAGGAAATATTTAAAGACGTAAAATTACCCTTTGAAGGATATGGTTCGGTTCACTTAACGTATAAAAAAGTAGATTTTGAAATAACTACTTATAGAATGGATTTAGAGTATAATAATGGAAGATCTCCTGCTAAAATCATTTATACTAATAGTCTATTAATTGATTTAAAAAGACGAGATTTTACTATAAATACCTTGTGTATGAATAGTAAAAAAGAGATTATTGATTTAATTAATGCAAAAGAAGACATTGAAAAAAGAATTATTAAATCAATTGGTAATGCAGATAAAAAACTTAAGGAAGATTCTCTTAGAATACTTAGAGCTATTAGGTTTTCAACCGAACTTGATTTTGAAATAGATGATGATTTAAAAAATGCTATTATTAATAATTCACCCATGTTAAAGAATCTTTCTTATTACCGTAAAAAGCAAGAATTAAATAAGATATTTTCTTCGACAAATGCACTTAAAGGAATTGATATTTTAAGATCATTAAAACTTGACAAATATCTTGATATTGATTTAAGTAGAAAAATAGTTGATACAAATGATCCTATCGGTATTTGGCTGCAGGTTAATCCGTGTGATAAGTATCAGTTTACCAATAATGAAAAATCATATATGAAAGCTATTTCTGGAGTTTTAAGGGATAAAAGAATAAACGACATGGAACTATATAAAAATGGTAGTTACGTATGCTATATCGCCGCTCAAATACTTGGTATTTCAAAAGCGGATATATATGATAGATATGATAAGTTGCCAATAAAAAATAAGGCTGATATAGTTTTAAAACCACTTGATATAATCGCGTTGTTAAAATTAAAAGATAAGTCAAAACTTAAAATTATTATAAATGATATAGAAACTAAGATAATAGATCATAAGTTATTAAATGATAAGGATGTATTATGTAATTATTTAGTTGATACGTATAAAAATAATATGCTATAATTGGCTAAAGAAGGTGAATTTTATGATTAATAAAAAATTATTAGAACTAGTTAATAATAAAAGCCATTTTACGGTTGATAAATGCGTTTTAAAGTGTGCTAGGCAGATGAAATTAGACACTGATTCACTTATACTTTTAATATATTTATTAAATGAACAAGATAATATGTTGTTTGATTATAAGAAGATTTTAAATGATTTAAGTTTTAATGAGAAGGAACTATTAGATTCGATTTCTACGCTTAAGGATAAAAATGTTTTATCAATTAACATGAAAAAAAATGCTGATGGAATATTGGAGGAAAGGTTAAGTATAAGTTCTTTTTATGAAATTCTTATATCTAAAATCTTAAATGGTAACAAAGATAATAACGATGGAAAAGATTTATATGATCTTTTTGAAAAAGAGTTTGGTAGAACCTTGTCACCAATGGAATATGATATAATTAATAATTGGTTAGAATCTGGATTTTCAAATGATATTATTATGTGTGCTTTAAAAGAAGCTGTTTGGAATGGTGTTAATAATTTAAGATACATTGATAAAATTTTATTTGAATGGAATAAAAAAGGTATAAAAACCCCTTTAGATATAGATAAAAATCAAAAAAGATTAGAAAACGAAAAAGATGAGCCATATTATGAATATGACTGGCTTAACGAAGAATAATTATAAAACTAAAAAAAGCATCCCAAACGATGCCTTTTTTAGTTTTCATTAGTACTACTTGTAATTGGTGGAGTAGTACTTTTTTCTTTAACGGTTATGTTTCTACTAATTGTTTTAGATTTTCCTTGATAGGTTATTTTGTATTCGAGTTTGTAATTTCCTGGTTTATTGGTATCGACCGTTCCTGATATAAGTTCTATTTTACTTTCGCTAGTTACGTCAACCGAATTATATAATACGATGATAGGTTTATTATCAACGAATGTATCACCTTGGTTAATTGTTTCGTTACTTGCTCTAAGATCAAAGTCGGTAGTTATTGATACCTTATGCTGAGTACCTTTACTTCTATTTGCTTTATAGTTTGAGTAAGCTGTATATATTACGTATATTGGATTTTCATAAGTAGTTGTATGGGTATATGAACTTCCCGTAGTTGTTCCAACGTACGTTTCAGAATCATTAGATCCATTTTTTATGTATATATCATACCCTAAAGCTCCAAAACTTTCATCAGAGTTTAAACCTAACATGTCTTCGGCGCTTAAAGAATTCCAGCTTAGGTTAACCGTATTACCAGAAACTTTACTTGTAACTCCGTTTACACTAGGTAATACATCATAATCCGTGGTTGTTTCAGTAGGGGCTGTTCCTTTTCTAAAGTACCCGGTAACTTTCATACTATCCGGAGTTCCAGCACTTGCTAGTTTTAGTGGCATTGAGTTTTTAACCACTTGTGCAGCTTCAATGCTTGAAGGTGCTTTAAAAGTTTTTCCATTCTTATCAAATAAGTTTTCTGCTAAGTTTCTGTAGAACCTATCACGTATTGTCCAAGTTGAAGTAGTGCTATAGTGTTCTTTATATAATTGATCATAACCATACCAAAACGTTATTGTTTGACTAGGTGTGTAACCACATACCCACAAATCGTTAACAGCTCTACTAGATAATCCCTCTCTTTTTATAGTGTTTGTATCGTAGTTACTAGTACCTGTTTTTGCCGCAACTGATACACCACCAATATTAGCTGCACTTCTTGCTAATCCATCAGTAACGGACCAGTTAAGTGCATAACTTATTATATAAGCAGTAGAATCGTTCATAACACGTGTTTTAGTAGCGTTTGCTTCAACTACCTCGTCGGTTTCTTTATACACAAATTTAGTAATTGTATGTGGCTTTATGTAATATCCACCGTTTGAGAAAGCCCCATATGCACCAGCCATCGTCATAGGGCTATTTCTAGACTCACCTTCTTTGGTAGAACCAGTAAATGAGCCGATGCTATGAGCCTCATGTACCTTTCCGTTTTCAACTTCTGGAGTAAGACCAAGGCTACTAGCAAACTTAAGAATTTTATCATTTCCGGCCTCGCTTGATACTTGCTGAAAAGTTTTTAAAGCCGTTATGTTTCTTGAAAGACCAAGTGCCTGGTACATTGGAAGTATTCCTTTATAGCCACCATCTGAATTAGAAATTTTCTTTCCGTTACTATAAGTATGGGGTTCATCTTTTATGTAATTGACTGTTCCATAGCCTAAATATTCCACCGCTGGGCCATAATCAAATATTGGTTTTGCGGTTGAACCTATTTGTTTGTTTGTATGAGTTGCGTAGTTAAATGACATTTGATTTTCTCTATTTCTACCAGCACCAACCGCTATTACTTCCCCCGTCTCACTAGTTGTCATAACAACTCCAGCTTGAACTAAGTCATTTTCCCAGTTCCATGCTTCGCCGTTCATTACCTTGTTTACGAAGTCTTGTTTTTGCCTGTTCATCGCCGTATATATTTTAAGTGGTGTAGTATAAGGATTTAAGTCATATTCGTTTTCCAACTCTTCAATTACCGTTTCGATATATCCTTGATACTCCTTATAAGTATTATTTGTTTGCGTTTGCTTAATATAAGATGTAATAGGTTTTTCTTGAGCAATCTTTCTTTCTTCTTCGGTTATATAGCCATGTCTTTGCATTAAGTATAAAACCGTTTTTCTTCTTTTTTCTGCTCTTTCTGGGTAATAGTAAGGGTTGTAATATTTAGGTGATTGGAATAAACCAGCGATAAATGATGCCTCTGCCAAATTAAGCTCACTAACTGATTTTCCAAAGTAATTAAGTGAAGCTTGTTCTACTCCGTAGGCACTGTTTCCTAAATAGGAATCATTAACGTAAAATTCAATTATTTCTTTTTTTGTATATTTCTTTTCAACTTTAAAAATTGAAAGATAAATATCGGTAAACTTTCTAACGATTCCTTCGAAACCTTTTGATTTGGTAGACGTATAATTATTTTTTACTATTTGCATGGTTAGCGTAGAAGCGCCACCAGCATTTTTTCCAAGTAATTGGTATAAACTAGCTTTTGTAAAACGTGCTAAGTCAAAACCATTGTGTTGAAAAAACTTAGAGTCTTCTGTTGCTATTATTGCGTCAATTAAAACCTCTGGCAAATCATCGTAAGTTATTTCTGTTCGATTTTCGTTACCCATTTTCGTAACTAGGTTTCCATCTGAATCATATAGTTCGGACATCTGCGTGAACTTAAGGTTGTTCGGATCAAACTTTGGAGCCTTAATTATTACGTAAGAGAAAAATAACGTAATTAAAGCGATGAATGCTATTACACATATTAATAATACGTTTAATATAATTCTTTTTCGTTTGCTAATTTGTGTTTTAGTATTTGATTTACCTGTTTTTTTAATAACTTTATTTTTCACTTCACTTGCTTTAGCTCTTATGTTTTTTGATATGTTACTACTTTTTTTAGTCCTTTTCTTCATCATTATAATTACCTCCAAAATATAAATTATTTATTGCATCAACATAGTCTATTCTAGGTGAATACTTAATTTTAATTATTTTACCATAACTTTTAAAAAAACTTAATGGGATGGATTTCCTTTCATAATTTTTAATAAAGTGTTCGAGATGCTCGGTACTCAAAAAATAAGTTTCATTTAATTTTTTAAACCTAACTATTATAAATGATATTGCACCATGCCTTCTAACGTTTATTAAGTGATTTATTTGATGCTCATGTATGTTTGACAGTGAAAACGAAGTATTTGAGTTTGTTTCCTTCGCTTCAAAGTCTATGTATTTACCTTTATATATACCATTGTAATCAGTGGTTGATGGGGTGTCAAAATAAGCCTCTTTTATTTTTCCTAATTTATAATCAACATTAACTAACTTTATTGGGGTAGGCTTTTTATACACGTAAGCTATATCATTAATTCTATAATACTCGTTAGCTAAATTTATGTCGTATTCAAGGTCTAAACCACGGTTTGCATAATTACTTTTCTTTTTATTTAAACCCAAGTTATTAAAATGGGTATAATTGATTCTCATTATTCTCACCATGTTAATTATACTACAAAAGAACTTCTTTTGTTATATATTTTGATAAGAATTGTCGAAAATGATAATTATTATTTTTTTTATGTTATTTTTAAAGAAAGGAGGCTACTATGATTGATAAGACTCTTGTGTTTATAATCTTTGACGAAATAATAGAAGAAACATCAAACTTGGAAGAAAACTTAATCATGTTGAATAAGTTTAATTAGGTGATTTAATTGGAAGAAATAAAAGATGTATATAATTTATTACCACATATTTTCTGCGTATGGATAGTTTTAAACATATTGGGTAATACCATAAAAATGACTTTTCATGTTCCTAGTAAGTACATCGTTTGGATTTTACTTTTTGCCAGTATAATAATAAATTTTATTTTTTTCGGGATAAGTTTTGAAAGTTTTTTTGTTGGTTTTGTAACCTTTAGTTTTTCTGTATCATCATATGACTTAATAAAATATTTTGAAAAAATAAGGAGGGGAAAATAAGCGTTAACCAAAGGTAAGCAACTTGTAAATTGACAAACTAATAAAAACTTGCGATAATATAAATTACAGAGGTGGTAAATTATGTTTAATGGAAGGATTTCTTTAACGCCGCAAGATATCTTTGAAAAAGACTTTAAAATTGATACTAGGGGATATAGACTTCAAGAAGTTGACAAATACCTAGATCAAGTAATTAGGGATTACGCAGAGTTTATTAACATAATAAAAGAACTTAAAAATGAAAATAAAGAGCTTTCAAACGAGAATTTGAGTTTAAAACATGAACTTAGAAACTTAAAGGCTAACATAGATATCGTAAAAAAAAGCGAAAAAGAAATAACTAATGTAGATATATTAAGACGTTTATCACAACTGGAAAAATATATATATGATAAAGAAGAATAATTATTTTTACGCAAACGCTGCTAGCTTTAACTAGTAGAGGAAAGTCCACGCTCACACGATTTCTGAGATTGATCGTAGTGTTCATGCAAAGGAAACAAATAACCTTTGGTAGGTCAAACCTAACGGCGCCGAAGTAACCTATAGTCTTTTTTAGGATATGGTTATGTTAGGCTTAAAGTGCCATAGTGACGAATCTTTTGGGAAACTAAAAGAGTGGAACGGGTAAACCCCATGAGTGAGAAACCCAAATTTGGTAGGGGAACTACTTTGAAGGAAATGAACGGATAAGTAGATGCGTATTTCGCATAGATAAATGTTTGCGACCATGTATATGGTACAGAACGTGGCTTATTAAAATGATTATTATATATTAAAGGAGTGAACATTTTGAAGGAAATTGGTGAAGAGTTAAAACTGGCCAGGGAAGAACATGGAGTAAGTGTAGAAGAAGCGGCCGAGGATCTTAACCTAAGAGTATCTCAAATTGAAAACATTGAAGCTGGAAATTTAAAAGTGTTTAAAGACGTGTTCTATTTAAAATGTTTTATTAGAGATTATGCAAAGTATCTAGGACTTGATGAAGAAAAAATCATGGATGAGTTTAATGAATTCTTTTTTGAAGAAACCTCAAAAATCCCAATAGCAGAAATAGAAAAAGCATCAAAGGAAAAACAAAAAGAACAGAAATTAGAAAAAAAAGTTGTTTCTCCTTATACTATGGAGGAAAAAAAGAGATCAAAAATTATTCCTATTATAGTAACACTAATTATCTTGCTTTTGTTGTTTTTAATTGGTTACATTGTTGTAACGGAATATTTGAGTCCTAATGATGATCAAAATAATAGCATAACGTATTTAGAATATTAAGGGGTGAATTATTATGAACTTAGCAAATAAATTAACGATGGTTAGGATATTTTTAACGGTGGTTTTAATAGGGATATTATTATTTCCTTTTTACATGGTAAACATAGAATTTCCTAAAGTTTTAATAGGAACAATAACGGTGGATATCAAATATTTTATTGCTGCTATAATTTTTGCGGTAGCATCAATAACTGATTTTTTAGATGGCCACATAGCAAGAAAATATAACATGGTTACTGATTTTGGAAAAATGGTTGATGCAATCGCTGATAAAATGCTTGTTAACTCGGTTCTTATAATCTTAAGTGCACAAGGGTTTGTAGCACCTATAATTACGGTTATAATAATATTTAGGGATACGGTAGTTGATACCATAAAGATGATTGCAGGAAGTAAGGGAAAGGTTGTTGCTGCGATAAAGTCCGGTAAAATTAAAACTACGTTTTTAATGTTAGGTATTGTTTTAACTCTTTGTTATAACTTACCATTTGAACTATTTAATCTTGATATAGCAAATTTCTTACTAGTTTTAGCTACTATCTTCTCTGTTATATCTGGAATACAATATTATATAATGAACAAAGATTTGATTTTTAATAAAGAAGATAAGACTGAAAAAAAGGAAATTGTCCAAAAATAGATTCAAAAAACTTTCTTTTGTAGAGGGTTTTTTTATTTTTTGAAAAGAATGCTTCACAATTTGCAAACGTTTGTTCGCAAAAAGACTTGATTTTTATTTTTTAATCATTTATAATGTTAATGTATTAAATGATTGGAGGATATAAATGGCAAAAAAAAGCGAAGGAGATAAGACTTTAGAACAAGTTTTAGCCGACATAGAAAAACAATTTGGTAAGGGTTCGATAATGAAACTAGGTGAAGAAAATCATAACGAAATAGACGTAGTATCAAGCGGCTCTTTAACCTTAGATATAGCGTTAGGAGTTGGAGGTTATCCAAAGGGTAGAATTATAGAAATATATGGACCGGAATCATCAGGTAAAACAACCTTTGCCCTTCATGCGATTGCAGAAGTACAAAAAGCAGGTGGTAAAGCAGCTTTTATAGACGCTGAACACGCGCTTGACCCTGTTTACGCAAAGAATTTAGGTGTTAACATAAATGATTTATTATTATCGCAACCAGATACTGGGGAGCAAGCGTTAGAAATATGTGATGCTTTAGTTAAGAGTGAGGCTATAAATATTGTGGTAATAGATTCAGTTGCGGCACTAGTTCCTCAGGCTGAAATTGAAGGAGAAATGGGTGATTCACACGTCGGCCTTCAGGCTAGGTTAATGAGCCAGGCTTTAAGAAAATTATCTGGAACGATTAATAAAACTAATACGATAGCAATATTCATTAATCAATTAAGGGAAAAAGTTGGTGTTATGTTTGGTAATCCTGAAACAACGCCAGGAGGTAGAGCGCTTAAGTTTTATTCTACGATAAGACTGGATGTAAGACGCGGTGAACAAATTAAAAATGGTGATAATGTAATTGGTAATAAAACAACGGTTAAGGTTGTAAAAAACAAAGTGGCTCCACCGTTTAAAACTGCACCAGTTGAAATAATGTATGGAAAAGGAGTTTCAAGAGAAGGCGAAATTATTGATTTGGCATCAGAAATAGGAATTGTTGATAAAAGTGGAGCTTGGTATGCTTATAAAGGTGAAAAAATCGGACAGGGAAAAGAAAACGCTAAGCAGTTCTTAAAAGATAATCCAAGCATTAAAGAAGAAATAGAAAATAAGGTACGTGAAAGTCACGGGATATTAAAAAAAGAAAATAAAAAGGAAACTAAGTAGTACTCTTAAAAGTATTACTTTTTTTATTGGAGGTTTTGGATGAATTATTATAAAGAAATAAAGGATAATTTAATAAATAACGAAGTATATAAAAGAGTAAAAGAATACAGTAAAAATAAAAGTGATTTAGATACATATTACAAAGTTGGTAAATTACTTAAAGAAGCTGGCAAACATTACGGAGAAGGGATAATTAAAGAATATTCGAAAAGGTTAACCAATGATTTAAATAAAACGTATAGTTATAGAAGTTTAAATTATATGAAAAAGTTTTATGAACTTCAAAAAATGCAGTCAATGACTGCAAATTTGTCTTGGGGCCACTGGATTGAGCTATTATCAATTAAGGATATAGGAAAAATTAAATATTATGCTTATCAAAGTGAATTATTAAATTTAACAACGAGGCAACTAAGATATAAAATAAAATCTTTAGAATATGAAAGACTACCTGAAAAAACAAAAAATAAAATACTTATAGGAGAAAAAACAAATCTTAAAGATGTTATACCTGACCCTATTATTATCAAAAATAAAAATAATTTAGAAGTTATAAATGAAAAACTGTTGCATAAATTAATACTTGAAGACATTGAATCATTTATGGAAGAATTAGGAAATGGGTATAGTTTTATTAAAAGTGAATATAAAATAAAAATAGGAAACAGGTATAACTACATAGATTTACTATTATTTAATTATGAATATAATTGTTTTGTTATTGTAGAACTTAAAGTAACAGAACTAAAAAAGGAACATATAGGGCAAATAGAAGTTTATATGAATTATATAGATAGCAATCTAAAAAAAATGAAACAAGATAAAACAATCGGAATAATAATTTGTAAAAAAGAAAATAAGTATGTTTTAGAATACTGCTCTGATAAAAGAATTTTATCTAGAAGATATCAATTAATAGTTTAAAATTATGTATAAACCTATAAAATTAAAATAGTTTTCTAGAAATAAATTATTATATATAGTATAATTAATATAGGTGATAAAATGGATAACATAAAGCAAAGAATGAATGAATTAATAGATATAATTAATAAAGCAAGTTATGAATATTATGTTAATGATAATCCTAGAATTACTGATCAAGAGTATGATGATTATTATAGAGAATTATTAAAAATTGAGGAAAAGTATCCAGAATTAAAAAGAGAAGATTCACCAACATTAAGGGTTGGAGGACAAGTATTAGATAAATTTGAAAAGGTAACACATGAAACTCCTATGCTTTCTTTTGATGACATATTTAACGAAGATGAGATTGTTTCGTTTGATGAAAGAATAAGAAAAACTTGCCCTAATGCTAGTTACACACTAGAACCTAAGATGGATGGATTATCTGGTTCATTATTATATGAAAAAGGCGTTTTAGTAAGAGCCGCTACCCGTGGTGATGGTGTTATAGGTGAAAATATTACCCATAACGTTAAAACGATAAAGTCTATTCCTTTGAAACTTAATAAGCCAATTGACGTAGAAGTACGTGGCGAAATATACATGAGTAAAAAATCTTTTTTAAAGTGTAATGAACAAAGAAGCCAAAATAATGAACCCTTATTTGCTAACCCGCGTAATGCAGCAGCTGGCAGCGTAAGACAACTAGATAGTAGCGTAGCAGCTAAAAGAGGACTGGATTTTATGGCATATTTTTTACCTAATCCAGATAAGTACGGAATAAAAACACAATCTGAAGCTTTGGATTTTTTAAAGGAGTTAGGGTTTAAAACAAACCATAAACTAAATGGCATAGCAAAAAGCGTGAAAGATATAATTAATTACATTGATGATCTATCTAAAAAAAGAGCTGATTTACCTTATGAAATAGATGGTGTAGTACTTAAAGTAAATAGTTTGGATGATGAGGCAAAGCTTGGCTTTACCCAAAGGGTTCCAAGATGGGGTATTGCCTATAAGTTCCCAGCAGAAGAAGTATTAACTACTTTAAAAGAAATAAAATTCACGGTTGGAAGAACGGGTAAAATAACTCCTAACGCAATCTTTGATCCAGTCCATGTTGCAGGTTCAGTTATTTCTAAGGCAACGCTTCATAATGAAGATTATTGTATAGATAAAGATGTGCGTATAGGTGATGTAGTATCTATTAGAAAAGCAGGTGATGTAATACCTGAAGTAGTTGAGGTTAAAAAGGAAAGAAGAAAAGGATACGAAGTTCCATTTAAGATGATAGAAAACTGTCCAATGTGTGGATCTATCCTCGTAAAAGAAGATGCAAATTATTTTTGTAAGAATGAATCTTGTCCCGCAAGAAAAATAGAAGGATTAATTCATTTTGCATCAAGGGATACCATGAACATAGATGGTCTTGGAGAAAGAATCATTGAAGATTTTTATAACATGGGATTTATAAAAAATATTTCGGATATTTATCTATTAAAAGATCACAAAGAAGATTTAATGGAGTTAGAAGGTTTTGGAGAAAAAAGTATTAATAATTTACTTGAAAGCATAGAGAATTCTAAACATAATTCTTTAGAAAAACTACTTTTTGCACTAGGTATAAGACACGTAGGTAAGAAGACCGCGAAAATATTAGCGCGAAGATACAAAACGATAGATAATTTAATTAATGCAAGTGAGGAAGAACTAACTAGTGTAAGCGATATTGGAGGAATAATTGCTAAAAGTATCAAGGAATATTTTAATGATTCTAACAATTTAAATTTAATTAACAAATTAAAAGAGTTAGGTTTAAACCTTGGGTATATATCCACTTCACTTAATGATAAACTAGATGGTATGACTTTTGTTTTAACTGGTACGTTAGAACGGTATAAAAGAGAAGAATTAACAAAGATTTTAGAAGATTTAGGGGCAAAGGTGACTAGTAGTGTTACTAAAAAAACTACTGCTGTTATCGTAGGAGATAAACCAGGTAGTAAATATGATAAAGCAATAAAGTTAGGAATTAAGATATATAAAGAAGACGAAGTGGAAAATATCATAAATTAATAACTTTAAAATAATAAAAAAATAACATTCGCTAGCAAAACTTGACAAAAAGAAAAAATCTGAGTAATATATACTCCGTAATTTTTTGTTAATGTTTGCTTGTACAGAAACATTTGCGCAGGCAATTCTATAAGGTTTTGTTTGCAAACAAAACCTTTTTTCTTTAAAGAAAAAAGTAAAGGAGGAGACTAAAATGGAAAATATTAAAAAAAGTTTATATGATACTTTTATGGAATCTTATAAAAATTGGGAAAATAATATTGCAATTAATTACTTTGGTAATAAGATATCTTATAAAAAATTAAATGAAAATATAGAAAAATTGACGAATGCTTTAGTTTCTAATGGTGTGAAAAAAGGAGACATAGTATCAGTCTGTACTGTTGGAACTCCCGAATTTGTTTATTTGTTATTTGCGCTAAATAAAATTGGCGTAATTCCATCTATGATTTATCCTACTGCGACTGAAAAAGAAATAGAAGAATCAATAAAGCGAACAAACTCTAAAACACTATTTGTAATAGAAGATATGGAAGTTTGTAAAAAAATTAAGAAAGCAACTAAAAATATAGATATTAAAACCGTTGTAATACCACCCACTAATTCATTAATAGCACCTTTAAATTTAGCTATTGGGGTTAAGGATTTTTTTAATAAACATAGTGTTAAAAACGAAGTTTTAAAAAATCAAAAGAATGTAATAAAATATAATAAATATCTAAAAAATCAGAAAATAAAAAGTGAAAAAGTAGCATATGAAGAAAATAGTGTAGCAATTTTACATCCTACTGGAGGAAGTACTGGCCCATCAAAAGAAGTAATGATAACTAATGAGAATGTAAATGCGTTGGTTGATAATTATCAAATGTCTGGACTTACTTTTAAGCCAGGAGAAGTTGTGCTTGATGTGTTGGTTCCTTTTGTAGCATATGGAAGTGCTTTATTGTATAAAACATTAATTGAAGGAGCTACTTTGGTTCAAATACCTGTATTTAATCCAAAAGAATTAGGTAAAAATTTTAAAAAATACAAACCAAATCATTTTTCAGGGGTACCTACATATTTTGAATCGTTAATGGAGGATCCAATTATGAAGGATGAAATGATGGAATATTGTTTCACGTTAGCAGCGGGTGGAGATGGAATTTTAAGAGAACCTCACGAAAGAATAAATAGCTTTTTAGCTCAGCATAAAAGTGCTTGTGATAAATTGCTTATCGGTTATGGAATGACTGAAAATTATACAACTATAGCTACTAATTTACGTGACTCTTATATGTTAGATACAGTTGGTGTACCTTTAGGAGATAATGAAGTGGTAATTTATGATACCGTCACTGGTAAAAAGCTTCAGGATGGAGAAGTTGGAGAAATATGTGTTAGTGGAAGAACCGTAGCCAAAGGATATTACAAAAATGAAGAGGAAACAAAAAAAACTTTTGTTAAACATAATAATGGAAAAATATATTTACATACCGGTGATCTTGGACACTTTATTGAAGAAGATGGTAAAAAGTTTTTAGTTTTTGATGGAAGAATAAAAAATATGATAGTAAGAAGTGGATATAAGGTATATCCTTCGATTGTAGAAAATGAGATTATGACCAATGAAAACGTAAAGGATTGTTGTGTTGTTTCCACTTATGATAAAATCGATAAACATGCACCTAAAGCTCATGTTATTTTAAAAGAGGGTAGTAATGAAGAGGTGGCTAAAAAAATGATTTTTGAAATGTATAATCAAAACAATGATAATCATTTTCCTGAATATCATAAACCTGTTGATATTAAAGTAAGAGAGTCTATGCCACTTACCAAGATGAGAAAGGTAAATAGGTTAGTTTTAGGAATAGAGGATATAATATCTTCACATCCATATGTTAATGAAGCTAATGTGACTGTTAATGAGGACACTAATGTTGATTATACTTTTGATGTTCTAGTTTCACCAATGATTAATATTAATCTTGATGATATTAATTCTGAATTAATGAGTTATTGTTTAAACAGGTTCGAAGAAGAAAAAATAAGACCAGGAAGTATAAAATTTAATATGATTTTATCTAATAATTATTCTGACGCAGCATATAGTTCGAATATTAATATAGGAAAATCGAAAGTAAAAGAAATGTAAATTAATGGGAAAAATAATATCTTTTTAAAATTGGTGTGTTATACTTAAATACAAGGAGGATATTTATATGAATAGTACTATGTTTTTAACAATTTGTAGTTTGTTTTATAGTGTTTTGTTATTACTGTTTGCCTTGAAAAATATAAATGCTAAAAGCAAATTTAAAAGTAAAATTTATAAGGGTTTAATTATATCTAACTTTTTTGGGATAATAATTGAATTGGTATGTGTATATACATGTATGAATTATGAAAAGATGCCAATTTTTAATTTAGTAGTATTAAAAAGTTTTCTTATTTATTTATTAGTTTGGATAACATTATTTGCTTTGTATATTTTTGGAATTGCATATCCTGAAGAAAAAGTGAAAAAGTTAAAGAAATTAGCTAAAATAACTTCATTAATAATATTTGTTATTATGGTTACAATAGTAATTGTTTTACCAATAGATTATGTTGTAAAAAACAATGTTATAATGTATACTACTGGTAAGAGTGTGCAATCTGTATATATTCTTTCAGAGATAGTGATAATTTTATGTCTTTTCTTCATGTTTAGAAATGCAAAGACATTTAAAGGAGATAAATATGCCCCGTTATTTATATTTATAGCTGGGGGAGCTTTTTTAATGATAGTTCAGTCAATGCATCCAGAGTGGTTACTTATGACCGCTATGGAAACATTCGTTACTTTCTTAATATATTTTACTTCTGAAAAAGATACTTTTTTTGGAAAAATATTATCTACAAAGAATGATAAAAAATAATTATAAAGAAGTAGTATAAAGGAGGGTTTTTTATGCAAGAAAATATAAATAATACACTAAGTTTATTTGATAAATTAACAATTAAGTATTACGATTCATTATATACTGCTTCAATAGCTAAAGAAGCCATTTCAAACAAGGAAAGTAATGGTGGAATACTTATTGTGGGTATGATAATAGTTATTGTTGGATTGATTGGATTTATACTAACTAAGAATAAAAATTAAGGATTCGTATAGAATCTTTTTTGTTTATATATTATTTCCATTATTTTCCAAAAATATGTTGACAAATGTCGATATAAAGAGTAACCTATACTTAAATTATTTAAAAAGTGGTGATTAGTATGAGAAAAGAAAAATCATTTTTGAATAATAAAAAATCTATTGTTAGCAAATTTTCTTGCTTAGTTTTCTTATGCTTATTCTGCGTAATTGTGTGTTAACTAAAGGCAGTAACTTTTAAGACTTAAGGTCTTACGGGTTGCTGCCTTTTTGTTATATAGAAAAGGTGGTGTTCTATGAGTAAAAAAGAAATAACAATTGATGATTTACTGGAAAATCTTAAGATCTATAATGAAGAGTCTATATCAAAAGTTCGTAAAGCTTATGATATGGCAAATACACTTCATGCTGGTCAATTAAGACAAAGTGGTGAGGACTATATAATTCATCCGTTAAATGTGGCTTACATTCTATCAGGATTGAGGGCAGATTCTGATACTATATGTGCAGGGTTATTACATGATACTTTAGAAGATACAAACATCACTAAAGAAGAAATTGCAGAAAATTTTAATAGTGATGTAGCTAATTTAGTAGATGGAGTAACTAAAATAAGTAAGATGAATTTTTCATCTAAGCAAGATCAAAATCTTGCTAATACTAGAAAAATAATAACTGGTATAACAACTGATGTAAGAATAATATTAATTAAACTTGCTGATAGATTACATAACATGAGAACATTACAGTTTAAAAGTGAATTTAAACAAAAAGAAAATGCATTAGAAACGTTAGATATATTTGTTCCAATGGCTTATTATATAGGAGCATATAGAATAAAGCAGGAATTAGAAGATTTATCATTAAGATATTTAAAATCTGATATGTATAAAAAGATAAGTGAGAAAAAGTTAAGGATAGAAGAAGAAAGCAATCCTTGCTTAGCAGAAATGTTACAAACAATAAAAAATATGCTTAATGATGAGAATATACCTAATGAAATAAAGGTAAGAACCAAAAACATATATGGAATATATAAGAAGCTATCTGAGGGTGGAAAAATATCTGATATACATGATTTGTTAGCACTTAAAGTAATGGTGGATGAAGTAAACAACTGTTATCAAACATTAAGACTTGTCCACAGTAAATATAATCCTGTTAATGGAATGTTTAAAGACTATATTTGTAATCCTAAAACAAATATGTATAGATCACTTCATACTACCGTGTTTGCACCAGATGATAGATTGGTTCAAACGCAAATAAGAACATTTGATATGGATAAAGTGGCATCTTTTGGATTATCAACCTATTGGGATATTGAAAAGGGTAATGCAAGAGAAGTTATGCAAAAGGATTTAAAAGATAAATATCAGTTTTTTAATTCATTAGTAGAAATGGATAAAGTTTTTGGAGATAATAAAGAATTTGTATTACAAGTAAAAAATGAGTTATTTGCAGATAAAATATATGTTTATACAACCAAAGGAGAAATAATAGAATTACCAAGAGGTGCAACACCAATAGATTTTGCTTATAAAATACATACTGATGTAGGTAATACAATGGTATCAGCTATAGTAAATGATGAGTATGTGGATATAGATAAACCACTTAAAAACAAAGATAGGGTGAGAATAATAACCGATGATTTATCATTTGGTCCAAGAGCGGACTGGGAAGATAAAGCAGTTACAACATACGCCAAAAGAAGAATAAGGGAGTTTAATAGGAAGTAAGATGTGAGTTTATAGTGATCTCTTATAAAAAAACTAAATCTAATTAATAAGGAGGCTAATATGAGAAAATTAATGAGAAAATTCAATAGAAAATACGATATGTTATGTACAGCATAATAAATCTTATTTACTTGGATTTTATGTCACAATAGTATACTGTTTTTTAATATACTATTGTGACAATAATTAGGGAGGCTTAATAGATGGGAAATATAAAAGGTAAAATATTACCAGAAGAAATGAAAAAAGATATAGATGATATTTTAGAAAAGCAATTATTTAATGCAAATAGGTATTATGCAGAATCAAATTTTAATATTAATAATTTAATGCAAAAAGAATTAATTGAAAACCCAGTTATATTTTATAAGAGATTAGTAGAACGTTGGAATTGGCATAATTTTTATTATGAAAACTTGCTTGAACCTGCATATCAATCTATTATTAGAGATAATGTTAAGGAATTATCAATAAGTGAAATTGATAATTTAATCAAAATATATGAAACATCATGTTTGGTGGATGAAGCAACATTGGTGATGTCAGGATCTATTAAAAAACATTTAAATTACTATTTGGATAAAATATCTATTGAGGATGAAAATATATCCTACGACGATGCTAAAAATATGCTAATAACACCACCGATAGAAACTTATTTTGCCAGATATCAAATTGACCATTTATATTATATATATTTGTTAAAAAAGAAGGATGAAAATGTCTTGAAATTTAAAGATTATTTGAAAAATAAATATCATGCATCTGATGAAATTATTTTTCAAAATAGGTTTAGAAAGAAATTTCAAAATTATATGAATATACCAGAAAAAGATTTGTTAAATGAAATAAAATCATATAAAATATCCGATTCATATAAAGTACAACATTTTTACTTTACACTTGAACACCCTGAGAGGGCTGCTATCAGAGATATTTTAATATATGATAATTTATATGAAAAATTAATTGCTTCCAATCTGATTGGAATATCAGGATTTTTGCTAAGAAGTAAAATTTTAGAATATTTAAACGATAGTAAAATTTTACCAAATAAAGGGTATATTTATGAATATAGTAATGAGGTTGTTATAAAGTGTTTAAAACAGCTTAAATTAGAAAGGAAAAAATATATGGAAAAAGATGTTAAACCTTATAAGCAAAAAGGGGATACATGTGCTATTGCTTGTATGATGATGGTTTTAGAATATTATAAATTGATGGAAAAGGCCAACTGGTATGATGAAAAAAGGTATTATAAAAAATTTGGTTCTAAATTCATGCCAGGTACACCATTTTCAGCTATAGCTTATTATTTTTCAAAGAGTGGATTGGATACTACAATTTATCATTCAGATGAAAACAGTTTCAATAATGATAAAGGTGCTTTAAGTGAAACGATTTTTAATCTAGCAATGGAAGAATATACCGATTATTTAAAACTTGCAAAGTTAAAGGGAACAAATATAATTTGTGGTAGTGATATTAACAGTGATATATTGCGAAAAAATTTAGAAAATGGAAATTTAGTTATAATTGCTGGAGAATTATCAGGTGGATATCATGCGATATTATTGTGTGGATATGATAATGATGAATTTATTGTTTGTGATCCTTTGTTTAAACAAAAACAAAGAAGAACTATTGAGGAAATTAATAGTTTTATGAATACTAGTATTGGAAAATGGTTCATATCAGTGAGTGATGTAAAAGAAAAAAAACTTGATTTGGTTAATAGTTTAGGAGATTATAACAATAAATCAACTGAATATTTAAATAATACTCACGAAAAGGGAGTAAACTATGTCAAAAAATGATTATTTATTTTATAGAAATTATATAAAATATAGAAAAATCTCTAAAGAAAAAATATTGATTACAAGAACAAATAATTCATATTTAATTGGTCCAATTATAAATAATAAATTTGATGAGGAATCATTTTATAGGCGATTAACATCTAATAGTATTTATTCACGAAGATATTATAAAAAAATGTTTAAATTAACTGCAAATAGTCTAATAAAAAAATATATGGATTATTTAAATAGTAATGAGGTATTAGAAGTATTTAAAAATGGTGACACAAAAATACACAAAATTATAAAAGTTCCAAAATAATAATTAAAAATAGTTTTATTAAATGGTATTTTTACGTGTAAACGAAGGGAACAAAATTTTATGAAAAATAAATTGATTTTAGATAGAGATGAAATAATTAATATATTAGGTGATAAGTATGCAAGTTTATCTGATATATTTAGCGATAAATTTGGTATTGTAAATGCTATGTTAGAAAGACATGAACTGGATAAGTATAATCTTTATATGTATCAATGTTTGAGTGCTAATGTTATGGAACTATTTGATTTAACTAGGGAAGTTTCAAGTGGTGGACTTGGAGTTCATGAGGATAAAAAAATCGCAATGATAAGCTGTTTAGCAGAAGCATTAGAAAGATATTGCATGTCTTTTATTCCTAGAGGCGATTTAATTACTTGTAGAAAAAGTGATTTGGATAAAAAATATGTTTTTCCGTCTTTTTTTACTTATAATAAGGACCAATATTCTCAAAATAAAAAATTTTTGGATCCTAATAATGATATTATTGAATGGACGAAAATAGTTAGTCTAAATAATAAAAAAGAATTCAAATATTGGCCAGCAAGTTTAATATATTTGCCATATGAAATAAACTCTGTTGTAGCAGAAACTACATCTACTGGTATGGCAGCAGGCTTTGATATAAATGAATGTGTTGAAAGTGGATTAATGGAATTAATTGAAAGAGATAGTTTAATGATTAATTTTATGCAAAGGCTAAATCCCCCGGAAATTAATTTAGATACAATTGGCGGTAGAAATAAAGAACTTATTTCAAAGATAAAAAAAGAATATAATATAAAAATATATCAATTATATTCTGATATAGATGTACCAATTTATCTTTCTATAATTTATAAAGAAAATAATAAAGATACACATTATGGTATTGGAGCTTGTGCAAATTTTGATTCCGATTACGCAATTAATAAGTCTTTAAAAGAATGCTTGTTTACATATTTTTATTCTTTGAATATATTGGATGCGAAGGTTGAAAATCCTAATGATATTAAAGCTTTGTATGAACATTTTTTATATTATCAAGGGAATAATTTTAAGGATTTATTATTTGATAGTAAAATTATTAAATATGAAAGAAAAAAAACTTCGTTAAAAAAGGTGCTTGAAGATTTGAAATCTAAAAATATTGATGTATTTTATAAAGAATTAACAACAAGTGATATTAAAGCGACAAAAATAAAGGTGTTGAAGGTAATTGCTCCAGGGCTTATAGATATGCATAAAAGCCATACATTACCACGTTTAGGAGCTGAGAGATATTGGAGTGTTCCTAGAAAATTAAATTTAAATTATTTTAAAAAATTATTTGATAAACCGCATCCTTTTCCATAACTATTTGTGAGGTATTTAAAAATGAAAAATAAAAAATTAGTAAATCTATTTGTTGAATTATTAAATATTATTGATAGAAGTCAAATAGATAAAATTAAATTAGAAATTGATTTAAAAGATGATAATATTTATTCAATACTTGATAAAATTTGTTTACATTTTAATACATTATATAATTCTGGCTCGATAACTGTAGGGAAATACAACATGATATTAAATGTTATTAATAAATATTATGATGAGCGGGATGATTATATTTATAATAGGATAGATTGGATTAATGAAGCATATCTAAATAATCCCAAGATTACTTTAGAGAATCATCATCAGCAATTATTGTCATATTTTCAAAAAATAAATAATATTTTGGATAAATCTGGAATTGATTATTTTCATGCAAGTGGATTTATGGGTTATATATTATCAGGCAAAGAATTAGAAAGATATCATCATGATATTGATTTGTATATAAATGAAAGGTGTTTAAATAATTTAATTGATATTTTTTTAAAAGAAGATTTTAATGTTATTCACACCCATGAAAAATGTAGAGAAAATTTATTTAGACATGGCTTTAAAATAGAAAGCAATAGTGTGGATATTCCTATATGGTTATCTTTTTATGAACTTCTTTCAGATGGTGCAATATACGTTAAAGAATACTATGAAGACAAAGACAAAAATTATATTACAAAAAGAAATTATAATACATCATTATGTACATTATTGAGTTTGACTGAGGGTAATTATAATGGTACAAATTTTAAATCTATGAGTTTAGAGGCACTTTATTGTAGTAAAAATGGTAATCGAAAAAAAGATATTTATGATTGTAATGTTATAAAAGAATTAATAGATATAAATAAAGTTGAGACACTAAAACAAGAATTGATATCAGAGTGGGAAATACTAAATTATATACCAATTTCAATTATAGACGGAATTGATAAAATCGATTGCAGAAAGGAGTTGAAGTACTATAAATAAATTACCAAAAAATGAATATAGAATTTCAATAACCTCATCATGCAATATGAAATGCACGTATTGTCATAATGAAGGTAATAAAAGGATTAGCAAATTAAGCATAGATGACATTAGATGTATTGTTGAAAATTCAAAAGGATTAAATCTAACTAATATGAGATTAACGGGCGGAGAACCACTAATACATCCTGATATTTATAAAATTTGTAAAATGCTTTCAGAAGAATATAATCTTAAAGTAGGTATTAATACTAATTGTATTGAAATCGATAAAATTATTTACATGATAAAAAAGGGCTGGATTGATAGAGTAGTTGTAGGTTTAGACTATTTTGATGGTGTCGTATCTAAACAATCATCAGTAGGAAAAAGTTCAAAGGAAATTTTATCTAATATATTAAAAATAAAAAGATTAGGTTGCAATGTTTCAATTTCAACTGTATATAATAATGATTATGATAATATATTTAAATTAGTTGATTGGTGTGTTAATAATAAAATAAGAATTAAAATTATAGAATTAATAAAAAATGAAATACATAAAAAATCTGATTTAAATTATATAAAAATGAGAGATTCAATCATTAAAGATTATAAATTTAGGGTTAAGATTGATAAATTGGAAGAATATAATTGTTTTATAGAGAATTTCAATGTAGTATCTTTTTTTCCATCATTATGTAGATTAAGAAGATGTGATATATGTAAGAAAGTACATCTTAGAATTACAAGTGAAGGTAATATAAAGCAATGCATTCATTATGGAAAAAATGATAAAAGTGTAATAGGAAAAGATAGTAGAGTAAATATATTAGAAGAAATAAATCATGAGGTTGATTATCATTATGAGGTTAAAAATGAAGTATAAAATATTTTGTCATGGTTTTTTAAGAAATAAAAATAGAATTTTATATTTAAAAAGAGGAAAAGATAAAATTTATCCATATAAATGGGATTTACCAGGAGGATTTTGTGAATCGAATGAGACGTTCCAAAATTGTATTGTGAGAGAGTTTAAGGAAGAAACTAATCTAGATATATCTGTTATAGATTTGATTGATTTAAAATGCCAAATTTATAATGATGAAATTATAATTGTTCTTTTATTTGATGTGAAGCTAGAATCCAAAAGAAATATTAATTTAAATTTTGAACATATAGATTATGAATATTCAGATTGTTTAAAAGGTAAAGACATTATATGGTATTTAAAATAATTAGAGGAGGTATAATTTGATTAATTATCAATTTAGTGGTATTAATCCTGAAAAGGGTTTTACAAAAAAGCAAGCTGATTGCTTAAAAAAAGATATCAAAGACAATTCAAATATAGTTTTTATCGCTAGTATATTTAGTGATTACAAGAAGAATGATGAGTTATTTAAAAATTATATAGAATATTTTGAAAACAACAATATTAAATTTAGAAAATCAAGTATTATTGATGATAGAATTTCTATTACTTTAGCCCATGAATTAATTAATGATGCTGATATAGTATTTTTACTTGGTGGAAATCCGGAAATGCAAATGAAATCAATTAATAAATATGATTTAAAGAAATATATAAAAAAAGTAAACATAGTAATAGGTGTAAGTGCCGGTTCCATGAATCAGTCTAAAAGAGTTATGTATAAAGATGATTTTGAAAATTTTAAGATGAAGGATTATGAGGGATTAGGATTAGTGAAAATAAATATTTTTCCGCATGTAGATTTAAATAATAGTTCTATTATGAATGAGGTGACTGAAATAAGTAAATACATGGAGCTTATTTTATTACCTAATGATTCGTTTATAAGGGTATATAATAACAATATAAAATTCTTTGGGAATTATTATTTAATCAAAAATAAAAATTTAAAAACAAATGTTTGACAAAAAGAATAAAATATATTAGAATTGGTTTATATTTTTAAATTGCTGATTTGGAGAAGTAAATATTAAAGAAACTTATAGAAAGTAACTGGCAGATGGAAAGTTATAGTGGATTAATATTGAATGGACCAATGAGAGTTTTTCTGAAATTATATTATAAAGAGTAGGTAAAATCGGAATTTCTATCCGTTATCAAATGAACATATATGATGGTATATGATTTTAATCTATTTTTAGGTGGCACAAGACTCTTGTCCTATTTTGGGTGGGCAGAGTCTTTTTATATTTTAAGGAGTTGATAAGAATGTTTTTATTAACCAAACGATGGTATTTTGTATTTTTGTTTTAAAATAAAATAATTAGAAAAGAGAATGAGTAAAATGAAAACAATGATTACAGGAGTTAGACCAACAGGTATTATAACTCTAGCAAATTATATTGGGGGAATTAAAAAATTTGTCCAACAACAAAGGGATTATAATTCATTAATTTTTATAGCGGATATTCATGGCCTTACTACTTATATTAATCCGGATGAAATACAAAATAATATCCTTGATATTACTGCCCTTTATTTAGCCTGTGGTATAGATTTATCTCACACCATTATTTTTCAACAAAGCGATGTTTTAGAACATTGTAATTTAGGTTTTTTGATGGCATTTCAATGTGGTGTTGGTGAATTATCTAGAATGACCCAATATAAGTCAAAAAAGTCAGAACTGTCTAAAGCGAATAAAGATATGGGATTATTCATATATCCAACATTAATGGCAGCGGATATTTTATTATATGATGCATCGGTTGTTCCGGTTGGCGTAGATCAAAGACAACACATAGAAAAAACAAGAGATTTAGGTGAAAGATTTAATAAAGTTTATGGTAAAACATTTGTACTTCCAGAGTATCAAATTCCTAAAATAGGAGCTAAAATAAAGAATCTACAGAATCCTCAAATAAAGATGAGTAAATCTGCCCCGAAAGATGATAAGGGTACGATATTCATTTTAGATGATGTTGAAATAACAAAAAAGAAAATAATGATAGCAGTAACGGATAATGAAGGAAAGATTTATTTTGATGAAAAAAATAAGCCTGGCATATCAAATCTTTTATCTATTATAGCTGTTATAGATAATTTGAGTATTGAAGAAGTTTCCTTAAAATATAAGGATTACACTTATAAGGAATTTAAAATAGAAGTTGCTGATAAAGTTGCAAAATTTATTTTGGATATTCAAGATAAATTTTATAGTTTCAGAAATGATGAAAGATATTTAAAAAAAGTATTAAATGATGGAGCAGCTAAAGCAAAAAAACTTGCAAGTAAAAAGATGAACCAAGTTAAAAAGTTAGTTGGAATAAAAACATAAAGATTCGTTAAAATAAAAAATCTCACATAAAATATTTGACAAGGACTAAAATATTTGTTAAGGTTATAACAACAGTGAGTTTGAGAAAGAAATTATTTTTAATTTCAAGCCTCAAAGGGTGAAGAACCTACACGTACTATTGCACGGAGTCACTTTTATAGTGATAACGTGCTTTTTTGTTTATCACTATTAGATAAGGAGGTGAATTTTATGATACATAAGGGAACTAAGACTTTAGAAACAGCTAGGTTATTGCTTAGAAGATTTAAATTAGAAGATGCACAAAAAATGTACGATAATTGGGCTAGTAATCCAAACGTTTCTAAATATGTTACGTGGGATGCTCATAAAGATGTTAATGAAACCAAAGCTTTGTTAGAAGAGTGGGTTAAAAGATATGATAGTTTAGAGACTTATAAATGGGTTGCTGAACTAAAAGATACAAAAGAGATAATTGGTTCAATAGACGTTGTATCAAAAACGTTTTTACCATATGGTGTCTGTGAGATAGGTTACTGTTATGGTGAGGACTTTTGGGGTAAAGGTTATGGTACAGAATGTTTAAAGGCGGTAATTAGATACTTATTTGAAGAATGTGATGCTGATGTTATATGCGCAGGACATTTATCACAAAATCCTGGTAGTGGTAAAGTAATGATAAAGAGTGGTTTAACTTATGAAGGAACTCAAAGAGGCAGGTTTATTGATTCTGATGGAATAAGAAATGATTTGCTAACATATTCTTTGACTAAAGAAGAGTATAAAAAAATGAAATAAGGTAATTATTATGAAAATATTTTTAACTAGTGATTTATTAAATTATAAAAAAGTAAACAATAAACATATTCCTACTAAGATAAACAATGATAATGGTATAGTAGATCAATTAAAAGAAAACTTAAAAGGCAATAGAGATATAGTATTTTTTGCCTCGTCTAAAAGTGATTACTCTAAAACCGATAATTACGCTAATATCTTGTTTGAATCTTTGAAATTATCTGGTATTTCGTTTTATAATTACTATATTATAGATGATAGGTTTAAAGGTAGTATAAAAAGTATAATAGATAAATGTGATATGGTATTTATTGCGGGTGGAGATACTTTAGAAGAAATGAAATTTTTTAATGATATAGAATTGAAAGATTTATTAAAAGGTTACAATGGAGTTATTATGGGAATAAGTGCAGGAGCAATCAATTTGGCATATGATGTTTATAATAGTCCAGAATTTAAGGAAGATTTAGAAAAAGAATCAAAATGGAAGGGTTTATGTTTAACTCATATTAATATAGAACCACACTTTGTGTATTCTGATAAAAGTTTTACTCAAAATGAAAAATTGCAAAGAAAAGAAGTCTTAAAGGAATCTTATAATAGGGTATTATATGGCCTTTTAGATGGAAGCCATATAACTGATATTGATGGAAGAGTGAATTTTTATGGTACTTGTTATAAAATATCAAATGGAAAAATCACTTTGATATGTAAAAACAATAAAAGAAGTATATAGCTATTAATTATAGCCTATATATTTTTTTAAATTAAAGTGGAAATAAAACATAATTTATAGTATAATTGTATCGTATAGGAGGCGAATATAATAGTGCCAAAGATAAAGAAGTTCATAAAAAAATATAATAAACAGCTTAAAATAGGGATAGTAATTTTGTTAGTATTAATAGTACTTTTAATACTTTATAAGTCTTTGTTTTATTCTAGTTCTGAAAAGGCTGCTTATGGTGTTAGATTAAGAGATATAAAAGAAAATGAATTTACCAGTAAAGAACAAAAGGAAGTAAAAGAAAAATCATCTTCCATTGATGGTGTTTCTTCACTTAAAATAACTGTTAAAGGAAGACTTATAAAGTTTTTTGTTAGTTTTGATGCTGGTGTTAGTAATGGAGATATAAAAAATAAGTTTAATGAAATGGTAGGCTTTTTTAGTGAAAAGGTAAAGGGTTATTATGATATTACTTTTTATGCGATCCAAGATAAAGAAGGAAAAGAAACTTATCCTATAATTGGGTATAAACATAAAAGTAAAGAAGCAATGACTTTTGACGAACTTTAAGAGGTGGTAATAATGAGAAAGAAAAAAAATAGTAAGTGGTTAGTTGGTCTTTTTATAACACTACTTGTTGTAGTGCTAATTATTCTCATAAACTTTAGTAAGGGTTCAAAAGAAAATACCAAACTAAATTTAACCGAAAAAAAATGGATTGAGAATAATAAAAAAGATGTAATAAATGTTTCGATTGCAAATAACATACCGGGTTTTAGTAGTGAAGGAGAAGGGGTATTTTTTGACTATATTAAAAAATTAGAAGAAAAAACTGACTTATCTTTTAACTTGATTTCTTACGATGCTGATGAAGATACAACTACAAATGATTTATATTTTGAAGTTGTAAAAGGAGATTTAGTAAATAAATTATCTGATGATGATATGGTGTTTTTTAAAGACTATTATGTATTAGTAAGCAAAGATGAAGATAAAATAACTGATCCTGGTAACATAATAAATAAAAAAATAGGTGTATTAAGTAGTGATTTAGCACTTGTTAGTTATTTTATACCATCATCTAACGGAATATCATATACTTCGTATCAGAATTCTTCTGAAATAAAAAATGCGCTTACGAGTTCTAGTGTTGATTATATTGCCATTCCAAAAACTAGGTATTCATCATATATAATATCTAATTCATATCACGTTGTATACAACATGACTGAGTTAAAGGAAGCGTATGTATTAAAGACTTCTAAAGATACAAATAAGAATTTATCCAGCATTGTTAGAAAAAACTTTATAGAGTATAAAAATGATACGTTACAGAACGTATATAATGAAACTTTAATGGGATTATTGTTAGAGGAAAATAATATATCTGAAAAATCAAAAGCGGACTTTTTAAGTAAAAAATACGTTTTTGGATATTTAGAGAACGAACCATATACTAACACTATTAATAATAAACTAATTGGTCTTGATAGTACGTACATCAATTCGTTTAGTTCGTTAACTGGGGCATCCTTTACCATCAAAAAATATCGTTCTGTTAAAGATTTAGCTAACGATTTTAACAATGGTAAGGTTGATGTTGCACCTAATTATTATAATTATTCCAATTTAAAGGGAAATTATGCAAAAACTATTTCTCCATATGATGAAGAGTACGTCGTTTTAGTTTATAATACGAAAACTAATGTTGTTGTTAATTCAGTAAGGTCATTAAAAGATAAAAACGTCGTAACAACTAATAGTACTTTGGCTAGATTTTTGGAAAAAGAAGGAAAAGCTAAAGTAAAAGCATATGATAGAGTTAGTCAGTTAATTAAAAATATAAATAAAGATAGTTTAATTATATTAGACAAAAACGTTTATGAAATGTATAAAGATAGTGAGTTATCTAAGTACCGTGTAATTTATAACGATAAAGAAAACCTTGAATATGGTTATATAATAAGAGATGTAAACGAAAATAGTACATTTAAAAAATTATTCATAACTTATATGGAAATGTCTAATTATAAACAGTTATATAATGTTGCATGGAAAGAGTTTAAGGTTGATTCTAAAGAAATAAGTTATACTTATTTATACATAATTGGAGCTTTAATACTAGGATTTATAGTATGGCTTTTTGCAAAGAAGAAAATAAAGATTAAAAAGAAAGCAAAAAGAGAAGAAACAATTAGATATATAGATCCACTTACTTCTCTTAAAAATCGTAATTATTTAAATAAGAACTTTAAAAGATGGGAAAATAATTCTATTTATCCTCAAGCAATAATAGTTATTAATTTAAATAATTTAAGACACGTAAATGATGTATATGGTCATGAAGAAGGAGATAAATTAATTAGGTTAGCGGCTAATGTTTTAATAAAAAATCAGTTGGATCAAAGTGATATTATAAGAACCGATGGTAATGAGTATTTAATTTACATGGTTGGGTATGAGAAAAATAAGGTTGTTACTTACATGAGAAAGTTATATAAAGAATTAGGGGAACTTCCTTATGGTTATGGAGCAACGCTTGGTTATAGTATGATAGAAGATGATATTAAAACGATTGATGATGCTATAAATGAAGCTGTTTTAGAAATAAGAGCAAATAAAGAAATGAATAATAAGGGTAAGTAGGATAGTTATGAAAAAAAGTAAAGAAAAAATAAAGGGTAGGATAACTGAAAACATAAGGTTAATGAGTACTCCGTTAATGTCTATACTGCCAGGACAAATATCCTTTTTCGTAATATTATCTATTATTCCACTAGCTAGTATACTAGCTATGTTAATATCAAAGTTATCATTTAACTTTGATGCGGTAACTGATTTTGTTTCTCATTATTTGCCTAGTGGTGTAACAAACATGATACTACTTATTTTTGAACAACAAAAAGTTACAACGTTTGATTTATTCTTTATAATAATGGCGTTTTACTTGGCATCAAAGGCAACTCATTCGATAATTATTGCTTCAACCCAGATTTATAACGGAGAGCAAAAAGATTTTATTAGAACAAGAATTAAAGCCATTTTAATGCTTATAATATTAGTTTTATTAGTAATAACGTTAGTTGGAGTTTTAACTATTGGTGGTAGGTTAGTAGATTATTTAAGCGTTGTAAACGGAAATATTCATCCAATTATTAACTGGATATACTTGGTTTTAAAATGGCCTTTTATGTTTTTTATGGTTTTCTTTACAATAAAGGTAATTTATACTATTGCGCCAAATGTTAATATTCCTAGTAGTAGTGTTAATAAAGGAGCTTTATTAACGACGGTGGTATGGGTAGTATCTACTTATGGTTTTTCATTTTACGTAACAAATTTAGCAAACTATACTAAGTTTTATGGTAACCTTTCAAATCTTATTATCCTTATGATTTGGATTTACTGGTTATGTTATATATTTGTTTTTGGAATGACCATCAATGAATACAAACTTAATAATAAGGAAAGCTTTTCTTTGAAAAAAGAAATAAATGGTGATTAATATGGGAAAAAAATTTGTTTTAACAGTTATAACTTTTTTGACATTAGTAATTTTTATGCCGATTAGCGTAAAAGCAGAAAATAGAGTTTATTTTGAAAAAGAGGAAATTAATATAGCGCCAGGCGAAACAAAAAAGATTAATATAATAGTAGATTCTGATGAGGACTTTACTAAAGTTAATTTTAGTTTGATTACGACTTCTAATAATGTTAATTTTAAATCAGTTGACTTTGTGGATTCCTTCGTAAGAAATAGTACGTCGTCAACTGGAAGTAATTATGAACTACAATCAAATGAACCTCAAAAATCAGGTACGGTAATAGGTAGCGTTACAATCGGTGCAAAAGATACATCACAATTAGGTGAAGAAGGTTATATAAGGTTAATTAAAACGGCTATAACCTCTAGCAAATTAATTAATTTATCAAATGCACAGTTAAAGTTTACCGTTAGTAAAGATAAATCTAGTAATAATTATTTATCTAATTTATCCTCTAATATTACGGAGATTGATTTTAAAAAAGACGTTTTAGACTATAATGTTACCGTTGATGAAAACATCGATAAATTCGATTTGATGGCGGTTGCAGAAGATTTATCCGCTAGTGTTAACATTTCAGATCAAACTTTGGATAAGGATGTTAATTTAATAAAGGTTACGGTTTTATCAGAAACGGGAAAGGAAAGAATATATAAAGTTACGGTAAATAAAAAAGGATCAGAAAAAAAGGATCCTAAAAAAGTTACAAAAACTACAGAAGTTAAAAATAATAGTAAGGAAAGACCTGGTAAATCATCATGGATTATATTATTGGTATTTTTAAGTAGTGTTATAATATTAGATATTTTATACATAAAAAAGAAGCGATAATACTTCTTTTTCTTTTATAAATAATTAATAAAGTTGATATCTGTTATAGTAATTGAAACCTTTTTATGCTATAATGTTTTTACGGGTGATTTACATGAAGAAATTATATAAAATTATTAAAATTGTTTTTAGTTTTCTTTTATTAGGCACATATTTATATCTATTATATTTATTAAATGATTTTGGTTTTTTTGCAAACAAAATGTTATTAACCATATTTTTAATTATAATTTTCTTTATGATATTTATTTTGTTTTGTATCTTTAAAATCAAACAGAAATTTTTAAAGGTACTACTATTTATAATTGGACTAATGGGAATTATATTTAATTTTATAGGTATATATTACTTGAACAGTACTATAAACTTTTTAGAAAATTTTGGTGATAATAAAGAAGAATACGATTATTACTATGTATTAGCTTTGAAAAAGAGTGGTTATAAAACGATAGATGATTTAGAAAATAAAAAGATAGGTCAAGTAGAGGGAATGGATTCTGAAGCCTTAAAAAAGATAAAAATTAAATATGATAAAAAAACGTATGAAAAAGTAGAATCATTACTAGATAATCTTAATAATGGTAATTTAGATGCCATTATTGTAAGTGATATTGAGGAGTATATTTTAGAAGAAGAAAACGAAGACTTTTCTAAAAAGGTGAAGGTTATTTTCACTATAAAGATGAAAAAAGAAAACCAGGTTGAAAAATCTGTAAAAGATACATCAGAGGAAAGTTTTTCCGTATATATTAGTGGTATTGATACATCGGGAGCCATATCTAAGGTATCAAGAAGTGATGTTAATATAGTAGTTACGGTAAATCCTAAGACTAACCAAGTGTTATTAACTACTATTCCAAGAGATTACTATGTACAATTACATGGTACTACTGGAAGAAAAGATAAACTAACGCATGCTGGTATATATGGAATTAATATGTCTATTACTACGATAGAGGATTTACTTGATATGGATATAAATTATTATGCAAGGGTTAATTTTGATACGGTTGTTCATTTGGTAAATGAGCTTGGTGGAATTAGTATATATTCTGATAGAAACCTACATTTTTGCGATATTAAAGAAGGATATAATTATTTAATGGGAGATTGTGCTCTTAGGTTTGCAAGAGAAAGAAAATCGTATGAAACCGGAGATAGACACAGGGGAGAAAATCAAGAAGAAGTTATAAAGGCAATAATAAATAAGCTGCAAAACTCTAGTTCTTTACTAACAAAATATAATTCAATATTAAAAAATCTTGAGAATGATTTTCAAACTAATGCTTCGCAAGATGAAATAAAAAAACTTGTTAAATTACAGGTTAGTAGCATGCCAAAATGGACCGTTAAAACGTATAATTTAAATGGTAGCGATTCACATAATTATACTTATAGTGGGGGTAACAGAATGCTATATGTTATGGAACCTGATATGACAACGGTTAATAAAACAAAAGAAATTATAAAATCCGTATTAGAAGGAAAAACTTTTGAAGAAATTGGAATATAAGGAGTTGTTTAAATGGAAACTATAGATTTAAAAGAAATGCTAGATTATTTCAAATCTAAAATATCAATTATTATTTTGATAACTGCGGTAGTTGGAGTGTTAGGATGTGTATATGGGCTTTTTATTCAAGTTCCTAAATATCAATCATCTAGTACAGTATTATTAATTGGTGGAGCCTCAAGTGATTCGGCCCTTACTTATAATGATGTTTCGTTAAATAAAAACTTAGTTAGTACTTATTCGGAAATAGTTAAAAGTAAAAGGGTGTTAAACCAAGTAATAGATAACCTAGGATTGGATTATAGTTATTCAAAGCTTTATTCAATGATAAGCGTATCATCGGTTACAAATACTGAGTTAATTAAAATAACGGTAACCGATACTGATAAAACAAACGCAATGGATATAACAAATGAAACCACAAATGTATTTGCTAAGGAAATACCAGAGTTATATAACATATCAAACGTTAACATACTTGATGAAGCAGAAGAAGCATCTAATCCTTCAAACGTAAGTGTTACAAAGCAAGCTATATTATTTATTATGGTAGGGTTAGTATTAGGATTAGGCGTAGTATTTTTAATATATTACTTTGATAGAACAATTAAATCAGTAGAACAAGTTGAAACGAAATTAGGACTACCTGTTTTAGGTACCGTACAAGAGTATAAAGGGGGAAAATAAAATGAAAGATGAGTTAATAGTTAAAACAAGACCTAAATCAATAATTAGTGAAGATATTAGAACCATTCGTACTAACTTAGAATTTTCACTATCAGATGATGATAAAAAGGTTATTATGATAACTTCATCTAACCCTTCAGAGGGTAAAAGCTTTATAAGTAGTAATTTAGCGGTTGCTTTTGCTCAAAATGATAAAAAAGTTTTACTTATAGACTGTGATTTAAGACTAGGAAGGACACATAAAATATTTGAACTTTCGAATAAAAAAGGGCTATCTAATTTAATAGCAAAATATGATGAAGAAGTGGTTTATGAAGATTATATACAAAAAACAGATATTAAAAATTTAATAGTTTTATCAAGAGGGGCAGTACCACCTAATCCATCAGAGTTATTATCATCTAAGAAATTCAAAAGAATAATTAAGGATTTTGAAAAAATATTTGATTACATAATATTAGATAGTGTTCCTGTAAACGGACTTCCTGATGCTTTGGTATTATCTAAAATGGCAGATAAAACAATTATAGTAAGTAAGTATGGTTCTACTGATATAAATAGCTTAGAGGATGCTAAAAAAGCCTTAGAAAACGTTAATGCAAGTATAGCAGGGGTAGTAATTAATAAGATTCCTAAAGCTAGAAGTAAATATGGGAATTATTATTATGGAGAATAATTATGATAGACATACATTCTCATATAATATATGGTATTGATGATGGCTGTAAAACGATTGATGAGTCTATAAATACAATTATAAACTTAAAAAAAATAGGCTTTGATAAACTAATATTAACACCTCATTACATAAATGGGTCTAATTATAATAAAAATAATAAAGAAAAGAAAGAAAGATTAAACGTTTTAAAAGAAGAACTTTTAAAACGTAATATAGACACCTATTTATATTTAGGAAATGAAATATACGTAAATGATGAAATAGATGAATTAGTATTATCTAAAGAAGTAACCACGTTAAATAAATCTAGATATTTATTAATAGAATTTCCTTTGTATAATAAAGTAAATAATGTTTCTGATTATATCTATGAACTTCAAATAAAAGGTTATAAGATAATAATTGCACATCCAGAAAGATATGAGTATTTTAAAGAAAATTATAAAGAAGTGGATAACTTATATGAAAGTGGTGTTTTATTTCAGTGTAACTACGGAAGCTTAATTGGAAAATATGGAAAAGAATCTCAAAAACTAATAGAATACCTACTTAAAAATAATATGGTTACGTTTATGTCAACGGATATACATAGACCAGAATCTTCTATAATAGATAATTTTTCTATTATAAAAGAAAAAATAGAAAATTATATTGGAATAGATGGTTTTAAAAAGATATCACATGATAATGCTTTAAAAGTTATAAACGATGAAACAATAGAGTAGCTATTGTTTTTTTAAGTATTAAGACAATAATTTACATTTTTTTTAATAAGAGTTCATATAATAGATGCTTAAAAAGGAGATATTATATGAACTACTATGATGAAATAAAAAAAGAACTAATAAACAATGAAGTATATAAAAAAGTAAAAGATTATTCTAAAAATAAAAGCGATTTAAATACTTATTATAACGTTGGTAAACTATTAATAGAAGCACAAGGTGGATAGAAAAGAGCTAAATACGGGGATAATTTAATAAAACAGTATTCTAAAAAATTAACCTGTGAATTAGGAAAAGGATATTCTGAACGAAATTTAAAAAATATGAGAAAGTTTTACTTATACCAAAAAGGGCAACCAGTGGTTGCCGATTTAACCTGGTCTCATTATATTATACTATTATCTATTGAAAACGAAGATGAATTAAGTTATTATATAACCCAAACTATAAATAGGAATTTAAGTAAGAGAAAATTACAGGAAATAATTAAATTAAAAGAATATCAAAGATTACCTATAAAAACCAAAGAAAAATTAATAAAACAAGAAAAAACAATTATAAGCGATTTTATAAAAAATCCAATAATTATAAAAAATAAATATGATTATAAAGATATATCAAAGAAAATTCTAAAGCAATTAATAATAGAGGATTTAGATAACTTTTTATTAGAATTAGGGGAAGGTTTTACCTATGTTAAAAGTGAATATAAAATAAAAATAGGGAATAATTATAATTACATAGATTTACTTTTATATAATTTAAAATTTAATTGTTATGTAGTAGTAGAATTAAAAGTTACGGAATTAAAAAAGGAACATATTGGTCAAATAGAAGTTTATATGAACTATATTGATAAAAATATAAAGGATATAAATCAAAATAAAACAATAGGAGTGATAATATCTAAAAAAGATAATATGTTCATAATAGAATATGCATCAGATAAAAGAATATTTAATTCCATGTATGTTTTAAATTAATGTTCTTTTTTTATAAAAAATATAATAATTTATAATATAATACAAAAAAATAATAATAATAACAAAAATCGACATAATAATTATAGAGCTTCTATTATAGTATACAACTTATAAAGAAAGGAATGATTATTATTAATAGTTTTTTAATATTTTTAATAGGTGTATTTGTGGGTGGATTATTTATGACGTTTGTAATGTGTGCATTGCAAATAAGTAGAATAACAGAATATGAAGAAATATACAAAAAATAAGAAGTGTATCAATTATTAATTAAGTTATTAATGCTTAGTTAATAATTGATTTTTGTTTTGTAAAAAATTGGTATTTGTTTTTAGAACATATATGTGATATAATTTTTAACGTTAAGTTTGAAACAGGTGAGATAATGCAAAGGATAAATAATGTAGCAAGTAAAAAAACAACAAAAATACTGGTATTTGTACTATTGGATTTATTAGCGTTAATACTATCTTCTGTAGTAGCGGTAGGCTTAAGGTTTGATTTTAGTAATATTCCTACTAATTATTTTAATAACTCATATCTTTATTTAGTATATGATTTTATAATAATGGTAATCATCTTTGTGTTTTTCAAGCTATATACTAGCATGTGGTCTTATGCTTCAATAATTGAATTAATAGATATAATATTTTCTTGCATTTGCTTTGAAAGTATAACTTATGCATATAAAGGTATATTTGAAATAGCCATGCCAAGAAGCTATTATATAATACAATTATTACTTTTGGTTTTATTTGTGTGTATGTCTAGATTTTCTTTTAGATTTTTAAGATTTTTAGTAGTTAACGTAGAAAATAAAAGAAAAAATAATAATACTATGATAATTGGAGCAGGATCAGCGGCTAGGTTATTAATTAATGAAATTAATAATAACCAAAAGGGATTTACTAATAAGATAAAGTGTATTATTGATGATAATAAAAATAAAAAAGGAACTTATATAAATGGTATTCCTGTTGTAGGTGATAGAAAAAGTATATTAAAGTATTGTAATAAATATAATATAAACGAAATTATTATAGCAATACCATCGGCATCTAAAGAAGTAATAGAAAAAATTTCTGATGAATGTTCAAAGACAAAATGTTCTATAAAAATATTACCTGCAATGACAGCATTTATGAATGATGATCAATCAAAAGAAATTTTTAATAAAATGAGACCATTGTCGTATGAAGATTTTTTAGGTAGGGATCAAATAGTTGTTGATACAAAAGAAATAGAAAATTCGATTAAAGATAAAGTTATATTAGTAACAGGTGGTGGAGGTTCTATTGGTAGTGAATTATGTAGACAAATAGCTAAATGTAATCCAAAGCAGTTAGTTATCTTTGACATATATGAAAATAATGCTTATGATATAGAGCAAGAATTAAAAAGAAATTATCCAAATTTAAATTTAAAAGCAATAATTGGTTCAGTAAGAGATTATGATAGGTTAGAAGACGTATTTAAAACTTATGAACCTGAATGTGTATTTCATGCGGCGGCACATAAACATGTACCTTTAATGGAAGTAAGCCCTAATGAGGCTATTAAAAATAACTGTTTAGGAACACTTAATGCAGCTAAACTGGCAGATAAATATAAAGTTAAAAGGTTCGTCCTTATTTCAACGGATAAAGCTGTTAGACCTACTAATGTTATGGGTGCAACAAAAAGAATATGTGAAATGATAATACAAACCTATGATAAAAAGTCTAAGAATACTGATTATGTTGCGGTAAGATTTGGTAACGTATTAGGAAGTAATGGATCAGTTATACCTCTTTTCTTAAAACAAATAGAAAATGGTGGCCCAGTTACCGTTACTCATAAAGAAATAACTAGATTCTTTATGACAATACCAGAAGCAGTAAGCTTAGTGCTTCAAGCTAGTGTTTATGCTTTAGGTGGAGAAATATTTGTTCTAGACATGGGCAAACCAGTTAAAATATATGATTTAGCTAAAAAGTTAATAAGGTATAAAGGTTTAGAACCAAATGTAGATATAAAAATAGAAGTAACAGGATTAAGACCTGGAGAAAAGTTATATGAAGAAATATTAATGGATGAAGAAGGTTTAAAAGAGACTCCTAACAAATTAATTCATATAGGTAAGCCAATTCGTTTTGATTCTAAAAAGTTTGAGAAGAAACTAGATGAACTAATAAAAGTGTCATATAAAAATGGTAGTGATATAAAAGAAAAGGTAGCAGAAATAGTTACAACTTATAAGATTGATAAGAAAAACATTTGATTTACTTTTTAGGTAAATTAAATGTTTTATTTTTTAACTATTTATGATATAATTTAATTAACCAATTACGTTAATCAAAAAGAAAGGAGGAATAAATGAAATTAACATATAAAAATGAAAAACTTAAAAATATTTGTGAAAATCCCAAATATAATAAGGAATTGGTTAAAAGATATGGAATAGAAGTTGCAAAAAAATTGCCACAAAGAATAAAAGAGTTAAAAGCTTTTAATTCATTAAGCGATGTTCCAACTAATCCTCCTTTTAGGAGACATAAATTAAAAGGTGATAGAAAAAATTATTTTACAGTGAATATTACTGGGCAATATAGATTAATTTTTAAGCAGAAAGAGAATAATTTAATAATAGAAGATTTAAAAGAAATAAAAGAAATAGAGATAATGGAGGTGTCTAAACATTATGAGTAAATTAGATAAGTTTGAAGAATATGTAATAGCGCCGGGAGAAACAATTTTAGAATTACTAGAGACTAATTGTATGACGCAATTAGATCTTGCAGATAAAACCGGAATAAATAAGAAAACAATAAATGAAATTATCAAAGGTAAAGCACCTATAACTACTTCAACAGCTTTAAAACTTGAATATGTATTTAATATACCTGCAAGTTTTTGGAATAATTTAGAAAGTAGCTATCGTGAATCGATAGAAAGAAAAAAGATATAGAATCAATTAAAGAAGATGAAAAATATTTAATTAATATACCATATGCCGAAATGGCAAGGCGTAATTGGGACTGGATTGTAAAAACAAAAGATTCATATGAGAAAGTTATTAATTTAAGAAAATTTTTTTCTGTTGCTTCTCTTGGATTTGATACAGAATTAAAAAGAAAATTAGCTTTTAGAAAAAGTTATAATGAAAATTTTTCTTATGACTCATTATATTGCTGGCTAAGATATGGTGAAATTCAGTCTAATAAAGAGCAATATCCAAAATTTAATATTAAAAAATTAAAAGAAAATTTATGTAAAATTAGAGAACTTGCAAGTAAATCTTTTTTTAAGCAGTTTGAAAACATTAAAAAAAATCTAAAAGAATGTGGTATAGCATTAATATTTGAACCACATTTACCCAATACTTATGTTAATGGAGTATCATATAAAATAACGTATGATAAAGCTATTATAATGATAAGTGATAGAGGTAAAAAAGATGATATTTTATGGTTTACTTTATTTCATGAAATTGCTCATTTAATTAAACATAGCAAAAAAGAAGTGTTTATAGATTTAGAAAATGGAGAATCTAATAATATGGAGATAGAAGCCGATGAATTTGCTAGAAATATTTTAATACCTGATAATATATATAATAACTTTGTTCAAAGTAATGCTGTATATAATGAAAAATTAATTAAGGATTTTTCTATTGAAAATAATATTTCAACAGGAATTGTTGTGGGGCGATTACAAAAAGATGGAATAATAGGATGGAATCAATTTAATAATTTAATAACAAGGATTTAAAAAATAATCATTGTTTAATGTTGAATGAAGGTTATAAAAAATATTAACTAAATGAAATAGTTAATATTTTTTTGTAATTCATTGTGAAATTTAACGATTGGTAGTATAATAAATTCGTATTCTATATAAAAGGATGGAGTAAGTGATATGAGTAATAAAAAAAATATTCCTTTTTCACCACCGGATATATCTGAAAAAGAAATAGAAAATGTAATTGAATCTTTAAAGTCCGGGTGGATAACTACCGGACCTAAAACAAAGGAATTTGAAAGAAGAATTTCACAATATTGTAACACTTCTAAGACTGCTTGTTTAAGCTCTAATACGGCCTGCCAAGAATTAACATTAAGAATTTTAGGTGTGGGTCCAGGCGATGAAGTTATAACTTCGGCTTACACTTACACCGCAAGTGCAAGTGTAATTAATCATGTTGGTGCTAAAGTAGTACTTGTAGATACACAAAAAGATTCATATGAAATGGATTATGATGCTTTAGAGAAAGCTATCACAGATAAAACAAAAGTTATAATACCAGTTGATATAGCTGGAGTTATGTGTGATTATGATAAAATATTTGAAATAGTTAATAGAAAAAAGAGTTTATTTAAAGCTAGTAATGAAATCCAAGAAAAATATGGAAGAGTAATTGTATGCGCTGATGGAGCTCATTCTTTTGGAGCAACATATAAAGGTAAAAAGTCGGGAAGTGTAGCTGATTTTACAAGCTTTTCATTTCATGCGGTTAAAAATTTAACAACTGCTGAAGGTGGCGCAGTAACATGGAAATCAGTAGATGGCTTGGACGATGAGTATATATATAAGCAATATATGTTGTATTCTTTACACGGTCAATCAAAGGATGCTTTATCTAAAACAAAACTTGGTGCTTGGGAATATGATATTGTTTACCCAGCTTTTAAATGTAATATGACAGATATATCGGCAGCTATTGGATTAGCGCAATTAGATAGGTATGAAGATTTGTTAAAGAGAAGAAAAGAAATAATAGATTTATATAAAAAATTATTAAATAATGAAAAATTAGAAATAATAAATCATGAAAATGGTGATAGTATTTCTTCAAAACATTTAATGCTTACTAGGGTTAATAATATTAATGAACAAAAAAGAAATGAAATAATAACGTTATTAGCAGAAAATGGAGTTTCTTCAAATGTACATTATAAACCACTTCCTATGCACACGGCATATAAAAATTTAGGATTTAACATTAAGGATTTTCCTAATGCATTTAATTTATATAAAAATGAAATAACTTTGCCACTTCATACTTTGCTATCAAATGAAGATATTGAGTATATTTGCGAAAAATACAATGAAATATTAAAAGAAATATAGTTTATAAGGTGTGATATTATATGAAAAGATGGAATGATATTCCAGATTTTATGAAGAATAAAGAAGTAAAAAAATATTATGATATATTAAGTAGTAAAAAAATTGATTTATTTTTTAAAAGATTATTTGATGTTATAGCAAGTCTCTTAGGATTAATTATAGCATCACCAATTTTATTGGTATTAGCGATAGCTATAAAAATAGATTCAAAAGGGCCTGTTTTTTATAGACAAGAAAGAATAACTAGGTATGGAAAAAAATTTAAAATATTTAAATTTAGGACGATGGTATGTAACGCAGATAAAATAGGAAGTTTAATTACGGTTGAAAATGATTCTAGAATTACTAAGGTAGGAAATTTAATTAGAAAATCAAGGTTAGATGAGTTTCCTCAATTAATAAATGTTTTAATTGGTGATATGACATTTGTTGGAACAAGGCCTGAAGTAGAAAAATATGTAAACAAATATGACGATAAGATGAAAGCCACTTTATTAATGAGAGCCGGCATTACATCTAATGCATCTATAGAGTATAGAAATGAAGATGAAGTTATAAATAAGTATTTAAAAAAAGGTGAAACAGTTGATGACATATATGTAAATAGGGTTTTACCTAAAAAGATGAAATATAATTTAGAAGATATTGAAAAGTTTAATATATTTAGGGAACTTAAGATATGCATCAATACTGTTATAGCAGTATTGAAATAGAAAAGGATGATTTATTATGAAATATAGTGTTTTAATGACGGTATATAAAAACGATAATCCAAAATATTTTAATCTGGCTTTGGAAAGCATGATAAATCAAACTTTAAAAGCAGATGAAATAATATTAGTAAAGGATGGCCCTATTACTAATGATTTGCAAAGCGTGATTGATAGAGCAAAGAAAAAATATAAAAAAATTATCGAAGTAAATTTGTCTAAAAATGTAGGATTAGGTCTTGCACTTAATGAAGGGCTGAAATTTTGTAAAAATGAATTAGTTGCAAGAATGGATTCTGATGATATTTCAGAATTAGATAGATGTAAAAAGCAAATTAAATTATTTGAGAATGATAAAGATTTAGATATCGCAGGATGTCCCGTTAAGGAATTTATTGATACAAAGGATAATGTTATTTCTTATAGAAATGTACCATTATCAAATGAAGCAATATATAAATATGCAAAAACTCGTGACCCATTTAATCATCCAACTGTTATGTATAAAAAAAGTAAAGTTTTAAAAGTTGGTGGATATGGTGATTATAGAAAAAATCAAGATACAGATTTATGGATTAAAATGTTAAATGATGGATGTAAATGTATAAATACTAAAGAATATTTATTAAATTTTAGATTCGATGAAGGAACTTATAAAAAAAGAAAAAGTTGGATTAATACTAAATTGTTAATAAGAATAAGGTGGAATGCTTATAAAATAGGTTTCACATCATTATCTGATTTTATTAAAATATTTATTATTCAATTAGGAATATATATAATGCCAGCAGGATTTCAAAAATTTATATATAAAAAAATATTAAGGAGATAGATTATGAGATTAGAACAATATATTAATAATTTTCTAAATAGGATTCCTTTTTTTAAAAGAATTATTAAGAGGATGTATCAAATTGGAATGTATGCAATATCTCCAAAAATAAAGAGTGAAGGGAAAATAAAAAAAGTTTCACCAAACGATAAGGAACATGAATATTTTTTTGGATATTATGATAAGTCTCCATGGGATAAAGAAGATAGATATATTTTATGTTTAAGAGCTAATAATACATGGAAAGATGTTAATCCAAAAGAAAAAGCAGACATTATTATTATAGATACTAATAAATCTTATAGTGATAAAAGTAGAGTAAAAAAAATTGCTGAAACGTCTGCTTGGAATGTGCAACAAGGATGTATGTTGCAGTGGCTTGGGCCCGATTTTTCGAGCAAGATAATTTATAATGATTATAGAAATAAAAAATATGTTTCTGTTATCTTAGAATTGTCTACGGGAAAAGAAAAGATAATTGATAAACCAATTTATTCTGTTTCAGAAGACGGAAAATTTGCATTAACGCTTGATTTTTCAAGATTGTATAATTTGAGACCAGGATATGGTTATTATAATGAAGAAGAAAAAACTAAAAATATATTATTGCCTGATTCAACTGCTATATGGAAGATAGATTTACATAAAAATAAAGTTGTACCATTATTAAAATATACAGATTTTGCAAATTTCAAACCAAGAAAAGAAATGCGAGAAAATGGAAGTATTCATAAAGTAAATCATATAATGTTATCCCCAAATGGAAAAAGGTTTATGGTGTTGTATAGGTGGTTTAATGGTCAAAGAAAATATACAAGATTGATTACTTGTGATATAAATGGAAAAAATATGTATTTATTAAGCGATGATAATATGGTTAGCCATTGCTTTTGGAAAAATGATAAAGAAATCTTAGCATTTGAAAATAAGAAAAAGACTGGACATGGATATTATTTAATGGAGGATAGGACTAATAAATATAAGCATTGTTGGCCACAATTTTCGAATGATGGGCACCCAAGTTATTCACCAAAAAGAGATTTAGTTGTTACGGATTCATATCCAAATAGATTTAGAATACAGGAAATAAATATAATGAATGGTGATGAGAAAATAAAAAATAATACTACTATAGCAAAAGTTTTTTCACCATTTAAGTATGATAATGATACAAGATGTGATTTGCATCCTAGATGGAATCATAATGGTGATAAAATATGTTTTGACAGTGTTTTTGAAGGAAAAAGAGGATTATATATTGTTAAAGTAAGTGAGATGAATTCAAATGATTAAATATAGTATAATAACACCTAATTACAATGGATTCGATTTAATGGCTGATTATTTTAAATCGCTGGAGAATCAAACATATAATGACTTTGAAGTTATTATTGTAGATGATTGTTCAACTGATGATTCATATAACAAACTTTTAGAATACAAAAAAAATAGTAAATTAAAGTTATATGTGTATAAAACAAATGTAAACTCTGGCCCAGGAGTTGCAAGAAATATTGGTATTAATAAATCAAACGGAGAGTATATTACGTTTATAGATAATGATGACTGGGTAGAAAAAAAAATGCTAGAAGAAATTAATAATATAATTATAAAAAAAGAGTATGACTGTGTAATATATGATTACTCTTTAGATTTTGAAAATAAAACAACTGACTCATCTTCTGTATATGGAGATTTTAATAAAAAATTAAAAAAAACTGATGCAATAAGATATATAAGAAACCATTCAGTATGTAAGTTTTATAAAAATTCCATAATTAAGAAAAATAATTTATTATATCCAAAATTAAGAAGACATGAAGATATAGCTTTTGTAGGGAGTGTATTAACTAAATGTGAGTCTTTCTATTATTTAAAAAAATCTTTATATCATTATGTACAACGAAAAAAATCATTATCAAAAAGTACTTTCATTAATGAAAGTACTCTTGTTGATGCATATAATGTACTTAAAAAAAATTATTCAAAAAAATATGAAAAAGAATTAAAAGAAAAATCAATAATGGATTTGTTATATAATATGGTTTTATTAATGTGTAAAAATAATAGAAAAAATTCTGAGATAAGAAAATTTATTATAGATTTTGAAAAAGATAATCCTAATTGGAAAAAATATGACATAAATAATTATATTGGAGTTTCAAAAAAGATATTTTTAAAATTAATACACTATAAATTTATTATTATTTTAAAAATATTATCTTTTATTCACACATTATTAGGAGGATAATATGAATATTATTAATAATTATCAGTATAGATTTAATTATAAAAATTATTTAAAAAAAAGATATAAGATTCAATTTTTAAAAAATAAAATTATAAAATATTTTTTTTTAATATATTTAAGAAGAATTGAAAATAGTATGAATTCTAGCACTGGATTGGGATTAGGAACAAAAAAAAGTCCTTGTTGCTTTATAGGTACTAATTTAATGTTGCCACATCGATTAAATAATATAATAATTGCTAGAAATGTTGAAATTGGAAATAACGTAACAATTTATCATAATGTTACTATAGCGGAAGAAAATCCTAAAAAGAAAACTATAATACATGATAATGTAATAATTGGTGCTGGTACTGTTATTTTGAATAATGTAGAAATTGGTAGAGGCGCAGTTATAGGAGCTAATTCAGTAGTAACTAAAAATGTTGAAAAAAATTCTATTGTGGCGGGTAATCCAGCTAAAGTTATAAAGGAGAGAAAAGTAATATGAAAATATTATTTATAGGATATTTACATGGATTTGGAGGTGCTGAAAAACAAATGATTTTACTAGCTAATGAAATGGCTAATAGAAATCATGATGTTAATTTTATATCATTGTATAAAAATAATGAATGCTATGGTATAGATGAAAGAATTAAAAGAAAGTTTATTAAAGATAGGGGCTTTTCAATATTTAAAATATTAAATAGATATATAGAATTAAGAAGTGAAATAAAAAAAATAAAACCAGATTTAATTATAAACTTTTGGTTTCAATCTGCTTATTTTACTGCTTTAATGCCTAAAAAATATACTGGAAAAATAATATATTCAGAAAGAGGAGATCCCGGAGATAAAGAGTATAATGGAATGCTTGGTTTTATAAGAAAAATAATTTTTCCTAAGATAGATGGATTTATTTTTCAAACAACAGGAGCAAGAAGTTATTTTGGAAAGAAAATCATAAATAAAGGAATAATTATTCCAAATCCTGTTAGTGTTGAAAATATAAGTGTAGTGGATTTTAAAGATAGAAAAGATAAAATTGTATGTGTAGGTAGATTGCATGAACAAAAAAATTTATCATTAATTATAAAAGCATTTAATGATATTAAAAATAAATATAAAAGTTATACATTACATATATATGGAGATGGGGAATTAAAAGAAGAACTTGATGATTTAATTGAAAATTTGAATGCAAAAAATCAAATCTTTTTAGAAGGTGCAAAGAAAGATGTTTTAAATTATATAAAAGATGCAAAATTGTTTGTTTTAAGTTCAAATTACGAGGGTATGCCAAATGCGTTACTGGAGGCTATGTCAATTGGCATTCCGTGTATAACGACAAACTGGAGTCCTGGTGGAGCGTATGATATATTGTCAGATAAAAATAATGGATTAATAGTTCCAAAAAATGATAAAAAAGAGCTTTCAAAAGCTATAGCATATATGCTCGATAATACCGATTTTTCTAGAAAATGCAGCATTCAAACAATTAAGGAAAAAGAAAAATATTCGGCGCAAAAAATATATGATAAATGGGAAATATATTTTAAAGAAATAATAAAAAAATAAAAAATATTTGGAGGTTAATATGGAAAAAACATCAAAATTAAAGAATTATTTTTTATACTTGAATATTATTTCTTTAATATTAATATTAATTGCAGAGATATGTTTCTATACAATGAATAGCGCAATAATATATAGAATAATGTCTTTTCTAGGTGTTATAATATCTTTTTTTGCTAATTTAAAAAAGAATAATTATAAGATTTCAAAATTTTCAATTTGGCTTACATTAATTTATTTGATGTTTGTTATTTATGGAATGTTTTTTTTAAGAAAGGGATCATTTCAATTATATACAATAATATTTAGATATGTTGAAATTATTTCAATATATAAGTCGCTTAAATTCATTATTAGACAAAATCCAAAAAAAATATATATTCCATTCATAGTATCAGGTATTTTTTCTGCTATATATTTGTTTATAATGGAAGGAATGAATTTTATTAATGGTAGTTCAAGAATTGGTGATACATTAAGTGGAAATGTTAATACTGTTGGTTTTAATATGGGAATTATTTCAGTTATAATTATGTGGTGGTATTGTAAAGAAAAGAAAATATATAAATTACTTTTATTTTTGTTATTTGCCTTTATTGTATTAGTTACTGGTTCTAAAAAAGCATTCATAATTCTTATATTTGATTTTATAATACTATTTTTGTGTTCTAAGAATAATATCAGTAAGCCAATTAAGTTATTGTTTGTTTCGTGTTTATTATTTTTTATTGTTTTTAATGTACCATATTTTTATAATATAATAGGTGTAAGATTGGAAAGTATGTTTGATGTGTTGATAGGTAATAATACATTATACTCGTATTCGACAGATGTAAGAGATATTATGATCAAAGAGGGATCTAACTTCTTTTTACAAAATCCAATATTTGGTGGTGGTTGGAATTATTTTTATTATAAAACATCTACTATTTATGAATATTCTCATAATAATTATATTGAATTGCTGTGTAGTTTTGGAATTATAGGCTTTTTAATTTATTATTATAGATATTTTAAAAATTTATTTTTTACAATAAAAAGAATTAAGAATAAGAAAAATATAATTTATGATGAGGTAGTTGTGGCTTTTATACTAATTCTTATAGCATTAGCTATAGAGTACGGTGCAGTTATTTTTAGCGCACAATGTATTTGGTATTTACCTATAATTATTTCAACAGTGTTGATTGAAGATATTTCAAATAGAGAAAGGGATGGATTAAATGAGCAAATTAAAAACATTGATAAATATGTTGAAGCATGATAAGTCACAAATTAAAATAGCTTTATATAATAACATAGTGCATACAGGTATTACTAATTTTTTTAATGATGAAGCATATTTAAAGTTAACATATAAAATAAACTTTGGGAAGAGGTTAAACTTAGAAAATCCTACCTCATTTAATGAAAAATTACAGTGGCTAAAATTGTATGATAAAAACGAAAAATATATAAATATGGTCGATAAAATTTTAGTTAAAAATTATGTGTCAGATAAATTAGGTAAGAATATAATAATTCCTACGCTAGGAATATATGATAAATTTGAGGATATTGATTTTAAGTCTTTACCAAATAAATTTGTCATTAAGTGTAATCATGATTCTGGAAGTATAGTTATATGTAAAGATAAAAATAACTTTAATGTAAACAAAGCAAAAAAGATAATTACTAAAAAGTTAAAATATAAATCTTTTTATTGGGGAAGAGAATGGCCATATAAGAATGTAAAACCAAAAATAATAATAGAAAAATATATGGAAGATAAAAAATATAGTACAATGCGAGATTATAAATTTTTTTGCTTTAATGGAGAACCAAAAATTATGTATATTTCGGAGGGACTTGAAAATCATAATACTGCTTCTATGAGCTTTTTTGATATGGATTTTAAATTAATAAATTGTAAAAGAAAAGATTATAAACTATTAGATTATACCCCAGAAAAACCTAAAACCTTTGAAAAAATGAAAGAGTTTGCAAGTATTTTATCAAAAGATATTCCACATGTAAGAGTTGATTTTTATGAAATTGATGGTAAATTATATTTTGGCGAATTAACATTTTTTACCTGTTCTGGCCTTATACCATTTGAATCTGAAGAATGGAATAAAATATTAGGCTCTTGGATAGATTTAAGTTTGGTGGATAAAAATGAGAAGTAAAAAAGCTATTTATAACATTACAACTAATTTAATTTTACAGTTAGTTATAGTTGTTTATGGGTTTATAATTCCTAAAATAATAATTCAATCTTTTGGATCTAGTGTGAATGGTTTGGTATCATCAATTACTCAGTTTTTAGCATATATAACTTTGCTTGAGTCTGGAGTAGGTCCTGTGGTAAAAGCAGCATTATATAAGCCAATAGCAAAAAAGGATAATAAAGGTATTTGTAATATACTTAAGTCATCTGAAAAGTTTTTTAAGACAATATCTTATATTTTTATTGCATATTTAATAATACTTGCGATAGTGTACCCGCTATTAGTTACTAAAGAATTTGGATATTTATTTACATTTTCATTAGTAATTATAATTTCAATTAGTACTTTTGCTGAGTATTATTTTGGAATGACATATAGGTTGTTTTTACAAGCAGATCAAAAAACATATGTTATTTCAATTATTCAAATTATTACTTATTTATTAAGTATTATTTCCATTGTTATGATGGCTAAATTTAATTTTTCTATTCATTTAATAAAATTAATAAGTGGATTAATTTTTGTTGGTAGACCATTATTCCAAAATATGTATGTTAAAAAAAAGTATAAGATTAATTTTAAAGATGCAGATAATAATTATAAGTTAAAACAAAAATGGGATGGTTTAGCTCAACATATAGCAGCGGTTATTCATAGTAATACAGATGTAACAATATTAACTATATTTTCTTCATTAGCAGAAGTTTCCGTATATACGATATACATGCTTGTATTAAAAGGAATAAATTCTTTAATACAAGCGTTTACCGGCGGAATTGATGCTTCATTTGGGGATATGATTGCTAAAAATGAGCATGACAACCTTAATAAAAAATATAATATGTATGAGACGATATATTTAACTATTACTTCTATATTTTATATTTGTTCATTAGTATTAATAGTACCATTTATTAAAGTTTACACAAAGGGAATTACTGATGCTAATTATATAAGACCTTTATTTGGATTTTTAATTACTATAAGCGAATTTATGTGGGCAATTAGATTGCCATATAGTTCTATTACCTTAGCAGCAGGCCATTTTAAAGAAACTAGAAAGGGTGCTTGGATGGAAGCTATTATTAATATTGTAATATCAATTGTTTTAGTAAGTAAATATGGTATAATTGGTGTTGCTATTGGAACGTTCATAGCCATGCTTATTAGGACAATAGAATTCGTATATCATACTAATAAATATATATTAAAAAGAAATATATTTATTAGTGTAAAGAAAATTTTATTATGCGCTATAGAAACTACTTTAGTTTTATTTATAATCCACTTTATACCAAATATAAGTGGTGATACATATATTTCGTGGGGATTATATGCAATAATAGTATTTGCTATAACAGTGATTATTACATTAACTATTAATTCTATTTTATATAATAAAGATTTTAAACAATTACTAAATACGCTTAGTATATTTAGAAAGAAGGGTAATCATGCAAAAAATTAATTTAGAAGGTAAAACAATACTAGTAACAGGATCATCTGGATTTATAGGGGCTAATCTTTGTAAGAGATTACTTAATGAATTTAGTGATTGTAAAGTTATTGGATTAGATAATATGAATGATTATTATGATGTAAAAATAAAGGAATATAGATTAAATGAATTAAATACTTTTAGTAATTATACTTTTATAAAAGGTGATTTATCAGATAAATTTTTGGTAGATAGAATATTTAAAGAAAATAAACCTAGTGTTGTAGTTAATTTAGCAGCACAAGCTGGTGTTAGGTATTCTATTACTAATCCTGATGCTTATATAAGTTCTAATTTAATAGGTTTTTATAACATTTTGGAAGCTTGTCGTAATAATCCCGTTGAACATTTAGTATATGCTTCATCAAGTAGTGTCTATGGCTCTAATAAAAAAGTACCATATAGTACAGAAGATAAAGTAGATAATCCAGTTAGTTTATATGCTGCAACTAAAAAAAGTAATGAGTTAATGGCTCATGCTTATTCAAAATTATATAATATACCATCTACAGGTCTTAGATTCTTTACTGTATATGGTCCTGCTGGAAGACCAGATATGGCTTATTTTGGTTTTACTAATAAGTTAATTAATGGTGAAAAGATAAAGATTTTTAACTATGGGAATTGTAAAAGAGACTTTACTTATATAGATGATATAGTAGAAGGAATAGTAAGAGTAATGCAAGGAGCTCCTGATAAAGTAACTGGAGAAGATGGACTTCCAATACCACCATATAATGTATATAATATTGGAAATTCTAATCCAGAAAATTTACTTGATTTTGTAAATATACTACAAGAAGAATTAGTTAGTGTTGGTGTCTTACCTAAAGATTATGATTTTGAAGCTCATAAAGAATTAGTTGCTATGCAACCTGGTGATGTACCAGTAACTTTTGCTGATACTACTCCTTTAGAAAGAGATTATGGTTTTAAGCCTAATACTTCGTTAAGAGATGGATTAAGATCGTTTGCAAAGTGGTATAAAGAATTTTATATGAATTAGTGTCGATATTCGACACTTTTTTAATTTTTCTTAATTGTTATATATCGCTTAATAGGTTATACGTTTAAATGAGGTAATGAAAAAAGGAAAAATAGAAAATAAAATATATAACTTAATTGTATATAAATTACTACTTAATAATATTAAACAAATAATAAGTTAAGTTTACTAACTGTAAGAATAATGCTATAATTATTTTGCAGTAAAAAAGGAGCGTATTATGGAAAGTTTTAATGATAAGTTTAAGGAATTATATCATGTAAAAAATGAATTTGAAGCATTTTGTCCTTATAGGGTGTGTCCTGTAGGGGCTCATTCTGATCATCAATATGGTCATGTTACTGGATTTGCAATAGATAAGGGTGTTCATGTTTTATATAATGTAAATGGTGATGATAAAGTATTTGTATCAAGCGCTAATTTTATCGGTACAGAAGAATTTAATATAAGTGAGTTAAAGGAAAAGAATGATTGCTGGGCTGATTATGTAATGGGAGCTTGTAAAGTCTTATATGATGAATATAAAATAAAAAAAGGAATAACTGCTTTAATAGTAGGAACTATGCCAATAGGTGGTCTATCATCTTCTGCGGCAGTTATAATATCGTTTATGAAAGCTTTATGCAAAGCCAATAATCTTTCTTTAACAAAAGAGCAAGTAATAAAACTGGCATTAAAGGTAGAAAATGATTTTATTGGAATAAGTGTTGGAACGCTAGATCAATCTTGTGAAATGTATTGTAAAAAGGATAATTTGTTATATTTAGATACTAAAGATGGAAGTTATGAATTAATACCACAAAGTAAAAATATGCCAGAGTATGAAATATGTGTACTATTTAGTGGGGTTCAAAGAGCATTAGTGGGAAGTGCATTTAATATGCGTGTTGATGAATTAAAATCCGCGGCTTACGCTTTAATGGCTTTTTCTGATATGCCTTATGGAAAATTTAAAGATGCAAGATTAAGAGATGTTCCATACCAAGTTTATATGGAGCATAAAGATAAATTACCAACTAATTGGAGAAAAAGAGCTGAGCATTATTATACTGAAATGGATAGGGTAGAAAGAATGAAAGATGCATGGCAAAATGGTGATTTAAAGTTAGTTGGTCAGATAATGTTTGAAAGTGGCGATAGTAGTATATACAATTATGAAACAGGTTCTGATGAATTAAAAACCTTAAGCGAAATATGTCATAATATAAAAGGGATTTATGGTGGTAGATTTAGTGGCGCAGGTTTTAAAGGTTGTTATGTTGCTATTATAGATCCTAAATATAAAGAGGATATAAAAAAACAGGCTACAGAAATGTATTTAAATAAATATCCTCAGTATAAGGATAAATTTGAAGTTATCTTCTGTAAAACCGCAGATGGTTGTGAATTTTAAAAGAAAAAATATAGGATTTAGGAAAGGATTTTAAACATGAAAATAGCAGTTGCAGGAACAGGATATGTAGGATTATCGTTAGCCACATTACTAAGTTTAGATAATGAAGTAGTAGCTCTTGATGTTATACCTGACAAAGTTGAAAAAATAAATAATAGGATTAGTCCAATTAAAGATGAGTATATTGAAAAGTATTTCAAAGAAAAGAATTTAAATTTAAAGGCGACTTTAGATTATAAAGAAGCTTTTAAGGGTGCAAAATTCGTAATAATTAGTACACCAACTAATTATGATGATAAACTTAACTTTTTTGATACATCATCTGTTGAAGATATAATTACTAAAGTAAATGAAGTTTGTGATCCATCATTTACTACTATGGTTGTTAAATCAACAATCCCAGTTGGATTTATAGAAAGTATTAAGAAAAAATATAATATACAAAATATTTTATTTTCGCCTGAATTTTTAAGAGAAGGAAATGCATTGTATGATAATTTATATCCATCAAGAATAATTGTTGGAGAAAAAAGTAAACGTGCAGAGGAATTTGCAAATCTTCTTAAAGTATCTTGCAAGAAAAAAGATGTTGTTGTAAAGTTTATGAACTCTACAGAAGCTGAAGCAGTTAAATTATTTGCTAATACATATTTAGCTCTTAGGGTTTCATACTTTAATGAATTAGATACTTACGCTGAATTAAAAGGATTGAATACAAAAGATATTATTGATGGTGTTTGTTTAGATCCGAGAATAGGTACTCATTATAATAATCCATCTTTTGGATATGGAGGATATTGTTTGCCTAAGGATACAAAGCAATTGAAAGCTAATTATAAAGACGTTCCGGAAAATCTAATTAGTGCAATAGTCGCAAGTAATTCAACAAGAAAAGATCATATAGCAGAGGCAATTATTTTAAGGAATCCAAAAGTAGTAGGGATTTATAGACTTACCATGAAATCAGGTTCAGATAATTTTAGGGCTAGCGCTATTCAAGGTGTTATGAAGAGAATAAAGGCTAAAGGAATTGAAGTGGTTATTTATGAACCAACTTTAGTTGATGATAACTTTTTCAATAGCAAAGTTATAAAAGATATTGATGAATTTAAAAACATTTGTGATGTAATAATTGTAAATAGATATGATGAAGTATTAGATGATGTTAAACATAAGATATATACTAGAGATATATTTTTAAGAGATTAATTATGAAAAAAATAATTAAATTAATATTAGTTATATTATGGATGGCTCTTATATTTATATTTTCTAATCAAAAAGCTGATGACTCAAGTAAATTAAGTGATGGATTAATAATTAAAGTAGCAAATGTATTTGTTGAAAATGATTTATCCACAGCAAAAAAAGAAGAAGTATTAGATAGATATACAACTATTGTTAGAAAAACAGCGCATTTTACTATATATTTAATACTTGGTATATTAGTTATTAATTTGCTTATGGAATATAACATTAAACATATTATAATAATATCTTTAATAATATGTTTCTTATATAGTGCATCTGATGAATTTCATCAATTATTTGTTGATGGAAGAAGTGGCGAAGTAAGAGACGTATTAATAGATGCTACTGGATCATTAGTTGGTATATATGGTTATTATTTAATAAAAAGAAAATGTAAAAGTTGAAATATGTAAAAATTTATCATATTATAATAGTTAAAATATTACAAAAGGAATTAATCATTAATTAAGTGAAGGATTAAGTCTATTTGAAAAATAGTATAAAGAGTTTTATATGAGAAAGTGTCGAATGTCGACACTTTTTTTATATTCTTGTAATTATTATATATCACTTAAGAGGTGATGCATTTGAATGAAATAGAATTATGCAAAGAAAAATTATTTGAGGATATTAAACATATTGATAAAAATGGAAATGAATATTGGGAAGCAAGAGAATTGCGAATTGTTTTGGATTATAAAGAATGGCGAAAGTTTGATGGTGTTATTAATAAAGCAAAAAATGCTTGCATTAATAGTAATATTAATGAAATAGATCATTTTGTCGACGCCGACAAAACGATAAAAATGCCTAAAGGGGCTTCAAAATTAATTAATGATTATAAGTTGTCTAGATATGCTTGCTACCTGATTGCTCAAAATGGTGATAGTAGGAAAAAGGTTATTGCGCTTGCACAGACATATTTTGCGGTTCAAACTAGAAAATAAGAATTAGCGGAATTAGAATATGAGAATTTAACCGAGGATGAAAAAAGGTTTTATCAAAGAAATTTAACTAGAAAAGGGAATTTTTCATTAAATCAAGCAGCAAAAAATGTAGGTGTTAAAAACTTTGATAGATTTCATAATTATGGTTATAAAGGGCTTTATAATGGAGAAACCGCGAATGATATAGCTAAAAGAAAAAATTTAAGATATAGAGAAGACATTTTAGATAATATGGGAAGTGAAGAATTAGCGGCTAACCTTTTTCGTATTACTCAAACTGAGTCTAGGCTAAAGAAAGATAATATTAAGGGAGAAAACAATGCAAATCAAACGCACTATAATATTGGAAAAAAATATTAGAGAAGTTATAAAAAAGAATGGTGGAATAATGCCAGAAGATTTACATACGCCTAAAAAGAGTTTAAAACAAATAGAAAAAGAAAATAAAAAAGAACTTATAAATATTGATAAATATCTGTAAAGAGGTATAAATTTTTTGTGTTCAAGTTGAAATTTACTTATAACTCTTTTCGTGCTATAATTATAATACTCTGATTTTATACTAGGAGGGTATTATGAAAAAAGTCAAAGATAAAATTATAAATTTATTTGTTACTATAAAAAAAAGATTAAAAGAAATAAGTTTTGTTTTATATGTTAAAACGAACATATTATTTATTACCTTTGTTGTTATTAATCTACTTAATTCTTGGTTGCTAAGAATAGTAACTATGGGTAATTATTTTAGTTTAAAGGCAATGATATCTGATCTAGCATTTATTTTAATCATTGGATCTTTTGCGTATTTAGTAAAACCGAAAAAGCAATTTAAAATTTTGATGCCACTTACCGTAATTATGTTTTTAATTTGCATTATAAACGCAATATATTATGAAAATTATGTTTCGTTTGCATCTTTTTCGTTATTATCAACGGCATCATTTTTAGGTGAAATGGATGGTTCAATAGTAACTGGATTAATAAAGTTTAAAGACTTATTGTTAATTTTTCCACTTATTGTTTTACCACTTGTACATGTTTATTTGAAAAAGAAAAAGTACTATGAAAAAGTTGAAAAAATAGAAAGAGGTAAAAAGAGGTTTTTAAATACTATTATTTTAGGAGCTTTAACCATTTTTATAACGATTTCTCTTATGAAATCATCGGATTATAGTAGGCTTAAGAAACAGTGGAACAGAGAGTATTTAGTTGAAAGGTTTGGTATATATGTATACCAGTTAAACGATGCCATAAAAAGTACTGAATCAAAGTTCACTAGTCTTTTCGGTTATGATAATGCTTCTAAAACAGCAAGGGAGTTTTATGAAGAAAAAAAGATAAATGATCCCGTTTTGAAAAATGAATATTCAAATGTTTTAGAGGGTAAGAATATCATTGTTATTCATGCTGAAAGTATAATGACACATGATATGACGTTATCATTTAACAATGAGGAATTAACACCTAACTTAAATAGACTAGCAAGTGAGGGACTATTTTTCTCTAATTATTATCCACAAGTTAGCGTAGGTACCTCAAGTGATACAGAGTTTACCTTTAACACATCACTTCTTCCAGCTTCAACTGGTACGGTATTTGTTAATTATTGGGATAGAACGTACGAGTCAATGCCTAATATTTTAAGACAAAAAGGTTATTATACCGCTAGCATGCACGCTAATAATGCTTCTTTTTGGAACAGGAACGTAATGCATAAGACACTAGGGTATGACAAATTCTATGCAAAAAGTAGCTTTGATTATTCTGATGATAGTAAAATACTAGGTATGGGACTTTCTGACAAAGAGTTCTTTAAACAGTCCATAGAAAAAATTAAAAATATTAAAAGCGAAAATCAAAATTATTATATAACAATGATTACCTTAACAAACCATACGCCTTGGGACGAGAAAGAAAAATACGGAGATTATACCGTGGATCATAAAACTACCATAACCGATGAAGCGGGTAATGTAACATCTGTTACTTATCCTTATATGGAAGGAAGGGAGTTAGGTGATTATTTCAAAGCCGTTCATTATGCTGATTCGGCAATTGGTGAGTTTATTAGCCAGTTAGATAATGAAGGACTGCTTGATAATACCGCCATTGTTATATATGGTGATCATGATGCAAAAATATCTAAAAGTGAATATCGTTATTTTTATAACTATGATCTAGAAACTGGAGAAGTATATGATAAAGATGATGAAAGATACGTTGATGTTGATTATTATAACTATGAATTAAATAGAAAAGTTCCGTTTATAATATGGACTAAAAATAGCAAGGGAAATAAGCTTTTAAATAAAAAAATTGATACGGTTATGGGAATGTATGATGCAATGCCAACACTTGCTAACATGCTTAATTTCGATTATGAGTATGCTTTAGGGCATGATATATTTAGTATGAATCAGAACATTGTAGTATTTCCTAATGGTAACTGGGTAACGGATAAGATGTATTATAATGCGCAAAAAGAAGAGTATTTATTACTTAAAGATAGCGTTGTAAACGAAGATGAAATAGAAAATAATAAATCATACGCGAACAAACTATTAGAGGTTTCGGATTCAATAATAGTGTATGATTTGGAAGAAGGGCAGAAAAATGAAAAAGAGTAAAAAAATATTAATATTTATAATTATTGTTTTTGTAGTTGCTATTTTTGGTTTTTTAGCATATTACTTTTTAAATTCTACTCCTTCTAAAACTGAAGTTAAGGTAATAAAGAAAATAGACGGATATGGCTATAATTTAAATGAAAATGAAACGGATTTATACAAAGACGAATTTGATGAACTATCTAAAATACTTTCTAAAGATGATGTTGATTATGAGGCATATGCTAAATCTATTGCAAAGTTATTCATCATAGATTTTTATACATTAAATAATAAATTATCTAAAAATGACATAGGTGGCACCGATTTTATTAAAGAGGATATGAGAGATAACTTTATTGATGAAGCTAGAAGTACGTTTTATAAATACTTAGAAGTTGATAGTAAAAATAGAAATCAGGATTTGCCAGAAGTAAGTGAGATAAAAGATGTTAGTTTAGAAAATACAAGTTTTGTAATTAAGGATACTAAAACAACTACTACATCTTCAAAAGTTAAATCTAAAACTGCAAATAAAAATGTAGGAACAACCGTTGATGCCTATAAAGTAACTATCACTTGGGATTATAAAGAAGACTTTGGTTATGAAAATAATGCTAATATGATAATTATAAAAAAGGATAAAAAATTATACATAGTAGAGATGGACTAAAAGGTTAGAAAATCTAACCTTTTTCTTTTACTCAAATATTATATATGTTATAATTATGATGTAATAAAATACGAGGAGAGTAGTTATGAAAAAGGAAAAAAATGTTTTATCTAGTATGTTTATGTATTTAACAATAATTGTTTTTAGCGTTATATCACTGTTATTTTTGGTAAAAAATAATATTATATTATCAGTTTTAGCATTTATTATAGTTACGTTTATTTCTTTAAAAGTAGATATAAAAAAGTTTCCCATTATATTATTTATAACTAGTTTAGTAATTAGGTTAGTAATGATACTTTTATTTAATTTTCCTCAAGTATCTGATTTTGAAACTTTACTTAATGCCTCTAACAGTTTTACTAAGGGTGATTTTTCCTTTCAAAATGACGCCTATTTTAGTATGTGGGGATATCAAACTGGTTTTGTAATCTATCAGGGTATAATCTTGAAATTATTTAATAGCACTTTTGTTCTTAAATTATTAAATGCTATCTTTTCTTCAGGATTGTGCGTACTTATATACGTATTTGGTAAGAAACAAGTTTCTGAAAAAAGTGCTAAAATGGCTTCATTATTATATATGATTTTTCCTTTCTCACTATATTTAAACACGGTTTTAGCAAATCATCATCTATCTACATTTCTTATGTATATAGGAATATTTTTCCTACTTAAAAAAGATAAAAAAACAAAGGATTATGTATTAGCGGGGGTATTAATTAGCTTTGGAAACATAATAAGGCCAGAAGGTATAATAGTTGTTACAACATTTATTATATTTGAACTATTAAACTTAAAAAAAGATAGAGTTAAAATGGTATTAAAAAACATATCGGTATTTTTAGTCATTTATTTCCTTGTTGGTACGTTTTCTTCATTTTTGGTTACTAAAACAGGAATAAATGAGCAAGGTTTAAAAAATAATAATCCAAAGTGGAAGTTTGTTTTAGGATTTAATCATGATTCATGTGGTTATTATGATGCATCTGATGAAAAATATTTAAATGATGAAGAAAAAGAAATAGAAGTTATAAAAGAAAGAGTGTTAGTTAACCCAATAAAAATGGGAAAACTAATGACTTGTAAAGTTAATAAGTTTTGGCTTCAAACTTCTTTATCTTCAAAGAACAAAATGTATACTGATAAAACTTATCACATACTTGGCTTTGATATAAAGTTTACTGATATAGAAAACATTGTTGTTTCATTCAATACTATTCTTTATATAATTACTTTATTTATGTGTATGATAGGGGTAATATTTAATCGAAAGAAGATAATTAAAGATAATTCATTTTTCTTCGTTATTATGATGATGGTTACCTTTGGTGTTTACTTACTTATTGAAATACAACCTAGGTATGCATACTTTATTCATGTTAGTATATTTATATTATCAGCATATGGATATGACTTTGTATTAGATAAAATTAAAAATGTATTTAAAAAGAAATTAAAAAGATAAGGAAGTGTTAAAATGATAAAAAAAATTAATGTTTTTTTAGAGAAAAAGACTTTAACACTTTTTTATCTTTTTCTTTTTATACAACCTATATTAGACTTACTTATATCCCTTTTTAATCATTATAATATATCATCTAGTATGGTTTTAGTTATTAGAACTTTGTTTTTAGGATACTTTTTATACTACCTATTATTTATAAGAAAATGTAGTATAAAATACGTAATTGCATTATTTATTTATGCTGCTATCTTTATTTTAATAAACCTATTTAGTGGCGGAATAAGCGAGATATCATATGAGATAAAGTCGCTAATTAAAGTAATATATTTTCCTATAACACTTTTATTTGTTATGGAATTATTTAAAGATAATGATATTAAAAAGAAGTATTTATACATTATTTTACTTATTTACTTGTTACTTATTTTTGTGCCTGATATTTTAAATGTTGGTTTTGAAAGTTATTTGTATGATAAAGTAGGGAGTATTGGCCTTTTTTACTCTGCTAATGCAGTAGGCAACATAATAAGTATGCTTGCGCCACTTTTTATTTTCTACTTGTTAAAAAACGAAAAAATAATAAGTTTAATCTTATTTTTAGGCTTATATTTTTACGTACTTTTAATGATGGGTACTAAAGCACCTTTTTTAACTGCTATGATAATTGTTTTATATTTAATTATTTTACTTATAATTAAGCTTATTAAAGAAAAAAAATATAAGTGTATACTTATATTTGTAATTGCTTTTATACTAGGTGTAGGTATCATGATTAAAATATTTCCTGAAACATCATTTTATAAAAATTTAATCATCCATGCTAAAAACATGGGTGTTGAAAGTTTAAATGATATGTTAAATTTTAAAAAACTAGATGATTATATTTTTAGTGGTAGACTCTCATTTCTTAAAGATTCTTTAAATATATTTATTAATAGGCCATTAGTGCAAAAATTATTTGGTATGGGATACATAGTAGGTGGAAAAGTTATAAAGACATCTGAAATGGATTACTTTGTTATGTTACTTCATCAAGGAATATTAGGATTTATTATTTTATATTATAAATATTTTAACAAAATAGCATGTATTTTTAAAAAATACGTAGAAAAATTTAAATCTAATTTTCTTAATTTAGAAAAAAGCGGTGTTTTAATAGCACTTATTATTTCCATATTAAATGCTTTATTGGTCGGACACGTACTTGATGTTCCATCAGTATCAATTTTTGTATCTATGATTATTGTTATAGCGTGTAAACAGTTAAAGGATATATAAGGAGTATTAAAGTGTATGAAAAGATTAAAGAAGATATTAAAAAGTAATGCTTTTAAAGCTTTTTTCTTATCATTTTTATTAGGAACCATAATTATTTTACCTAATATAATTAAAGGAAATGGAATATATAGCTTAATAGCAGACTTTAATGTTCAACAAATACCATTTAATAAAATAATAAATGAGTCCATAAAAGAAGGATCTATTTTATGGTCTTGGTATAATGAACTAGGTAATAGTTTTATAGGTTCTTTTAGTTTTTATAATTTATTTAGTCCATTTAATATTATTGGTTATTTATTTCCGGCATCATGGTTTGAATATTTAATAGGTCCAATATTTATTTTAAAATATGCTGTGGCTGGTTTAACTTCTTATTTATTTTTAAAAAGATATGTTAAAAATAAGAATTATGCAATATTAGGCTCATTATTATATTCATTTTCAGGTTTTCAATTAACGAATATGATGTTTTATCATTTTCATGATGTAGTAGCGTTGTTTCCACTTATTTTATATGCGCTTGATAAACTTGTATATGAAAATAAAAGATTCTTATTTTCTTTTACGGTATTCTTACTTGCCATAACAAACTTTTTCTTCTTTATTGGTATAACCTTTTTTGTATGTTTATATTATATCGTAAAGATTATTTGTAAAAGTTACGAATTTAACTTAAAGACATTTTTTATAATTTTGTTTGAATCTATTTTAGGAGTAGGTGTTGCAGGGATAGTACTTATGCCATCTATATTATTTACGATGACTAATCCAAGGGTTAGTTCTAATTGGACATTAGTTACAAGTTTAAGACATGCTACTAATAACTATTTAGAAATATTAAGAGGAGCACTTTTTCCTCCTGAAATAATGAGTTATAGAGCGATTATTACGGAGCATAATTATCAAAGTATAGAACTTTATTTACCATTTGTAGGACTCATTTTAGGGACTGCTTACTTTTTAAAAAATCCAAAAAAGTGGGATAGTATTTTTATGCTATTACTTGTTATAATAATGATTTTCCCAATTTTAAATAGTATGTTTTTTGCATTTACAATAACTTATTATGCTAGATGGTTTTATATGGCAATATTGATATTTTCACTTACCTCTATAAAATGTTTAGAAGAAAATATAAAGTTTAAAAAAGCTATAATAATAAATGTTATTTTAGTATTGATATTTATAATTGGATGTTTTGTTTATACTAAGTTATTTAAAGAAGAACAGTTTTTCTATGATAAAAGCTATTTAATAACAATGGTGATATCCTACTTTATAAGTATTATTTCATTATTGATAATAGATGGTTTTAAAAGTAGTGATAGAAAGTTAAAGATAATATATATCATGGTAATTATATGGGTATGTTTTTGGGGTAATTATGTAACTTATAAGTACAAAATGGCATCAGGTGTAAGTAATGCTGATTATAGGGAATACTTAAGTATAAGTCAAAAGGTTAATTTAGATAAAATAACTAGATTTAATAGTTCTCTAAGTTGTAATTATAACTTAGGCTTACTAACTAAAAACGGTGATATTAAGGCATTTAATTCTAATATTAGTGGGTCATTGTTTAAGTTTTATAGAAGTATTGGTTATGATAGGGGAGTGTCAACAAATTTAGGCATAGATGATAAAAAGCTAAATGATTTTTTAGGAGCGGAATATATTTTGTCTTGTGGTAGCGATGATATTAGTTATTTAAACTATGAATTAAAAAAAGATTATGGTACGTTTAAACTATACTATAACGATAACTATAAAAAACAGGGATTTGCTGTGGATAAATATATATTAGATGAAGATTTTGATAAGTTAAATTATGACGAAAAAATAAATGTATTAAATAATAGTGTTGTGTTAAGTAAAAATCAAATAAATGAATATAAAAATTTATTTAATAAAGAAACTATATATGACGAGTATGAATTTAGCTATGTAAATAATGGTATGAAATCTAAAATAGTTTCTAATAAAGAAGCACTTGCTATATATACCGTTGCTTATGATAAAGGCTGGAGGGCTTACGTAAATGGTGAAAAGATAAAAATAGAAGAAGTAGATAATGGTTTTATGGCTATAAAAATAAATGAAGGAGAAAATAATATAGAATTTAAATATTTTCCTTCCGGACTACTTTTAGGTTTTATAATTTCGGGCATTTCATTGTTAATATTTATAATTTATGTTATTTTATATATGAAGGAAAGTAGGTGTAAGTGTGAATAAAACATTATACGTAGTCGTGCCATGTTATAACGAAGAAGAAGTATTAGAAGAAACAACAAAAAGATTAAAAGAAAAATTAAGTAAACTAATAAATGATAAAAAAATATCAAATAAAAGTAAGGTAATGTATGTAAATGACGGTTCAAAGGATAATACTTGGGAACTAATAAAGAAAATAAATAAAAAAGAAAAGCTATTTACAGGAATAACTCTATCAAGAAATAGAGGACACCAAAATGCGTTATTAGCAGGTCTTATGACTGCTAAGACTTACGCTGATGTAGTAATAAGTATGGATGCAGACTTGCAAGACGATATAAACGCTATAGATGAAATGATAGATAAATATAACGCAGGATGTGATATTGTTTATGGAGTTAGATCCTCAAGAAAAAAAGATACTTGGTTTAAAAAGACTACCGCACAAGGATTTTATAAGTTTATGAAGTTAATGGGAGTAGATGTAGTATATAATCATGCGGATTATAGATTAACAAGTAAAAGAGTGTTAGATGAGTTTGAAAACTTCAAAGAAGTAAACTTATTCTTAAGAGGAATGTTTCCTTTGGTAGGTTATACGTCAGATGTTGTATATTATGAAAGAAATGAGAGATTTGCAGGGGAGTCAAAGTATCCATTAAAGAAAATGCTTAACTTTGCATGGGATGGAATAACATCATTTAGCGTAAGACCAATAAGAATGGTATTAAATGTAGGAATAATAATATTTGCGATAAGTTTATTAGTATTATTATATTGCTTAATAGTTAAATTACTGGGAAAAACAGTTGAGGGCTGGACCTTTATAGTAGGATCAATATGGTTAGTTTCAGGAGTACAAATGTTATCAATTGGAATAATTGGTGAATACATAGGAAAGATATATAGTGAAACAAAAGCAAGACCTAGATTTATTATTTCTGAAAACTTAGAGGAACTAAAAAGGGATTAGATAAAATTATTTATTTATCTAATCCCTTTTCTTTATTAAATTTATCCCATATATAGTTTATCACTGATTCATGATTTGGATATAATCCGTCTTCATTAATTATTTTTCTATTATTTACGTATTGGTTAAAAGTACTAATTATTTTGGCAGGATTACCTCCTACAACACTATTATCAGGAACATCTTTAGTTACTATAGAACCCGCTGCAATAATAACGTTATTTCCAATTTTAACGTTTGGCAATATAGTTACGTTACATCCGATAAATACATTATTTCCAATCTTTATTGGTGCACAGTTATAATAAAATTTAAAATCATAGTTCATTTTATTTAATACTTTATCAATTACATCATGTGTTACAAAGGTAACTCCAGATGCCACAACAACGTTATTTCCAAAACTAATTAATTTAGGTTCATCTGGTATTATCCTTGGTTGAAAAAAGAAGTTTTCACCTACATGTTTAAATATATTATTTTTAATTAGTATTTTAGTCCTTTTATTAGCGTTTGGTATTAAATACATTTTAAGTTTTGTACTATATTTCATGTTGTCCTCCAATATATTAATATTATAACATTTGTTTGATAAAAAATCATTTAATATGTTATTTTTTGTTTTTTTTAAGTGATTTCAAAAGATATGTAGAATAATAAAAATGAGAGAACCTAATAATGGGTAGTTACTTTCCATCTTTTTTAAAAGAATAAAAGGGTGGTGATATTATGAAAAGGGAGAATAAGTTTCTTAAAGTAATAATCTTTCTTTTGATTTTAATAATAATCATACTAATATTTAAAATATAAAAGAAAAAGTACAACTACCCAAAGGGGGTATTGTACTTTTTCCTATTTTACAAATAGGAAAGTAACTAACCTTAAGTTAGGTTCTTTCACTAACTAAATTATACAAAAATATTTATTTTATGTAAATAAAAAGTTTAAATATTATATTTTTTTAAAGTGATTTTAAAAGATATGTAGAATAATAAAAATGAGAGAACCTAATAATGGGTAGTTACTTTCCATCTTTTTTAAAAGAATAAAAGGGTGGTGATATTATGAAAAGGGAGAATAAGTTTCTTAAAGTAATAATCTTTCTTTTGATTTTAATAATAATCATACTAATATTTAAAATATAAAAGAAAAAGTACAACTACCCAAAGGGGTTATTGTACTTTTTCCTATTTTGCAAATAGGAAAGCAACTAACCTTAAGTTAGGTTCTTTCATTAATTAAATTATACAAAAAATAAACTAATATGTAAATAATTACAACTAATGTTTGTAAAATCCTTTTCCTATTTGTGTACTTTGGTATGGATTGTTTATTGAAAATGAAAATTCTTTGTCCATCTCTGGTTTTTTTAATTCCAAGTTTATTTTCATTGCATCAGTTATTTCTTTTAAACTTTCCTTATAATATTCGAAATAATAAATATTATTTATGTAATTATCATATCCTGATAGGTATAACCTTTGCGTTCCTATGAAATCATCATTATGGATGTTTTTTGAGTTAAAGATTATGTTTTTAAAAGTATCAAATCCTGTTATCATGGTATCTTTTTCAATGTTAGTATCAATGTTATCTCCGACTATATCTAATATGTCATATATTTGAGATAAACTCTTAATACTTTTTAGTTTGTTCATAATTGCATTTACTATTTGTTGTTGATTTTGTCCCCTTATAAAATCATTACTATTATAATTAGAGTATTTTTTTCCACAGTATGCTGGCCATGGATGACGATTTCTTGCGAAGGCTAAGGTTTGTTCACCATTTAAAGTCTGCATGCCTTTTTCTAAATATATAGTGTTATTACCAAATCTTCTTTTTGAATCACTTTCACAAAAAGCATATGGTATGTCAACTTCTATTCCACCTAGGGCGTTTACTAGTGATATTACACCTTGAAAGTTTATTTTAGCCCAATAATCAATTTCTATTCCGGTAAAATTAGTTATTGTATCCATTACGCAATCAGCACCATATAATGCAGCGGAATTTATCTTATTTTTTGATTTGTTTTTGGTGCAAACAATTGGAACCCTGGTATCCCTTGGAATGCTAAGAATAGTAGCATTCATGGTGTTAGGATTAAAGGTAATTAGCATTAACGTGTCACCGTTAAATGAGTTGCTTTTTGATAGGGAACTAGAACTTGAATCAACTCCCATAAGAAGAATAGTAAAAGGCTTATCTAAAGTTTTACCATTTTCAGTTTTTTTATTTGTGGTCTTCTTGCTTTTTTCTAAGATAACTTTTGTTTCACTGGCGATATTTTCAAAACCTTCTTCGTTTGCGAATAAAGATACGTAAGAAGAACTAACAAACATTGCGTCTATTTTATTATTATATAAATCAGTTAACATTTCATTATAATTATCATAAGTTGCTAAATTTTCTTTATTAATGTTTTTTTCTTTTACCATTTCCATGGCAATGGTATAACCTTCTATGTTTGCTTTATCATTAATTATTCCTATTTTACCTTTTTGCAAGTTAGAAGCCAAGTTAAATGGTGATTCCTTTAAAACTATTAAACTAGTTGAATAGCCAGTTTCACTCTTGGTTATTTTTGATAGTGAATTACTTATTTTATTAATGTTAATTGAGATAAATAACTCTAACGTGATAAAAATAGCGATAATAATAAAATACCAAACGTAGCTTTTTGTCTTATTTTTTTTGATACATCTAAGACCAGTATAAGTAAATAAAACTAAAAGCAATGCCGTTAAAATAATTATTCCGTAAACTACGTAGGTCATAAAGCTCTTTGATGAATTATAATAATATATTTCATTTGTGAAATAAGCGCTTGAAGCGTAGTAAGCTATCAAAAATAAAAATACAAAAATAGACGCTTTCTTAAATTTCTTTTTTTTATTTTCCAAAATATCACCTCAAATACCTTGTAATTATACAACAAAATGCTACAAAAAACAACGCTGCTTCAAGTGGATGTTAAATATCTATTTATATGATGCTTTTAAAATAAAAGAATATTCTAAAATCTTTTGACGAAAGTTTACATATTTAAACAAAATTATATATTATATTTCATTATAGGACTAATTTCTATGTTATAATTAATTAAGAATAGGAGTTGGTCATATGAAGATATTTAGTAATAAAAAGAATCTATTACTTACTTTTACGATAGTTTTCTCATGCTTTATGATGTTACCAAAACTAAATGCTGCCTCATATGACGTATATACTGTAAAAAGCTCTATGGGTAAAAAGGATTGCCCGATAAGAACAGGTCCAGGAACTAATAAAGAAATTATTAAAAATGGAAATGATAACGTTTATGTCTATGCGAATCAACAATTAGAATATATTAAAACAATGACAGGTCCAAATGGTGGTAAAAATGCCAATTGGTACGCGGTTAAATTTGATTATGCTGCAAGGGAATATACTGGATATGTAGTAGAGGCTTGCGTTAATAAGACTACTTATTCGTATAATGATGATGATTCATTTGAGCAAAGTATAAAAGACTTTCCGGATAGTTATAAGCCGTATTTAAGGAAACTTCATGCTATTCATCCTAATTGGTCTTTTTCGATAGATAACACTAATCTTGATTGGAATGATTCGGTGACCGCAGAAAGCAGAATTAATCAAAGTGCTATTTCGCATCTTTATCCATCTTTGTTTTATAAAGATGAACAAAACCCTAATGGTATAGTAGTGGATGGTACTAGTTGGTATGCCCCTTGTTATGATGCCGTGGGTTATTATTTAGATCCAAGAAATTTTTTAAATGAAAAGAATATATTTATGTTTGAAAGCTTATTATATAATCCAGCACAAGATAATTCTGTACAAGGAATATTAAATGGCAGCTTCATGGCTAAAACATTTACGGAAAATGGTTATGATAAGACTTATTCTGAGGCTTTTATAGAAGCCGCTAAGGAGTCGGGCGTAAGTTCTACACACTTAGCATCACGTGCATTACAAGAAATGGGTGTAACAATGTCATCGGCAGCAAGCGGAACCGTTCCAGGTTATGAAGGATATTATAACTTTTATAACATTGGTGCATACTCTGGAGTAAACAATTATATAAACGGATTAGAATATGCAAAAAAAGAAGGATGGAATAGTATTCAAAAGGCAATAACCGGTGGGGCTAAGTTCATAAGCGATAAGTATGTTAACAATGGAAAAGATACTTTATATTTTCAAAAGTTTAACGTATCTTCAGATAGAAAAACCGCACCTTATACATACGAATATATGACTAACATAATGGCTCCATCATCTGAATCAGCAAGTATATATAATTCTTATAAGAACAATGGAAAACTAAATGATGCTTACGCTTTTAAAATCCCAGTTTATAATAATATGACTGCTAACGCATATAAAGTGTCCAGAACGGATACCGTAGGGGGAAAAGAAGAGGATAATGGCGGTAATACCGAAAATAAACCAACTGAGCCAGAAACTCCAAAAGTAAGTGTTGAAACTAAAATCTCTAACGCTGGTTATTTACTTTTGGACGGTTATTTAACAAAAATTAATATTGGTGAAGACATGAGTTTATTAAGACAAAAGTTAACTAATCAAGGGGCTTTAGTTGCAAGTTTAAATAGTTCATGGAATTCTAAAACGTCTGGTAAGGTTGCAACCGGAGATATAATAGAAGTAGATAAAACAAAAAGATATGAAGTAGTTGTTTATGGTGATATAGATGGTGATGCGGATGTATCAGTTGTAGATTTATTATATTTAAAAAAATATATATTAGGTGATATGAATTTAAATTCTGCTAATAAAAAAGCGGCAGACATATCAAAAGATGGAAAAGTAGATGTTGTTGATCTATTACTATTAAAAAAACATATTTTAGGTGAGTATACCATTATTCAATAGGAGGATGAAATGAAGAATAAAACTAAAAAAATATTAGTAGGAGCATTAGTTCTCTTTCTTGCTTTTATTATAAAACTGCCAAGTACTTTTGCAGCATGTAGCATTAGTGTATCATCTACTAGTAACGTAGTGGTTGGAAATACTTTTAAAGTAACTACCACGGTTTCATCTGACGTTGGTTCTTGGTATTATGTGCTTGGTTATGATCCTTCAAAGGTACAACTTATAAGAGGCAACGTAAAAGTAGTTGGTGTAATAGGAGATAGTAAAACTAATACATATACTTTTAAGGCTTTAAAATCGGGAGTAGCTACGTTTAGTACCACTAACGTATCACTTGCAAGTAACAGCACTAACGCTCAGTGCTCACCTAGTACTGGCAAGGCATCGGTTACGATGAAAACACAGGCTGAAATAGAAGCTAGTTATAGTAAAAACAATAATTTAAGTTCACTTTCGGTAGAAGGAGCAGAGCTTTCACCGGCTTTTAATAAAGATGTTACCGAGTATTCTGCTAGCTTACCAGTTGATACTACAAAAGCTAAAGTGCTTGCAACAGCCGAAGATAAAACAGCTTCGATTTCGGGTGCTGGTGAAATAGATGTTGTAGATGGTATAAATAAGTTAGAAGTTACCGTTACCGCTCAACATGGAGAAAAAAAGACCTATGTAATAAATTTAACGGTTGAAGAACTTGACCCGATATCCGTAACAGTTAATAATAAGAAGTACACCATAGTAAGAAAGCCTGGGCAGATAGAAAATATTCCGGTTGGGTTTGTTGAAAGTAAGATAAATATACAAAATCAAGAGATAACGGTATATAAAAGCGAAGTTACAAAATTAACGTTAGTAGCACTAAAGGATGAAGAAGGAAACATTGGTTTATTTATTTATAATCCATCAAATAAAACGTTTAAAGAGTTTAAAGAAGTTAAAGCAAGTTCTGCAAACTTAATAGTGTTAAATGAAAAAAATGTTGATGTTCCAGATGACTTTGAAAGAACTACTTTTGATTATAATGAAATAAAAATAGAAGGATATAAGTTTAAAAAGGATAATGAAAATAGATACTTCTTAGTTTATGCTCAAAATCTTGAGAACGGAACAACTGGTTTTTACTTATATGATAGTAGGGAAGGTACTTTTCAAAAGTATTATAATAACATTGTTAATTTTAAAAATAATGCCATAAAAACAAGAGAATATATAATAATTGGTTTTATAGTACTATTCGTATTTATGATGTTAATTAAGTTATTAAAATTATTTTCCTCAAAAGAGGCTAAAATAAGAAAATATGAAAATAAAATTAAAAAATTAAAAAATGAAACTTCAAAAGAAGATTATTATGACATTGATGAAGTATTAGTAAAGGAAGAACCAGTAATAAAAAAAGTCGAAGACGACGAATATGTTGTTCCTAAAAAAACAAGAAAACAGAAAATAAAGGAAATAGAAGAAGCTAAGAAAAAGCTTGATAAGACAAAACCGGCTTTTAGAAGAGTATCTTTAGAAGATGATGAGTAGGAAACCAATTATTGGTTTCTTTTTTTCTACAATTTTTTTGAAAATAGTCTATACAATAAATGACCAAAAATAAAGGACAAATATAAGAACTATTTTAATGAAATAAAAAATTTTATGTAGATTTAGTTTTATTTAATTATAATTTAAACTCTTTTGTAATATTAGAATTAAAACTTGATAAAGCAAAATATAAAGATGTTCATCAAGTACTTTTATATCGTGATATAATTGATAAAACGATATAAAAAGATTTTCATAACAAAACTATTGCAATATTAGTATCAAAAGAAAACGATAAATTTATATTAGAATACGTAAGTGATATGGAAGTATTTTTATCTACTTATGAATTTTATAATACTATAAATAATATATAATTTATGCTATAATTTAATTAGGAGAATTTTATGAAAAAAGTAATGTTTATATCAAGCATGGGTGGGCATTTGACCGAGCTTATGCAACTTAAGGGGATTTTTAAAGATTATGATTATAAAATAGTGACGGAAAAACACAAATCTACGATTGGACTTAAGGCAAGGTATAAAAGTAAGATAGATTATCTTTTAACCGGAAATAAAGATCATATGTTAAGATATTTATTTGTTATTCCGTATAACATTATTAAAAGTTTAATAATATTTTTAAAATTTAAACCAGATGTTATTGTTACAACGGGAGCTCATACGTGCGTTGCTATGTGTTATATAGCAAAAATATTTAGAAAAAAAATAATATATATAGAATCATTTGCAAATATAGAAACAAAAACACTTACTGGAAGATTGGTTTATCCGATAGCAGATGTATTTGTTGTACAGTGGCATTCGATGCTTAAGTTATATCCAAAAGCTAAGTATGAAGGGTGGATATTTTAATGATATTGGTATTATTAGGAACGCAAGATAAACCATTTGAAAGGATTTTAAAGGCGGTAGAAAAAGAAATTGAAAAAGGTAATATAAAGGATAAGGTAATTGCACAAACTGGTTATACTTCTTTTGAAAATAAAATAATTAAGACGTTTGACTTTGCGCCAAAAGAAGAGATAGAAAGCCTAATTGAAAAGGCTAAAATAATAATTACTCATGCTGGCGTAGGTAATATAACCGATTGTATTAGTAAGCAAAAAAAAGTAATAGTTGTACCAAGATTAAAGAAGTATGGTGAACATACTAATGATCATCAATTACAAATAACAAAAGAATTTGCTATGAAAAATTATGTGTTACCACTTTATGATACTAAAAATTTAGCTAAGGTTTTAGAAAAAATCAATGGTTTTAAACCGGAAAAGTATGAATCTAATACAGAAAAATTTAAATTAAAAATAAAAGATTACATAGACAATATTTGATTTGTCTTTTTCTTTACATTTTTTTTACCTATGATAGCCGATTTTTTGACGATTTATCTAGCTTTTAGTATAATTAAGTTGGTGATGATATGAAAAAAGTAACTATATTAGCTCTCCATTTAGGTTATGGAGGAATAGAAAATGCTATAACAACGCTAGCTAATACCTTAGTTTCTAAATATAATGTTGAAATATTAAGCGTATACAGATTATATAATGAACCTGTATATAAGTTAGATGAAAAGGTAAAAGTTAGTTATATATCTAATATTAAACCAAATAAAAAAGAAATGATGTATTATTTAAAAAAGAAAAATTTTAATATGTTTTTTAAAGGAATTGGTCATAGTATTAAAACTGGTTTTGTTAAATATATAAAGACACCAGCTGTTTTAAGAAAAATCAATACAGATGTTATTATTTCAACTAGAACTGTTCATAATTTTTTAATATCGAAATTCGTAAGTAATGATATAAAAAAAATAGCGTGGGAGCATAATCATCATAATGATAAGAAAAAATATATTAATTCGCTTGTAAAGTCTTGTAAGAACGTTAATAACCTTGTTTTAGTCTCTAGTGAGTTATCCTTATTTTATAAAAAATATTTAGGAGATAAAGTAGTTTATATTCCTAATTGTTTAGATAAAATGCCTAATAAACTATCTAAATTAGATTCTAAAAACTTAGTTGCGGTTGGAAGGCTGTCAAAAGAAAAAGGCTTTGATGATTTGCTTAAGTTATTTAAAAAGATTAGTATAAAACATCCGGACTGGAAATTAAACATTGTTGGCGATGGCATGGAAAAAAATGACCTTCTTGATTTAGCTAAGGAATTAAAGCTTGGTGATAAAGTTGTTTTTCATGGATATCAAAATAAAGATTACATTAACAATCTTTTGCAAGAAAGTTCAATTTACGTAATGACATCTCATACGGAAAGTTTTGGTCTTGTATTAATAGAAGCTATGAGTTATGGGGTTCCTTGTTTATCATACACCTCGGCACAAGGTGCTAATGAAATTATCGATGATGGTCAAAATGGATATTTAATTAAAAATAGAAGTGAAGAAGAAATGATATCTAAAATAGAATTATTAATTGAAGATGATAAGTTAAGAAATAAGTTTGGAAAAAACGCCCGTGCTAAATCAAAGAATTATAGTAATGAAGTTATTTTAGAAAAATGGCAAAAATTAATAAATAAAAGAAAGTAGGAGAGTATTATGCAATTATCAGTTATTGTTCCGATGTTTAATGAAGCATCTACTTTAGATGAGTTTTGTAAATCGGTTACCGAAGCTTTAAAAAAAGAAAAGATAACGTATGAGTTAATCATGGTTGATGATGGTAGCAGTGATGATACAATGGAAAAACTAAAAAGCATCACCATGGAAAATAAAAATATTAAGGTAATTAGTTTTTCTAGAAACTTCGGAAAAGAATCAGCGATGCTAGCGGGATTAGAGCATGCTAGTGGTAAATACGTAGCAATAATGGACGCTGACTTGCAACATACACCAGAGGTTTTAATAAGTATGTATAATAAACTAATCCAAAATCCAGAGTATGACGTTGTTTCTTCTTATAAAGAATCGAGAAATACTGAAGCGCCTTTCAAGAGGACTTTAACTTCAATTTTTTATAGAATAAATAACATGTTATCTGATGTTAAGCTTCTTCCAGGGGCTAGTGACTTTAGGGTGGTTAAATCATGTGTTAAGGATGCTATTATTTCTATGCCGGAAAAAACAAGATTTTTAAAAGGAATTTTTTCTTGGGTAGGTTTTAATACAATATACGTTCCTTATACTCCAGAAAAAAGAATGTATGGCTCTTCAAAATGGTCTATATTTAAGCTTATTAAGTATTCTTTAGGTGGAATTATATCATTTTCAACAAAACCAGTTAAGAGCGTTTTTGTAGTAGGGTTTTTATCTTTTATAATTTGTCTTACTAACTTTATATTAATGGGAAATTTATCCCATAGAACAATAATATTATTAATTGGCACTCTTTTATTATGTGTTGGTATAATAGCCCTTTACATATCAAGAATATACAGTAACATACTTAATAGACCATGTTATATAATAAAACAAAAAATCGGATTAAATTAATAAACAGCTAAATAGTATGGCTGTTTTTGTTTTTTTGTGTTATCATTGTTATAGTGTGGTGATTATATGAATGACAAGATAATTGTGGTATTAAAAATAGTTTTGTCGGTAATGTGTGTAACAAGTTTGTTTTTCCCAATTGTAAAATGGATAGCAAACCATGTTAACGCACTTGATTATCCTAACGAAAGAAAGGTTCATAAAAAACCAATGCCTTTATTAGGCGGTCTTATGATGTTTTTTGGCTTTTTATTCGGGTACATGTTTTTTGCACCTCAAAACACTCAAATGCTTGCCATATTAATGGCTGGATTTATTGTTATTTTAACCGGTATGATTGATGATATAAAGCCTTTAAAGGCGAGGGAAAAGTTAATAGGACAAATAATAGCAGCGTTAATCGTAACTTTTTATGGAAATATTTTGCTTAATGATATAACATTTTTTGGCTTTTACTTTGATTTTGGACCACTTGCTTACCCACTTACCATAGTATTTATAATTGCACTTATGAACTGTATTAATTTTATTGATGGTTTAGATGGATTAGCTTGCGGTATTTCTACTATTTTTTTCGCAACTATAGGTGTTATTGCTTTTATTTTACATAACATAGGAAGTCTTGAGATAACCATTACGTTTATAATGCTTGGTGCATGTTTAGGATTCTTAATTTTTAATTTCAATCCCGCTAAAATATTTATGGGTGAAACTGGATCTATGTTTCTAGGCTTTATGATAGCGGTTGTTTGTTTAATGGGATTTAAGGCTGTTACTTTAACTTCGCTTGTTGTGCCAATGCTTATTTTAGCTATTCCAATACTTGATACTTTATTTGCAATAATTAGAAGGATAATTCATAAAAAACCTATTTATATTGCTGATAAACAGCACTTACATCACCAGTTATTAAATAAAAAATTTAGTCAAAAAACAACGGTTTTAATAATATATGCGGTAAGTATTTTGTTTTCTTTGGCATCAATATTTTATGTTTTAAAAGATAGAAAATATGGAATAATAATATATACCATTATAATGATTTTAATAACTTGGATAATATTATCTACTGATATATTAACTGATAAAGCTAAAATACACATAAAAATGCCTAACGTAATAAAAAAACATACGAAAAAGAAAGCAACTGTTAAAAATGATAAACAAATAAAAAAAGACTATATAAATAAAAAATAGTATGGTCTTTTTTTAATAAAACCAAAATGATGAATATTTTATGTTTGATAGCTATTATATAAGTGTTATAGTTTTTGACTTTTTGAATAAAATATGGTATATTGTTTAGCCGTGGAGCAGTATTCTAGTTTGAATTGCACTATGAGGACGGGCCTAAAAATCCGTTAAAGAGCATACCTGTGAAACGTCTTGTGCTTGCTTCTTTCGCCCAGATTGGGGTGAGTGCTGGATATGAGTTTGCTGGGCTAGCTGTAATGGCATACAGATTATCAAGACCCATCAATACGCGGAGACTTAAGTGCGTGCAAGGCGTAGGACTTTGTACGGCTTGAGATTAAACCTACTATGTGGCTTGCGCTATGAGTAGTGTAGCTTGCCTTGAGTGAGGGTATTGGGAAGAAGGATCAGGTCTTTTCATCTAGGCATAGATTAAGGACTATTGCCTTCTGAAATTTCCCTTGCAAAAAAGAGCTAGTAGTGATTTGTTCATTTGAAGAAATTTCCTAGACTGTGACTTTCATGGAATTGCAGTGCGTACTAAGTGGTAATCAAGTAATGCTTGTCGCAAGGAAGCATGCCTTTTCTTAAATGGGAACGGCCGGATGGTAACAGAAGGTGAAAAGGTGGGAAATCCAACTTGACCTAAGACGCAAAGTTTGTCATGAAAGATTCCACGCTATTTTAATTGTACTTATGTACAATCTTTTTTTTTTGTGATATTATTATCTTATATGATAGTAGGAGGTAGGCATATGTACGATACCAATTCTAAAATAAAGTTTTATAGTTTAGGAAGTGAAAAAATAGACTTTTCTAAAATAACAAATAATGAGCAGTTAGATTCATCTAAGCCGGTAATAGCCTCTAAAGGTTTTAATAAGGCTTTAAAAAGTGTAATAGATAAAGATATTGCGTTTTTATCAGATAAAGTAAAAAGTATAATTATGGAAATACAAAAAATTCTTGTTACAAATGGGTTCGTAGATGAAATGATAAGTGATAAGATAGAAAATATAGATGATATAGTAAACGAAGTGGAAGTTATTATAAGTAAAGTTATAATTGAAAAAGAAAGTATCAAGTTTAATTTATTTAGTACTAATAAAAAGCAGAAAAAACAAAGATATAAAAAATTAGAAGAATCAGTTGAAGCTTTATCAAGATATCAAACAGAACTAATTTCAATAAAAAATGAATATGATAAATTAGCGCAAAGAAAAATGGTTTTAAAAGATACCATATTTGATGATGATAATACTGAAACTACTAAAGAAGATCCTTTGGAGAGGACCATTAATTTTTACATGAGCAAGCAAAAAGAAATTTAATATTTCTTTTATTTTCTACGGAGGTTTTGATGAAGATTAAGTCTTTTAATGAAAAATATGAAAAAAAGGTAAAAAAAATAGATAAAATTCCTAAGAAGTTTGTTGATTACAAATGGGTGGTAACAATAACGATTTGTGCTTTTTTTATATCATTATTATTTTCTAGTTTAACCGATGCTATGATATCACACCTAAACGCTATCATTGGTATTGTTATAGTTTTTTTAATTATTATTGTAGGTGTTATGTTTGATATGATTGGTGTTGCCGTAACCGCCGCGTCTATAAAACCCTTTAACTCCATGGCATCTAAGAAAATAAGGGGAAGTAAAACCGCTATTTTTTTAATACGCAATGCTTCTCGGGTTTCGGCGTTTTGCAATGATGTTGTAGGGGATGTATGTGGTATAATTTCTGGTTCGGTTGGAATTCTTATTTCATCAGAGATTGCTTTAGAATTTAACTTTAATACTGGATTTGTAAGTCTTATTTTAACCGCTCTTATCGCTGCTTTTACGATTGGTGGAAAAGCAATGGCAAAGAGTTATGCAATCAATAAAAGTGACGTAATAGTTTTTAGGTTTGCTAAGATAGTTAGTTTTTTTAAAGGGGAGGTAAAATAAAAATGAAAGTTTTGTTATATTCGGAAGGTCTAAAGACGATTGGAAAATCAGGACTTGGAAAAGCTATTAAACATCAAATGAAAGCGTTAGAATATGAAAAGATAAGTTATACTTTAAATCCTAATGATGATTATGATATTTTACATATTAATACTTATTTTCCAAAATCTTACTTTTTTGCGAAGAAAGCTAAAAAAATGGGTAAAAAAATAGTTTATCATGCACATTCTACAGAGGAAGATTATAAAAATGGTTTTATCTTTGCAAAGCAAACGTCTAAATTATTTAAAAAATGGCTTATCAAATGTTATAGCTTAGGAGATGTAATAGTAACACCTACGCCATATTCAAAAAAACTTTTAAAAGGATATAAAGGTTTAGAAGATAAAACCATATATGATGTATCTAACGGTATTGAACTTGAGTTTTTTAAAAAGGATAAAAAGCTTGGAGAAAAGTTTCGTAAGACTTATGGATATACTAAAGATGATAAGGTTATATTTGGGATAGGGTTATATATAGAGAGAAAAGGAATTACCGACTTTGTAGAACTTGCAAAAAGATTACCACAATATAAATTTATATGGTTTGGTTATAGCCCTTTAGCTGCTACTACAAAAAAGGTTAGAAAAGCTGTGAATACAAAGTTAGATAATTTAACGTTTGCAGGCTACGTAGAACCAGATGTAATAAAGGGGGCTATGAATGGTGGCGATTTATATCTTTTCCCAACGCTTGAGGAAACAGAGGGAATTCCTATTATTGAAGCCTGTGCATGTAAAAAAGATGCTATTGTAAGAGATATCCCAATCTTTGATGATTGGCTTACCAACGAAGTAAACGTATATAAGGCAAAAGACTTAGATGATTTTGAAAAAAAGATAAAAATGTTTTTTTCAGGTAAGCTTCCTAGTGTTGCAGAAAAATCTTATGAAGTTGCTAAAGAAAGAGACTTAAAGAAAATTGGCAAAAAATTAAAGAAAATATATGAGAGCTTATAATACCCTATTTAGGGTACTTTTTTTATGCTTTAAGAGTGTTTTTAAGTAAAAATAGAATAATTAAATAGGAGGTGGAAGAAAGGTATGATTTCAAATATTTATATTTAAATTATTAAAATACATGTTAATAATTTGGAAAGGGATTATTTATGTTACAAAAAATTAATATGAAAATGATTGAAGAAATAAAAGATGTAATTACAAGTAGCAGAAATAAAATAGCTTATGAAGTAAATAATACGATGCTGCTAGCGTATTGGAATGTTGGTAGAATTATTGTGGAAAATGAACAAAATGGAAATATTAAAGCCGAATATGGCAAAAAAGTTTTAAAAGAGCTTTCAAAAGAATTACGGAAAATTTTAGGATCAGGTTTTTCAGTATCGAATCTTCAATATATGCGTAGATTTTATCTAAAATATCAAAAACAACAGACACTGTCTGTTAAATTGAGCTAGTCACATTATTGTGAGCTATTAAGCATTGAAAATGATGATGAAAGATGTTTTTATGAAAGGGAATGTATAAATTCTAACTGGAGTGTTAGGGAATTAAAAAGACAATTAGAAACATCATTATTTGAAAGATTATTATTATCTAATGGAAAAAATAATAAAAAGAAAATTTATGAATTATCAAAAGTTGGACAAACAATGGCAAAACCTAATGATATTTTAAAAGAACCATATGTTTTTTAATTTTTAGGTATTAAAGAAACTAAACCTATTCTTGAAAAAGACTTAGAAAGAAAATTAGTAAAACACATGGAAGAGTTTTTGTTAGAATTGGGTAAAGGGTTTATGTTTATTGGTATTCAGCAAAGAATAACTCTTGGAAATACTCATTATTATGTAGATATGGTTTTTTATAATAAGATTTTAAAATGCTATGTTTTAATTGACTTAAAAATAGGAGGGATGAAACCAGAATATGCTGGTCAAATGAATATGTATTTAAATTATTATACTGAAGAGATTAATGATGAATTTGATAATAAACCGATCGGTATTATACTTTGTAAAAGTAAAAAAGAAGTTGCTATGGAATATGCTTTAGGAGGATTATCAAATAACGTTTTTGCATCAACTTATACTTATTATATTCCAAATAAATATGAGTTAATTAAAGAAGTTGAGAAAGTTTTAAATGATAGTTATTAAACCTTAGATGATTTGATATTTGAAATAAAAAAGTAAAAGATAATATTATCTCTTACAATTATTGTTTCTATTACAATTACAGTTACAGTTGTTATTATTACAAAAACAAGAAAATATAGCGTTTATAACTATAAATAATAAAGCAAATGGTAATAGAATTATGCAAACTGGTATAAAAAATATAAATAGTATTAAAAATATACACCACATAATTATTTCAACTCCTATTAAATTAGATGAAGCAAAAATAAACTTGACGATAATATAATACTATGTTTAATTAAATAAAATAAATATTCATAATTATTAAATATATGATATAATTTATTTAGTTGTTTGGAGGTATTATAATGGATAATAAAATCCCAAAACACGTTGCTATAATAATGGATGGGAACGGAAGATGGGCACAAAAAAGAGGTTTAAAACGTACTAGGGGCCATCAAAAAGGCGCAGAAGCTCTAAAAAAAATATCAGAGTACGTTTATGATAAAAATATTAAAGTTTTAAGTGTTTTTGCGTTTTCTACTGAAAACTGGAAAAGAGATAAAGAGGAAGTTGATTATTTAATGGATCTTTTCATTAAAGCTTTTAAAGAAAACTTTGATGTAGTTAAGAAAAAAGGCGTTAAAGTTATTTTTTCGGGAGTTAAGGATAAATTAAGTGAAAAAGTAATAAACTCAATGAAAAGGATGACCGAAGAAACTAAAGATAATACTAATGGCATTTTTAACATATGTTTAAACTATGGTGGTCAAGATGAAATAATAAATGCTACTAAAAAAATTAGTAAAGACGTTAAAGATGGAATTATAGATTATAATGATATAAACCAAGATTTATTCAGTAAATACTTATTTAATGATTTGCCGCCAATTGATTTGCTTATTAGAACAAGTGGTGAATATAGAATTAGTAATTTTATGTTATGGCAAATGGCTTATGCGGAGCTTTATTTTACTGATATTTTATGGCCCGATTTTGATGAAAAGGAAATGGATAAGGCAATAGACTCTTATAATAAAAGAGATAGAAGGTTTGGAAGCGTTAAGAAATAGGAAACTATTTCTTTTTTTAGCGTGTTTTTAAAAGTTAAGAGGAATAATTATATTGGAAGGAGTAATTGAAATGGATTACTATAACAATATAAAACAAGAACTAATAAATAACGAAACATATAAAAAAGTAAAAGATTATTCTAAAAATAGAAGTGATTTAAAAACATATTATAAAGTTGGTAAATTATTAAGTGAAGCAGGTAAACATTATGGTGAAGGTATAATAAAAAAATATTCTAAAAGGTTAACGAAAGAGTTAGGCAAGGGATATACTTTTACAGCTTTATCAAGAATGAGACAATTCTATACATTGCATAAAAACATTGCGACAGTGTCGCAATGTTTAACATGGAGCCATTATGTAGAACTTTTACCTATTGAAGATATAAACAAAATTAACTATTACATAAAGATTTCGGAGAAACAGAATTTATCTGTAAGAGAGTTAAGAAATAGAATAAAAAACAATGAATACGAAAGATTAGACGATAAAACAAAAAACAGACTTATTAATAATGAAAAACCTAAAGTACAAGATTTTATTAAAAATCCTATATTAATTAAGAATAAATATAATAAAGAAAACATATCTGAAAAAATGCTTCAAAACTTAATATTAGAAGATATTTCATCATTTTTAAGTGAATTAGGTAATGGTTTTTGTTTTATAAAAAATGAGTATCCAATAAAAATAGGTAATCGTTATAACTATATAGATTTACTTCTTTATAACATTAATTTTAATTGTTACGTAGTTTGTGAACTTAAAATTACTGAATTAAAAAAGGAACATATTGGCCAAGTGCAAACTTATATGAATTACGTTGATAAAAATATAAAAGATATTAACCAAAATTCAACCATTGGTATTATTATTTGTAAGAAGGATAATAAGTTTGTTATGGAGTATGTTTCTAATGAAAATATCTTTGATAGAGAGTATGAGCTTGTATAAGGAGGATAAATGAACTATTACGATAATATAAAAACCGAACTAATAAATAACGAAACGTACAAAAAAGTAAAAGACTACTCTAAAAATAGAAGTGATTTAAAAACATATTATAAAGTTGGTAAATTACTTAGTGAAGCAGGTAAACGTTACGGGGAAGGTATAATAAAAAAATATTCAGAAAATTTAATGTTGGACCTAAATAAAAAATATAATGAAAGAACATTAAGAAGAATCAGACAATTTTATAATCTATTTCAAAATGAAAAATGGTCGCCAATGGCGACCACATTATCATGGTCCCACTTTTGTGAATTATTACCTTTGAAAGATAAAAATAAAATTAATTATTATATTCATATATGTGAAGAGCAAAATTTAAGTAAAAGAAAACTTCGCGAAAAAGTCAAAAGTAAAGAATATGAAAGATTAGATTATAAAACAAAACTTAAGCTTATTAATAATGAAAAAACAAAAGTGCAAGATTTTATTAAAAATCCTATATTAATTAAGAATAAATATATAAAAGAAGATATATCAGAAAAGATGCTTCAAGACTTAATATTAGAAGATATTTCATCATTTTTAAGTGAATTAGGAGAAGGCTATTCTTTTATTAAAAATGAGTATCCTATAAAGCTTGGAGATAGATATAATTATATAGATTTGCTATTATTTAATTATTTAGATAATCGATTTATAGTAATAGAACTTAAGGTAACTGCGTTAAAAAAAGAACATATAGGGCAGATAACAACCTATATGAATTATATTGATATGCATGTTAAAAATATAAATCAAGAATCAACTATAGGAATTATTATATGTAAGAAAAATAATAAATTTATTATGGAATATGTAACAAATAAAAATATTATAGAAAGGGAATACGAATTAATTTAAAGGAGGTTATATGAATTATTACACCGAGATAAAAAACGAACTAATAAATAATGAAACATATAAGAAAGTAAAAGACTACTCTAAAAATAGAAGCGATTTAAAAACGTATTATAACGTTGGTAAATTACTTAGTGAAGCAGGTAAACATTATGGTGAAGGAATAATAAAAAAATATTCTATTAGATTAAAAAACGAACTGGGTCAAGGTTATAGTATTTCGAGTTTAAAGAGAATGAGACAATTTTATTTATTAATTCAAAAAGGTGTAGCAATGCCACACCTTTTGAGTTGGACTCATATTAATGCATTATTACCGATAGATGATACAAATAAAATCAATTATTATATAAAAATTTCTGAAGAACAAAATTTATCATATAGAAAACTTCGTGAAAGAATAAAAAATAAAGAATATGAAAGATTAGATAATGAAACAAAACTCAAACTTATTAATAATGAAAAACCTAAAATAAAAGATTTTATAAAGAATCCAATACTTATAAAAAATAAGTATAATACTAATGATATATCAGAAAAGATGTTACAATAATTAATACTAGAAAATATTCCGTCATTTTTAAAAGAACTAGGTAATGGATTTTGTTTTATAGATAATGAGTTTTCTATAAAAATAGGAGATAGATATAATTATATAGATTTACTATTATTTAATTATTTAGATAATCGTTTTGCTATAATAGAGTTAAAAGTAACTGAATTTAAATCGGAATATGTAGGACAGGTATTAAAATATATTAACTATATAGATAGAAATTTTAAAGCAAGTAATCAAAATTCAACCATTGGGATTATTATTTGTAAGAAGGATAATAAGTTTATTATGCAGTATGTTACTAATGAAAATATTATAGAAAGAGAATATGAATTAATTTAAAAAGTAGAAACATTTTTGTTTCTACTTGATATAATCATTACTTTTAAATCGTTCTATCGTTGTATCTCTTGATACTTCACCAGTTATTCTATTTAGAGTTGTTTCTTCTTCACCATCTGTTATAAATGCAACGGTTGGGGTTCCGGATATGTTTATGTAGGTTCTAAATTCTGCGTACTCTTTATCATTTAATTTACTATTATCAACGTGATAAATTGTTATGTTATAATCTTTTAAAACACCCTCTAGTATTGGTCTATAACTTATGCAATGACTACAATTTTTGTTTCCAACATATATTGCAAAAGTTTCTTTGTTTGCCATTTTTTCTTTGAATTCATCAAAGGAAATCTCTTTGATATATTCTTTATTAGAACAACCACAAAGTAGTAATATTATCGTAAATAAAAGTACGATTGTTTTTAAAATTTTTTTCATTTTTAATCACCTATAATAATTTTAACACTAATTTATATAATATACAAACCAATTATTATTTACTTAACACTTATTTATACAATTTAGTGTTATTAATTGACAAAGCATTAAAAATAGTTTAATATTGGAATATAAGAAAAAAATGAGGAGGAAAGATAAAATGTTTATTTTAGACACTATTTGTACTGATAGTATGGGTCAGATAATAGCTATCGTTGGTTTTATTCTAAAAATTATACAATGGGTAGTACCAGTAATATTAATCGTGTTAGGTACCATTGATTTAGTTAAAGCAGTAATGGCTGGTAAGGATGATGAAATTAAAAAGCACCAACAAACTTTAATAAAAAGAGCAGTTGCAGCGGTTATAGTATTTTTAATACCACTTATTGTTGGCGTTATTACTGGTTTATTAGGAACAGATGATTGGAAAAGCTGTTGGAATACTCATCATAATAAAGGAATTAGTGGAATTTTAAATCCTGATGAAAATTTAAAATAATAAGGTTTTAAACTTTTTTCGGTAATTAATCGAGAAAAGTTTTTTATTTATAGTAAAAATTGTAACATAAATTTATTTGTAATTAATATTTTTGTATAAAAACCTTTTATTTTAACTAAAATGTGATAAAATGTAATTATGATATTAAGAGGTGAGTATATGAGAGGTAAGAAGAAGTTAATATTAACGGTTTTTATAATACTTTTTGTTTTTGTATTTAATATGGATAGTGTGTTAGGTGGTTGTGCACCGCAACTTAGAAAATATGATATAGAAGATGGTAAAAAAATTGAGGTAACTTATACTGTAGTAGAGGTTGGCTCCAATAATACAAATCAGACAAATATATTAAAAAATACACAAAATGCTGGTGGAGGTGGTGTATTTTTTAGTAGCGATACTAAAAGGGCTTTATCTAAAGAACAACTTAAAGTTAATGAAAATAATGAAAACACTGTGGTATTTTTTGCGTCCGCTGTATCTGGTCATTATATTTCTACAATGAGCTATAATATAAAAGTTAATGATAAAGAAGTAGTGAATTTTGATAATGACTTTACTCAAATATGGTGCGATATAATGGGGGAAAATGAGGGGAGTACAAAATTTAATTTAAAAGTTAAAGCGTATGGCTTTTCTGATTCAGACAACATTACAATTGGTATAAGAGGAAAAACAGGTATGAATGCAAGCTGTGCTGCGGCTAATACCAATGGGTTCACTCAAGCTATAGTGGGAATTTTTACTGATGTTTGTACCGAAAATAAAGATTTTGCTATAGATATGAATTATAGTGGTTTTTTAAATATTTCAAATGCTTCAACAAAAGAGGAGGCTGCCGAAATAATATCTGAAAATAAAACAATAAATACTACAACATCATCAGAATCAAATATAGATTCAAAAAAAGTTGCAGCAACAACCTCTTCAGCCTCTATTGGAGCTGGTGAAGGTCAGAAATTAGAATGTGATGAGTCTTTATCAAGTTTTATAAAAGAAATTTGGAAATATTTTATAATTTTTGCTCCAATATTATTAATTGTCATGGTAACCATGGATTTCTTTAAAGCATTATTTAGCTCTGATGCAGATTTACTAAAAAAAGCTTCAAGTAATGCTATTAAAAGGGTAGTTGCTACCGTTATCTTATTATTTTTGCCTCTTGTAATTAGTACGATTTTAGATTTCTTTGGATTAGAACTTTGTTTATGGGGGGGAAAATAATGTATATATTATTGGACTGGTTATCTAGTATTATAGGAGGACTTAGGTGGGCAATTTTATGGCTTGATTCTGTTGGACTTGTCTTTATAGATAAAGCTTATGATCTTCTTATTAGTGCGATGAAAGCTTTTGATGAAACTGCTATTAAAGAAATAGCTACAAATATTACGCATAATGTTTATATAATAATTGGAATATTTGCTTTATTTAGAATAGCAGTTATTCTTGTTAATACTATTATAAGCCCGGATAAACTAACTGATAAAGAAAGTGGTTTTGGAAATGTACTTGGTAGGTTTGTAATAACAATATGCTTGTTCGTTGTTGTTCCATTTATATTTGATGCATCAAGGACCTTACAATCAAAAATAATGGATAATAATTATATTTCTAAAGTAATTATTGGAAAAGAATTAACTGGTGATAATAAAGATGCAAATTCTAATCCTGGAGACTATATGAAGGATTTAGCTGTTAGAGCTTTAATACATCCGGATGGAAGAATTGCTGATGAAAAGAATGATTATAATATTGATGATAACGCTGAATGTGCGGCAGCAGTTAAGTCATGGAAAAATGATGCGGGAATAGATACTTTACAAAGATTTATAGGCGATTTTGATTCAGGTGCCGGAGAAAATGGTGAAGATGTTTATTGTTATTCGTATACACCTTTTGTAATTTTGCTTGTTGGTGGATTTATGACTTATGTTCTATTTAGTTTTGCAATAGATATTGCGGTTCGCTCTGTAGAATTATTGGCTCTTGAAATATTAGCTCCTTTATTTATAGTTACTTTTATAGATCCTAAATCAGGGTCTAATGGAGCTTTTAAGAAATGGACAAAAACCTGTATGAATACTTTTGTTAGTTTGTTTATTAAAGTAGGAATTGTATGTTTGATGTTATTATTTATGTCAAATTTGAAAACATTAATGGGAGCTAATGATAAAAACGGTGCATTTTTAAATTTACTAATGATGATAGCTATTTTAATATTTGCTAAGAAGGCTCCAAAATGGATTGGTGATATGCTAGGTGTTGAAGGGGGATTAGGTGGATTATATACGCCTAAAAAATTACGTGAGAGTATGGCCGGATATGGTGCTATGAAAACTGCTGGTGCTGTAGGAGCTGCATATGTGGGAAACAGATTAGCTAATAGACAACATAATAAAGCTGCTAAAAAAGCTGCTAATGACGCTATAGATGCAGAAGAGGATAAATTAGGAAGACGGTTGAATTATAAAGAAAGACACGGAATTAAAAAGGAGAATGGTGCCACTTATGCTCAAAAACTGCTTAGAAATACAAAAGGACGTATGGACGCCCTTACTCAAGGTATAAAAACAGGAAAAGAAGCTAAGGGAATTACTAATGCTGTAATAGGTGGTGCTAAATTAAGTTCTAATTTTAGAAATGATAATCTCATTGGAGAGAAAGGTATAATTTCTTTGGGTATTGAAAATGTCACTGCTAAAATTGGTGATCTTAATAGGTTTGCTTGGGGAGATGCTGTAAAAAGACAAGAACGAGAAAAAGCTTTAAAATCTCAAAAGAATTTTGAAAATTATTATACGCCTAAAGGAAGAGAAGGAATAAGTTATAATAATTCTCCAACAAAACAAACAGCTTTTAATGCAGAATATATGGGGCTAGGAAGTGAAGATGGTTTTTATGCTGCAGAAGCTATAAAAAGAGATTATATTAAAAAAGGAATAGATGCTAGTAAAATAACGGTAAGCATTGATCAAAATGGTATTCCGACTGTTAAAGGTATAAGATCTGATGGTTCTGAAATATCACAGGTGGCAGGCCCTTCAAATGGAAATTATGGTGATCTTGTAAAAGAGGGACATAGTCTTGTTACAAAACAAGGTGCTGATTTTATTTCGGATGCTTTCAAAGGAATGCAAGAAAAAGCAATTGGTGATATGATTAGCGCAAATCAAAATATTGCCACTTTAATGTCTGCCAAGTCAGATGCTTCAAATCAAGTACAACAGAGTGCAAAAGCTTTAACTGATGCTCTTAATAGTGCTGGTCTTAGTGTAAGTATAACTGGTAAATCAGCAGAGAAAATCTCTGAAGGAATTTCAGCTGAGCTAAGTAGAACTGGTAAAACGTTAACTAATGATCAAGTAGCTAATATTGAAAAATTATCTAAAAATTATGAAAGTGATCAATTCAATGAGAATAACATTAGTAATCAAATGCAACAGTATGCAGAAAGTTTGAAAAAATGCAAATCCGCAATTGACGAGTTAATAAAAAGCAAACCTGATAAATATGCTAATAAAACTTATGATGAATTATTAGTAATAATTCAAAATGAAAAGAAAGATACAGAAGAAGTATTAAAAAGCTATGAAAAATCTAATTCTAAAGAATCAGAATAGAAAGGGGAATAATTTATGAATCAATATTTAATAGCAGCTAATTCTAAAAAGGGACAATTAATATTTAATATGTTCAGACCTATTGATTTAATCATATTAGTGGTTGGAGCAGTTGTTACTTTGATAGCATTCTTTGCGTTTGAACCTAACAATTTATATATGGGTATTTTGGTATTACTTCCTCTTTTGGTTTGCGCATTTTTGGTTTTACCGGTTGCTAATTATCACAATATGTTATGCATACTTCAAAATATTTATAATTTTTACTTTGTTGAACAAAATGAGCTTAAATGGAAAGGGTGGTGTGCTAAGGATGAGTACAAAGACTAGTGGAACTACGGAAAGCTTTGTTCCTGTAAAAGCTATTATTAACAACATGATAGAGCTTGATAGTGGCTTTAAGGTTGCGGGAGTTAAGGTAGCTCCTAAAAACATATTTATAATGGAGGAGAATGAGCAGTTTAATGTTATAGATAGTTTAAAAGATTTCTATAATACTTTAGATTTTGAATTTTGGCTCGTTATAGCGGATAGACCAGTTGATATATCGGTTTATATAGCAGAGCTTCAAATGATGTATAATCAGGCTCAAAATCCTGTTATAAGAAAGCTTATTAATCAAGATTTAAGTAAGGCCGAGGATTTTAATGATGATGTTTCTGACGTTGAGTTTTACTTCTTATTTAAGGACAAAAACGTTGAGATGATTCAAAAGAAGATAAGGCTTATGATAAATGGTCTTGCTAACGCTGGACTATCTTCTAGTCAAGCTAATAATGATGATTTAAGAAGTATATTAGATAACTTTTTAAATGGTGGAGATAAAACTGAGTTTGGGACGGTGTTAGCATAATGGCAAATATTAATATTAAAAAGGAGCTTGCTCCTAAAGGCTTAGAATTTAAACCATCAGAGTTTGTAATAAGTGATAAATGGTGTACTATTTTGACGGTTGTTTCGTTTCCTAAATGGATAAGTCCAGGCTTTTTATCTAATATAACTAGTAATCCTGGGGTTAAGGTTGTAATTAAACATATTCCGCTTCCTTTTTCGGTTATGGCAAAGATGCTTAATAAACAATTAGCTGAATTAAAAGCTAATTATGAGAAGGAAAATGATAAAACTGCTCAAGAACAATTAAGACAGGACTATGATTCTTTAAATGATTTTATTCAGATGATTACTACTAATCAATCTAAAATATTTGATTTTCAAATGCATATTGTTTTAACTGCTGATAGTAAAGAAGAGCTTGAACAAAAGAAACTTCAGATTAAGAACTTTTTATCTGCGATGGAATTAAGAGCTATACCACTTATGTTTGAACAAAGAAAGGTTCTTAAGTCAATTCTTCCGATATTTCCTAAACAGGATATTGAAGAACAAATAGGAACTCCAATTACATCACCTACTATTGCGGCGATGTATCCGTTTATCTTTGATAGTTTAAAGGATCCAGGACCATCTTGTCTTCTTGGAACAGATTTTTCTGGTGGTGTTGTATTGTTTAATCAATTTTTGTATCAAACAAGAAAAGAGTTTAATAGAAATAATGCTAATATGATTATTCTAGGTACTACTGGTTCTGGTAAATCTACTGCTGCTAAACTACTTTTAAGGACTTATATTAGAAATGGATATAAAACCGTTTGCATAGATCCAGAGGGCGAATTAGAAGAGATGGTATCTCGTATGCAAGGTGATTTTATTGACCTTGGTAAAGGTGGAGAATTTGGAATGATAAATCCTCTTGAGGTTATTTTAGAGGCTGATGAGGAGGATTTAAAAGATGGTTTAGGATATACGGTTCTTACTAAAACTTTACAATTTTTAAAGGCATTTATGAAGTATTATGATCCTACTATAACTGAAGATGTACTTACTATGTTTAGTGAAATGGCACAACTTACTTATCAACGTTTTGGAATATCATTTGAAACTGATTTTTCACATTTAACGCCTGAACAATATCCAACGTTTTCTGATCTTTATGAAACCTTGGTAAGAAGATTAGAGGCTTATGGTGATCAATTGACTCATGAAAGGGATATATTGGAAAGACTAGAATTAAAGATAAGACCACTTGTAAAAGAGTTAAAGTTCTATTTTGATGGACATACTACAATAAGGCCAACTACTAAGTTTATAGTGTTTAATATTAGGGATTTAATGAATGCTGATGAAAACATTAGAAATGCATTATTCTTTAACATATTAAAGTATGCATGGAGTCATTGTTTAGATAGGTCTATAAATACTGTTATGATGGTTGATGAGGCTCATATATTACTTTCTGGTAATAATACGATAGGAGCTGATTTCTTAGCTCAAATTCAAAGACGTGCTAGAAAGTATAATAGTGGAACACTTTTAATCACACAACAGCCAAGTGATTTTGCTGATCCGTCAGTTATAACACAAGGTAAAGCAATCTTTGATAATGCTTCGTATTACCTTGTAATGGGATTAAAGAAACAAGGTGCTGAGGATTTAGCTATGTTAATTGATTTAAACGAACAAGAAAAAGAAAGTATTAAAAAGTATAACCAAGGTGAAGCTTTACTTGTTTGTGGAAGTCGTAGAATGAGGATAGACGTTATTTTAACAGAAGCTGAATTAGATTCGTTTGGATCTGGTGGTGGCTTATAAGATGCTTATCGGCATCTTTTTTTTTATTTTTTTATATGTTATAATTACGTTATGTAAATGTAGGTGGTGTATTTATGAACCAAGGAAATAATAATAGAAATAATGAGTTTGAATTTGAAATAGAAGATTTAAGTATAGATGATGGGAAAATAGAATTAGAAGTTAAACAAGACCAAAGTGTTGGTAATGGTACTGTTTATAATCCTTCAGACGAGGAATCAATTTCATTAAGTGACGAAGATCTTCAAACTAATGATTCTAACGATAGTTTAGTTGATGAATCAAATGATAATGATGGTAACCTTGATTCTTCTAATCAAGAGTCAGCAAATGAAGATTTATTAGAAGAACAATCAACTTCAGATTCTCAAGAATTTGATGGTCAAGAAGGTGAGTCTTTAGATAACAACGAAAACTATAATTCTAGTGATACAGAAGGTGAAGATGTAAAACGAGGTAATTTGGACAAAGAAAAAGATGATTCATCTGATAAAAAACCAAAATCGGATCTTCAAGAGCCTAATGAACAAAAAAATGAAACTTCAGATAATAATGAGAAGTCTAATTCTAATAACCATCAAAATGATGAGGCAAAAAAAGGTGATTCTAATAAAAAAGATGATGATTTTAAAGACTCTAATAAAAGAGAGTCTTCTAATCAAAATAAGAATAAAAAAGATGATGATAGAAATCCTATGATTAACAAGGCAAATGATAAAGGGCCTAAGAACGCATTAGATAATAAAAGACAAGGATTAAAGGATAAATGGAATAACAGACCAAAAACACCGAAAGATTTTGCTAATAAAGCGAAATCTGGTATTAAAAATAAGGCACAAAATAGATTTAATAATAGTAAACTAGGGCAAACTGTAAATAAAGGGAAGAATGCAATAGATAAAGGTAAAAAAGCAATTAACGGAACTAAAAAAGCTGGAAAATTTGTTGCCAAGCATGGTAAAAAAGCTGTAAAAACTGTTAAGGCTATAGCAACATTTATTAAAGCTGCTATAGCAGCTGCCCCCGTTGCCATAGCTGTTTTAGCAATAATAGTTGTAGTAGTTTGTATATTTGCTTTATTACCCGGATCAAAATGTTCATCAAGTAATGATTATAGCAAATACTCTAAAGCCGATCAAAAAACTTTAACCAAAATGAAAAAAATTTTTGATGAATATCCTAATGCTGATGGCACCTTATTGTTGTCTACCATGAATTATCCTTATTTTAATATTTTATGGAGTTCAAATGTATCTAAAGGAATATCGCAAGAATATAGTGATCAGTTTTCTGAAGAAGAAGCGGAAGTAGAAGAAGGAGATGATATAGAAGAAGTTCAAAAGGAAGATAAGGTCGGTGACGATTTATTCTTAGAAATATTTAAAAAATACTCCTATAGAAAAAAATTAAAGAAATTAGCCAAAAAATTGAGTGAAGAAGGAGAAACTGCCTACTTTGAATATTTAAAAAGTGATTATTTTGAAAGTGAAAAAGCTTATAAAAGTATGCTTAGTGGGGTTTCAAATGCAGATGAATTAAAGAATTTAATGATAGAAGATATAAAAAATAATAAAAATTATTTTTTGAACTATGTTTATAATTCTTATAGTTGCTCTGCTAATCTATTATCTACGGGTTCTGTTGAAATAGAAGATATGCTAAAAGGAAATATATTAGTTGATGTAAAAGTTTCAAGTTGTACCACTTCCTCTAATGTATGGGATTGTGAAAGCATATATTCTTCGCCGATTACATTAGAAAAATATGCAAAGGGTGGAACATATAAAGAATTTAACACTATGGATGTTGAAAAGGCGGCAGCCCAAATGATTGCTATTAAAAGTTTTGTAGCATCAAGAAGTAAGAATATGGGGTGGGGTGTAAAACAAGATGAAAATGGAAATACTATTGTTACTGTAAGAAATAATACAAATGATTTGGTTTACTGTGATATTGACTCAGATTGCAATTCTGGTAACCCCATTTCCGATGAGCAAAGGAAGGTTTTTGATCAGGCTTGGGATAAGGCAAAAAATGTATATATATATAACAAGGAAAATACTCAAACAGTTGGATCCTTTTGTCAAAGTAGGTCAGGGGTTTGTGATTTTTGTAAAAAGGGAAATTGTCTTTCTCATGAAGAATTAAAAAATTATACAAATACAGATTATAATACAATTTTAACTGATCAATATAGTGCTTTACAATTAATTATGGTTGAGGATGGTTTAGCTAGTGGTGTTATTTCAAATGGGATAAGCTGTACAGGTAGTCAAGCAGATGTAGATGATTCTAATTTTGTTTATTACGCTCAAACTGATTATAAAAATATTGCTTTTTGTGGACTTGAAAAAGGTGCTATAAAATACTATGGTTGTAATTCAAATTCTATTTGTACTGCTGGTTGTGGTTTAACATCAATGGCAATGGTTACTGCTACTTTAACTCAAAATACAAGTATTGATCCACCGTTTTTAAATGGAGAAATTAGACCTGGAACAGATTGTGGCTCTCCAGTTGGTACTTATGGTTCTAATATGTTTCCATATGTGGGAGAAAAATATGGTTTAACGGTAAATACCATTGGTCGAACGAAAGATGATATTAAAAAGACCTTAGATGAAGGGGCTTTAATAATTACAAGCGTATGCCATGGATTACAAGCTAATAATACATATACAATGGGAGAATGTGGAGGACATATTATTGTGGTTAGGGGTTATGAAGATAATAATGTTATAATATCTGATCCTTTCCAAAATGAAGCTTTAAAAAATTATGGTAACTGTTTATCGAAAAGATCTGATGGGGCCTGTACAAAATTTTCTATGAATTTTGATAGCTTTATGAATGATTTAAACGCAAAAAAAGCGACCGTTTATAAAATTGCTGGTCCAACCCCATTTTATAATTTAACTAAAACAAACCAGACATCACAAGAAACTCAATAAAAGGGGATATAATAATGAAAAATTTTAGAAAAATAATAATTATAGTTTTATTAATCTTAATGTTAAGTGGTTGTAAAACAAGCTGCAATGTTGAATTAAAAAAAGATGGTAAAGTTGTGGAAAAAGTTGAAACAGTAACTAATATTGGTAAAAATATTTCAAAGAAACAGTTATTAAATTATATTGATATTGAGATTAAAAATTATAAGAAATTGTTAGAATATGGTAATTATAAATACGAAATTATAGAAAATAAAAATAACATTGAAGTTAGTATTTTTAAAACTCATAGTTCTTTATGCTCTTATTTCCAAAATACTATATTTAATCAATATAAGTATCAACATATAAAATGTGAAGATGATGGTGATTATATTATTATTAAAAATGATACTCCGATTATTGAGGATTGCGAATATTGTTTAGATGAGTTTAACTTAAATGATATTGCGTTTTCTTTAAAATTACCAGTGGCGGCTATTGAGAATAACGCTGATGAGATAAAAGAAAATACATATATTTGGTACTTTAATAAAAATACCGAAAAAGATAAAAACTTTTATATAAAAATTAGTAATAGTGATTTAAAAAAAATAAAAGAGGAATATAAAAATGAACAAATATTACAGAAAAAAAATAATTATATAAAAACTGGCATCATAGGTTTAATTATAATTGTTTTGATAACTTGTATAACTTGTTTATTATTTAAAAAATATAAAAGTAATAAAATAGAATATTAATAAAAGCTATACCAAATATTTTAAATATTTGGTATAATATTTTTATGATTATTAATATCTTGTATTTGGAGGCTAATTATGAAATTAAGGTTTAGGGCTGATCATAAAGATGTCATAGCTTTTTTATGGGCTTGTTTACTTCTTTTAATAGTAGTTGCGATGTGTGTTGTTAATTTTTATCATACGGGCAGCACTGGTAATATGCCTGAAGTTGAAGGTTTTAAATGGACTTTTAACTTTGTAAAAGGCTTTTTTCCACCATATTTAGGTTATACTCTTATATTTTGGGTTTTATCTATCGTGTTACTAACCGTAAGCGTTTCGTCTCATTTTTATACAAGGGAAAAAGGCTTTGGATTTAAAGAAGGTAAAAAAGAAGAGGGCTTTGGTAGGTTTGCTAAGGAAGATGAATACAAGAATTTTAAGGACGTGGAACCAGTTGAACTTACTGCTAAAGAAGCTGCATCAGCAGGTTTTCCACTTGTTTATGATAAGAAAAAAAACTTAGTATATGTAGATAATGGTGAATCACATTCACTAGTTATTGGTGCTACTGGTTCTGGTAAGACACAAATGGTAATTAATCCCCTAGTGGGGCTTTTAGCAAAAAAAGGCGAGTCAATGGTTATTACTGATCCTAAGGGTGAAATATTTGAAAAAAATGGTGAAATGTTAAAGGACTTAGGATATGACGTAATAGTAGTTAACTTCCGTGATCCTAAAAATGGTAGTTGTTGGAATCCATATACTTTACCTTATAAATACTACAAAGAAGGTAATCAAGATAAGGCGAATGAGCTATTAAATGATATGGCCATTAACATTGCAACGGATGAAAAAGCAGATGACCCTTTCTGGACTAATTCTGCAGCGGATTATTTAACCGGTTTATCACTTGGTATGTTTGAAGATGCTAATGAAGATGAAATTAGTATTTCTACCGTGAATCTAATGATGACCGTTGGAGAAGAGAAGATGGGTGCATCTACTTATGCTAAGGAATATTTTAAGTTAAAGGACCCAGCATCTCCAGCAGCAATAAATGCGCTTGGTACGGTTAATGCTCCTCAAGATACAAAAAACTCTATTGAATCAGTTTTAAAACAAAAAATAAAGGTATTTGCGGTTACTCAAAACCTAGCTGAAATGTTATCACGTAGTGATTTTGACATGGAAACAATAGGAGAGAGAAAAACGGCTGTTTTCATGATTATTCAAGATGAAAAAACTACTTATCATGCACTTGCTACAATATTTGTAAAACAGTGTTATGAGTCTTTAATAGCGGTTGCTCAAAGGCATGGTGGAAAGCTTCCTGTTAGAACAAACTTTTTACTTGATGAGTTTGCTAACATGCCTAAGTTTAAGGATATAACGACGATGATTACGGCTGCTCGTTCAAGACAAATTAGGATGACTATGATAATTCAAAACTTTGCACAGTTAAAGCAGGTATATGGAAATGAAGATGCTGAAACTATTCGTGGTAACTGTGGAAACATTCTTTATTTACTAACTGGAGAATTATCTGCTTTAGAGGAAATTAGTAAATTATGCGGTGATAAAATAGTTAAAGTTGGTAAGGACAAAAAAGAGGAAACAAGGCCGCTTATTACGGTTACGGAATTACAAAGGTTTAAACAGGATGAAGTTCTTGTGTTAAAACACCGTCTTCCACCGCTTAGAACTAAGTTTTTACCTTTTTGGAACACTGATTTTGGATATGGGAAAAATAATGAGAGAGTACCTAAAGCGGAGTTGCCAAGTCATGAACAACAATCAATAAAATTATTTGATATAAGAGAATTTGTAAAAAAGAAAAAGGATGAGAAAAGAAATGAGTTATTTGGTGGAAATAACCCATTTGGAGGTCCATCGCCATTTGGGGGACCATCTCCTTTTGGCTCTTCACCTTTTGGTGCAGGAAGTCCTGCTAGCCCATTTGGAAGTGGTAATAATCCTAACCCATTAGCGGCTTATGGTGCAAATAATAATCAATCTTTTTCTCCGTTTGGAACACCTAGCCAAGCTAATTCTAATACGCCTGGTGCAAATCAAAATGATGAAGCTTTAAACATTGATGATATGATTAAGAAAATAGATGCTAGAATAGCAGAGTTAGAAGCCGAAGAAAAGAAAGATAAAGAGGCTCAGGATAATGAGGCTAAGGCTTCAGAAAAAAGCTTAGTAGAGGATATAAAGAACCCATTATCTAATAGCGAACCATTATCATCTAGTGTAATAATGCCAAGCAATAAGATAGATTTTGCTTCGTTTGATAAGCCTAGCGTTAATTCTTTAAGCATGACTAATGATAATATACATGATTTAATGGACGATTACTTAGAGGATTTATCATTTGACGATGAACCAGTAAAAGTAAGTACCCAACCTAAAAAAGAGCAAGAAGAAAAAAATGAAACTGATAAATCAAATAATAGCTCTAACGTTTACACTAATAAAGAAGAAATAGATAAAATAATGAATAAAAAAGATAAAAACGAAGATGATGATTTCTTTGATGAGTTTTTTGAGTAAAAAGCACTTAATATTAAGTGCTTTTTTCATATATTAAAATAGGTGATAACGATGCAAATCGAATATAACATGGTAACTGATAATACAAAAATTATTGATATTAGAAACACACTTGATTTTTCTAATAATCATATACCGGGTAGTGTCAATATTCCTAGACTTACACTTATGTCTGATCCAGAAATTTATATGAATAAAGATGACGATTACTATCTGATATGTGATAAGGGGAAGGTAAGTTTATCTTGTGCTAGAATACTAAATGCTTTAGGATATAAATGTTATAGTATTATTGGTGGAATTGAAAAAATTAGAAATTTAATTTAAAATTGTGATATAAATATAGAAAAAACAAACTTTTTGATATATGATGGTTTGTTTTTTCTATATTTTCTTTTGTAAAAATTAATTTTTAGTATTTTTTTATAATTTGCCTTATTTATTAAAGATGTGTAATATGAACGCGATGGAGGAAAATTATGAAAGATAAAATTATTCAAAAATATAAAAATGAGGAAAAAGTAATACCTGGTACGTATGACGTTATGTTTAAGGCAATAATGCAGGATAAAAGTTGCCGTGAATACTTAATTGACATAATTTATAATTGTACTAAATTACCTAAGAACTTTATAAGGGAAAATTTAGTAATAATGAATAGTGAATTGCCAGTTTCAAATTTTGCTGAAAAAAGAAAAATTACTGATTTGGTAATAGAAATAGGAAAAAATATAATAAACATAGAAATGAATGGCTTTTATTATAAGGGGTTAATAGAACGGAACGAAATTTATTTAAATGAGCTTAGAAAAATGTATTTTGATTATAATTGTGAAACTTTCCCAAGGATTATACAAATTAATTTTGATAATTTTAATAAGTTTGATGATAGAAGTATTATAAAATTCGTTATAATGGATGAAAAAAGGCATGTAAAAGAAACAGAAAACTATGAAAAATATCATATAAACTTGAAAAGAATAAAGGAAAAATATTATAATGAAGAAAAGTTAACTAAATTTGAAAAAAGAATGTTATTACTTGTTTTGGATAAAAAAGTTGACTTAAAAAAAGTATCGGTTGGAGATGAAATTATGAAAAAAGTAGAAGAAAAAATAATAACCCTATCACAAGATTCAGCGATGATATTATGTTATGACGTAGAGGAATATAAAGAAAAAGTTAGAGCGATACGAACATCTGCAGAAATAGAAGAGGCAACGAAAAAGGCTTTAGCGGATGGACATGCAAAAGGTCGTGCTAAAGGACATGCGGAGGGACATGCGGAAGGGCATGCAGAGGGACACGCAGAAGGATTTGCCGAAGGGATTGAAAAAGGACGAAATGAAATATTAAGAAAACTTGTTGATTTTGGAATGAGTAAGGATGAAATAAATAAAATAGCGAGTATGTCAAGTGATAGTGAAAAGAATATATAGTTTTTATGTATTCTTATTTAAATATATTGTATAATGTTAATATAGTAAAAATGGAGGAAACAATGCAGTATATAATTATAGGATTATTGATATTAATTGTTATATTAGTTATTTTTTCGATATCAAAAAATATTAATGAAAGTAATATAACAGAAAGGCTTGGAAGGTTAGAAACTAGTTTAGTAAAAGAATTAGGGGAATTTAAAAATGACGTAAATACTTCGCTTAACAGTAATTTTGATAAACTAAATGAAAAAGTCGAACGAAGACTTAATTTAATAAACGATAGGGTTAATGAGAGACTAGACGAGAATTTTGAGAAAACTAATAAGACTTTTACATCGGTTATAGAAAGATTATCTAAAATAGATGAAGCACAAAAGAAAATTGATAGTTTATCTACTGACATAGTTTCTCTTCAATCAATTCTTACTGATAAAAAAACCCGTGGTATTTTTGGTGAAATAAATTTAAAGCATATTCTTGTTAGTGTATTTGGTGAAAACAATGATAGCGTTTATAAAATGCAATATATGTTTGACACTGGTGTTATAGCGGATTGTGTGTTATTTGCGCCAGAACCACTTGGAACAATTGCTATTGACTCTAAGTTTCCACTTGAAAATTATCGTTTAATGATTGATAAGAGAGTTGGATTAACAGAGAGACAAAATGCTGAAAAACAATTTAAATTAGACGTAAAAAAACATATTGACGCAATTGCTAGTAAGTATATTATTAAGGGTATAACAAGTGATCAAGCAATTATGTTTTTACCGGCGGAAGCTTTATTTGCAGAATTAAATGCTTATCATGAGGACATAATTGATTATGCTTATAAAAAGAGGGTATGGATTGCATCTCCAACAACCCTTATGAGTACGTTAACTACAATTGAACTTGTAATTAAAAACATAGAAAAAGATAAATATACAAGTATTATTCATGAAGAATTGAATAGGTTAGCAACTGATTTTGGAAGATACAAGGAAAGATGGGACAAGCTATCAAGAAGCATAGAGGCGGTAAGCCGTGATGCAAATGATATTCATATAACAACGGATAAAATCTCTAAGAGATTTGAAGCAATAAATAACGTTGATACTATTAAATTAAAACAAAAAAATGATTGACAAAGGCTTTTTAAGATGCTATTATTTATATTACGCACCGTAAAAAACGTGCCGAGGTAGTAAATATTAAACTGAGAGGACGGATATAATTAATGGCAAAGCCAGATGTAGTATCAAAAGGGCAGTATTTTACAAAAGAAGAATTTATAAAAGAGGCAAATTTTTATATTGAGAAAATGTATGCTGGATTGAATTTAGAAAAATCATCTTATGATGCGATTCGCATGGAATTTATTAATCATTATATAGGAATGGCACTTGAAGATTATGAAACAAAAAGTAGTAATGTTTGTACTCCAATCACAACTGGTTTAAATTATTTTTTTGTTCAAAATTTAGATAATATTTCATTAGAAGAGTTAATGGAAAAACTAAACGAGTGTGAATTGGTGGTTGCAGTAGCAACGGATAAAATAGGAGAGAAAAATAATTTTGAACTTCTAAATGAATTAAAGAAATCGATTAAAAGTGAAGTTACAAACGGTGATTTAAGATTAAGGGAATCATATAGTTTTAGTGATTGTGAAACGAATCAATATACATTAAGTATTCAAAAAGTATTAAAAAACTCAACTAATTAGTTGAGTTTTTTGATAATTCAATAATTAAGTTCATATTATCATCGTTTGCCATTATGTTTTTATGTTTTTGACCGCATATTTCACACTGATATATTATTTTAAAAGAATTTTTAAATTTTTCTATGCCAATAGGTTTAAGCATTCCCATGCATATGTTTTTACGATCCCCTGGATTTATATCAACGTGTTTAGAATATAAACAAAAAGGACAATGATCTCTTGCACTATAATTTAATTTATTTACTTTTTTACCACAATATTCACATGTGAAATTTTCGTCTATCATGTTAAATTTTTTCAATTAAATCACCGAGTAAATTATATCAAATATTTTAAATATTGTCTAAATATGGTATAATTATTATGAAATTAGGTGATATATAAATGATAAAAAACATTGAACAAGGAAAAAACTTCTGCCGGAGACATTCTTATAATGATGAGTCTGATAATTTTGATTACGATTCAATCCAAGAATACCAAAACATAGAAAATGTATACTTTTATATAAGAAAAACTGTTAGTAAAGAAAAAGATATGAATGATATTACTATATCTGTTATTACCGTGAATAAAGAGGATCTTGATAATTATGAAGTTGGTTATGAAGTTCAGTATTCTATTGACTATGATTATGTCAGAGTTATTGAGGTGAATAAAAACAAAGGACATTCAAAACAGGATTTGACGGTATTAAAAGGGGATGCTTATTACGAAGGCTTAAATAAGTTATTGAACTTATTTAATGAAAACTTAGAGTTTTTAACAGAATTTAGTGATTCAGCAATTAATATATATAATGAATTTTTAAGTAAAATAGAAATGGTAAAGTCACATGCAATATAAGGTAACAATAGATAACTTTGATGGTCCCTTAGACCTTTTATTACACCTAATTAAAGAACAAAATATAGATATATATGATATAAAAATAGAGGAAATAACAAAAGGATATTTAGATTACATACAATCTATGAAGGATTTAAACTTATCCATTGCAAGTGAATACTTAGTTATGGCATCAGAACTTATTGAAATGAAATCAAAGATGCTTTTACCAAAACGAAAGGACTTGGTCCAAGATGAGTATGAAGAGGATCCAAGGGAGCTTTTGATTGAACGATTACTTGCCTATAAAAAATATAAAGAGGTTACAAGTGAGTTTAAAAATCTTGAAATGACAAGAAAATTAATCATAACTAAAGAACCTGCTAATTTAAGTTTTTATGCAAAGCAAGAGGATAAAAAAGATGATTTATCAATTAATGATCTTATAGAAGCGTTTAATATTATAATTGAAAGGAAAAAGCTTGATAGACCAATATCAACAAAAATAACTAAGAAAGAATTATCCTTAAGTGATAGGATTATGAGCATAAAGAAAATTCTTCTTAAAAAGAAGAAGGTTACTTTTGAGGAACTCTTTGATGTTCCTACTAAAGAAGAAATCATTGTTAGTTTTTTATCAGTACTAGAAATGGTAAAAAAAGAAGAAATAGAAGTTAAACAAGATAGTAATTTTAAAACTATTATGATTTCGTTAAAAGAAGGTGTTTAAAATGAAAATAGGAGTGTTAGAAGGACTTCTTTTTGTAACAGGTGAAGATGGTTTATCTATAGAAGAAATATGTAAATTATTAGAACTTGAAAAAGATGACGTTAATAACTTATTAAGTGAGTATGAACAAAGTCTAAAGGCTGATGATAGAGGGTTAAAGCTGGTTTGTTTGGGTAATAAATATAAGTTATCAACAAAAGAAGAACATAAAAAATATTATGAATTACTTGCCAATCAAACTGTTTCTAGTAGTTTAAGCCAGGCCTCTTTAGAAGTTTTAGCAATCATTGCGTATAATGAGCCTATATCAGTTGGTATGGTTGATGAAATAAGGGGTGTATCTAGCCGTGATATGATAAGAAAGCTACTTTTCAGAGGTTTTATAGATATGGCTGGTAGAAGTGACCTTCCTGGAAAACCGATGCTTTATAAAACTACTGATAAATTTTTAGATTACTTTAATTTGTCGTCTATCGATGAACTACCTAAGCTAAATTTAGAAGAAGAAATAACAGAGGAAGAAAAAGAGTTATTTATTTCTAGATATAAAGAAAATGAATAAAATATATTGTTAATCATAATAAGTTGTGATAGACTAAAATTAGAAAGGAAGTATTAAGATGTTTGTTATAGTATTAGTAGTTTTAGCGGTGATTATTTTATCATCAATTAAGCAAGTTAATCAGTATGAACGTGGAATTAAGTTTACTTTGGGTAAGTTCACCAAGATAATGAATCCAGGGTGGAATTTAGTATTCCCAATTTTTCAAAGTTATAGAAAGGTAGACATTAGAACGAAGGCAGTTGATGTTCCAGAACAAGATGCAATAACTAAAGATAATGTATCAGTTAGAATAAATGCCGTTATTTATTATAAGGTTTTTGATGCATCTAAAGCTGTTTTAGAGGTAGAAAATTTTTATTTTGCAGTAGGACAACTAGCTCAGACAACAATGCGTAATGCCGTTGGATCTGTATCCCTTGATGAACTTTTAAGTGAAAGAGATAAGATATCTACTGAAATATGCAAAATAATTGATAAAGCAACAGACCCATGGGGAATAAAAGTAGAGGATGTTGAACTTAAAGATATTTCTTTACCAGAGGAAATGAAAAGGGTAATTGCTCGTGTTGCTGAAGCAGAAAGAGAAAAACAAGCTGTTATAACAAAAGCAGCAGGAGAAGTTGAGGCATCTGAAAATTTAGCAAAAGCAGCTTCGTTAATGTCTGCAACTCCAGGTGCAATGCATTTAAGAACTTTATCTACATTATGTGATATATCATCAGACCAATCAAACACTATTATTTTTGCATTACCAGTAGAAGTTTTAAAAAGCTTTGAAGGAAAGACTATAACTGATGATAAAATAGAAAAAATCGTAAATAAAATAACAAAAAGTAAGTAAAACTATTTTGTTTTACTTACTTTTTTTAGTGCCTTCTTATAAGCCTGATAAATAAAATTCGGGGTCCAACTGTCTATCGAAATACCGTCTATTTCATTATTAAAGGATTCTGACATTTCATTAGTTACATTACCAAATAATGTTCTCATGTATTTATTATATAAAAGTGATTGACCAATTAAAGCTGCTTCTTTTTTGGTTAAGTAAAAAACAGGTAAAATTTTTAAAAATTCAATATCTTCTTTGCTATAATAAGGTTTAACATCTTTTAAGGTGTTATTATTTTCAGTATTATTACTTTTTTCTTTTATTTGTTTTAAAGTAAAAAGTTCATTTTGTAACTTTTCTAAAAAATATTTTTTTTGCTTGTTTTCTCTTTGTTTGCGTAGTATTTCAATTGCGTCTAAACCCGCTAAAGCGTTATTAAAAAACGCTTTATTTTCTTTGAATTTATCATAACGGTTCATAATTAATTAACCTTTCTATACTAATTATAACACACTAACATAGATGTTAGTAATAAAAAAATGACATCTAATCTTCAAAGATTAAATGTCAAACTAAAGTAATTTAGGTAGACACTCAATATTGCAAAATTGAATGGTCCCTTTTTTATTTTATGCAAGTTTCCTTGACATATTCATCATAACAAAAAAAAGACTTTTGACAAGTCTCCTATTTAAAGTTCGAAAAAGTTCGAACAGATTTTTCAATGGTACCGGTAGTCGGGGTCGAACCGACATGGTATTGCTACCACTGGATTTTGAGTCCAGCGCGTCTACCAATTCCGCCATACCGGCAGGTATGAAATAAGTATAACATATTTCTTCTTTTTTTTCCATAAAATTTTCATAAATAAGTGATATAATTATATTGAGGTGGAACTTATGAAATATTATTGTATAGGAATTAAAGGGTCAGGTATGGCAACGCTTGCACAAATTCTTTTTGATTTAGGAAACGGAGTATCTGGTTACGATGATACAAAAAATTATAAATTCACACAGGAAGGTATTGATAAAAGGGGAATAAAAATATATTATGACTCTAATCATGAAATAGATAAAGATACCATAGTTACTTATTCTAAAGCTTTTAGTGATGAACACCCTGAAATTATAAGGGTAAAAGATTTAGGATTACAAATAATAGATTATAATGAACTTTTAGGCAAAATAAGCGCTGAGTTTAAAACGATAGGAGTTTCTGGTACTCATGGTAAAACAACTACGTCAACCATGATTTCACACGTTTTAAAAAATACTAAAGGATGTAATTATTTCATTGGTGATGGGACTGGTTTTGCGGATAAAAAGAATAAATTATTTACTTTGGAATCTTGTGAATTTAATAAGCATTTTTTATCATATCATCCATATTATGCAGTGGTAACTAACATAGAACTTGAACATACAGAGTGTTATAAAGATATTAATGAGATAATTGAAACGTTTGAAAAGTTTGCAAATAAAGCAAATGTAGTTATAGCATGTGGTGATGATTTAAACGTTAGGAAAATGAATGTTAACAATAAAGTTATTTATTATGGATTTAATGATGATAATGATGTTGTTGCTAAAAACGTTAAATTAACAAAGACGGGAAGCTTATTTGATGTTTATATGAATGGTGATTTCTATGGTCATTTTGACATTCCTTTATTTGGTAAGCATATGATATTAAACGCTCTTGCATGTATTACTATTTGTGACATGGAAGGTGTAAAAAAAGAAGACGTTCACGACTTACTTAAGACTTTTGAAAACGCTAAAAGAAGATTTAAAGAACACACTTTTGGTGATGTTGTAACGATTGATGATTATGCACATCATCCAACAGAAGTTAAAGTAACAATTAATTCTGCTAGACAAAAATATCCTAATAAAGAAATAGTTGCAGTATTCTTACCAAACACGTATTCAAGAACTAAAGACTTAATGGAAGACTTTATAGAAGCTTTAAAAACGGCTGATAAGGCATACGTTATGGATATTCATTGCGATAGGGAAAAGGCGGAAGATTATCCAGGTGTTTCAAGCGATGAAATAATAAAAAACGTTCCTAATGCAGAAAAAGTATCAATAGATACGGTAGAAAAATTACTAAAACATGATAACGCTGCAATATGCTTTATGAGTTGCACAAACATATATGAAATTTTGGGTAAATTTGAAGCGTTACTTAAGAATAAAAATGATTAAATAGATCACCATAATAATGGTGATTTTTTTATGAAAATATTAATAACAGGAGCTTATCAAGGAATAGCTTATTTAACGGCATTTACTTTAGCAGAAAGAGGACATAATGTTTATCTTACGTGCCATACAACAAAGCAAGTGAAGGCACTTAAGGAAAAACTTGGAAAAACAAAAAACATAACAATAATAAAAATTGATATAACGAGTGAAGAAGATAGAAAAAAGGTTTTAGACTTAAACATTGACTGTTTATATAACCACGCTGGTATTGCACTTGGTGGATCTATAATAGAAGCGGATATGGATGAGGTTAGAGAAAATTTTGAAGTAAACGTTTTTTCTTCATTTAGATTACTTCAATTAGTATTAAGACAAATGGCTTCCAAAGACAAGGGAAGAATAGTTGTAATGTCATCTCTTGCAAGTCATTTTTCAATACCTTTTGCAGGGGTTTATTCTGCAACTAAGGCAAGTATTACATCAATTACTAAGGCTTTACAAAAAGAAATGTTTTTAATGGGTGCAAATGTTAAAGTAGTGTTAATAGAACCAGGTTTATATCATACTGGATTTAACCAAAAGTTTTTAGCAAATAAGTATGATGATGGTAAGTATTTTAAAGATATAAAAAAAGAGTTAAAAACGGTAGAACGCTTTATATTTAAAACGTTAGAAAAGAAAAATTTGGATTCCATAGTTGTACAAATAGTAAGGGCAATTGAAGATGAAAAACCAAAAAGTGTTTATAGAGCACCTTTTATTCAAGCAAAACTAATTAAAATTTATAGTATGTTTAAATAAAATTCATATACTTTAGTATGACTAATGAAGAACTAAATAATAGACTAAAACAATTAAAAATAGAAGATTTTATATGGATAATTTATATTGGGATTATTATTTTTAGTTTATACGCCAACACTTTTGAAAGAAAATATTTTTTATATAATGATCATAAAAGTAAAGAGACATATCGTAAGATAATGATAGGAATATTTGTTATTTTAGTAATTGTATACGCGTATTTTTTTAAGGATTCTGCAAGTGATGTAAAAAGTCTTAAAATAAACGATACACCAAAAAAGAAAGATTTAACTAAACTTTCACTTTTGGGGTCATTTCTCATTTTAGTAAGTGGTATTATATTTTTATATATAGCAATCGAAGATGAAGATATAG
>CAYOWI010000002.1:0-47775 GCA_964407685.1 uncultured Muribaculaceae bacterium
TAACTCCTATATAATTAAGCATTTGATATATAAGATAACAAGTAGTTGTTTTTCCATTAGTACCTGTTATTCCTATTAGTTTGATATCACCTATTTTATCTTTGTAAAAATCTTTTATATAATCTTTTATACTTTCTACTTTAATAGTTTCTACATCATATATCTCATCAATTTCAGTAATAATTTTTTTAGCTTTATTTTCTATTGCACCATTTACGTATTTTTGATTATCTTTATCTACTAAAAAATAATCACCATCTTTAACATATTTAGAATTTTTCCATAAACGCATATTTTCACCTTCTATATTTGTTTATGAAATAGGATCGAAAATGGTAACAAAAAAAAGACTTATCATCTTTCTAATAAATAATTTCTATAATTAATAAATTCAATGTTTTGTTTTTCTATTTGTAAAACAAAGTTTATTCTACCAAGTAACTTTTTTAAATATAAATTCTTGTCTTTTACTCCAATCTTATTTAAGTGACTATCTATACCATATGTTTTTATATAATAAATTTCTTGTCTTATTTTTCTTTTATAATTTTTTCTTATACTAAGTTTTTTATTTACAACGACACCAGTTACTTGTTGTCTGATGTTTTTTCTTATTACTTTTATTTTATCTTTATTTAATTTAAAACCCTCATTAAATAAACAACTATTTACATAACTTATAATCTCTCTTGCATTAAAATCACCAGAAAACGTCATATCATCAGAATATCTGGTATAAGAAATATTTCTTTCGTCACAATAATGACCAATGTGTTCATCAAAGTTCCTTAAAACCAAATTAGATATGTATCCACTAGTTGGTGCACCTTGTGGTAACACATTGTTATAAACACATAAGTTAGTAAGCAACATTCCTAATTTTTTTGGGTATAAATCCTCATTAAAACATGCGTTATAAACTTTATTAAAGGTAATGTTATCAAAGAAATTTTTAATATCAAGTTTTACTATTACCTTTTTATTCACATGAGAAATAGTGTTATGAACTAAAGATGTTTCTTTTTTATAAGCCTTAGCATAACAAGATATTCTTCTTTCTTCTAAGATATTCTTTAGAATGTTTTTTTGAATTAGTTTTAAAGTTTTAGATGGCTCACTTAGATATCTTAAACCGCCTTTCTTTTTATGAATAATAATTTCTTCATAATTAGAATCTATCGTATTACTGATACCATATAATATTTTATTTACAACTTTTATATCAGTAGAATTAACCAAATTAAAAGATAATAACAGTTCATTATATTTATCGGTCGTTAAATACTTCCACACGTTATCATCTCCTTGTTGCAGGTACTATAATATACTTTAATTGTCGAAGTGTACTTTATGTTACATGAAATGTAAAAAGGTACACTGAGCATTACAAGTATAATGTTTACTTTAGTTTTTCTTCTTTAGCGACTCGCTAAAATGATTTTATAAATCAAAACGCTACCTGCTAATGTTTATTATAATAAAAGAAAAAGCTTTTTACAAGCTTTTGTTTCTTCATTTTTTCATTCCGGTTTTTAATTCATTTAAGTTATCATTTGTATAATATCTAAAAACATGTTCTATGTAATCTGGATCCCCCGCATACGATGAATTTCTATATTCCATCCAGTTTAAATCATCAGTATCATCTAGTATCTCATCAATTGTTTTGCCCGAACTGTAAGAATAATTAGCTAAAATCTTTCTCATTGTTCCAGGACCCATATTATAAGCTTGAGTAGCCGCTACTTTGTTTCCCTTCATTTGTTTTAAATAATTTTGAAAAATAGCACAACCCGTTTTAATATTAAAATCTACGTCCTTTAACTTTTCTAAGGTAACATCTATGATTTCATTTTTTCCAGTATCATAATTATACGCACTTACTTTAGAGCCATTCCAAACTGATACTTGAATCTGCATAAGTCCAATTGCCCCTCCTTCATCAACTATGCTTGAGTGAACACCTCTTTCTTGAGTTGCAATTGCACAAATTAATTCTGCATCAAGACCATACATTTTAGAATACTTTTCTATTATATTACCATAATTTTCTTTTACAAATAATAATTTTTCAGAATCTTTTTTTAAGCCCAAATTAAGATAATTTATTGCTAGCGTATTTTCTTCTTGATTAACCTCACTATTTTGATGCGTCATATCGGTGTTTTCATTATCTTTTTTGATATTTTTTTCTGTTTCTGTCAAAGATATACTATTATTCATTTCGCTTTCTTTATCTAAATCAACATAATATGAAGTAACTGTATTATTTTCTTTATTATCATACTTTTTATCACTATAAGCATTAATAGTTGTAAGGGATACAAAAGAAAGTGCTCCCGCAAGTGCTATTAACATAACGGTTTTAGGTATTTTTCTAGTAATCTTATAGCGTTTGCTTTTAATTTTATCAAATATAAAACCAAAATTTTTATCACTAATAAATTTATTTCTATCTTTTAATATAATTCTTATGTTACCAATGTTAAAAGATAAATCTTTTCCTATAAAACATATATTTGTAATTTTATCTTTATCTTCGCTTAAACCTATAACAAGTTCCAAAGACTCACTATTACTTAATGATTTATCCCGTTTAAATTTCTTATCATAAAAATTTGATAATAAAAAATTATTTTCTTTATAAAAAGTTAATTCATACATGCTATCACCTACTATACAATTATAGCATTATTAATAAGATAAGCACACCAATAAATTAATATGCTAGCTTACTTTACAGTAAAACATTAAACTTTTTATGAATGGGTCAATACACTTATCTTATACCGCTTTTATTTACTTATTTAATTACATTTAATATCCAGCTATTATTTTGTTTTCTTGAATTGTTGCAAATTTAAAAAACAAGCAAAATTAATTACTTGTTCCTTCTATTTCTTTTAATTTCTTTTCTTTATCAATTCTTGCGAATAATACCTCTGGTTTCATATCTTTATAAGTATTATTTTCATTAAAGCTATTTATTTCATCTTTAATGTTTAACTGTTTAAATATTTCATCAGAAGTGTTAGTTAAAAATGGTCTTAAGAAATATGCACATACTCTAATGGATTCTAATAAATTATATAAAACAGTTTCTAACCTATCTTTTTTATCAATTTCTTTAGCTAAAGACCAAGGCATAGTCTCATCTATATATTTATTACTACGTCTTAACAGGTCAAATATTTCATCAAGTGCAAAACCAATTTCTAATTTATCCATTCTTTTTTCTACTTTTGAATCCAAATTATTAATCATAGAAATAAGCTCATCATCAATTTCTTCATTTACTTTTTTGTTAACAACAGTGCCGTCAAAATATTTATTTGCCATCGATATTGTTCTGTTAACTAAGTTACCTAAAGTGTTAGCTAAATCAGTGTTTGTTCTTTCAATCAGTAATTCATAAGTTAAATTACCATCGTTTGCAAAAGGAATCTCATGAAGCACATAATATCTTACTGCGTCCACACCAAACAAATCTACTAAATCATCAGCGTATATTGCATTTCCTCTAGACTTACCAATTTTATCATTGTTAGTTAAAAGCCAAGGATGACCAAATACTTGCTTTGGAAGCTCTAAGTCTAAGCTCCATAAGAAACATGGCCAGTATATGGTATGGAATCTAATAATATCTTTCCCGATTAAATGAAGGTCAGCAGGCCACCATTTATTAAATTCATCTGATGAGCCTTCTGGATCATAACCAATGTTTGTTATGTAGTTAGTTAGTGCATCAAGCCATACATATACAACGTGTTTAGGATCAATATCAACCGGAATTCCCCAATCAAAAGACGTTCTAGATACACATAAATCTTGTAATCCAGGTTTAATAAAGTTATTTAACATTTCGTTTTTTCTCGATTCTGGCTGTATAAATTCTGGATGAGATTCAATATATTCTACTAATTTTTCTTGATACTTAGATAATTTAAAGAAGTAAGCTTCTTCTTTTTTTTCTTCAACATCTCTTCCACAATCTGGACATTTACCGTTTGCAAGTTGTGATTCAGTCCAAAAAGATTCACAAGGAGTACAATAAAGACCTGAGTATTCACCTTTATAAATATCTCCTTTGTCATACATCTTATTAAATATCTTTTGAACTACCTTCTCATGCTTAGGATCGGTTGTTCTAACGAATTTATCATAAGACGTATTCATAACGTCCCAAATTCTTTTTATTTCTGCAGCTACTTCATCAACAAACTCTTTTGGTGTAACACCTTTATCTTTTGCTTTTAACTCTATTTTTTCACCGTGTTCATCAGTTCCAGTTTGAAAGTATACATCATATCCTTTTTGTCTTTTATATCTTGCAATTGCATCTGCTAAAACTATCTCATAAGTGTTTCCAATGTGAGGTTTACCTGATGTATAAGCTATTGCAGTTGAAATATAATATTTTTTATTTTCCATAAATAATTCCTCCTTTTAAAAATTTAAAAACCCATCCTAACTAAAGGATGAGTTTATTTACCCACGGTACCACCTTTGTTCTAGATTTGTAATCTAGCCCTTAACTCTCGTAACGCGAGGTAACGTTTTAATCTAACAATTCGATTAAACAGCTCCAGAGCCATCTATATAGGTTTTGCTATGTATGCTTTCACCTTGCCATACTCTCTTTTAATAGCTTTACCAATACTCTTTCTTTCATTGCTTTTAACAAGAAGATTATAACACATTAATTATAATAATTCAAATATTTATTTTAAATTATTAGCCTTCTTAAATAAACCACTTACTTTTCTTTTTAATAATAATATTTAACATTCTACTTAAAAATATGAATAACCTAGTTGATACATACATTAATGGCAATAATATTAAAAGCGAATTTGGGGTTAATAATTCAAGTGAAAAAACATCTCTTCCAATTGGAGTTACTATAGCTAAAACAAATATAATAGTTAAGCAAACAATTAAAACTTTTCTTAGTAAATTAAGGGGTTTACTTATTCTATATATTAAAAGTAAAGCTGTATAACCAGTTATAATAACAGCAATGGTAGACGTTTGATTGCTTGTAATTCCAATTAAATTAGCCATAAAAACCAAAAGTATTATGTTAACCACGGTCGTGATACCACTTGGAATTGCCTTGCTAATTACGTTTATAAAAAACCTCCCTTTTACTAGTTCATGATTAGGTTCAAGTGCTAAAATAAATGCCGGGAATCCAATTGTTAAACTATTAATAAGCGTCATTTGAATTGGTTGAAATGGATAAGAATAATTAATAAATATAAATAAAACCGCTAATAGTGAAGCGTACATCGTCTTTGACAGAAAAAGCGTTGCGGACCTTTCAACGTTATTAATCGTCCTTCTTCCTTCTTTTACAACCTTAGGCATTGCATCAAAATTAGAATCTAAAAGCACCAATTCTGAAACATTTCTTGCTGCATCAGCACCATCATTCATTGCAATACCACAATCTGACTCTTTAAGCGCTAATACATCATTTACTCCATCACCAGTCATTGCAACAACGTGCCCATTATTTTTAAGAGCCCTTATTAATAATCTTTTTTGATCCGGTTTAACCCTTCCAAAAATATTGTTTTCTTCGGCAATGTTATTTATGTCCGTTTCATCATCTATTAACCTAGCATCAAAAACACCTTTAATATCTATTCCTGCTTGTTTTGCTACCATTTCAACCGTTTTAGGATTATCGCCCGAAATAACCTTAAGCTCAACGTCATTATCTTTAAAAAAACCAATTGTAGGAATAGCATCTTCTCTTATTTTATCCCTTATTAAAATAAACGCCATAATATCTTTTTTTGATGATAAAATATCTTTTTTACTATCGTTTTCTAACCTAATTAGCACTAAAACACGACTTTTAGACGATAGTTCATCAATTTGTTTTTTATATTCTTCTATTTTATCTCCTAAGATAAACTCCGGAGCCCCAATTAGGTATGTATAATCTTTAAATTTTATCCCAGAATATTTCTTTTCCGAAGAAAATGAAATAATTTCTTTTGCTTTCTCGCAGGACTCATTACCATACTTTTCATTTATCGCCTTAAACGTAGGATTCTTATCTTTTAAATTGGTTGATAAAGCTTCCATTGCTAAATCAACGTCATTCATTTTATGACCGTTAAGCGGCATAATATCATAAACTTCCATTTTTCCTTCAGTTATGGTACCTGTTTTGTCTAGACATAAAGTATCAACTCTTGCAAGAGTTTCTAAAGAGTATAAATCTTGCACTAACACATCATGTTTTGATAGGCGAAGTACGCTAATTGCAAGAACGGTTGAAACGAGCAAAATAAGACCTTCCGGAATCATTCCAATTAAGGCTGCAACAACAGATACAACCGCATTTTGAGTGCTATTATTATCAAGTCCAAATTGATTTAATAAAAGCAATATTCCTATTGGTATAAGTGTAATCGATACATATTTTACAATCTTATTTAATGATTTCATTATCTGTGAATTTATTTCTTTATTCATCATCTTAGCATCATGTGATATTACCGCGGTATAATTATCTATTCCAACGTGAATAACTTTTGATATAACATTTCCGCTTACTATAAAACTCCCAGATAAAAGTATGTCACCCTCTTTTTTTAAAATTGTTTTAGCTTCACCAGTAATAAATGATTCATTAACTTCGCAAGTACCATATAAAACCTTGGAATCCGCAATTATCTGATCACCCAATTCATACACTATAACATCATCTAAAACAACCTCGTTTATATGTATGTTTTTATTTTGCCCTTCTCTTATTACCTTAGCTTTTGAAGATGATATAACAGATAGCTTATCAACTATTTTTTTAGCTCTTATTTCTTGAATAGAGCTTATTAGAGTGTTACATATAACAACACCTAAAAATAACAAGTTTTTATAAGAACCAACAATAATAACCGCAATACCTAATATTATGTTTATAAAATTAAATAAAGTACACGTATTTTCAATTAATATTTGCTTAATACTCTTACTAGGAGTAGTAGTATCATAATTAACAAGTCCTTTTTCTACTCTTTGTTTTACCTCTTTATTAGTTAAACCAGTAATTCGTTTCATTTATATCACCTGCTTTTTATTATGCATTTATATTATACCATTTTTTTCCAAGTTTAATAAACAAAAAGACAATATGCATTTTATTTACATATTATCTTTTAATAACTTTAAAATCTGCAACTTCTAAAGAAAGAAGCTCAATAAGTTCTTCACCAGCTTTTAATATATCCTCTTCTTGATTAATACCGTCAAATATAATTAGCAGCTCTTTAGAATTATTATCTATTTTTGTTCTATCTGAATCTTTATCATTCCAACACCTACAAAAAACACCATAAGAGTCAGCATATACTATCTCATTTGCTGACGTTTTCTCAACTTGTTTTGAATTTATTCCTATAAATTCTTCACCCTTTCTAGCTAATCTTAGCTGAATATCACCTTTTAACTTGCTGCAATCATAGGCGCCCATAGGAATCCCATATTTTAATGAAATAGCATTATATGCATCAACTATAGGATTTATACTAAATAAGCATTTATTTTCTACTGCGTATTTAGTTAAAAACACAATTGAAGACTCACGGCCCTTTTTTGCATTCATTTGGTTAAAAATATTTATCCACGTCTTAACCTGAGGGATTTCCTCTATAGATATTTATCTATTTTCTTGATTAAAATTATTAACTGTTTGTTTAACAAATTCATTTATTAAATCAATTTTCTTTGTTTCAATATCTTCTTTTAAAACGCCTTGAATAACTCCGATAGTTGCATTATTAAATTTTTTAAAAATATCCTGGCTAACGTTAACATTCATAAAATAAACCTCCTTACTTAAGGTATAACAAAAAATAACTACACAAACAAAACATTATATATATTAACCAATCTTATACGAGTTTTCACTTTTTATTTCACTATCACTAATTTTAAAAGCCTCATCAATTAAAGTATCAACTACTTCTTTTAAGGTAGATGCCGCATTATTAAAAGAATTAATTAATTGTTCTTTAGAACATCCTGAAAAGCTAGCTATTTCTTCTAAGCTTTTTTCTGGATAATTTAACTTTAAAAATAAAACTTTATAATCTCTTGGATCTAACTTTGATAAAGCATACAAGAAATATGGCATATTAAATAATTCATATAATTTTAAATAAGCTTCGTTATCATCAAATTTTATTTTTCTTGATTTTTCTTCTGTTTTAGCATTTTTTACTATATCAGGCAATTCATTTTTTTCTACTACCTCGTTTTTTGTTTCATTATTTTTATTTTTATCTGCAAGTTTTGGCCTTCCTAATTTCTTTTCTTCAAAGCCATTTTCGATCTTATTCACTATTGTATTTTTAGCTATCCAATACAAATTCTGTTCACTTTTATTTAATAAACCTCTCTTAGTATTTTTAGGATTTGATAAATCTCCATCATGTCTTTTTAATACAGCAGATTGTTGATTTTTAGATAACATATTAAAAGCCTTATTTATATCTTCTACTTTATAATAAGGAAATTCTAAATAAAATCCTACTCTTATTTCATCTTTTTGTTTTTCACTTATCAAATTTTCTATAATATAATCTACATCTTGTACATTTCCATTAAACATACTATAAAATTCATTAGTATCCCTTATTTGTTTACCTGTTTCCTCATTTTTCATTTGTAATTCTCCTTTGATTTTTGTATTATTTGACTCTTTTAGAGAAAAATCTGTTTTTTCATCAACACCCGATGTTTTTTTATCATCATAATAATTTTCTTCTTTTTTATTAGATTTTAGTTGCCACTGCATACCTATCTCATTTAACATATCTATTTGAATAGTAGTTAACCTATATCCATAATATCCCCAATAAGCTTTTCTTTGATTATGAATCCAATGCCCAAGTCTATATATTTTTCCATCAATTATGATTTCATAGCTAAAAGGTATTAATAAATTGCCAAATTTATTAAAATAATCTTTTGCCAAATTATAATTAAATAGCCATTTTTCTTCTATATTTTCCTTTTTAAATTCTTTAACATTCCAAACCATACCTATTTTATTCAACAGATTTATTCGTTTGTCTGATAGTTTTCCTAATCTATATTCATTCCTTTGCGTACCAATCCATGTGCCTAAATTATATATTTTATTATTATAATTAACTTTATATCTAAATGAAACTAGCAAATCTCCGTTTTCCTCATAATATTTTTTAGCAAGCTCATAATTTTCTAACCACTTTTTTTCGTTAATAGTATGCTTTTGCTCTTTTATATTTAAATCGGCGTCATAATTTTCATTTTCTTTTTTCGCAGGTCTGTAAGTCTTATTGGTTGATATATTACCTTTATTATTCTTTGAAATTATTATCCTCTTTCCAAGTTCAAACTCATTTAGCTTAGAAAAACTTTTTTCTCTTTTAATTTTTTCTTTTTCTTTTCTTTCTTCTTCTTTAGTTTTCTTATAAGTTTCGTATTGTGTCTGAATCAATTTATATCTTATATTTTTTGAATCTAATAATTCGGTCAAATTATCATAAAACCAATCACTCATCGAAGTATTATCCAAAAATTTAAAACCTATTTTACTAGGATCAAATTTATCAAGTATTTTACATTTTTCAAATTCGTTTAAATAAATAATAAAAGATTCATTATTATTTTTGCTTTTAAAATTTTCGGCATCAACTATTTTTCTCAAATAAGGACGAAGCTTTCTTAGCGTTTTTGCTTCAATTTGCCATATTCTTTCACATGTTACATCATATTTTTCACTAACTTTTTTGAGGGTAAGCGGTTTATCATCCAAAATACCAAACCTAAAATACAATACTTCTTTTTCCTTATCTTTTAATTTTGCTTTATCTATTAAATTTAAAATTTCAGTTTTAGATAAATCCTTTATTATTTCTTCTTCTAAAGCATTTTCTTTATCCGGAACTAAATTAATAAGTTCAGTATCCTCTTCTTCATTAACAAAAGAATTAAGACTAACAAGATTACGATTTTCCAAAACTTCAAGTAGCTTTAATACCATTTCGGTACTACAATTCATCTCTTTTGAAATTTCTTCAACCGTTGGTTCTTGTCCTAAAGAAATTTTAAGGCTATTTATAACTTTTTCTAATTTATTTGATTTTTCCAACACATGAATTGGAATCCTAATGGTATTTCCATAATCACCTATTGCTCTTGTTATGCCTTGCCTAATCCACCAAGTTGCATAAGTAGAAAACTTAAATCCTTTTTCAACATCATATTTATCAATAGATTTCATTAAACCTAAGTTACCTTCTTGGACAAGATCTAAAAATGGCAATCCTCTATTAACATATTTTTTTGCAACCGATAATACCAATCTTAAATTAGAATTAGTTATTTTTTCCCTTGCCTTTTCATCACCACTTTTAAATTTCAAAAATAATTCTTTTTCCTCATCCATAGTAAGAAGTGGATATTTAGACATTTCTTTTAAATAAAGTCTTGTCGTATCATCAATACTTTGATTTAAAAACTCTTCATTATAATCATAATTATCCGAAACTAATTCTATATTGTTAAAATCGCAATAAACGCTTATTATAGAAATAAAAGTATTCGTCTTATAATCTTCTCTTAAATCAATTATGTTTATTTTATTATCATTTACAAGACTATTTAAAACATCATTTAATTTATCATTATTAAGTATCTCTTTAATGATGGTTAATACATCTTCAAAATCATAAGAATCTATAAATTTACTTATATTATATAAAAATTGGTATTTATTTTTTGATTTTAAAGAATTTATATACTCGTTTATACGCAAAAGTTCATCATCTAACAAAGTAATACCTTTTTCTTTTTTATCTAAATTAACCACTATAATCCCCCAAATATATATGTTTATAATAGCATATACCCCCCTCCGGTCAAGGTTTTAATTGGGGATGTTTATGATTAGTATGATTAGTTTAATAAGAAAGCTTTCTAATACAACTGAAGTTAAGAAAATACTTTGTAAAATAAAAAAAGATAAGTTATTATCTTTTTTCATTTTTGTTAACATATTTATCATATGCATCAAATTCAGCATTTTTTAAATTAGTCTTATTTAAATCTTCTAGCAATTTTTTTTGCTTTCTATCTAATTTTATTGGCGTTATAACCTTTAATATTACGTATAGATCACCCGTCCCACGTTTTGAAGGACTTTTTAGACCTTTTCCTTTAATTCTATGTCTTTCTCCAGATTGACTTCCTGCTGGAATACTTAGAATAACGTTTCCTTCTAGCGTTGGAACTTCCTTTTTACAACCTAATGCCGCTTCAGCAATGGTAAGTGGTAAAGTTACGTATAAATCTTCATCATCTCTTTCAAATAAAGGATGATCTTTTACCTTAATTTCGATATATACATCTCCATTAGGTCCGCCATTTTCTCCTGCTGGGCCTTTACCTGCAACCCTTAAATGATCTCCTGTATCAACGCCTGCTGGAACTTTAACAATTATGTCTTTTTTTACCTTTTTCTTACCAGTTCCACGACACGTAGCGCATTTTGTTTTATATGTTTCACCTGTACCGCCACATTTTGTACACGGACTTTGGGTAACAAAAGCTCCTAGTATACTTCTTTGCTGTCTTCTTACATAACCAGACCCACCACATTCTAAGCAAGTTTCAGCGCCAGTACCGCCGTGACCATCACAATCGGGACACGTATCATCAATGTTTAATGACACCGTCGTTTCCGTTCCAAAAGCAGCTTCTTCAAAATCCATTTCAAAAATAACACTTATGTCTGGTCCTTTTGTTTTGACATTAGTTCTTCTGTTATCACCACCAAAGAATGATGAGGATCCACCAAAACCAAATCCAGAGCCAAAAATATCTCTTAAAATATCTGATGCATCAAAGTCTTCAAAGCCAGAGAATCCTCCTCCGAATCCACCATTCCCGTCAAACGCAGCATGACCAAATTGATCATATTTACTTCTTTTATCTTTATCTGATAATACCGCATAAGCCTCTTGTGCTTCTTTAAATTTTTCAGCTGCATTAGGTTCTTTAGAAACATCCGGGTGATATTTTTTAGCTAATTTTCTAAATGCACTTTTTATTTCGGCGTCTGTAGCATTTTTAGAAACACCAAGTACCTCATAATAGTCTTTCTTCATAATGCTTTACCTCCTAACTATTATATATTACCATAAACTCATCAATAAGTTCACTAAAATAATTTATTCCTTCTTCTATAACTTTAGTATTAGTTAAATCTAAACCAATTGTTTTTAACTCGTCAAGTGGCATCATAGAACCACCTAGTTTCAAGAAATTTAAATATTTACTTAAAAACTCTTTATCTTTAGATAATATTTTCTTTGCAACATAACAAGCTCCACAAGCACCTATAGAATATTTATAATAATAAAATGGAGTATAAAAATGTGGCACTCTAGACCAATTATATTTTGAGTATTCTGATGTGTTAACCAAAGAGCCATTATGTCTTTTAATTATTTTATCAAAGATATTATTAAAATCCTCTTCCGTTAAACTTTCTCCATTATATATTTTTTCATGTACTATTTTTTCAAATACAGAACCATGAGCAAGCGTTCCAAAAAAATTATCAGAAAATACTTCAAGAATATTATTAATGGCTTGCAGTTTCAAATTCTTATCGCTAGTATTATTAATTATGTAGTTAGATAATAACATTTCATTTGTAAGTGATGCTATTTCTGCAACTAAAATAGCATATTCCGATAAATGCTCTTTATTACCTTTCTTACTATAATATGAATGCATTGCATGACCTAATTCATGTGCAATGGAAGAAACAGATGTATAATTATCATTATAATTACCTAAGACAACAATTCCCTTATAAGAGTCATTTTGATAATAGCCTGATTTCTTTCCTTTATTAGGATAAAAATCTATACACCTATCTTTATACAATTTCCTTATTTGATTAACATATTCATCTCCATAAACATGCATTGCTTTGCATATTAATTCTATGGCATCATCTGGAGTATATTTCTTATTTGATTCTTTTACTAATGGTGCTGATAAATCATAAGGCTCTAATATATCCAATTTTAAAATATCTTTTCTTAACTTATAATATTTATGTAAAACGCCCAGATTATCATCAGCTACCTTAAGCAAATTATCATATACTTCCTCACTTACGCCATCATCAAATAAATACATATATAAATTTGATGGATAACCCTTTGCTTTAGCTATCATAGAACAAGATTTAACATAAGCTTCATAATCAGTTGAGATTAAATTAGCAAACTTTTTAGTAGCTAGTGACCTTTTTAAATAAGCATCTTTCCGTACACTTCTTTTTTCTGATCTGATATATTTAGAATAATTGCCATTAGTTAATTTTACATCGTTACCAAAAGCATCTTTTATGTATCCGAAATCAATTATTGAGTTATTAATAATATTAAAATTATTTTTAAATTTCATTGATAACTCTGAAATATTAGAAAGTAACTTTTCTTCTTTTTCACTTAAGACGTATGGTTGATATCTATATATTTGTTCTAAATCAAAAGCATATTCCTTTAAATCATGATTTTCTTTTATATATTTTTTTATAACATCATAATCAGTTTTTAATAATTCTGGTCCTGTAAAACTAGCTACCTCATTATATTTGGATAACAATCCTAAAACTTTATTATACGTTTTTTGAGATTCTTTGTTTGTAACATCTTCATCGTTTTTACAATTTGCGTAAACATATAAATTCGTAAAGATAACATCTATTTCATCTTCTAATTTCATGTAATTATAAAGCGTTTTTGAATCACTTGTTAAGATTCCTTTATAATTATTTATTTGATCTATTAACGTTTCAAGTTTAGTAAAATCTTTTTCAAACGCCTCATTATCCTTGTACATTTTTGTTAAATCCCATTTGTATTTATCATCTATTTGAATGCGCAATTTTTCTTCTTTAGCCATATATCTCCTTAATTAAGCATAAAGTTCTAGTTAAACTAGAACTTTACCACTTACTTTCCCTTTTTATATTATTTTTTTTCTTCAAATTCTGCATCTACTACTTCTGGGCCATCTTTCTTATTTTTCTTATCTTTTTTAGATTCTTCCTCAGCTTTAGCTTGAGATGCTTTATTAGCTTCTTCATATACTTTAGCTCCTAAAGCCATAGCTTTTTCGTTTAATTTTTCAGTTGCTGCTTTAATTTTCTCGGCATCGTCGCCTTCTAATTCTTTCTTAAGGTCTGCAACTAATTTTTCTGCTTCTTCTTTTTCTTTCTTATCTACCTTGTCACCAAGTTCTTTAATAGCTTTTTCAGTTGCAAATACCATTTGTTCTGCTTCGTTTTTAGCGTCTGCTAAAGCTTTTTTCTTTTCATCTGCTTCTTTATTTGCTTCTGCTTCTTTCATCATCTTATCGATTTCTTCATCACTTAAATTAGTTGATGCAGTAATTGTAATTGCTTGTTCTTTACCAGTTCCTAAATCTTTTGCTTTAACGTTTACGATACCATTGGCATCAATATCAAACGTAACTTCGATTTGAGGAATTCCTCTTGGTGCTGGTGGAATGTTAGTTAATTGAAATCTTCCAAGTGTTTTGTTATCACTTGCCATTGGTCTTTCACCTTGAAGTACGTGAATGTCAACGGCTGGTTGGTTATCTGCAGCAGTCGAGAACACTTGTGATTTTGAAGTTGGGATAGTTGTGTTTCTTTCGATTAAAGTGGTCATAACGTTACCCATTGTTTCAATACCAAGTGAAAGTGGTGTAACATCAAGTAATACGATATCATTAACATCACCAGTTAATACTCCACCTTGTATTGCTGCACCCATTGCAACAACTTCGTCTGGGTTAACTCCCTTAGAAGGTTCTTTACCTAATTCTTCTTTAATTAACTCTTGCACTTTTGGTATACGAGTTGAACCACCAACTAATAATACTTTATCAATATCACTTTTTGATAACTTAGCATCTTTAAGAGCACGTCTTACTGGTTCTAACGTAGATTCAGTTAAATCATTTGTTAACTCTTCAAATTTAGCTCTTGAAAGGCTAGTTTCAAAGTTAATTACTCCGTTTGGTCCTTGTGCTAAGAATGGTAATGAAATTTGAGTTGTAGTCATACCAGACAAATCTTTCTTAGCTTTTTCAGCAGCATCTTGTAATCTTTGCATAGCCATCTTATCATCTTCTAGGTCAATGTCATGTTCTTTCTTGATTTCTGAAACTAAGAATTCAACTATTCTTTCATCATAGTCATCTCCACCTAAATGGTTGTTTCCAGAAGTTGACTTAACTTCAAATACACCATCACCTAATTCAAGGATTGATACGTCAAACGTACCTCCACCTAAGTCATATACAAGTACTGTTTGCGCGCTTTCTTGTTTATCAAGGCCATATGCTAATGCTGCAGCAGTTGGTTCATTTATAATTCTTTCAACTTCAAGTCCAGCAATCTTACCAGCGTTTTTAGTAGCTTGTCTTTGAGCATCATTAAAGTATGCTGGAACAGTAATAACTGCTTTGTCTACTTTTTCACCTAAGTAAGCTTCAGCTGTCTTCTTTAAATCTCCTAAGATCATTGCAGATACTTCTTCCGGAGTATATTCTTTTCCATTTGCTTTAACTTTTTTAGAAGTACCCATTAATCTTTTAATTGATCTTATAGTATCTGGATTAACTACCATTTGTCTTTTAGCAGCTCCGCCTACTATAATATCTCCTTTTTTAAACGCAACAACTGATGGAGTTGTTCTTTCTCCTTCTGGATTAGCTATTACCTTAGCTTCTCCTCCTTCAAATACAGCAACACATGAATTTGTTGTACCTAAGTCAATTCCTATTGTTTTTCCCATAATCTATCTTTCCTTTCTATTAGGCAAGTCGTTTGCCCATTTTTCTAATATTTTACAATGTTTTTTTATTTCTTCTTCGACATTGTTTCTTGTTTTCTTCTTATTATTTTTATCATAATAACATATCATGCAAGAAATATATGTCTTATTATTTAAATTTTCTAATTTAAAACCATTAGGTAAGTTATCAAATTTATATATCTTATCAAATAATATATAAATAGCAGTTTTATCTACTTCCCACCAAAAATCAAAAGAATCTTCTCTAACGTTTTTTATAATAACGTGATCATCTTTTTTCATTTCTTCTAACTTAGATAAATCTTCATTAAAGTACTCATAAAATTCTACTTTGTAATGACCAGAACAACTTGCAAGCGTTTTATATCCTTTTTTATTTAAAATAGCTACTGCATTAGCAATTTGCTTATCGCATATAAATACGTTTGGATGATCTTCACAATGAGTATATACTTCAAAAGTTTGTCTATCAATTATACTATTATGATCCATTATTTGTTAACCTTTACCATCGCTGGTCTTATAACTTTATCTTTTAATGTATATCCTTTTTGAAATACCTCTAATATAACATCTTCTTCTACGCCTTCTTTGGACTCTGTTATAACAGCTTCATGGAAGTTAGCATCAAACTTTTCGCCTTCTGCTTTTATTTCCTTAACACCATATTTTTCTAGCGTGCTAACTAATGCATTATAAACCATTTTCATACCGCTTAAAAACTTTGATACGTCATCTTCCAAGTTGTCACCATCCATGTTAATAGCTCTTTCAAAATTATCAAGAGTTGGAAGAAGTTCTAATATTAAATCCTCATTAGCAAACTTAAGAAGTCTTTCTACTTCCTCATCTTTTCTTTTACGATAATTAATAAGCTCTGCCTTAGCTCTTAAAGCCTCGTCTTCGGCATCACTTGCTTTTTTATTTATAGCCTCTATTTCTTCTTTGGTAAGTTTAACTACTTCCTCTTTTTTTTCTTTCTTTTTATCTTTATGTTCCTTTTTTTCTTCTTTATTCTTAATTTCTTCTTTCATACGCTACCTTTCTATATTATTTTTAATGAAGTTAAGCAGTGTTACTACTCTTTCGTAGTCCATTCTCTTAGGTCCTACTATTGCAATAGTTCCTTCTTCCCCATTTAAACAATATTTAGTCTTAATAACTGATACGTCATCGTCAAAGTTATTCTCATGACCGATATATACGTTAATATCATTATCATCAGCCTCAATTTTTCTTACCATGCTATCATCATCAAACTTGTTTAAGATTTCCTTTATTTTAGAAACGTTATCAAATTCTCTATAATCAAGTAATTTTGTTCTTCCTGCCATATGCATATGACTCCTAAAAGAAAACTCATTAAAAGCATTATAAAATGCTTGGTATAAAGTTTCGTGAGACTTAACATAATTACCGATTATTGGTTTGATTTCAAATTCTAGTTTAGCACTTACCTCATCAAGTGGTGTTCCAACAAGAAGCTTATTAATTAACTCAACTACCTTTTTAATTTCAGAAGGATTTACGCTTTTTCCAACATTAAGTTCCTTGTGTTCGATGTGTCCTTTATCAGTTATTACAATCGCAATAACTTTATTATCATCAAACGGAACTACTTCTACTTGTTTAAGCTTATTATAAGAACTACTTGATCCTAAAACAACCGAAGTACAATTAGTTATCTCAGATATTATTTCCATACTTTTGGTTATTACGTCTGATAAAACAAGTTGTTTATTATCAAATATCCTTTGAAGTTTAAGTACGTCCTCACCTGTCATTTCCCTTGGCTTCATTAGATTATCTACGTAATATCTATATCCTGCTTCACTTGGAATTCTACCACTAGACGTATGGGTTTTTTCTAAATATCCTACGTCTTCTAAGTATGCCATCTCGTTTCTTATCGTTGCCGATGAACAATTAAGTTCATCACATAAACCAGATGATCCAACTGGATTAGCAGTTTTAATATACTCTTCTACAATAAGTTTAAGAAGCTTACGTTGTCTTTCGCTTAACAAATCTACCACCTTCTTTTTTGTAGTCTAACAGTATTATAATATGACACTTTAGCAATGTCAATACATGAGTGCTAAAAAATAATTAAAATTTATTAAAAAAGAAACTTACGTAAATAAGTTTCAACTATTTTATTTATTGTTTGTATTTTTAAATTTTTTTGTCTTAATATAAGTTCTATCATTGATGTCAATTCCTGGAAATTCTTTATCTAATTCTTTAACACCCTTAATAGCTTTTACATCAGAATCCTTATATACCTCTTCAAAAGGCTCATAATTATTATTGTCTTGTAAAACTCGCCTTAGGCTCTCCATAGGATTAGAACTTAGTTCGTAATCTCTACTACTAATTAAACTTTTAATCGCAGGTAAATTATTCACATTTATGTTTCCATTTAATATATCAATTAAATTACCAATTAAATTTATATCTATTTCCTCAATTATGTCTACTAATATTTCTGCAGACTTAATATCTAATATAACAATCATGTTAATTATCTCTAAAATCTTATCATCAATTTGAATTTGAAACTCTTTTTTTCTATCTCTTTTAAGTAATCTAGTTACTAAAAGTATTTTTTTATGTTCTTTAATATTTTTAAGGCTTTCTAATATATTGCTTAATTTATCTTCCTTGTGCTGCATACCAAAAGTTTTAACTATCTCATACGTTTCTACCGGAAATTTAGCTTGCCCAATTGCCCCAATCCAATTAGTAACTTCAAATCCTAAGCTTTGTTCATACTGAATCATCTTTTCTATAATGCCCAGGTTCTCGTAATCTTTAATACTAAAAATATCTCTTACTTTATTTATGATAGTTTCAATTGGAGTTTCTTTTTTATTCATTATTAACCTAGTAGCTACCTCCATATAGCGCGCATTATTATTCTCGTAAAAAAGTTTCATAAGTTCTAATACATATTCTTTTTTTAAATGTGCAAAGGTAAAAAATACATACTTCAAATAATTTGAAAAATCTGATGTAGCAATCATTTCGAGTACCTCTAAAAAGCAGTCTCTTCTTACTATTGTTGGTTTATCAAACAAACCAAGTATGTCTTGAACATTATTTAAAGTTTTAGAACGATACACAATTTCTACTATATCTTTAGTATTATTACTTGCAAGAACATTTTTATTTTCTAAAAGAGATTCAATTATCGGATCAAGTGAATCGTTTTTAGCGTTTGAAATTATTTTGCATATATCAAAAGAAATATTTTTAATTAATAAAGTCTCATTAATAGCGACCCTACATATAAATTCTTTTTTAGCATCCGATAATTCCTTTTTTAATAAGTTTAATATCTCAAATAAATATTTTATATTAAAATACTTATTTGGCATTTCTTTAACAAGCTTTTCAAAATAAAAACTATTATTTATATCATTATTATCTAAAACGTAATTCAAAATTTTTACATAATCATCCGAGCTAAGATCTTTGCCTTTAAAATTTATAAAAATATTATGAAGTATATTAGCGGATCTGCCATCTTTATAAGCACTTAAAATATCTTTTAACTTATCACTATTTCTTAGTTCGTTACTTTCTAAAACAGTTAAAACATATTCTTCAAAAAAAATAATATCTTCATTAGTAGCCATAGCACTCAAAGATTCGATAACAAGCTTTTGATTTGGTATTTTAGCTAATATAAAGTTATCATTTTTAACCAGTCTTTCTAAAGTATCTTGCTTTATTTTTGAATTAATGATTAAGCTTAACACTTCATCATTTACTTTCATTAACTTACTAATTAAATCGTAAGAAATTTTCTTTGTTTTTCTATTATATTTTTTGCTTAATGCAAGCAATAAATCTGATTTCATCTCCAAAACCACCTTCCCTAATTCAATTATAATTTAATAAATTAAAAATAGCAACCAAATATGTTGCTATCACTTAATAAAACTTAAAACTTTTTCTATTCCTATTAAGTATATAACTAATGCCGCGATATCTATTACTAAAAGAACTGAAAGAAAAATTATTAAAGGAACATTATTTTTTTTAGGTTTTTCATTTAAGTTTTGCTCTACTGTTTCATAACCTTTTTGTTCCTCATTTGACTCATTATCTTTAATTACGTCTATTTTTTCTTCATTATTCTCATTTATAATCTCACTAGTTTGAACCTCAACGTTTTCTTTAATTTCATCATTATCATTAACGGTTACATCTTCTAAGCTAGATGGTTGACTAATTATAGCATCTTCAATTTTTTTATCCGGAGTGATTTCTGGTGATAAAGCATCACTATTTTCAACTTCGCTTAATTCTTCTAATACCTCTTCTTTAATTTCGTTAGTATCCATTTGCCTACCTCCATATTATATAGATATTATACATTATTTTTAAATTTAGTTCAATAAGCATTCATCAAATAATCTTAATATTATCTCATTTGAAATAAACAAATGTTTTTCTGGTATAAAAATATTGCTTTTATTTTCAATTAAAAGGCCTTTTTTTATTAATCCTTTTATATCAAATGCATCTTTTAATTGCATACCAAACTTATTAGCGAAGTTTGCTTTATTTATTCCATCTATTTTTCTAAGGCCTAGCATGACCTCATCTTTTATCATTTGACTTTTATCAATATTTTCTTCATAAATCAAACGCTTGCCATTTATGTAATTTATAATACTTTTAGTATTATCATATCTAACATTATTTATAAAGCCAGAGGCTCCTGCTCCAAAGCCGTAATACTGTTCATTATTCCAATATGTTAAATTATGTTTAGAAGAAAATCCATCTTTAGAAAAATTGCTTAATTCATAATGATTATATCCGTTATCTTTTAATTTACTAACTATTTTATAATACATTTTGTTTTGTATATCTTCATCTAATTCTTTTATATTACTTAACCCTAATTTGGTATGCTCTTCAATAATTAAAGCGTACGTACTAATATGTTTTACATCTAAATCTATAAAGGTAATTAAATCACTTTCTAAATCTTTAGTGCTTTCTTGCGGTAGTGCATACATTAAATCAATGTTAATGTTATCAAAGTATTTTTTTGATAAATTAATAATATCTATCATTTCTTTTTTATTTATTTTTCTATTTAAAATATTTTGATATTTTTCGTTAAAGGTTTGAATACCTATACTTAATCTATTTACCCTATTTTCTTTTAATAATAAAAGTAATTCTTCTGTGATATCATCATAATTACATTCGAAGGTAAACTCATAATCTTTTGATAACTTAAATATTTTTAAAATACTAAACAATTTATTTAAATTAGATTTTGATAAAAAGCTTGGAGTTCCACCACCTATGTATAATGTATCTAGTGTTTCTCCTTTATAACTAGTTTCAATTTCCTTTTCTAATGAACTTAGATAATCATTTACTGTGTTTTCATCATAAAAGTTTTTACAAAAATCACAATACGTACATATATTTTTACAAAACGGGATATGTATGTACGCTGATTTTACTGTAGTACCTTGCATATAGTCCTTTCTTTCTTTGGATTTATAAAATTATCATTAACCACACTAGCAATATAATCTAAGTCATCTAATTTTTCTTCTGGAATCCAAAGTTCAATATCATTTACATATATAGGATTAGTTACCGTACCATCTGGCAAAATTTTAAAATACAAATCATATGATGGCATATACTCTCCATCCATATAATATACATCTTCGTTTGAATTAGAGTACGTAAAACCTACATTAACAACACCAAATGTTTTTATTTCTCCGTCCTTTTCGTCAACTTCTAGTATCTTATCAAATTTAATATTTGATAACTTAACATTACTTACATCTAAAATAGCATATTTATTATCAATTATAACAATTGCTTTTTCATCACTTAAATCATCATAACCATCAAACTTCATTATCACGTTTAGTAATTGAAATTTAGTTTTACCAACCCAAATATCCGTCGTATTTTCAAGATCGGCTAAATAAAATTTTTGCTTTCCATTATCTTTTGTTTCACATATCGCTTTTTTGTTTTTAAATATAGTAATTGATTTTAAATCATCTTTAGATACATCAAGTGGTTTTACAATTTTATAATTACTATCGATTATACCACTTACATAGCCTATTTCTTCTATTTTAAATTTTATAGCGGCATATCCATCAATGAAATTAATGTTTTCATCTTTAATTTCTACTTCTATATAGTTATTATCTACATCAAGAAAAATTATTAACGCTCCATTTTTATGTGTAACATGGGTTTTCATTATTCATCACCTACACTTAAAACTGATAAAAATGCTTCTTGTGGTATTTCTACGTTACCTACCCGTTTCATTCTTTTTTTGCCTTCTTTTTGTTTTTCTAAAAGTTTTCTTTTTCTAGAAACATCTCCACCATAACATTTTGCAAGTACGTTTTTTTTCATCGCTTTAATATCACTTCTAGCAATTACTTTAGTACCTATTACCGCTTGAATAGGAACTTCAAATAATTGTCTAGGAATTAATTTTTTTAAGTTTTCTACCACCATCTTACCCCTTTGATAAGCAAAATCTTTATGCGTTATAATTGATAAAGCATCAACCGCTTCACCATTTATTAAGATATCCATTTTAACTAAGTTACTGGGTTTATAACCAATCACCTCGTAATCAAATGAAGCATAACCTTTAGTAAAACTCTTTAATTTATCAAAGAAGTCATAAACAACTTCAGAAAGTGGTATTTCATAGTGAATGTTTACTCTAGTAGTATTAATGTAATCCATGTTTATATAAGAACCACGTTTATTTTGACAAAGTTCCATAACAGGACCAATAAACTCACTTGGAACAAAGATATTTGTCTTTATGTAAGGCTCTTTTATCTCTTTTATTAATTGTCTTTCAGACATCTTATTTGGATTATCAACTAATATTTTTTCTTCGTTTGTTTTAATTACTTCATAAACTACCGAAGGAGAGGTTGCAATAATATCTATTTTAAACTCTCTTTCAATTCTCTCTTGGGTTACATCCATGTGAAGCATCCCTAAAAAGCCACATCTAAAACCAAATCCTAATGCAGTAGAGGTCTCTGGTTCAAATGTAAGAGCTGCATCATTTAACTTTAGTTTTTCTAAAGCATCCCTAAGATCAGTGTATTTATTTGACTCGATTGGATAAAGGCCACAGAAAACCATTGGTTTCATAGGTTTATAACCAGGAAGTAATTCTCCTGGATTTTTGGCAAGTGTTATTGTATCTCCTACTTTTATATCACTAACGCTTTTAATAGAAGCACATAAATACCCAACTTCCCCAGCGGATAATGTATCAACCTTTCTTTCCTTAGGGTCATGTTTTCCAAGTTCTACTACTTCATACTCCATTCCGGTCGAAACCATTTTAATCTTATCACCAACGGATACTTTACCATTTATTATTCTAGTCCATATAATTGCACCCCTATAAGATTCATAAAAGCTATCAAATATAAGTGCTTGTAACTTATCGGTGTCATCCATTTTAGGACTTGGTATTCTATCTACTATAGCATCTAATAGTTCTTCTATTCCAACACCTGTTTTAGCACTAGTTAGTATTATTTCTTCTTTTCTAAAACCAAAGGTATCAACTATTTCTTTTTTTACCTTTTCTATATCAGCATTAGGTAAATCTATCTTATTAATAATTGGTATTATTGTTAAGTTATTTTCCATAGCAAGATAAAGGTTAGCAAGTGTTTGTGCTTCTATTCCTTGAGCCGCATCAACAACGAGTATTGCTCCTTCACAAGCTGCTAGCGATCTTGATACCTCATATGAGAAGTCTACGTGACCAGGTGTATCAATTAAATGAAATAAATATTCTTCATTATCTTTTTTATATTTTAGCTCAATAGCATTTAGTTTTATCGTTATACCACGTTCTCTTTCTAAATCCATTGAATCTAAAAGTTGTTCTTTAAGCTCCCTTTTAGTTACCGCACCTGTTTTTTCCATTATTCTATCAGCAAGCGTAGACTTACCATGGTCTATATGTGCGATAATACTAAAGTTTCTTATGTTTTCTTTTTTCATGCAATTCACCTATTTATAATTATATCATACCAAAGAAAAAAAGTCTTTTTAGACTTTCTAAGCTTTTAATTTTTTTATTTATTTCTTTAATAAAATCTTTATAAATTTCACTAATTATAAAAACCTATTTTATTTTTTACAGCTTCATACTTAGCTTTAGCATACATTCTTGTCTTATTTGCTCCATCTTTTAATATTTCATCTATTTCGCTGCCATTAATGTATTTATTATATTTTTCTTGAATCTTTTCTATTTCTCCTACTACTACGTCCGCAACAGCTTTCTTAAAAGTACCATAATTACTACCATCAAATTCTTTTTCAATTTCTTTTATTTCTTTTCCTGTTAAGGATGAATATATGTTAATTAAGTTTGATATGCCTGGTTTATTTTCTTCGTCATACCTAACAGACATTTCAGAATCAGTAGTAGCTCTCATAATTTTTTTTCTTACTACCTCTGGCTCATCAAGTAACCTTATAACCCCATTTTGATTTTCAGAGGATTTACTCATCTTTTTAGTAGGATCTATAAGGTCCATTATCTTAGTACCAGTAGTACTTATTACAGGTTCTGGCACAACAAAGGTATTACCATATTTGTTATTAAATCTTCCTGCTATATCTCTTGCTATTTCAACGTGTTGCTTTTGATCTACTCCTACTGGCACAAAATCCGCATCATAAATTATAATATCTGATGCCATTAAAACTGGATAAGTAAATAAACCCGCAGTAAAATTTTCTTTACCCTTGCTTTTTTCTTTAAACTGATGCATTCTAGATAACTCTCCAAAATACGTGTTACATTCTAAAACCCAAGATAAATTAGCATGGTATTCATTCTGAGACTGAACAAATATAGTATTTTTCTTTGGATCTATCCCGCATGCTAAGTATAGTGCAATAAGACTTTTAGTGTTTTCTTTTAAGTTTAAATTTTCTCTAGGAACAGTTATAGCATGCAAGTCTGCCACAAATAAAAATGATTCATACTCATCTTGATACTTAACCATTTGCTTTATCGCTCCAATATAATTTCCTAAGGTTATAACACCCGTTGGCTGTAAGCCTGTTAACATTCTTTTCATAATAAATTCCTTCTTTCTTATTAATTATTTTATTTACTTATCCAGTTTATAATGCACCATCGTTTATCTGGCATCATTTTATCGCACATCCTGTACTTTTTTGTTTTCTAATTTTTTTTGAATTTCAGTAAGGTTTTTTATTATCTTTTTCGCATGAGATGGTTCATACGCACTCGCATCACAAAATTGTATTGTAAATAGTTTATTGTATAATCCAATATTTTTATTATTCACATTATCAATATTTATTGTTGTTGCATGTTCACCAATCAAAAATAATAACTTATTTAGTTCATCATCTTTATAACCCAACATTTCTAATACTGGCTTTGACATTTTTTTGATTTTAGAGCATGTCCTTTAAAATGCCTAATATCTCCATCATCTTGATAAGAAAAAGGTTTTCCTATATCATGCAATAATAAAACTAACCTTGTTTCAAAATCCATATTACTTGATGAAATAGCCTTAATCGTATGATTCCAAACATCATATGAATGCCAAACGCTTTTTTGATCAAAGCCTTTTTCATATTCTAACGCAGGAATCATTTTAAAAATAATATTCTCATTATCCCTAATACTTTCTTCAACATTTTTAACTAACAATATATTTTTTAGTGTTTCAACATCACTCATAATCATTTTTCCATCCTTAAATTTAAAAAACTCCTATCCCAACTAGGATAAGAGTTATATTCTTAAGTTTAATGCCACCTAATATGTACTATTATACATATGTTATAAGATAACGGTTAACTTCCGTGATAGCCTACTTATTATTTTCGGTATCCACTCACAAGTCCATTTACTAAAACTTATATATAACCTCACACCAAACGATTACTCTCTTTAATACTTATTTTAGTTACTACTCTTGCTCAACACTTTAAATATGATTAAATTATATATAATAAGTAACAATTTGTCAAATGATTCTTAACATATATTTTTAATACTTAGTATCACCATTTTCTTTAGCTAATTTTATTATTTTTCTAATTAGCAAAATAGCAATCAATATAAGAATAAGAACAATAAGCCAACAAAAATCATTAATAGTTATTTTACCTTTTTCATCTCTTTTAGCAGTTTTTACTACACTTGTTATTTTAGGATTATCATTGTTCTTAGTAGTTATTATTTCACTAGAAGTTACATTATTAGTGGTGGTACTAACCTCTGTCTTACTTGTTACATTATTATTTTTTGAAGTTGTTTTATTAGTGGTAGTTTTTTTAACACTACTAGTTGTTGATGGTTTAGCTATGGTAGTGCTGGTTGTAGTTTTAGGTGGTACAGATGTCTTTTTTATAATAAAACTGTAAGAATCCTCTAAATTAAATATATTTGCTTTGCTATTTTCATCACTTAACTCAAGTAAGTTAAGTTTTAATAATACGGTTGTATCAAAGTCAACTTTTACCCCGTCTTTTAATTTAATTTTAATAGTAGAAATATGAACTTTCCCAGTAAAATCTTCATAGTTATAATAATCCATTCTATTACCGTTTGCATCTCCTTGCCAAGAGCTTGCCGGGCTAAATAAAACACTAATTAAATTACTATCATATGAGTATTTAGTGGTAATACCGTTTATTTTATCACTACCTACACTAACATAATATTCGCAAGTTACTACATTATCTGCTAACAAATTAGTATTATCACAAGTTAAGGTTTGTTTTGGGCTTAAAGCCTTGACATTACACGGTATAATCAAAAGTAAAAATAGTAATATTATAATTTTAATTTTCCTCATTTTTATTTTCCTTTCTCTAACGTGAATGTATCTACTAAAGCCCCATTACATGTTAATTGTAATTTATCATCTATAATATTAGCAGTAGCATTAGTAATTTTTATTTTATTAATATCAAAATCGCCTTTATATTTTATTATGTTATTATTGATTTCGTAATCATCACTAGTTATACTTACTATATCGAAAGTAAAGATTTTTTCATCATTTTTTTCTATACTAATTTGCTTCTTTTTATCATCATATATTTTTTTTACACTATCACCATATATTTTTACATATCTTTTAATCACATTATCATTTGTCTCATCTTTAGTATATATATAATTAAATTCTTTATTTACTAAAAACTTACTTGATTTAATATTATATACATTTACATACACTTTAACCGGAGATAAATCTGTGGCTGGTCCTGAAGAACTACCAAAATCCATCCAATTTAAGGCATTATAATACTTTGTGAACACGGTTTCACCAACGTTGTTTGCCGTTATAATATTATTATCTATAGTTGCTATATAATCATCTTCATTATATGTTTCATCTATGTAATATGCCTCAGGCATTTTAAGTTTATAATTAAGTCCTTTACTTTGTCCTACCAAAATATTTAAATTATTCTTTGTAATATTAGAATTTGCAAAAGACATCATCTGTAAATTATTCATATTTGTTATATCTAAGTTAGTTAAATTCGAATAAGGCAATACTAGCATTTGTAAATCAAGCTTTTCTATACCATTAATTTTAGATAATTTTGGTGATAAAACCATTATATTAGATATTAAGTTATCATTATCAATGTTTATTTCTTCAAGTAAAAAAGAAGCTGCTGATATATTAATTAAATTAGCATTATTACTTAAGTTTATTTTTTCTAAAAACATTGAATCAAGATTTGCAAACTCGGTTATATCATTATTAGATAAATCTAGTTTTTTTAAATTTTTAAATGAATAATCATAAAATTCTGCTAATCCGCAGTTATTTATTTTTAAAGTTTCTAATCCAGTATAATATTCTAATCCTTCTAAAGTTTCTATTTTATTAGTGGAGCAAGTAATATCTAAGTGTTTTAATTTACTTGCTTCTTCTTTTGATAACTCATGAGTTTTATCATAGCTAGTATTATATTCTTTATTATATTCTTCTATTATTTTGCTATATAAAAACTTATCAGAAGTAACAGCGTTATTACTACCACTACTATTAGGCGTATAAGTTATTTTGTACTTTAACTCAATATCTTTACCTCGTAAAACCAAATACTTCCCAGTTAAATCAGGAGCATTTAAATTATCTAAAACCTCATCCGTAATATTGATATCACTGTATATTTTAATATCTAGATTGTTAAAATTAATCGATTTTATGTCAGATACTTTTAAACTGCCGTCAAATATATTAAAAACAGCCCAAGCATATCCACCACCCCGCAACTCATATTTAGAGCAACTAATAGAGGCATCTTTTAAAATATTATTATTAGGCAAAGAAATATCGTTAACATAATTATCACTTCTAATATATAAATCTGTTAATTTACTATTACTTGATAAATCATACTTAGTTAAATTAGACGAACTATATAAGCTAGTTAAATTACTTAATCTTTCTATTCCTTTAAGATTAGAAATAAATTTACTATTTAAATATAATTCTGTAATCACATTTAAATCGGAATCAGATAGTTTCATCATATACAAATTATTGTAGTTTAAACCCGTCGCAAAGTATAAATCAGTAATTTCTGCCTCATAACTATCATAAAAAGCACTATATAAAGCTTTTACATCAGATTTATATAAACTGCTAAAATAACTATAAACTACATCTGAGTAAAAATACTGATCAGAAAAAGCACTATTTCCAATTTCTACATTACCCCTTAATTTTAATGAATTAAACGGATTAATAATGAATAAAACGGTAATAAATAACATTATTATCATTAAAATTGTTGTGGTTATTATATTTTTTTTAACCTTCATGTTAATCACCCGCATTTTCTTTTAATATCTTATATAATAGGCTTACATCGGTAATTGTAACATCGTCATCAGTATTAATATCAGCTCTATAAAAGTCTTTGCCTTCTAAATCAAATGTGTATTTTACATGTTTATATTGTTTTGTTAAATCCGATATTGAGATTTTACCATCATTATTTACGTCACCAAGCATAGCATCTTCCTGAACTAATTTATATTCTTTTACTAAGTTTTCCCCTTTAATTATTTTTAAAACATTATCTTCTATTTCATAATTTGCGTTTATAATTCTTACGTTAGATATATCAAAATCTCCAAGATACCTTATCTCACTATCTTTTACTTCATATTTAGAAGATAGCACTTTTACTAATTCGTATTTTAAAACCTCGGATCCTTTGTTTGCAATAACTAAATTATTCTTATCTACATACATATAAATTTTACTAAATTCCTCTTCATTTTCTAACACATAAGAAGATAAATTAGTACCTCTTATTATATTTTTTTCTTTATTTACCCCATTAGTAAATATATACATTTTATCATTATTAACATCCATTTCAACTGATGATACATTAAGAAAAAGTAAATTTTCGGATATAGTAATATTAGAGTCACTATTCCAAGATACAGAATTGTAAGCAGATGTATTTGTAAAATCTACCTTAAAATCAGTATGCCCAGGATTATTGATTATCATTATATCACCATCTAAAGCAGCACTTTCAGACAAGAAGTTAGAAAACTTAATTTGTTCGGGCAGATTATATAAAGCTCTAAGGTCTATCCTATTATTTGAAATGATTTTTTTATTAGGAATAATAGTGTTTATAAAAGCTAATTTCTTATTATTAGAAATATCTAAGCTCTCAAGATTTCCTTCATGATATAAATATCTTAAATTAGAGCACTTAGAAACATCCATTTTAGCATCATTACCAGGATAAGCATTTACTATGCGCAAATATTCTAAATTAAGATTATTTGAAAAATCCAAATTACTTATAATGTTAAAATTTGTAAACATATTACCATATTGATTAGCAAAAAACTTAAGTTTTGTTAATTTTTTTGTATTAGAAGGAACTATTTTGCTAAAATAATTTTCTTCATAATAAGATAAATTTTCCTGCGGTATATTAGCTTTAAATTTATTTACGCCTTTTTCATCCGATAATATTGCTCCAACAAAAATTTCTAAGTCTACCAGATCACTAAAGCCAGTAAAATTATACCCATATACTTTTTGCAGTTTTTTATTATTTTCTATATTTAAAACGTTCGTGTCAAAAACTTCTAGCTCTTTTAAATTAACTAATTTATTTAAATTTTCTTGCGAAATACCATTAACATATAAATACTCTAAATTATTAAATTCTCCTTCTTCAATATTAGATATTATATAGTTAAAATACGGGCAAACAATATAGTTAAGATTTTTTATAATCTTAATTTCTTCTTCACTAAATGTTCTTTTTGGACTTTCGTTAAGATAACCATACGTATACCAAGATCTTAGATTTGGTAAATTAGCATAATTATTAACACTACCCTTGAAATTTTTTATACTACCCACCTTGTTGTTTAATTTTAGATCAGAACCCACTAAAGTTTCTAAATTTGTTAAAACCTCTATACCAGTTAAATTATTTAAACAAAAATTTTCTATGTTTAAATACTTTAATTTGTTTAAAGAAGAAAATCCATTTAATTCCATTATTCTTTTATCTTTATCTTCACAATAGTCATCTTTTAAGGAAAGATATTCTACGTTACTTACATTTTCAAAATTAAAATTATCTAAATCACCATCTACATTTAAATATAACTTTTTTAATTTTTCCATCTTAGGCAAAGTTCCTGTCGAACTAAGATAATCCATTTTTCCTTGATAATAAAGTGTTTCTAAATTACTTATTGAAGCAAAATCCGATATTGGGACAAAATCATTATTATAATCATAATCATATGGCGTAGTAATTATTAAGTTTTTCAAATTAACAAGCTCCTTAACATAAGAATAATTCTTTTTATTACAATTTATTATTCCAAGCCTACTAACACCTTGCAAATTTTTTATATTTGCATTTGTAATGTCACCATATGAGTCACCATATAAAAATAAAGTTATATCTTCATTTAAATTTCTTTTTTTAAATTGTTCCGGATAATCAGTTATCCCTATATCAGAATAATAATAAAGTGTTTTTAAATTTATGTTAGAAGAAAGATTAATTGCTTTTCCACCCATAGATGCATGTTCTAAATTAATTTTAAGCGTTTCTAGATTAACATTATTTTTAAAAATAAATTCGTCTTTAATAATAACGTGAGCTTCATCAAGATACAATTCTTTAAGTCCCGTTAATTTTCCTACTCCGTCTATGTTTCCAATGTCATATGAGGATTTTGTATATAAATTATCAACCATACTAATATTAATAAAATTATCCAGGTAACTGTTTGGTATTCCTAACCATGTTTCTACCTTTGTTTCACTATCTGGATAAATTAAAGTACCGTTATTCACATACTTTGCACCATCCTCAAAAATATCACCTTTATACAAATAAGTATTAGCATTATTACAATCAACCTTTTTAATGCTTGCTAACTGTTCGTCAGATAAATTATAATCATATCCATAATTAGTATTATTTTCTTCATTATAAGCATTTACAACGCACGAATAAAACTCATTATCCGTAAATGAGCTATTTACCGGAATTATAACATTTCCAGATAATTTATTGGTTTTATTGTTTGTTATAAATATACTAAATACAATTACAAATATTATTGTGAATAATATGGCTAATATTACCACGTTTTTCTTTTTTTTAAATATATTTTTCATAGTGTTCTCCTACTATAAGAATACTAAAAAATAAATAATTAGTCAATTAAGTAAGGTTTTTTCTTCTTACTTTTAACAAAATAAAAATGTATAAGATTTTATTCCCTATACATTCATTATTTTCTTTCTTAATATAATTTTTTTATTTCTTCTTCTGAAAAACCGGTTATTTTTCTTATTAATTCTACATTCATTTTTTCTTTTATCATATTTCTTGCCATTTCTTTTTTTGCATTAACCTCGCCTTCTTTTATTCCCTCTTTTTTTCCTTGGGTTATACCTTCCTTTATACCTTCCTTTATACCTTCCTTTATGCCCTCCTTTATGCCTTTTTTCATTCCTTCTTCAAGGCCTTCTTTAATCGCTTCCATCTTATTTATTTCGTTTACTCTTTCTTGAGCCTTTTCCTTATCATACAAACCAACGATTCCGTCATTTAAGGCCATTTCTTCTATTTTATTAACCATATAATTCATCTCCTTATCACCTTTGGCTATTTTTCTTAATATATCTTTATCTTCGGTTACCATAAGTATTAAAAATTTTTCAAACCTTGTTAATTTATCTTCATTATAACTCTTTTTCAAAGCCTTTTCTATATTTATATGATAATTAATAAATTTATTATCAATTGTGTACTTTCCACTTTCATCCCTTAATTGGAATTTTGTTATCAATTTATCAAATTTATTTTTCCTATCAATATTTATCTGTATGACTAATGGCGATATACTATTATTTATTATTTCCGATGCTATTTTATAATGATAACTATTATTTTTTTCTATTACCCCATTATTTAAAGTTCGATTTGCCTCTATATTAATAATATTACTCTCAATATAAACTATCAAATCTGCTACTTTTCCTTTTTCTAAATATTTATATTTTTTTAACTCATTATCTTTAAAATCAATATTTTTCATTACGTAGTCTTTATCCAAACCGGTTATTTCACTAATTAAAAATGAAAGTATTCCCCTTGCATTCTTATCTTTTAATATACTTTTAAATACCGGATCAAATAAAAATGGAACAACTTTATTTTCTCTTTTTAATCTTTCTATAGTATTTTCTTTTGTATCTAATCTTGTAAACATATTTTTAACCTCCACTAAAAACACTATATAAAATATTTTTTACTAATTCAAATTGATAAAATGCGCAAAAATTAATAAATTGAATAATATTTGTTACTATTTCTAATTTTTTGTTTAGAGAAAATATATTTTTTGATACGAAAAAAGACAAAATAGTAAATATGTTAATCATTTACCATTTTATCAATTCCATTAAACAGATTATTTATTCCCCATTTAAATCCTTTTGCAAAGGTTTTGGAAGTAAAAAGACCAAATGAAGAAATTTTGTTACCATAATCTTTTTTTATATCAACTACGTAGTTTTCTACTTTTATTTCTTTACCAGTTTTTACGTCTTTTTCAAATTCTTTAATTTTTTCTTTTGTAAGCGATGATTTTTTATTATTTAAATCTTCATAATAACCTCCAGCTTGTGCAAAATATAATACTAAAAAGCCTAAAAACAAAAGCCATATAAACCCATGAAATATTTTTTTATAACTTATCATACAACACCTCTTACGTACTCTGTTATAGCCCTTATAATGATATCTAAGGTATTTATAACTTCTTCTTTGTTGTTGTTATTTCCTCCTATTTCTATTAAAAACGAGTTTACAGATACGTCCTGATTATATACCCCGTTAACTCCAGAGCCACCTTTTTTTATTACTCCTCTTGTTATTCCCGAAACCATATTATTAACAATACCATTTAACTTTTCGGCATTTTTCAAATTAGACTCATATCCCTTATTATCAGTGCCAACAATAAACATTACTTTAGCATATTTTTTACCATTTACCGCTATCGTGCTTTTTTCCTTACTTAAAGCATCTCTATGTATATCAAAAAAATAAACTATACTTGGATACCTTTCTTTAGCCTCTTCTAAATATTTTCTTGAAACTAGGTATGATTTATAATATTTCATATTATTAGTTTGTAAAAAGGCAGTTACACTTTGTTCTTCAAAAAAGGTATCTAATCCACTATCGTTTAACTTGTTAGCTAAATAAGAAGCCGCATCTAAAACTGTATAATCTGTGTAATTTTCGCTTTGATGTGTATTATAAACATATATTACTGGGTTAAAGTTTTTTACAACGTTTACTTTTTTTACATTATCTTCGTTTAAACTACTATTCTTTTTTTTACCACTTTTATATGATGCGTTTCTTACGTTTACATCAAGCAAACTAACAGGTTTATTAATTATTTCAGTGGTTTTATCAGACAAAAAATTAACAAAACTAAAATTAACATAATTAATCTTAGTACTTAGTATATTTTTGTTAAGTCGGTTTTTAGATAAATAAAACATAACAAAAATATATGAAAAAACAAAAAAGAACACGAACAAATAAATATATATCCGCTTTTTCTTTTTTATTTTTCTTGATTTAAATCTTTTCATAATGATCACCTTCTAATTTAAATTAACATAGCAAGGTCGTCATTATTGTCGAAGTAAATAATGTTTTTATATTTCATGCAAGCTATGATTTATTCCATAACTTATAACGTCACTTAATCGTTCTATTACAAAATCCACCTCTTTTGGTGTTACCATAAGATTATAACCTATTGGTGTTAAAACCTCATACGTTAAACTTAATAACTCTTCTTCGCTTAATAACCCCACAAGTCCAAGAAAGGTTTTTTTATCATCGTTTGACGCAGCTACTTTTTTATTTAAATAATTAACAGGTCCTTTAACCAGCTTTGATGCTTTGCTATTAATAAAGTTTTTATTATAAGCATAATTTTTAATCATATAATTAATTGTATCAGAAACAATAACAGAAGCTGAAGTAACCGTTGGAACGCCAATCGCAATTACTGGTACCCCTAAAGTATCTTTTGAAATTTCTTTTCTTTTATTTCCTATTCCGCTTCCTGGTGATATACCAGCACTTGATACTTGAATACTTTTATTTACCCTTGATATCGAAGAAGAAGCAAGTGCATCAACCACGATTATTAAATCCGGGTTTGAAACATTCTTAACGCCATTTATTAAATCACTTGTTTCTATTCCAGTCGTTCCAGTAACACCAGGATAAAACGTGGAAACACAAGAAAAACCTTTTTCAACTGATAATCCCATGTCAAAAAAATGCTTAGTAACAATTATTTTATCTGAAACAAATGGTCCTAAGGCATCAGGAGTTGACTTTACGTTGCCAAGACCAATTACCAAAGTTTTTGTTTGATTAGTAAAACCAAATTTAAAAAGCATAGAGGATAATTCTTCTTTAAAGACATTCGCTACTATTTTTTTTGAATCATCATCTGTTACATCATCAAACTCTAGTGTTAAATAGCTACCTGGCTTTTTTCCTATGTTATTATTTTCTTCTAATTCAATCCAAGATACTTTAACACCATTTTTAACGTAGGTTTTAGGCTTATATGTTTTCCCATCTTTTTCGGTTAAATCAATTGCCATATCGGTTCTTATTTCGTATTTTTCTAAATCTATTTTATGCATTAATTCCTCACCCATTTTTATTTTTACCAAAAATAGTATTTATTATTGATTTTTTATATTTTTTTTGTTAAACTATAAGAAGTTATGAAAACGCCAGGAGGTGAAAAAATGCCAAATATTAAAAGCGCTAAAAAAAGGGTTAAGGTTACTAGCGTAAAACATGATGCTAACATTTTAAAAAAGGGTGCGATGAAAACAGCTGTTAAAAAAGCTGATAAAGAAGCTACAAAAGAAAACCTAAACACCGCTAACAAAAGAATTGACAAAGCTTTAGGTCAAGGGATTATAACAAAAAATAAGGCTGCTCGTCTTAAGTCTAGATTATCAAAAAAAGTAAATGAAACGAAGTAATTTTACTTCTTTTTTTTATGCTTTACTGATATAATTAGTATGGTGATGATATGAGAATAAAAAAAATACTAAAATTAACAATCACGGTAATAATAATTGTAATTACCGCTTATTTAATATATGATAATTATTATTTACTTACTAATAAGCTTGAATACGTATATACAAAATACTTTGTCCCTGATATAAAGCAGAATCTAAGCGATAATATTTACCGAAAAAAAGAAAACTATGGATATTTAAAAATAAATGAAAATACCACCATCAAAAACGAAGATGATGCAAAAAATGCAATATATACGTTCTTGGATGCTGGCTGGGAAGAATACACCATTAAATGTGATCCTGATTATCTTTCTTGCGTAAATGACGTTAAAAAAATGGTAGAAAATAATACTTACCTTACCGATTTAAGTAATTTTGTTCATCCTTTTAATACCTTTAACAAGGTAAACACAACGTTTAATAATACCGGAAGAATCATTTTAAAAAAAGAAAGTCGTTACACAAAAGAACAAATAAAAAAAATCAGTGAAAAAGTAGACGAAATATATGGCAAAAATTATAATACTAGCAAAAACGTTAAGGAAAACATAAAAATATTTCATGATTATATAATTAATAATACTAAGTATGATTCTAGTAACACAACTGGGCTTTCATCCATTAACTCGTCAACGGCGTATGGGGTATTATTTGATGGTGTTGGAATTTGTAGTGGTTATGCGGATGCAATGAGCCTATTTTTAGAAAAAATGAACGTAAAAAATTATCGTATATCATCTAATACGCATGTTTGGAACTTAGTTTATGTTGACGGTTCTTGGTGGCATTTAGATCTTACCTGGGATGATCCAATAACCAGTGATGGATCTAATATATTAAGTGATAAATATTTTTTAATCAATACTAATACTCTTAAAAATATTTCAAATGCCGAACATACTTTTGATGAAAAAATATATGTAGAAGCAAAATAATAAAGGAGCTTAAATAGCTCCTTTATTTTCTAAAAAGCAAACAACTTCTTCTATAGTTTTATTAAAATTAGTTACATCTACATTAAACCATTTTACACTTAATTGATGTTTAAACCAAGTATACTGTCTTTTAGCATAATTACGAGATCTTTGCTTAATTAGATTAATGGCATCATTTAAGGTTATCTTTCCATCAAAATACATATATAACTCTTTATATGCAATAGCAGTGTTAATCGCTTTACTACGTATTTTCTTGTCATAAAAATATTTTGCTTCATCTATTAACCCATTACTAATCATTTCATCGACTCTATTATTAATTGCTTCATAAAGTTCTTCTCTAGGTCTTGTAAGACCAATTATTTTTACATCTTTATATAGCAATTCACTTACTTTTTTTTCTTCACCAATTTTATGATTATTTAAAAAACTTTCTAATCTTTGTCTATTATTAACATGAATTTTAGACTCTTTATCAATATTTAATACCATCTTATATAATTCTTCATTAGTATAAGAAGAAAGATCCTTTTTTAAATTATCATCCGTTTCATTAAAATTGTAGTCATATAGTAAAGCCTTTAAATATAGTCCAGTTCCTCCTACTATTATCACGTTCCTATTATTAGATAATAATTTATCAAGAACATATCTGGCGTCCTTTTGATAATCATATACAGAGTAATCTTTGCTAACATCTTTTATGTCAATTAAATGATGTTTAACACCTTCTTTTTCTTCTTCTGTTACCTTAGCAGTTCCAATATCCATTTTTTTATATATTTGCATACTATCACAACTTATTATTTCTGCATCATATTTTTTAGCAAGGCAAACAGACATTTTTGTTTTTCCAACTCCGGTAGGTCCAACTATTGCTATTATCATAATATCACCCTCTTTTATATTCATTTAATTTTCCAAAAGTATCAATAGAACCATTAGTTAATCTTTTTATATAATTAATTTTATCATCAAGATATTTTTCATTTTGAAGTTTTTGCATATCTTCATCTGTAAAAAGCCCATAATTAGGAACAAGATGTATAGAAAAATAACATAAAAAGTTGCGAAAACAAGAATTAACTTCTAATAAATTTTTTTTATAAGTTTCATCACTTGAACTAAGAGCATCTGAATAAAAATCTGTATCTATTAAATAAAAATTATCATCAATAAATATATGTGCCATTTTTACATCATTTAACAACGCATTTTCTTTTTTTAATTCAGGTATAAATTTATCATAATATAACTTTAAAAAATCATCAAATGAAAAATCTGTTACTCCAGTTAATATATTAAATTTCATAGTTTCAAGATCAATTCCAGGAGCTTTATTCATATAATACCCACTAGGTTTTACTTTTAAATGTTCTACCATATATAATTTACGCTTTGGATACATTACAATATTAGATTCTCTTTTTAAATTCTTATTAATGTCTGACAACATATCAGAATCTATGTCATAATTAAATACTTTTAAAACTCCATTTTTATAATTAAAACAAGAACCAAAGTTACCACTTGAGATCGGTTCTAGTCTATTTATTTGTTTACTTGTTAAATATATATTTTTCATAATTCACCAATAATAGTTATTATACATAAAAATAAAGCCATGTCAAATTACATAGCTCTCTTAAACATTTTTTCAAGTTCATAATTACTATAAAAAATAGTCGTTGGCCTTCCATGCGGACATGTATATGGATTTTCACATTTTCTCAAATCATCAATTAAAGCTTCCATTTCTTCTTTACTTATGTTCATGTTTGCTTTTATCGCCATTTTACAACTAAGCATAATAGCTGCTTTTTCCCTGAATTTTTCTATTGAAAAGTTTTTTTCCTCACTTATTAATACCTCGATTATTTTCTTTATGCTATCTACTTCATAACCTTCCTTTATCCAAGTTGGATGTTCTTTTATGACAAAGGTATTGATTCCACTTTCTTCAATATCAAAATGCATATCTTTTAAAATGTTTATATTTTGTTTTATTATAATAAATTCATTCGATGGAAATTCTAATGTTAACGGAATTAACATTCTAATACTACTATGATTAGGATTTCCAAATGCCTTTTTATATCCTTCATAATTAATTCGTTCCTTGGCAGCATGTTGATCTATTAAATACATACCCAGTTCATTATGGCATATTATGTACGTACCCTTAGCAAGACCTACTGGATACATTTCCGGCATAACAACTTTTTTCTTTGGCTCATCATTAGAAACTACCTCATTTTCTTGATTATAGTTTACTATATCTTCATTAACTTCCATAACAGGCTCATCAAATATAGAATAATCGATGGTACTACTTTCTATAACACTTTTTCTTTCAAGATTTAATTGTTGTAATTCCACTTTTGGTCTTTCTTCTTTTATCTCTTTCTTTTCTATTTTAGGGATTAATAAAGCTTTATCTAAAACGTCTTTAATTCCATTTTTAATTAAAGCCTTTAAATCATCAAAGTTACTAAATTTGATATCTAATTTAGACGGATGTACGTTAACATCAACAAGTGAAGGATCAGTATTAATGTTAAGAACAACTATAGGGTATCTAGATTCTGGCTTATAAGTATGATATGCGTCATTTATCGCTCTGTTTAAATCAACGTTTCTTACTACCCGATTATTAACAAGCGTTATCATATGATTTCTAGAAGACCTTGTAACTTCTGGTAAGGAAATAAAACCGTCGACGTCATAATCGTCATTGAATATTGATATCTTTCTCATTTTTCTAGCTACATCACTACCATATATTTCTTTTATTACCTTAAGTAAGTTGCCCGATCCGTCGGTATTTAATAAGACTTTATCATCGCTTATTAAAGTAAACTTTTTTTCCGGATAAGAAAGAGCCATCTTATTTACGTATTCTAAAATATTTGCAAGTTCACTATAAATACTATTTAAATATTTAAATCTTGCTGGAGTATTATAAAATAGGTTTTCAACCGTTATTTCGGTTCCGCGTCTTGCATCGGAGGCTTCATCTTTTATTAATTTTCCTCCTTTTATTTCTATCCTGGTACCAACATCACCAGTAGAAGTTTTAAGGGTAACTTCGGATACTGATGCAATTGAAGGAAGAGCTTCCCCTCTAAATCCTAAAGATGATATTCTAAAAAGTGACATCTCATCTAAAAGTTTACTAGTAGCGTGTCTTTGAAAAGCTAAAAGAGCATCTTCGTGATCCATACCAAAACCATTATCAATTACCTTTATAAATTTTATACCGGCTTCTTTAATCTCTATTTTTATTTCATCTGCACCAGCATCAACACTGTTTTCAACTAACTCTTTAACAACCGATACACATTTTTCTACTACTTCCCCAGCCGCTATTTTATTAGCTAAGCCATCATCCATTACTCTAACTTTTCCCAATTTTTAACACTTCCTAACATCTTTTTTTACTTAAATACAATTATACCATTTTTATTATGCTTATGTCACTTTATTTGTTATAACATATACTATTTTAGAGGAAGGTGATTTAATTGAATCAAGGATATCAAATTTCTAATAATATACCACAAAATAGTAACGTGTATGGCTACTATTTGCCAACAAACTATCAAACAACTAACTCTAATGACGAAAGATTAGCTGGTGGTTTTGTATTTCCGTTTTTATTAGGCGGCGTAACAGGCGCGGCATTAGCTCCATCGTTTTGGAATAATAGACCACCTGTATACTACTATCAACCAGGACCTTATAGACCAGGACCTTATTATCCTTATCCACCTAGAAGATGGTTTTAAAAAAGATCTACGATAGATCTTTTTTGCTATTCATTTATTATTTGTCCAAATCCTAATACTATGTCATATTTCATAGTAACACCTTCTTTTGGCAATTTAGGCTGTTCAGTAATACCAATTGGATTAAACAGGTCTATGTTACCATCATAATCAGCCCAAACATGACTTATTAATAACTCTATTGAGTCTCCTGGTTGTAATGTTATTTTTTTATTTTCTACTTCAGAATCGCCAGTAAATTCACTATCATTTACATAAATAGAATAAATACCATATAATAAGGTTGCCTTATCTAAGTAAAAATAATCTCCGGGACTAACAAAGTTATTATTTTCATCAACTCCATAATTATTAGGTGAATCAATCGTTTTTAATACTGCTGGTATTGTACCATTATTTGTTAGCGTAACAAGGTATTCTATATTTTCATTAGGTTTTGATATCATACTTGTTGTAGTTATTTTGTTTCCTTCTATATTGCACATTCCTGTACCTCCCGTAACTTGGCAAGTATAAGATATGTCAAAACTTCCTTTAGCAGTAGCTGTTCCATTAATAGTTATATTTTGGCTAAAGTACGCATATCCAACTGATAAAACTAGTAGTAGTGCTAAACATCCTATTAATATTTTACTTTTCTTATTATTTATCATTTTTACTTCTCCTTTTCTATTATTATCATGTTTATAATAGCATATACCCCCCCCCCAGTCAAGGTTTTAATTGGGGCTGTTTATAATTAAGACGGGAAAATTATTTACTTAAAACAAGATGTAATTGTAATTTTAGTTTTAACTAATATAAGTAACTTACATCAACGTTACCATTTATACCTGGTATACTTCCTTTAGAAGTATACTGCCACATAGAATATTTACTATCATATTTACAAGTATTATTATATTCTGCTACCCAATCTACGTATTTTTTTGATATATTACCTAATCTATTCATCGCATACCACCTACCTGAATACACTTTTACTTTATACTTATAATTTATATGATTACTTACACTATTTACATAATACTGAATAATACTATCATACATATCTTTTGTAATACTATTTGAATTACTGGTTTTAGTATTCCAACTTTCAATGTCATAATATATACCTAAACTAGGGTTTAAATCATATTTATCAATCATATTTTTAGTGAAATTCGCTTCTTTAACGGCTCCATTTAAAGTAGTAGAATAACTAAATAAATAAATTCCATATGGAATATTAAGCCTTTTTAATTCCCTTATGTTTCTTTCAAACATCTTATCTAACGTATTAAAATAACCAAGTCTTAATATCACACCATAACAATCACTTTCTCTTACGAATAAATCCCAGTCAATAATTCCTTGGTAATAGCTAACATCTATTACCTTTATGTTGTTAGTTCCCAAATACTTACCAGATGGTGAAAAATAATTATTAACACCATTTATATTTTTAATACCCGTTACCTTAATATCATTTTCATAATAATATGTAACATTATTTTCATTAATAAAACCATTTTTTAACACAATAGTAGGTTTTTCAATCACTTCATCTTTTGTTTCTGTTTCTTCCATGATTAAAGAAGCATCTTGATTTATAATCTTATCTTCTTTTTCATTGATTTCATTCACATTTTCAATAACAACTGATTTTAAATCAATATTTTCTTCTTCCGATTGTTCTTCTAATCTGTCAGCAACAGGATTTAAAGTAGTCTCTTCTTTTTCTTTTAGGTTTTCTACTTGATAGGTTTCGTTTTTAACTACGTTATCAATTTCATTTGATACTTCACTAACATCATTGTTATTAATATTATTATTGTTTTCATTAGAAATATCAACTAAAGGTTTAGTATTAACATTTGTATTAACCGCTAGCTCATTTACTATTTCATGTTCCACTTTTGGTACAATACTTACGTAAAATTCTTTTTTTTCTTGAACAGGTATAGTTATTTTAACCTCCCCTGATTCTTTATTCTTTTTAGTACCTAAAAGAAACGTTTCTAATGCCACAATAATTATAATAAAACACCCAATAATAATTTTTTTAAACATATAACCTCCTTTTTGTTTAAAATATTTTTATAGAAGATAGCTTACTAGTTATTTTCACCACCCTCTACTTTACTTATTAGACATATTTTTTAAAATCACGCTAAAACATAAAAAAAGATTAGAATTTTCTAATCTTTTTCATATTTTTTTAAAAACTCATGCAAATCTTTTGCTACCTTATCTGGTAAATCTTTTTCTAATTCTTCTTTAGTTAAATTTTTTAACTTAGTAATTGTTTTATACTTTTTTAATAATGTTCTTTTTCTTGCCTCCCCAATTCCGGGCACGTTATCTAAAACACTTGATAGACTGCCCTTGCTTCTAATATCCTTATGATAAGCAATCGTATATCTATGCACTTCATCTTGTATTCTAGTTAAAAGGTGAAATACATCTGAAGTTTTATCTATTTCGTATTCCTTTTGTTGATCTATCAAAGCGGTAGTAGTATGCTTATCATTTTTCTTTAAACCTAATACTGGTATATCCAAATACAAACTATCAAGTATTTCTTTAGTGGCATTTACTTGAATTATTCCACCATCAACGATTATTAAATCAGGTTTTTCTAACCCGTCGTGAAGCACTTTATAATATCTTCTATAAATAACTTCTTGCATGGTATGATAATCATCTTTAGAACCAGAATTTATTTTATATTTACGATACTCTTTTTTATCTGGTTTACCATTTGTAAAAACAACCATCCCGCTTACCGTAAAAGTACCAAATAAATGTGCGTTATCAAACGTTTCTATCCTTTTTAAATTAGGAATACCAACTAGTTTACCTAACTCTTCATTTGCATCAAAGGTTCTTCTTTCATCACGGACTATAAGTTCAAACTTTTCTTCTAAAACAACTTTGGCATTATCATAAGCCATATCTACTAATTCTTTCTTAAGCCCTCTTTGTGGGACAAGCACTTTAGTATTTAATACACTTTCTAATAAATTAGCATCAAATTCACCGCTTACTAATATTTCTTTTGGGACCTCATTTTTATCATAAAAACTAGTAACAAAATAAGATAAAGTATCTTCTATTTCACCAACTAGCAAAAATACTTCACCATCCCTCATATTTATTCTTCCATCTCTTAAATGAAGAACTTGAAAAGATATATAATCATTTTTTACGTAATAATTGATAACGTCCCTTGTAACATTATCATTCAAGCTTATTTTTTGTTTTTCTAATACTTTATCAATGTATTCAAGCATTTCCTTATATTCAATTGCTCTTTCAAAATTTAGGCTATCTGATGCTTCTTGCATAAGATTTTTAATCTTAACTCTAACATCATCATAATTTCCCTTTAAAAAGCTAGTTACTTCACCTACCATATCCTTAACGATATTATCAGAAAGTTTTTTTTCACAATATCCTAGACATTGCCCAATATGATAATATAAACATACTTTTTTATCCATGGTATGACATTTTCTAAACGGATAGATCCTGTTTAATAGTTCAACTATACGCCTTGCTGCATAAGCATTAGGATAGGGACCAAATAATTTACCCTTATGTTCTTTGATTTTTCTAGGTCTTGATATAATTAATCTAGGATATTTATCATTAGTTATTTCTATGTATGGATATGATTTATTATCTTTTAACATTATATTATATTTTGGTGAATATTTTTTTATTAAATTAATTTCAAGTAATAAAGACTCTACTTCGGTTGCAGTTACAATATATTCGAAATCTTTTATATTTTCTACTAAGGCTTTTGTTTTACCAGTATGTTCCCTATTAAAATACGATGATACTCTTCTTTTTAAATTTTTAGCTTTACCTACATATATTATTTGACCATTGATATTTTTCATTAAATAACAACCAGGCTTTGTAGTTAAAAGTTTTAATTTTTCCCTTATTTTATCCATAATAAATCACCTAAAAATATTATAGCATACAAAAAAAGTAAAGTTTATCTTTTATTTTAAGTAACCTTTACTTTTAGGCGCATCTGCATCACAATAACTTTTATTTATAAAATCATGTGCTAATTCTAACACCTTACTATCGTTTTCACTTCTAATCTCCTTAAAAAATTTAGTGATTTCTACAAATATTTTATACATCGTATCTTTATCAATAAAAGCTCTAACTGCATAAAAAGCGATTGGCTTTATAATTAACTGCTTATAGTTTAAATGAGAAGTTTTTAATAAGTTATTATCTTTATTTGGTTCGATAAATGCGCCTTTTTTATTTTTAACGTTTTTTTGTGTTAGATAAAGGCAAAAAGTACATATGCTCATTATCTTCATCAATGAAAACACAAGGCCTTCCCGTACGATACGCATGATCTATATTTCCTTCAACAAAACAAATATTTTTAATACTAACAATATCTCCTATTTCCATGTTGTCACCTAATCATCTATTTTTTCTATTCTTATTACTTTTTTACTTTCTAAGTATTCTAATACCGTCTTCTTATCATTAAATGGAATTCTTTTATTATCTTTTATTATCATTACCTCTTCGTGGCCCTTGCCTAATATAAGCAGAGCATCGTTGGTATCCAGTAATTTTATTCCTTTAATAATAGCTTTTTTTCTATCCAGTTCAACTTCATAATTAGTATTAATTAATCCCTTTAACATGTCTTCTACTATTTTATTTGGATCTTCGTTATGAATATCATCACAAGTAATAATTGACATATCACTTAAATCAGTTACTATTTTAGTCATTATTGGTCTTTTTGTCCTATCACGATCACCAGTACATCCAAACACCGTGTAAACATGACCATCACACACTTCTTTTACGGTACTTATTACATTTTCAACAGCATCTGGCGTATGTGCATAATCTATTATTATTCTGTTATTCTTGTATTCGATCATATCCATTCTACCAGAAGGAGCATTTATATGAAGTAATACATCATAAATACTTGAATATGTAAAGCCTAGTTCATTTAATACGATTATTGCGGTTAAAACGTTATATATGTTGTATTTACCAATTAGTGGTACCTTTATATTTTGTTTTACACCTTCATTTATAAATGTAAAACTAGTTCCCATAATACTCATTTGATAATCCGTAACTCTATAATTACCACCAGTAAAGCCATAGGTTATATTAGTATTGCGGTCTAATAAAAATATATTTTTATTTACATCATCATAATTTACTATTGCCTTACCACCTAGTTTTATATTCTCAAATAGTTTTTGTTTACACTTTGCATAATTTTCCATGGTACCATGAATATTTAAATGATCTTGCGTTAAATTAGTAAAAATGGCATATTCAAAAGGAACGTTTTCTAATCTTTTATGAAGTAAACCCTCACTTGAAGCTTCAATAACAGCATAACGATAACCTTCATCATAGGCACTAATTAACATATCATATATTTCTGTTACCTCTGGGGTGGTATTAGGTAAATCAAAAATCTTTTTTTCTCTATAATAACCAACCGTTCCAATGTAACAGCATTTTTTTTCTAGTTTGTTTAAAGCGTCATAAATTAAATAAGCCCCAGTTGTTTTTCCGTTAGTTCCAGTAATACCTATTATGTGCATTTCTTCTAAAAATTTATTATAATGCTCCTTTAGATAGTTATTTAAATACTTTCTAGTATCATCTACTATTTCGTAAGAAACACTATATTCTCCTTCTTCCGCAATGATTTTTGAAGCACCATTTTCTATTGCCTTTGGGATAAAATTATGTCCATCGCCAACAATACCCCGAAGAGCTACAAATATATCACCTTTCTTTACTTTTCTAGAATCAGTTTTTATATTAATCATGCACTATCACCATTTTCTTTTATGTATCCATTATATAATATATTTGAAAAGTGAGCAATAATGATTTATAATGTTTTTGGTGATCTATATCGTGTTTACTGTAAACAAAAACATAAAAAAAGAAACAATCATTAACAAATCAAGGTTCATAGCTTGTTTATATAAAGTTAATGATGTTTTAGAAGCAAATAACATTATAAATGAAGTAAAAAAAGAATATAAAGATGCTACCCACTTTCCTTTTGCATATATAATTGGTAACATAAAACGCTTTAACGATGACGGTGAACCTAAATCCACCGCTGGAATGCCAATTCTAAACGTGTTAGAAAATAAAAACCTAACCAATGTATTAGTTATTGTAATAAGATATTTTGGTGGAATAAAACTAGGAGCTGGAGGTCTTACAAGAGCATATTCGAACTCTGTTAGTTCCGCAATTAAAGATGAAAATATAGTTTCTTTTAAAAAGATAGTTAAAAAAAGAATAGAATTTAAGTATGACGTTATAAAAGAGGTTAATTATATTTTAAAAGAATTCAATGTTACTTATAAAGAATATGATGATAACGTAATTTATGAATTTGAATATGAAGAGAATAATTATCCCAAAGAATTAGAAAGCTATATACTTAAAAAATAAAATTATTTTTTAAGAAAAAATGGTAGATGTTTTAAACACCAACCATTTTTTATTAGTTATTATTTAACAGTTATTGTATTAGTAACTGTTTTATATCCGCTTTTGCTTACGCTTACTTTAACAGTACCATTTTTAGTGAATTTAAATGCCTTCCATTTATCTACATTTTTAGAATATTTACTTGTTGCATAACCACCAGCTAATTTTGAGCCATTACTTGATAACCGAATCCTAGCACCAGGTTGATTTGTAAAGCAAACAAATTCTTCATTTACATTAACACTTGATGGACAATTAAGAGTTAATGTAGAAGGAGTGTATGAATTTGTTATTGTTATATATTTTTCAGCTACTAAATTACCATTTAAATCTTTTGCTGAGACAGTCATAGTACCAGTCCCCTTGTATTGTAATCTTTTCTTTTTATCATAATTAGTTGTTGTGAATGCTTTGTTAAGACCCTTAGCTATATTTGTCTCAGGAATACTTATTGTTATATCACTCGAATCAGTATAGCAATAAAAAGACTCATTTACCAAAGCATATTCAGGACAAACTAAATTTACTGAATTAGTAGATTTAACACTATATTTTCCATTTTTGTCAAAGCAATAATTTACACCATCTATTTTTTTACATTTATTTTCATACATATATCCACTTTTCGGGTCAAAGTAAAACCAATCCGTTCCACTAGTCCATTTTAATTTTTTCCATCCGGTAGCCATTCTACCTTTACTATCAAAATAAAACCAATTTGTGCCTCCAGACCATTCTATTTTTTGCCATCCAGTAAGCATTTTACCACTCTTATTAAAATAAAACCAACTTTTCTCTCCGGACCATTCTAGTTTTTGCCATCCGGTAAGCATTTTACCACTCTTATTAAAATAAAACCAACTTTTCTCTCCGGACCATT
>CAYOWI010000002.1:47875-81047 GCA_964407685.1 uncultured Muribaculaceae bacterium
CTAGTTTTTGCCATCCGGTTAAGTTCTTGTTATTAGAACCATAATACCATGAACCACCTATTTTTTTCCAACCGTTTTTACAATTTTTTATAGCATTATCATTTATAAGTTTATTGTTAGTCACTTTTAACTTTTCATTTTTATAATACTTTTTTCCGTTTGGTCTTTGAAAATAAATAACGATATCATAAGTTCCTTTTGCATTCATTTTAGCCAAATCAACATGTAAATAATCTTCTGTTCGACTTTTTCCAGGTAATTTGTTGTTACTTTGTTTTGCATGAGCTAGATTGCTTTCAAGGTTTTTATCCCAGCCATTATATGTTATATATATATCGGTTATTGTCAGTACGTCTTTCGTAGTACTTGTAATTCTTATTGGTATTGTAACATCACATCCACTTACTTTAAGATATTCTTTAAATCGATCCAGCTTCATAAGACTATCACCATCATGCCTATTTCTTTTAACTTTTCCTTGCAAATTTAATATATCAACCTTTCCAAATAAAATGATACCGCCTATTATTAATACAATAACAATTGTAGCAACTATGCTTGCAATAAATATTTTTCTTTTCTTTTTAATTTCGTTGGATGGTCTTCCAACTCCATTTTCAAATAATTTCATACTACCTTCTCCTTTTTCTTTCTCCTTTTTTAAATAGTTAATACTGCTCACTATTTTATATGTTAAATATAGCAAATAACCCATCCCACGTCAATATTTTTTGCTGAATTGTGGAAAAAAATGTGGTAAAAAATGTAATATTTTGTAAAAAGAAAAAGCAAAAAATATTTTTTAGTTATTTCTTGCTTATTTTTATATCATTTATAATTTATTTTTTATATTAAAAGTAGACTTAAATTATTTTTGTTCTTCACAAATTTCTTTTGATAAAGTATTATTAGAAATCTGTCCCTCACAACCACAATCGTTATATGTTTTATCACCAATTTTTATAGAATACTGTATTTTAAGTTTGTTATCATCACATTGTTTTTTAGTAACAACCTTACTATAAAGATCTGTGTACTTATTAGTATCAAAATCAACGTAATTACCCTTAATTAAAACATCAACATCAACGGTGCCATACGAACTATTACTTTCATCTTTTTTATCAAGTGCTATCTTTTCCTTTGCGTTATATTCTTTGGCTCCAGTTAAAATACTACTTATAACGTTTTCTTTATTTTTTTCTTCTTGACTTTTTCTTAAGGTATTTACCGCAACCGTGGTAATTGATACTAAAATTCCAAGAATTGCTATTACCGCTAATAATTCTATAAGTGTAAAACCGTTATTTTTTTTCATACTACTTCACCCATTTTTCTAATTCTTCTTCACTCATAAAGCCTGATGTTCTTTTTACTTCTTTTCCATTTTCAAATATTATAAGAGTTGGAACAGAAAATATTTTATACCTGTTAGATAAATTAGGCGCTTTATCAACATCAATTTTTGCGATTTTTATATCATCCTTTTTCTCATATTTTTCCAAAACCATTCCAAGCATTTTACATGGTCCACACCATGTTGCATAAAAATCAGCTAAAACTCTATCTTCCTTTAATACCTCATTAAAATTTTCTTCATTTACGTGTTTTATCATTTTTTATTCCTCCTTTTAGTTACCAATCTTCATCTTCTTCGTACGGTCCATCTTCATCGTAATTTTCTTCATCTTCTTCGTACGGTCCATCTTCCTCGTAATTTTCTTCGTCTTCTTCGTATGGTCCATCTTCCTCGTAATTTTCTTCGTCTTCTTCGTATGGTCCATCTTCCTCGTAATTTTCTTCGTCTTCTTCGTATGGTTCATCTTCATCGTAATTTTCTTCATCTTCTTCATACGATTCATCATCATCGCAATTTTCTTTGTTACTAGATGTTTTTTTATCTTTTCTTGTTCCCAACAATTTTTCTTGTTGTCTTAAAGTATCCATTTTATCTTCTGATATTAATTTAGTTTTTAGTATATTATCTATTATATCTTCATTAACAGCCTCATAATTTTCCTTAGTTATTTCTTCTTCATTTAATTTATCTATTATATACTTTTGATTATAATATAAATTTAAGTTTTCCTTAGCTAAAATAGGAGTTTTTTCAATTAAAGTATTAGCAAGCTTCGAATTGTTTAACGAATTCAAATTAAAATTAGGTGACATAAGAACAAGTATAATATTAAATAATAATAAAATCATTAAAGGCATTGATAAAATAGCGCCTAATATTCTACTTATAAAACTTGCTGATAAAATAGAATTTGTAAGTCTATCTTCTAATTTTGTTTTAACATACACCTTTTTTATTATATGCATTATAATGAATATTATTAATAAATATAATATAAGTTTCCAAAGTATTATATTTATCGATTTTATACCTTCAGACTTACCAATAAAATTAAAAAATGGAAAATATTTATATAAGAGCCCATATAAAAAATTACTTAATCTTCCTGCTATAAAAGAAACAATAAACAAAATAACTAAATCATTAAGTTGTTTTATAAATCCGCTTTGATAACCCAAATATATTCCAAAAATAAATATTAATATAATCAAAACATCAAAAATACCCATTTTTTCATCTCCTATCATTTAACACCATTATATAATATTTCTTTTTAAAAATATATATTTACATTCTTTATTTTACACTAATTTGCACTGTTTATTTTAAATACATAATTTTTATGTTAGAATATCTGTAGGAAGTGATGATAATGGTAATAGTATTTAAGATAAGCGATAATACCAAAGAAAAAATGATAGATTATTACGCGGATAAAAAAAGGGATAAAACACCCCCTTATGCTATATTCCAAGCTGAAGAAGGTGGCACAATAATTACCCTTTATGAATCTTTAAAAGTAATGTTTCAGGGAATAAGTGCGGACGTAGACGCAAACATGTGGCGCGATATGGAGGCTCATTTAAATAACGGAAAATTACCAGAAGAATCAAAGAAAAAGGAAAAAGAAAAAAAAGATGAAAAAGAGCTTTATGAAGAAAGAAAAAAATACTACTACATAAACTCTGTTGGATCTGATGAAGTTGGAACCGGGGATTATTTTGGGCCAATTGTTGTTACGGCATCTTATGTATCTAAAAATGATATAGAGTTTTTAGAAGAACTAGGTGTTAGGGACTCTAAAAAGTTAACCGACCAAAAAATACTAGAAGTAGTTCCAAAAATAATTAAAAAAATACCTTATGAAACAGTTATTTATACTAATGAAGAATATAATAACCATCCAGAGTACAACATGAACAAAATAAAAGCAATTTTACATAACAAAGCGTTATTAGGATTAATGAAAAAAGACAATTATAATTATGATAAAGTTGTAGTCGACCAATTTTGTTTTCCAAGAAATTATTTTGGTTACCTAAAAGAAAGTAATAATGTTTTCAGAAAAATTACATTTACAACTAAAGCAGAAGATAAGTGCTTATCTGTCGCATGTGGTTCATTAATTAGTAGATATATATTTATAAAAGAAATGGAAAAAATATCTAAAAAACTTGGTAAAACAGTTCCTAAAGGTGCTGGAGAAAAGGTAGATAGTTTTGGGAAAGAGATTGCAAAAACTCATGGTAAAGATATATTAAAAAGCATTGCTAAATTAAACTTTAAAAACACTGATAAAATATTAAAAGAGCTAAAAAATTAGCTCTTTTTTGCATTTCCATGCTCTACCCTAGTCCAAGAAACTTCTTTAGCAGTTAAAGCTTTAATTGCACAAGGTACATAAGTAATCATAAAAATCGGATTATAAAATAATACTTTTATTTTTGTCTTAAGGTTTAAATCGATTTTTTTACCCTCTAATAAGAACATAACAAATGTCATGATCATAAGGGTAAAATATATAATAATTAAGAAAGCACCTAATTCAGCAAGGTTTAATAGCCACTTTTTACTACCTAAAAGAAAGTTATAAGTAATAAAAAATATGCATCCTAAAAACCAAATAAGAAGTCCTACAACCATAAATATATACGGCATTATACCAAACGATTCATCAATCTTAGAACCATTATTAGGGTTATTTTTATCCAAAGCTTTAAACATCTTTTTTGTGTATTTTCGTCTAACATCAAAATAACCACGAATCCATCTTATTCTTTGGTTTATTGTATCTTTAAACATTATTGGTTGCTCATCATAAAAAATGGAGTTTACGTTATAATAAGTGGTTAAATTATTAAGTGTTGCGTATGAGCTAAGCTCATAATCCTCCGTTAAGGTATGAAATGGATAACCCTTCCATTTTTCTATTAAGTATCCGCTTATATAAAACCCGGTTCCAGAAAAAGTTATATTTCTTGTCTCTTTATTTTTCTTTCCGTTAAAAACCGTATTAACAAGTGAAAACGTAAGAGTAGATGCTGCTGCAACCACGCTTTTATTACCATTTTTACAATTACGGTACCCACATGCCAAATCATAACCCTTATCAAAAACAGGAATCATGTTTTTAAAATAATCTTTATCCAAAACGTTATCAGCATCAAAGATGAAATAAGCATCATAGTTTTTATTACCGGATAAAATATACTTAACTACCTCATCAAGGGCATAACCTTTTCTTTTTAAATTAAGTTTTTTTCTTATAAATACAGTTGCATTATATTTTTTACATATATTAACCGTTTCATCCTCTTTTGATTCGACTACCACGTAAACGTCTTTCATATTAACATTATGAGTTTGGTTTTTAATACTCATTAAAAGACCTTCAATAACTTTTGATTCATACCTAGCGGGAATAAGTATGCAAAAATTATGTCCTCTTTTTTTCTTAAGTGGTTTATTATCATTTTTTTTAGCCATCAAACTAATTATAATGGCCATAAAAACACCTATAAAAATCAAAGTTAAGCTTATTAATCTAAACACTATCATTACATTTTTTCCTTTACATAAAATATGCTAAATAAACAAGTGCTATAACAAGTAATACAGAGCATATCCATCCATTTATTTTCTCGAATCTAGACGTCTTATGTTTTATACCAAGTGCACTTGAAATTAGCATTCCACCAATTAAGCCACCCGCGTGGGCAATCATGTTAATGCCAGGCACCATAAAACCTAATAAAATATTAATTATAATAACAGGTAATATTTCTTTTTTTAAAGCCTCAGCCATGTATGTTCTTTGGTTTATAGCAAAGTACAAAAGTGAGCCTATAAGCCCAAATATAGCTCCTGATGCACCCGCTGAAATAACGTTTTCACTCATTAATAAAACAGAAAGTAAATTTCCAATTATACCACTATAAATAAAGATAATTAAAACCTTAACATGCCCGTAAAACTTTTCTACTTGAGCTCCTAAAAGTTTAAGTGCCCACGTATTCATAAGGTAATGTATTATTCCAATATGAAGAAAAATACTAGTTAATAATCTTAATGGGTTCCCATTTTTAACTAAGGCTCCAAAATTATATAAAGTATTAATATCAGTTGATCCGTTTCCTAATAAATAAGTTAAAAGAAGAAAAACGGTTATTACACCAATTAAAACGTTAGTTATAATTGAAGGCTTAGGACTAAATAAATCATTTATTTTCTCACTTTGATCCATATTCTTTTTTAGTATATCACTATTTATTTTTTGATATAACAAAGCCCCTTCTTCAGTAAACTTTAATTTAGAAGGCATATCAGGAAGATATTTTAAAATCGTTTCATTCTTTTTTATAGAATTTTCATTTTTCACTCTTACTTGATAATTTAGCTTTGTATCATACGTTGAAACATCATCATTTAAGTCTAAATAAAACGTTAAAACCTTCATTTTAAAAGTAAAAGTCTTTAATTTTATTTGCTTTACTAATCTAGATACCTTAAAATTATCAAATTCTAATTGTTCTTCATTATGAATGTATCCCGTAACTATTCTTATGATTCTAAAGTTATCATCCATGTTTTCTAACCATATCTCATTTTGTACTCCATGAACTACAACCGGATTATAGTTTCGCTTAGTTATGAAATAATGAAGGAGTTTCATCACTAGTAAATCTTTTTTTTCTCTTGTTTGCGGCATAAATAAACCTCCTACTCATTTTTATATTTTTCTAATATTTTATTAAACTCTTCTGGAACAGGACAAGTAAAAGTCATTTTTTCTTTCGTTTTTGGGTGTATAAAGCTTATTTCCTTAGCATGAAGCATCTGCCCAAAAGAAGTTGATTTTTTTGCTCCATAAACCGGGTCATTTACAATAGGATGCTTTATATAATTCATGTGCACCCTTATCTGATGCGTTCTTCCTGTTTCTAATTTCACTTCGATTAAAGTGCTGTTTTTATACCTATCAAGAACCCTAAAATGAGTAACAGCTTCTTTGCCATTTTCGTCTGTTACACACATCTTTTTCCTATCGTAAGGATCTCTTCCAATCGGCGCATCAATGGTTCCGGTATCATGGTTTATCTTGCCCGTTACTAATGCAATATATATCCTTGATAGCGTCTTATCCTTAAGCTGCTCTGATAAAGCTTCATGTGACTTATCATTTTTTGCGACAACTAAAAGCCCTGATGTATCCTTATCAATACGGTGTACTATACCTGGTCTTAAATCACCATTTTCCGAACTAAGTTTATTAGTATGAGAAAGTAATCCGTTTACTAACGTGCCAGTAAAATGTCCAGCTGCAGGATGAACAACTAACCCAGAAGGCTTATTAATAACCATTACATCATCATCTTCGTATATAATATCTAAAGGAATATCTTCCGGTTTTACATCAGTTTTTATATTTAACTTTCCAGTTACTAAGACAACATCATTAATTCTTAACACATAACTACTTTTAACAAATTTATCATTTACTTTTACTAAGTTTTCTTTAATCATTTCTTGTGCTTTACTTCTTGAAATATCTAAATTATCAAACAAAAACTTATCTAATCTTACTAAGCCTTTTTCATCTTCTATTTTAAACTTCATAAAATTCACCCTCAAATAAATTTACTCTTATAATTATAACATACTTTATTACAAAAAGAAAAAGCATTCCTGCTTTTTTAACTATTTATGTTCTAGTTTTTTACTATTTAAGTTATCTTTAATATAATCTTCTATGTTATCATCAACATATTTAAAGTTATTATTTAAATTCTTGCTTAAAAATGTAACCATTTTTTCATCACTAACATTAATACTATTTTTATTTATTATACAAAAACTTTCAAATAGTAATAAGTCATCAAATATTTTATTCATTAATTCAGTATCGTTAGTTAAAATTATATACTGTGCTATTAGATATTTATCCTTAGATTCTATTATTCTATTTTTAAACTGTTCGGACAATATAACATATTCAAGGTTATGCTTTAACATAATGCTCCCTAGTTTTTCAAAAGTAGTAATCTCACAAATTACTTTTATTAAAGTTTTTTTATTATTTTCTGTTAAATTTTTAACTTTACGTGCAAAAAAACAAATATAATCAACATCTTTTGTTTCGCATATTGCTTTTGTTAAATCATTTATATTACCTTCTGTTAAGTTTTTAACATCACATGCAAAATAGTAAATATAATAAGCATCTTTTGTTTCGCACATTGCCTTTGTTAAATTATTGATATTATCTTCTGTTAAATTTTTAACTTTACGTGCAAAAAGACAAATATAATCAACATCTTTTGTTTCGCACATTGCCTTTGTCAAATTATTTATATTATCTTCTGTTAAATTTTTAACATCACATGCAAAACAGTAAATATAGTAAGGATTCTTTGTTTTGCACATTGCCTTTGTCAAATTATTTATATTATCTTCTGTTAAATTTTTAACATCACATGCAAAACAGTAAATATAGTAAGGATTCTTTGTTTTGCACATTGCTTTTGTTAAATCACTTATATTATTTTTTGATAAATTTTTAACATGACAAACAAACCAATAAATTTTTTCAGCATCTTTTGTTTCGCATATTACCTTTGTTAAACCATCTTTGTTTGACCAGCTAAATTCATAACCGGTTGAATCTATGATAGTAATTATAGTAATTATATCAACTAAATTTCCCATTATACATTCTTTAACAATTAGATTTACATCTTTACTAGAGAATTTACTTTTTAATTTTAAATATGATTTTATTTGGTTCTCATTTTTTGTTTTAACTAATGCTTTTAATATCATAAGAATTTTCTCCTTTAAATGTTATATATTATATCATAATTTTTATAACTATTTACTTTTTTTCTTCTTTCAAACTTAAAATCATAAGAATTACCCCTATCGTTATAAAAACATCTGCTAAGTTAAATATTGGAAAGGAGTATCCAAAGATATTAAGCGCAACATAATCTATCACGTATCCTCTTAAAACCCTATCAAATAAATTACCAAATATACCACCAATTAAAATTCCAAAGGTAAAGTTTTTTAATTTGTTTTCTTTTTTTTCTTTTAAATAATCTTTATTTAATATCCATAGCAAGATAGCAATTAATAATACAGATGATATTATTATAAACCATCTATCTCCCCAAAACATACTAAAAGCAACGCCCTCGTTCTTAGCATAAATAAGAGATAAAACGCCTGGTATTAGACTAATATTAATTAAGTATTTTGTAGCTAATGCTTTTATTACTTGATCAAATAATAAAACAAATAAAGATATCATAAATATTTTCTTTTTCATCTGCTATCTCCTATTTAATTATAAAACTAATACAACAAAAGCACTAAAATAGCTGCTAAAAAATTTTGAATAAAATGCATTGATATCGAAACAAATATATTATTTGAATCACTATAAGCCTTAGCTAAACAAATACCTAAAGTTGCATATTGTAATACATAAAGTAATTCATTAAAAGAAGTTATGTTATTTACTACGTGAAGTACTCCAAACAAAACACCACTTATAATTATAAATAATGTTTTATTTTTAAATAATTTTGATAAAGATAGCCTGAAAATAGTTTCCTCTGTTAAAGGGGCATAAAAGCAAGATAATAATAAAGTTACTACTGGCACTTTTTTAAACATCATATTTATTACTTCTTGATTACCAGATACCCTGCCACTATTTATAAGGACAACCGGTATTGCAACAATTAACATAATACCTAACATCGTAAAATATCTTTTAATAATAAACGGAAAGTATATACGAATGTTTTTTAAAAACACTTTTAAATTATTAATTAATTCTTTATGATATAAAATAATTACTACCGTAAGTATAAATATATAAACAAAATATGACGGAAGCTTTTTAAAAACATCAATCATAGGCAACCCAAACATTATCAAAATAAAGAACAAAACCATAATAACTGACTTTATTTTTTCTATTTTACTTGGCTTTTTTAGTTCTACTTCAGGTAATTTATTTTGTTTTTTTTCTTTTAATGATGATAAAAAGAAAAAGCCTAAAACACCTGGAATAATGGGTTCAAAAAACATCCAAATACTACATAATAGTATTTTAATATTATTATCTTTTAGATAGTCAATATCTTTTTTAGACTCTTTATATAGTACGATTGTAAAAAATAAGCTTATCGATAACATAAATAAATTTGCCATTACCTCATTATTAAATTTTACAAAAAATAAATTATAAATAACCATACAAATTATATAAATTATTTCTATAAAACACGCAATTTTCAAATAATTTCTTTTATCTTTCATTAGTTCCTCCATTTTTAAAAAGACCTATTTTGGCCTTTTAAAACAAGTCATTAAAATCAATGTCCCCGTTAACCGATGGACCTACATATTTAATATCTTTACTAAATGCAATAATAGCAACAAATATTGGATTTAAAAACCATAATCCAATACCAAAGCCGGCACCTTGATCAAATGATCTAGCAAGTTTAATATTGTATGATATCGTAAATAATATTAAAGCAATACTTCCAATAATTGGTATTATTCCTAAAAATAGAAAAAATATGTAATACCACTTATACCCTATTATTTCAAACAAAACTATTATGTTATAAATAGGTATTATAGAAGCCCAACCCGGTTTTCCTGCTTTTTCATACAATTTCCAATTTGCAACAATTAAAACTATACATATTGCAAGTAAAAAAAGCCATAAACCCGCAAAAATACTCAAAAGTATTGTAATTATGCCAGTATTGTTCATTTTATTACCTCCTTTATTTTAGTATATCATAATTCATAGGTTTCTACTAACTAAAATAACGTCGGATCCAATTTTTTTTATTTGAGGCCAAGTTATTGATACTTCTTCCCCACCTCTTAACATATTAATAATTCCTTTTTTTTCATATATGATCATCTTTAAAATATTACCGGTATTATTTTCTATTTCTACGTCTATTACGTTTCCTATTTTTTCACCAGTTAAAATATCTACCACGTCTTTGTTTTGCAAATCAGATAAACGCATAATAATCACCAATTAATTATATGCCTAAATGTATAAAAAAACACCTTTCATAACATTACAAACTATAGAAAGGCGTGATTATTATAGCAAAACATAAAGTAGAAATAACAGGAATTAACACGAGTGAAATCAAAGTTTTATCAGAAGAAGAAAAAACAAAACTTTTTAAAAGACTAAAAGAAGGAGATAAAAATGCTAGAGATGAGCTTGCAAATGGAAATCTAAAATTAATACTATCAATCCTAAAAAAATATCAAAACAGATGTGATAATATGGATGATTTATTTCAAATTGGATGCGTGGGATTAATGAAAGCAATCGATAACTTCGACTTATCGCATAATGTTAAGTTTTCAACCTATGCGGTTCCTCTTATATTAGGAGAAATAAGACGTTATTTAAGGGATAATAGTAATCTTAGAATATCAAGAAGCATAAAAGATTTAGCATATAAAATATTAAAATTAAAAGAGGAATATTTTATGATGACCGGACGCGAACTAGTTAATGAAGTCGTCGCAAAAAAATTAGGTGTAAGTGAAATAGACGTAATAATTGCAATTGATGCCATGAGGGATCCCGTTAGCATGTTTGAACCAATTTATAACGATGGTGGTGATACTATCTATTTAGAAGATCAACTAGAATCAAAAAAGGATAAAAGTACTAATTGGGATCTTGTAATATCACTTACAGATGCTATTGATGATCTTAAGGAAAAAGAAAAAAGAATAATAACTGACCGTTATCTTTTTGGTAAAACACAAATGGAAATTGCAGAAGAAATAGGAATATCCCAAGCCCAGGTATCAAGATTAGAAAAAGGTGGTATAGAAAACATAAAAAAGAAAATGATGTAGCCTTGTATTATTAGTTATTTTAAACTATAATAATTTATAGGAGTGCGTGCAATATGTATAAAGATACTGAAATAAGGTTAACCATATATGAAGAATACTTTAAATTGGTAAGATTATTAAAACGAAAAGGAGCTTCATCTTCTAAATTAAATGAACTAGAAGCCATGTTAGATTATTTTATTAAAAACTATGATGACTTTAATGATGAAGAAAAGAAACTTATCAAAAACGTTATTATAATAGCAACTAGCATGATAAATAATACAAATACCTGCTATGGATTCATTCGCGAAAGACGTGATAGCTGCTTAACTTTAACTAAGAAACTAAAAGAAAAACAAAAGAACCTTTGAAATAGGTTCTTTTTTAGTGGTATAAAGGAGTAAGTAGTGTTTTTTGAGTGTATAAGTAGTAGTTAGAAGTACCACTATTTCTAACTACAATTTAATTATATATAATAAATATTAAATTTCCATGTTTAAATTATTAAACTTTATTAAAACTATAAACTGGTAACATAAATATAATACTTAATCCTCCTATACTGTTATTTAAAGCATATACCATTCCATCGTGAGCACTTATTATTTGTTTACATATCGATAAACCTAAACCAGATATTTTTCTAGAAGGATCCGTCGTATATAATGGTTCAAATATTTTTTTTGCGTCATTTTCATCTTTTAGTCCTCCACCGTTATCGGCGATTTCAAATCTTATTTTATTATTCTTACAAGAGACTATAACACTTATTATTCCGGCTTTATTTTTAAAATGATTAACACTATTTGTAATTATATTACTAAATACTCTTCTTAGTTTAACTACGTCAACGTTTATTATTTTATTATCACATCCACTAGTTATTTTAAGAGTAATATTTTTATCCTTTAGCTCACCTTCATAATCTTTTCTTATACCATCCAAAACATCTTTAATACTAACGTTTTCAAGTTTAAGAGTTTCTTTAATATTACAACTTTGATAGTCATCAAATTCTTCTAGTATTTCCTTCATTAAAAGAGCTTTATTATATATTTTATTTACGTAATTTATTTTTTTATCAGCACTTAAATCACTGTTTTTAAGACGATCTGCATATCCAATAACCGACGTAAGTGGTGTTTTAATATCATGCGAAATGGATGCTATTATTTGATTTTGATAATCTTTTTCTATTTCTAACTTATCAACCATATCAACGAATGTATTTTGAATTTTTTGCATTTTTTTAGGCATCTTTCTTTTGTATGGCCTTTTTCCATATTTATAATTAGTTATGTCCTTAGTAATGGTTTCAATTGGGTCCAATAGTTTTTTAGAGCTTACAAAAAATGCAACTATAACAAGGGTTGAAACAAGAATTATTTCATAAAAAACAAAGTTTCGTATAAGCTTCATCCCAGGTAAAATTGATATCTTAGAATACGTAAGCTCATATTCATGTCCATCTATATAAATAATAATGGTAGATGAAAAAAGTTTAGCAACGTCTTTTTTATTAGTATAAATTATCTTTCCAAAGTTGTCTCTTAATAAAACGTACCCACCATTTTTTTTAGTATATAATATAATTTCATCAACAGACTCATTAAGGTTTTTTCCATAAATGTTTTTTGACATTATATATAAACTATCATAATTTTGATTTCTAGCATTAGTTAAATCAGATACTATTCTATCAGACAAATAAAAATTATAATAGGAAAAAAGTAGTCCTGAATTAATTGCTAATAATACTATTAAAACCAAAAGGGTTAATGTTTTTTGTTTTAACTTTCTCATGACTAGCCCCTAATAAATTTATAGCCCATACCCCATATGGTCTTTATGTATTTTTCGTCAGTATCCAATTTATTTCTTAAACTTTTTATGTTAACCGCAACAGTACCAATATCTCCATAGTTATTTTTCCATACGCTTTGATATATTTGCTCTTTAGAAAGTACTATCCCAGCATTTTCCATTAAATATGTTAAAAGCTCAAATTCCTTTGTTGATAGAGTTACTATTTCACCATTTTTATACACTTCAAAACTTTCTTTATTAAGCTTTATTTCTCCAATTTCAATAACGTTATTTTTCTTTTTTTTATCCAATCTTTCTTCCCTTCTTAAGTGTGCTTTAACCCGAGCTACTAACTCCTCGTTTATAAATGGTTTTGTAATATAATCATCCGCCCCTACTTCAAAACCAACTAATTTTGATGATAAACCATTTTTAGCAGTTACGAAAATAATTGGACAAGAAGTAAAATTCCTAATGTTAGCACATACTTCCGTACCGGATATATCAGGCATCATAACATCAAGTAATATAAGATCAAAGTCTTCTTCTTTTACCGAATTAATAGCATCCGTACCATTATTTTTAATTACGGTATGATACCCTTCATCTTCTAGGATATCAGATATTAACTCCGCTATATCATTTTCATCGTCCACGATAAGAATTTTTTCCATTTAATCACCTTCATTAACAATATTATATCATTATTAATAAGATGTTAAAATTAAAAATTATTAAAAAAGCAACCCAAAACTAAAGGTTGCTCATACTACTGCCAATTATATACTTCATAATTGGTTTACTACTGTTACTGCCGTACTACATATGAAAGTACTTTCTTTTACTTCAATCAGCTACAAACTTCATAACTGATAATTTAATGATACCATAAACGACTTATTTTTTCAATACCCTACAAATTAAAATCTTCATTTACAAATTTTTTATTGTCAATTAAAAGTTCATGTATTTCCTCCTCAGGATTATTTAAGTATACTTCCTCAATTCTATCTACCATGCACTTTTGAGCCTCTATTATCGCATTAACCTTTTTAGTTGCTCTATCTAATTCATCATTTACAACAACGTAATTATACTTAGATAATTGATTTATTTCTTGATATGCTTTTTTAAAACGTTTCAAAATTTTATCATTAGTTTCGGTTCCTCTTTTTTTTAATCTTAAAACAAGATCCTTCATCGTAGGTGGCATAATAAAAATAAAAATAGCTTCTGGAATTAGATGCTTAATTTTAAGTGCTCCCTCTACTTCTATAACTAAAATCACGTCAGTTCCATCATTTAAATAATCATTAACATTACTTTTAGGAGTACCATAATAATCATTATTATAAGTGGCATATTCTAAAAAATCTCCGCTTTTAATTAATGATTCAAACTCTTCTTTAGTTTTAAAAAAATAATTAACTCCTTCTTCTTCTCCTTTTCTCGGTTTTCTGGTTGTACATGATACAGAAACCCAAAAATTACTATTATACTCTTTTAGTCTTTCACATATTGAGTCTTTGCCTGAACCGGATGGCCCTGACAAAACGATTAAACTACCTTTATTACTTGATTTTAATATATTAGTCATATTTCCCCTTTCAGTACAAAAAAAGACCCATTTGGTCTTTATTTACATCTACCTTCACCTGGTTTAGCACCTTTTTCATACGTTTCGCCGACAAGCTCGCAAGAAGTTTTTGTAATAGAATCTTTTAAGTAACCTCCAAAAACTTTTATCAAACTAACCGCAATAACCGTAACTAACGCGATAATTAAAACGTATTCAACCAAAGCTTGACCTTTATTTCCTAATCTTCTCATCTTTTTCACACCCTTATATCATACTAATAATAGTTTAACATTTTATATCTTATTTTGTCAACGAGAAAAAAAATTATATTAGGGTAATGTAAAGATACAATTTGTATTATTAATATATGTATGATAATATATAAATGGTGATTGTATGTTATCGTTTAATAATATAGAAATTAAAGAAGCTAAAACATTTAAACAAAGATTAATTGGTCTTATGTTTAAGAAAAATATAAGCTATGGTCTTTTATTTAAAAATTGCAAAAGCGTTCATACCTTTTTTATGAAAGAAGAAATTGATATCGTTACAACTGACCAAAATGATAATATTATAAAAAAGTATAAAAATTTAAAACCTTGGAAAATATTAATTGCACCAAAAAACACAAAAAATATATATGAACTACCAAAAAACACGATATAATCAATCGTGTTTTTTACTTAGCTTTAGCTTTTACGTAATATCTTTCTTTACCACCTTTTGTACAGGTAACTAAAGTTATAATCTTATCATTTTTATTTTGAGGTTGGGCTAGATAACTAGCCTCATCTACCGTGGTAACACCATATTCATAAACGAAGTAATCTACTGACTTACCAGATAAATCAGTAATTGTTACCTTATCCCCATTTACTAAACGATTAATTTTTATAAAGAAATTACCACGCATGAAATTATGACCGCCTATTGCCACGTTACCATTTTCATTTAAGCCTGGGCCAGACATCTTAACAACTGATGCATCATAGGCCTTTTTTGTATTTTCTTTTAATATCGGTTGATATATATTAATCTTTTTTATCCTTATTTTTCCTAATACAGTATAATTTATTCCACTATAATTAACACTAGCTTCGGTTAATGCACTATTTTCAGTTTTATTTTTTTCTATTTGTTCATCTACTTTTTCAATAATACGATCAGAAACCTCTTGTCTTTTTCTTTCCCTAAAGTTACTATATATAAAGAGCCCCGCTGAAACATAAAGCCCTATAACAATTAAAACAATTATAACATTAAATAGTTTTTCTTTGTTTATCTTATCAATTATTTTTTTCATAGGTCCTCCTAAACTTTAATTAAAGGTTTTAAAAGTTCATAACCAAAGAAATAGGTAATTAGCCCTAAAACCACAAGTATAATAAGTAATATATATATTAAAGTCATAAACCTATCCTTTTTTTTAACTTTTTTTTCTTCCGACACATCAATAAAATCCATATCATTATTCATTATTAATCACCGCTCCTAGTTTTTGTTATCAACATAAATTAATTTACCACTATAATTATAATACTCATTTTTAATTATTATATAATCATCATAAGATTGGTATTGGCTGTTAAATGATGTAAGACTAATTTCGCTTAAACTCTCAGTAGTTATTATTAAATCCTTGGCATCAGTTGCTGCTTTAATTAGCGCGTTTTTCTCATCAAATATAACATCATTATAATAAGTTTTATTAACCTTTTTACCTTTAGAATTAAATAATGCATATTTATTATCTTTTTTTACAGCATAAAAGATATTTTTACCATTAAAGGTCTTTTTCTTTACCTCTTCTTTAGCCATTTTAACTTCTTCGTTTTCAAATTCAATTATTACCTTACCACTTTTATTTATAACGCCATATCCATTTATAGTTTTACATATTGCTTCGCCATACGAATCAAACTCGCCTGCTTCTATAAATCGCTCATTGGAAATAAAATTTCCTTCCTCGTTTAGATATCCATAGGAGCCATCACTAAACTTAACTATCGCAATACCATTTTTAAATGCCTTTTCTATGGTAAAATTTCCTTCTACCCTTTTATATACTTCACCGTTTTTAACAAACACAAAAAAATCTTTATTTTTCTTATAATTATGTTCTAGGTAAATAAACACGTTATCTCCATAATATGTTTTACTTTCTTCTAGTCCCTTTTTTAATTGTTCCATTGTTTTTGTACTAATAAACTCATAATCATATGACGTTGTTAAAGCTTTTAAAACACCCGTTTCAATAGAATCGATCTTTAAACTAGTATAATCATCTGACTCTAGTAAAACTTTATTATCTTGAACATATATATATCTTTTTCTTCCATTTGAATTAGTTTCATAGAAAACATTATTTTCTTCCGGAATAATTTCATTAAGAGTTGCACTAGAAACTACTGTTCCATCATTAATATTTACAATCTGTGAAGACGAGTTAATCTTTACTACCGCGTATCTTTGATAGTTTTCATTCGAAACCAAGGAAGTAGAAACATCAATTGCTTTATCAGATGAATCTGTTAATTTATAGTTAAATATTTCTTTTCCTTCCGTGTTAATAAGTCCAACTGAATTTCCTTTAGTAAAGGTATAAACGTCATTAGCATAAGAAATCATATCGTAAATAAACTCTGTTTTCTCTTTTAAGTTAGCATCTAATATACCATACTTTAAACCTTTTTTAGTTACCTTAGATGCAATTATATCAGTATTAACACGATATACCGAAAAATACGTACCCGTTGAAACAACTTCTTTTCCTCCTTTATCTATAATTAATGGTAAATTAGAAGAATCTTTAACTATTGCGTATCCTTTTATAAATTCTTCACCATAAGAATATTTAGGATTAACAATCTTTTCACCAGTGTAATCAATGTATCCATATTTATTATTTTGGGTTATTCTAATTGGTTGATTACTACTTGCATACACTCTCAAATTATTTAATACCTCGCCCGTTTTATTGATAAAAAACTCAAATCCCAAAAGCATGATTATAATAACGTACAGCATACTCTTTTTTACTATTTTTCTAATCTTAGCACTTTTTATATTAAAATCCTTTATCGATGGTTTATATTCATCTAGTTTTTCATCGGAGGCATCTATCTCTACTTTGTTTTCTGTATCAGAAGAACCCTCCAATAACACATCCAAATGATTATCATCATTTGAATTTTCTGGAACATCAGAAAGGTCAATAAAGTCAAGCATTTCATCAATTTGGTTTGAAACTTTTTCATCCGCCTCAAAATCAAGCATTTCAATTTCTTCTTGAGTATCTTTTTGCATAATGACCTCCTTCCCAGTATCTAAGATAATTTTATAATAAAAAGATGTAAAATACAAGAAGGATAGATTATAAATGTAAAATTGCTAATTAAAAAACCAAGTAAACAAAACTTGGTTTTTTCCATAATGAAAATATAATCATTTCATTCTTTAAATTCAAATATCAAATCCATTATTTGTACTTTATCACCATATTTAGCACCCATTTCAAGAAGCTTTTCGTCGATTCCCATCGCACGTAATTTTCTTGCAAAACGGATTGCTCCTTCATCGGTAAACTTAGTCATTTTAAATAGTTTTTCAATCTTCTCTCCCTTTACAACATATATATCATTATCTCTTGTTATTGTAAAGGGCTTTTCTTTTTCAAACTTATATAAAACGTGCCTTTCAAAAGCATCATCTTCAAATAATGGTTCTTCTTTTATTTTATCTAGTTCGTCTGCGATTTTAATTAACACCTTATCAAGCCCAGTATTTGTTATTGCACTTACTTCATAAACAGGAACATCATATTTATCTTTAAATCTTTTTAAGTTTTCTAAAGCCCCGTCTAAGTCCATTTTATTAGCTATTACAATTTGAGGTTTCTTAATTAACTTAGGATCAAAGTCTGAAAGCTCCTTGTTAATTATCTCATAATCTTCTATTGGATTTCTTCCTTCTTGTCCAGACATATCTAAAATATGAACAACCACCCTAGTTCTTTGTATGTGTTTTAAAAACTTATCACCAAGGCCTTCACCAAGCGATGCTCCCTTTATTAAGCCAGGAAGATCTGCTGCAACAAAGGTTCTACCATCAAGCGTTTTAACAACTCCTAAATTAGGATTAAGCGTAGTAAAATGATATGCTGCAATCTTTGGCTTTGAAGCTGAAATCTTAGACAAAATAGTGGACTTGCCAACCGAAGGCATACCAACAAAGCCTGCGTCCGCTAAAAGCCTTAATTCTACTTTTAAAGTCTTTTCTTCTCCAGGTTCTCCGTGTTCAGAAAAATTAGGTGCTGGGTTACTTGCGGTTGCAAAAGCCGTATTACCACGTCCGCCTCTACCGCCTTTAGCAACTATAACAGAGTCATTTTCCCTAGTTAAATCTGCTATTATAAGTCCGGTATCCATATCTTTAACAGTTGTTCCAATGGGTACTTTTATAATGACATCTTCTGCTCCCCGACCATTTTTATTTTTTCCTTCACCGTTAGCACCTTTAGGAGCCCTTATTAGTTTTTGATACCTTAAGTCAAGTAAAGTTCTTAAACCTAAATCAGTTTTAAAAATTATACTAGCTCCTTTACCACCGTTACCACCGAATGGTCCACCATCTGGAACGTATTTTTCCCTTCTAAAAGCGGTACAACCATCGCCACCGTTACCAGCTTTTACTTTAATTATAACCTCATCTACAAACATAAAATCACCATTCCTAAATTAATTTATAAAAGATGCATCAACATAATAAATCTTACGATGTTCTTTAAAATACTGTTTTTCAAAATCAGTTAAAACGTTTTCTATGTTTCTTTCATCACCATGCAAATCTAAACTAACCTTATCAAAAACGTACCAATAAGCACTTAAACTTTCAAGTGCGGATGCAAATAATATTTTATTATCCGTTTTTAAAATTATGTGTTTGTTCTTTTTAAAAATTCTATCATATAGTTTTAAATAACTTACGTGGGTAAACCTTTTTTTCTCGTCCCCTCTTTTTGGCCATGGTTCTGAAAATGTTAAATAAATCGTATCAATTTCCTTTCCAAAGAAACTAACTATGTCTTTAGCATCAGCACAAATCATTTTTAAATTATCAAGTTTTTTAGTTCCAATCATTTTTATAGCCGTTGCCGTTTGAGATTTATCTAACTCCAATCCAATATAATTTATATTAGGATGTCTTTGAGCCATTTCTATAATAAAGCTCCCTCTTCCCATCCCAAGTTCTAGGCATATTGGATTATTATTTTTAAATAAACTAGACCATCTACCTTTATAGTCTTCTGGATTTTTGATAAGATACTGGCTATTATTAATTATTTTATCAGCATCTTTAACTACGTTATATCGCATAAAATCACCTCGATTTAATTTTACCATATAAAATAAAAAATACCAATTAATAAAATTTAAAAAGCATGAAAATTAATTCATACTTTTTTTATAGCAATTATTAAACTCTTTTTCTACATCTTCAGCATAAGATTCATTTATTTTCAATATATTTTTCTCTTCTTCTTTTATAAGTAATTCTATTTTTCTTTTTATTTCATTTTCTTCAGATTCTTTTCTAACTAATCTTCCTTCAATATAAGCTGATATAATTTTAATAAACTCATCAGCTTCTTTTTCATTAGAAAAATGCTTTTTAAGTTTTTTATCTTCCAAGTCAATTGACACTTCGTATGTAAGATTATTTGAGTCAGCAATAAACCATTTTCCATCATGTTTAAATACTATATAATCCTCTTTGTCAACAGTAGATATACCACAATATGGACGTTCGGATACTATTTTTCCTTCTTTATTTATAAAATGCCATCCATCTTCTTTAAATATGCCTCCTACTCCATTTTTAAATGTGGATACACCTATATAAGCAGGTTCTATTACTTCTTTACCTTCTTTATTTATAAAGCCCCAACCTGTATCACTCAAAACCGCCGCTAAACCATCGCTAAATTTTTTCACTTCTTTATACTTTGATTCTACAATTATTTTTCCTTCTTTATTTATAAAACCCCATTTCTTTTCTCTAAATATACTATTATTAATAGAATTATGGTAACTCATAAATGCTGCCATACCCTCACTAAAGCTAGAAACCTTATAAAAAGATGGTTCTATTACTATTTTTCCTTTTTTATTTATAAAACCATAAGTCCCATTAGAGCAATAAACTGCTGCTAAGCCTTCGTGAAAATCACAACAATTAAAAAGAGGTAGCTCCATTAATTTTTCTCCATCTTCATTTATAAAATTATACCACCCATCTTTTCTTTTAACCCTTGCTAAGCCTTCTTTAAATGGGTAAATATAAGCATAATCGCCTAATACTTCTTTTCCTATAATATTTTTTTCAATTAATGCCATAATAGTTCTCCTTTTTTAAATACTATATTTAGTATACTCATTACAAAAAATTGTAAATAAAAACAAGCCTATTTAATAGACTTATTTTTCAATATAAACACTTACTTGTTTTTTATCTTTACCCTTACGTTCAAATTTAACATAACCAGTAATTAACGCATATAAAGTATGATCTTTACCCATTCCTACGTTTTTACCTGGATAAATCTTAGTTCCTCTTTGACGATAAATAATTGAGCCTGCTGGAATAAGTTCCCCATCAGCAGCCTTTGCGCCTAATCTTCTACCTTCACTATCACGACCATTATGAGTCGAACCTTGAGCTTTAACGTGTGCAAATAATTGAATGTTTAACTTAAGCATTTAAACGCACCTCCTCTATATAATTTTAACGTTTTTTTTATAATCCTTTGAAAGGTTTTCTAACATGTCTATCATGTTTTTTAAAATCTTGTTTACGGTTTTATCTTCCTTTAACACTTCTAACTTTATTAAACCTTCTTTTTGAATAACACTAATACTTTTATCATCCATCTTTAAAATTAGGTTTATGCTAGTTATCACAATGGAAGAGGCCGAAGCACAAACTATATCTTTTCCGTAATCATCGTAACCTGCATGACCGGTTACTAAAACTTTTTTTATATAATTACCGTTATAGTCCACCTTTACTTTTATCATACTAATCACCAATGGATGTTATCCATTAATTTTAGTTATTGTAAGTTTAGTATATGGTTGACGATGGCCTTGTTTTTTATGCGAACTTTTCTTTTGCAAATACTTAAAAATAACTATTTTCTTATTCTTACCATGTTTTTCTACCTTAGCTTCTACGGTAGCGTCTTTTACGTATGGAGCACCAACCTTGTTATCAGTCATAATAACTTTATCAAAGGTATAAGTTTTTCCAGCTTCGCAATCTAGTTTTTCAACGTAAATAACAGAACCTTCTTCAACACGGTATTGTTTACCACCAGTTTCAATAACTGCTTTCATCTTTTATTCCTCCTTCTTTATTAATAGACTCACCATTAAGGTACATAATTGTTTACTTTAAACCTTTTCTGTGTGGTTGAAGAACAAGAAGTTCATTCAAACGAATTAATTTTATCATACAAAGTTAAATTAGTCAAACACTTTCGATAGTATTTCCCTTTCTTTATAACGTTTTTCACCTATTATAAAGAGGCTTGTTTTTTGCCTTCTTAACATATCTAAACGAAAGCCTTTAATAATTATATTTTTTTCACTTTTTTGAGGATTAGAATATCTTTCAAATAAGAACCGATTAAATAAGTGTGGTATATCCCTATTAAATATAAAAATCTTTTTTACTAAAAAACAGGTTATCATTATGTAACTACACTCAATTTTAATATTAAAAAAAACAAAGTAGAAAAGTAATAAAAACATTGTTAAAAATGATATAAAATAAGTAATCTTAAGAGACTTCTTATATGGCAAAAAGATGTTTAACAAGATATTCATTATCTTTGAACCATCAAGCGGTATGATTGGAAGAATATTAAACAAAAGAATTGGATAGTGATACTTTTCTATCAAAGCCATATCTTTTATATCTAAGTAGTTATTTTTATAAAGAAAAAAAGCTAATAAATAAAAAAGTATTTGAAATAAAAAGCCAGATATTGCAATTATAAATTCCTCTTTAAATGGTTTATCAATATTTTCATCATAAGTAATAAAACCACCACAAATGCCAAAACTTACCTTTTTTATTTTCCAGTTATATAATAGCGAGCTTGTTATATGTCCAAGTTCATGAATTATAATAATTAGAAAAAAAGTAAGCATATCCCTAAACAAGCCAGATATAAACGAAAGAAAAAAAACGATTAACAAATCCCATTTAATTTCTATTTTTTTATAAATACTCCTCATAAGATAAATACTTATCATCCTTTTCAAAAATTAAGTACAATTTTTTATCAGCAATTCCAAGTAGCTGTCCTTTTTCAACATACTCATAAAGTTTAACAGTAATATCACTCAAACATCCATAAGTAATATTAAGCCCATTTTTATCTTGGATGGTTATCATGGTTTTATAATTTTTATTTTTTTCATCTATTTTAACTACTATTCCACTTTTAATTGATGATGCAGCATAACTACTAGAAACAGTTAATATGTATCCATCGTTTTCTTTTTCTATTTTTTCGTAAGTTAATTTTTCATCCGATACAAGTTTTGTATTATCATTAAACGAGTTTTTAAAAGGAATTAAATCTCCTAAGTATTCTTTATAAACATTATATATCTTAGCAAAAGAAAGTGAGTTGTTATATACTATTTTTTTATACTCTTGTTTATTTTTATCACTTTGTTTTATGTATATTAGTGACGCTAAAAAAAGAATGATTACGATTAATATTTTAATTAACGTCGTAAAAATAAGTTTTTGTAAATAATTACCACTTTTTTCTTCTTTTTTATCTAAGTTTATTTTATTAAACGAATCAGGAGTTATCACTTTTCATCACCCATTTAATTAATATGAACGTTTTTTTAATCTATTCTTAAATATACAATTTATGACAAAGTAAGTTAAATAAACTAATAAAAAATATAAAATATTTATAATTAAACCATCATATATCATTTGAATTATCTTGTATATATTATAAGACTTATAGAAAAACGTAAATAAAATAATGATTAAAATATAGATCAATATATTTAAAATGTAACAAGCAAAGGTCTTTATAAAATCACCTTTTACACCTAAAATCATCTTAGATAGCAACATTAGAAAAAGATAAATAAAACCATGCAAAAATAAGGTATTAGTATACGTTAAATCATATATTACTCCTGATATAAAACAAGTTAAATAAAGTACGCGATCATTTTTAACATTCAAAGGTGAAATGGTAATTATACATATTATAAAATATGGGGTAATATTTCTTAAAACATTTGGAAGTAACCCCTCTAAAAAAAACGAAATTATAAAAAGAATAATGGTCGTAATCATTTCATCTCCTTTATTATCGTAACAAATAATAAATCATCAAAGTTTACGCTAGATTCAACCCAAACGGTTTTACTAAGCCCGTAATTACTTACCTCTTCTTTTACCACCTGACCTACGTATATACCTTTATACAAATCATTATCATACCCTGATAAAATAACCCTATCACCCGCTAAAATGTTATTCTTACTCATTATATCAGTAACCTTAAATAAACCAGTTTTACTGTCATATTCTTTTAAAACACCTGATATGTTACCTAAAGACGTTTCAATAATAACAGATAGCATATTATCATAACTTACACTTGTTATTAAACTTACTTCGCACATTTTTTTAGAAACCTTTGAAACAAATCCGATTAACCCATCACTAGATATTACCACGTCACCTTTTTTTACACCATCATTATATCCTTTTGAAACCTCTAGTTTATTAAACCAATTTTTCATGGTATGATTAATTACCTCACCGGTTACATACTCGTTTTTTTTATAACTTAATTCCATACTTTTTCTAAGCTCATTATTTTCTTTTTCAAGATAATTAATTCTTGATGATAGTATGTTTTGGCTTAAATCATTAACCGAATATAAATTAGAAATGACGTAAGAATTAATCATACTAGATAGGTTTTTAAAAGCTTTTTCAATTAAGAAATAATCACGGTTTATTAAAACTAAAGAAGTGCACGTAAATAGTAAAAACATTAACAAAACGACAATCGTAATAATTTTCTTTTTGATTTTCTTAGTATTAGAATTTATTTTTTTTCTCATTTAGATCACCTTTCTAACATGTTATTTTCGTAAAAGCTATAGTAATTACCATCACCTATTATTACGTGATCAATAACAAAGATACCTTGAAGTTTTCCTATTTTAACTAAAGCGTCAGTTACGTTAATATCCTCACTCGATGGTAAAACGTTACCTGTTGGATGATTATGTACACATATAATATACGCTGCCGAAGCTAAATAAGCCTCCTTAAATATTTCCCTTGGATGGATTAAACTCTTGTTTAAAGTACCTTTAAATAAAAGCTTTTTATCAATTAGGCGTTTGCTTTGATCTAGGTATAAACAAAAAAAATGCTCCTGATTAAGCCCCGCTAGTTCTGACTTAAAATGTTTATATATTTTCTTAGCGCTATTACACTTTAAGTTATTTTCAAGTGGAACGGCATCATAAACACGCCTACCAAGTTCTAATGCCGCGATAAATTCAATTGCTTTGACTGCTCCTATTCCGTTAATTTTTATTAAACCACTTAAAGTGACATTTTTTAAATCCGAAATATCTTTTACCATTTTTAATATTTGTGATGCTAAATATTTTGATGAAAAATCCCTAGTTCCAGTCTTTAATATGATGGCAATTAAGTCCTCCGTAGATAAACTTTTAGCACCATATTTAACCAAGCGTTCCCTTGGTCTTTCATCAACTGGAATCTCTTTTATTAATGCATTACTCATTGTTTACAACCGTCTTTTCGTAACAAGATAATATCTGATTTTCAATTATTAAAAGTGATTTTTCATCAAAGGTAGCATCTAGTAATTTTTCGTACTCGTTAAGGTTTTGAATAAATTCATCATTATTTATGTTAACTTTTTCAACCTTTAAATCAATGTTTTTAAAGCGGTATACATCATTTACTTTGTTTATGTTTTTTTTAGTCGTAGAAAAAGCGATGTACGCACTAACACGATTTTCTTCTTCGATGTAAACGTACCTATCAATACCGGTAACATCATCTTGCATTTCATCTAAATTAGCATAAGTACCATATTTTAGTGCATAAACCTTATCATTAATTTTCATAACGTTTTGAACGTCTATGTTTTCATACTTATCAAAGGTAAACTTTCCTAAAAAAGCACCTGAAATAAGTGCAAAAACCACCCAAAATAAAGTTTTTTTCATATATATCACCCATTTACATATTAAGCCAATATATTTAAAATAAGTGTCGAAAAAAGAGGCTTAGTTCTTTTTTACTAAAACCTCTTTTATTTTCTCTTCTTTATTAATTAAAGAAAGATAACTATCGTACTGTCTTTTTATTTCTAAAGAGACACTATCAGTAGAAGATAAAATTTTATCACTAAAGCAATCCCACCATAAATTCATTATTGCCCCTGCAGAAAAACGAATGCATTCATATTGATCAAACTTTAATATACTAGCATTTAAAAATTCAATTTTCAGATTTTCAAAAGCCAAATAATTAAAATATTGATTTTTTATTTTTATATCTACTTCGTTATCCGAAGATAATATATCTTCTTTATTTTTTAAAAACCACTCAATAACAAATGTTCCATCTCGAAAAGTTAATTTACTATTAGCACTAAATTTATCTGGGTTATCCATAGCGACAAAATCATACTTACACTTTCTTGAATAAAACATGTTTATAAATCTTTCCTTTTGCTTTTTCTTGTTATATTGTTTAACTATTTCAATACATAACAGATCTTTAGATTCTTTGATTTTTTGCATATTGACTCCAAACCAATACCCCATAGGTGTACCATCTTTAAAACATAATTCACTTCTAGGATTAAATTTATCTAAATTAGGACATTCTAAAAACTCAGTATAAATTTTTCTAGTTGTTATGGTAACTGCTATAGTTTTTCTCACAGGATTTTCAAAATGGTAATTTTTTAGTTCATTTTTTTCTTTTTCCATATAATACACATCTTTTCTTTTTAATAGCATTACATTATTATATTTATACTGTTTTGTCAATAGAAGTAATAATTAAATAAGATTATTTCTTTCGTAAACTCTAACGTTTTCTTTTGTATAAACAAAAACATTCGCTTTCTTTGTTATCTTACAAAAACAAAGTCCATTTATAACAATATCTCTTCTATCTTTTAAATTAAATTCAGTTGATTTAAAACTTCTTAAATAATCATTTGTATTTAAATTTATTCTTTTTACTTTAACTTCGTTAGATAAATAAATAGTAAAACTGTTATTTCCATCACCTAAATAATCTATTCTGGCATAATCGCCAATGATAACTGACTGTCTTGGTTTCATTTGATACGTTCTAGGTTTTATTTCACATTTAGCAGATAAGTTTTTAACCACATTAGGTTTTTCATTATACAAAAAACTTTCCTTATCAATAATACCTGGAGTATCAATCAAAGTTATATTATCATTTAATTTAACCTCTATAAATCCAAGTGTTGTTGCAAAAAGTGGGCTAGTTGTAATATCAACTAAACAGTCTTTTTTAGTAGCTTTCATTAAAGCATTAATTAAACTACTTTTACCAGCATTAGTATTTCCAACTAAATAAACTTTTTTACTTTTTTTATTTTTTTCTATTAAGTCTAATAGTAAATCTATATTATATCTTTTCTTACTACTTACAAAAATAACATGGACTATATTTAAATTATAATTTTGCTTTATATAATTTTTAAGTTTTTCTTCTTTTACTGATTTAGGCAACAAATCTATCTTAGTAATAACTAAAATTACTGGGCCACTAAAAGAATTAAGCTCGTTTATTTTATCCGTTAAAGATAAAACATCACTTAAATATAAAACTAAGTCTTCTTTTTTCTTTATGAGTTCAAACATAGCTTTGTAATCATTAGGGCTTTTTTCTATCGCCACATAATCACCATAGTTTTTAATCTTAAAACACCTACGACAAATAGTTGCATTTTTCATTAAATCCTTAGTTACATACCCTTCTTTATCTGGAAATTCACTTTGGAATATAGCCCCACAGCCCAAGCATTTTCTAATCATAATATCTTCCCTTTTTTAAATAATCCTTCTTTTCAAAAATTTCAAAAATCTTCTTTTCTATTTGTCTGTTAAGCCAAGTTTCCGTTTCATCTATAGGACTAATAGGATTTACTAAAATAGTAGTTATTCCAATTTTATTACCACCTTGAATATCAGTTAATAATTGATCACCAATTGAGGCAACTTCCGTTTTTTTTAAATTATATTTCTTAAATATACGTCTATATTTATAAGATAGTGGTTTTAAGGATAGGCATTCTATATCAACATTATAATAATCTCCAAATTTAGATACTCTACTAAAAAAATTATTTGAAAATAAGATTATTTTAAAATCTTTTTTTAGTTTTTCAAATAAACGCTTTGTTTTCTTGCAAAGAACTATTTCACGAGCAGGTGAAATTGTATTATCAAGATCAAACAAAAGACATTTAACTCCCATTTTTTTTAATTTATCATAATTGATGGCAAATATACTTTCCTCATAAATTTTTGGTAAAAACCTTTTTATCATTAAACATCATCCTCTTTATTTTTTTTAATTAAACTAGTTTTTTCATATAGCTTAATCCTTTTTGATCTAGAAGAACTAAAAAAATACTCATTTCTAGTCATTAAATAATCATATTCTTTATCATACGTTCCATTAGTAATAAATATTGTATTAAGATAAACCGCCCTTTTAGAGAACTTACCAGCTAAGTAAAAAAGCACAAACATAATAACTAACAATGGTAAAATTTCAAAAATAAAAACCATAACAGCATTATTATAATCTATTTTAAGGTTACCTAAAAGGCTCATTAAAACATTATATGTTCCATGAATTAGCGTTGGAATTAAAAGTGATAATCCAAAATTAATATATTTTTTATTTTTCTGTTTTGAAAAACTTCCGATTGAAATAAAATAACCAATTACGATTCCACATATTACGTGAAGTGGAACCGTTGTAAAATCCCTCATTAAAGCTAAACTTATACTACTTGATATCGTACTTTCTGAAAAAGCATACATAATATTTTCTAATCCCGCAAAAGAAAGTGCAATAAGCATCATGTACACAACACCATCATATATGTCATCATAATGTTTATTATCAAAAATAAACAAAAAGAAAATTGCTATTTTAGAAAATTCTTCAATAAATGCCCAAACGTAGGTTAAAATGATATTATTTGAAAAATAAGGCATAACTAAATTTTCAAAATAACTTGCTAAGGCAATTGTTAAAATACCAGATAACAAACATATTATAATGTTTTTAGTAGGTTCCTTACTTTTTCTATCAGTATATAAAACAAAGCAAACCAAAGCGATAGTTGGTACAAGAGAAAATAAAATAACTAATAATCTTTCATAAAAATAATAATAACTATTAAACAAATTAAAATCAAAACTTATATTTATCATAGTACTCCCTTCTGATTAGTTAATGAAATATAATTTCAAACTAATCATTATTTTATAAAGTAAAGGTTTATGCTTTGTTTCATTAATTTTTTAATTTCATATTCCTATATTTTCTTTTTTATTATAACATGTATATTTTTAGTTGTAAATCAAATTAAAAAAGTTAACAAGACATTTTATTTACATTAAATTTACAATTTTTGTTTAACTTAAAAACTAAATTTCTATATATTAAATAAAAAAAATCAAACCATAGTTTGATTTTTTTATTACTCATTTATTATTTGTTCAAAACCTAACACTATATTATAATTCATGGTTGCACCTTCTTCTGGTAATTTAGGTTGTGTTTCAAAACCTATATCTTCGTTATTCACCCAAGCTTGATTAATAACCAAAGTGATTGTTTCATTTGGTTGCAAAACAAGTTTAGCGGCTTCAACAGCACTGTCTCCAAATGTTTCTTGCACCTGCCCATTCAATGCTATTCTATAAAATCCCATTAATAAATTTTGTTTATCAAGATAGTATACATCACCAGTGTTAACTAAAGACTCGTCAACGTTATTAGATGAATCAACCGTTTTTAATACTGCTGGTATTGTACCATTATTTGTTATCGTAACATTATGATATACTTCATCTGATGGTTTTGAAAACGTACTTGTTGTAGTTATCTTATTTCCTTCTACTTTACATGTACCTGTTCCAGTAGAAGCAGGTATACTTGTGCCATCTCCTAAAGTAAAATCTTCTGTGACCATTTCGCATGTTGAAGTTAAATCAAAACTTCCTTTAGCAGTTGCCGTTCCATTAATAGTTATATTCTGACTAAAGTACGCATATCCAACCGATAAAACTAGTAGTAGTGCTAAACATCCTATTAATATTTTACTTTTCTTATTATTTATCATTTTTACTTCTCCTTTTCTATTATTACCATGTTTATAATATCATAATACCCCCCCCCGGTCAAGGTTTTAATTGGGTGTGTTTATAATTTTCAAACATACATATACTTAACTAGGAGTGATAAATTTGTTTTTAAGTATTATAACTGAAATAATTAAAGGATTCTTGCTTGGAACCGGCAGCTACGGAAGTAAAACTTTTCCAGATCCTTTGTCTAAAGATGAAGAAGATAAATTAATTGAAGAAATGTTAAATGGAAATAAAAACGCTAGAAATAAACTAGTTGAACATAATTTAAGACTAGTTGCCCACATCGTTAAAAAATATGATAACGGAAAAGATGACGTAGATGATTTAATCAGTATTGGAACAATTGGGCTTATAAAAGGGATTGATACGTTTTCTAATAAAAACGGCACGAAACTTACTACCTATGCTGCAAGATGCGTTGAAAATGAAATCTTAATGTTTTATAGGTCAAATAAAAAAAATGCTAAAAATATTAGCATAAACGAGTCCGTCGGATTTGATAAAGATGGAAATGAAATATCTTTTTTAGACATTTTAAAAACTCCTAATCCGGATTACATAAATGATATAGATTTACAAGATAATATAAAAATGTTATATAAATTCATAAATGTTTTAACGGATAGAGAAAAAGATATAATAATAAAAAGATATGGCCTTTATAACCAAAAAGAGCAAACTCAAAAAGAAATAGCAAAAGATTTCGGTATATCAAGAAGTTACGTATCCAGAATAGAAAAAAGAGCTCTAACCAAAATTTTAAGAGAATTTATAAGAAATAAGAAGTAAGGCTAACCTTTCTTCTTATTTGCATATATTATTCCACCAATTAAACCAAATGCCACCATGGAAAGAAACATTATAATTAATGGATTTTTTTCAGCTGGTACATTAATAGTGCTTTTCTTAGTTGTCTTAGTTTCTTTTATAACGTTTAATATGTATTCTTTTTTTGTGCCATCTTCTGCGGTAACTAAAATTTTAACCTTTGATCCATTTTTTAAATTTTCATTACCACTAATACTAACGATTGAATCTGAAGAAGATGTAACATAATCAATCGTCAGTTTAGTAACCGAATTATTTAATTTTAAATCATAGGAATATGTATCTTCTACAAATTCAAAGTCTTCGCACTCTTTTATTGTTAAAGACTTTAACGTTGCATCAGCGGTTAATGCCTCTCTTTTAATGTTAATAACATATGCTTTTTTAGTACCATCTTCTGCCGTTACAGTAATTGTTATTTTATTATTTTCACCAGGTTTTAATTCCTCAGTAGCGTTATTACTAATTACCATATTTGATTTAGAATCTTCCATTGTAGCACTAATCGTAATTGTTTTTATAGAAGAATCTACAGATGCCGAATATTCATAAACATTACTAGAAAAAATGGGTGATAAAACAACGTTACTATCATCACTTGTCTTTATTTCTAAAGTCTTTAAATTAGCGTTACTTGATTTCACTGCTTGTGTAGTAGTTGTAGGTGTTGTCGTTGTCGTAGTTGTAGTTGTAGTTTGTTTTGTTTTAACATTAACAGATACCGTTTTTATATCACCAGAGTTATTACGATCTATTATCTTAAAAGTTACAACGTAATTAGCTTTTACTTCCTTTGTTTTATAAACTACACTTCCTTTGGTTTCCTTAAAAAAAAGATCCTTACTTCCAACAAACCCGACTGGGTTTTCTCTTTCTAACTTATCTTCGTTATCATAACTAAATTCGTATAGTAATTTACTAGGGTCTGATATTGTAGCATCACTAAAATTAATGGTAAATTTATCCCCAGCAAAAACTTCAGTACTACTTGTGGTCATATTAATTGCTTTAGCACTAAACATACCAACAAACATTAACATAAAAATTAAACCAGATAATAAACAAATTTTTTTTATAATCTTCATAAGACACCTCTTCTATTCTAGTTATAATTTTAATATAAATAAAAAGATAAGTCAATTACTATAACATATCTATAATATGATTATTATTCATTAACAACGGCATTATAAACGTCTTCGTGTATTTCTTCAATTGTTCTTATATTTTCATTAACCACACAATTTACAACGTTATAGTTATATAAATCAGCTAATTCTAAATAAGCTTTTTCTCCTAAACGCAAGTATTTTTCATCTTGTTCTACTTCATCAGGAGCCTCGCCTCTTTTTGCTTTTAATACGCAAGCTTGCTTATATGGCATATATAAAAGGATCGTCTTATTAGGCCTTGTAAGTTCCATTATTTCATACTCTAACACCTCTATTTTCTTATAAATCTCAAGACGTTTTTTTCTACCTTCAATTAAACCACCACGATGAGCCATATTACTTATAACATATCTATCAGCAATTACAATATAACCTTCTTCTAAATATTTATTAATTATAGGTAAATTATATCTTCTATCTGCTGCATAATAGCATAAAGCAGCTAGTTCATCAATATTTCCTCCACCTTCAGGAAAAAATCCATGATTTTCTTTTAAAAACTCTTCACACATATGTGGTTTACCTAAAACGCATGCACCAACTATCCTTCCAGTTGGTGTGTCATACATAGGAAATGATACGCGAACTACCCTTTTACCTTCTTTTTCTAATCTTTCAACCAATAATTTTGATTGAGTTTCTTTACCAGAACAATCGGTCCCTTCTATTACTATTAGCTTACCTTTCATTACTTCTATCCTCCATAAAAATTATAACAAAAAAAAGACTTAAAATTAAGCCTTTTCTACATCTAATTTAACATTTAATCCATTAAGATCAAATTCTTCTGTTAAATTATCTTTCTTTATAAGTTCTATACTTAAAGTTTCTTTCTTTATCATTTCACCAAAATCTTTAATAACAGCATCAAATTTATCATCAGCTTTATAATATAATTTAATTCTATCTGCTACGTCAAAGTCTTTTTGTTTTCTTAAGTTTTGAACCTTAGAAATTAACTCTCTTGCAATACCTTCATTAATTA
>CAYOWI010000003.1:0-73079 GCA_964407685.1 uncultured Muribaculaceae bacterium
TTATCATCATCTTCTCTAGATAATCTTATATAAAGTCCAACATTATATATCTTATTTAAACTCTCTAACAATTCTTACCTCCTTCTAGAGATAAATAAGTACATGATGATGGTACCTCACTTTTTTTATTTTTACAAATCATTTGAATATACTTTTTTAATTTTTTGTTTAAAACTTTTATAAAAACATCATTTATATCACTATTTTCATTATAGATATAATTAATTTTATACTTATCCATTATTAAGCACCTCACTTAAATTTATGGATAAATAACTGATTTTAGTAATACTAAATTGTATAATATTTAAATTACACATATATTTAGTATTACTTATAAGCACTCACTCTCTTTCTAATTATCATAAACATCATCTCCTTCTTGTGATGCATGTTACCTCCATTAAAAAAATGAGTCAAGCCATAAAGTATACAAAGTTTTACCTATCATCCTAAAGACATTAACAATTTAATAGATTATGGAACAGCAGGATAAGAAAGTTGTGTATCAATACATATTTTTCCTTTTAAAATAAAGAAAACTATATACACAATTCTAATTTCGTACTTACGAAATTCATCCTAATTTGTAGGATGATATTTAGGATAAATACAGTTATTCAAACGATTTAAAGCATAAAAAAGCATCCTACTTTTAATAATTTAATTATTTTGGTAGGATGATAATTTTTTTATTATTTTTCTTCTATTTCAAAATTTAATAACTCTTCACAAGTTTTTTCATATAAGTCTTGCTCATGTTTTATGGTATCAATTAAAAATATTTTATCGTTTTCGTATTCTTTTAAACCTCTCATATAATAAGGTTTATCATCATCTAGTACAATAAATGGCATAATATTATTTCTTAAGCATTCTTTAAACATAATAATTCTTCCAACACGGCCATTTCCATCTCCAAAGGGATGAATTTTCTCAAATTTATAATGAAAATCAATAATATCTTCTAAAGTAATATTAGTTTTAGAATTATATTCAACAAGTAATTCATCAATTTCTTTTTCTACATCTTCTGGTGCAGTAGTATTGATAACATTAACAAGACCTATCATATTTGGGACTATTTTAAAACCACCAACATTATATCTAGGATTTTCCTCATCGCTTGTATTTCTTTTTAATATTTTATTCATTTCAATAATCATTTCTTTTGATACAGCATTATCAACATTATCTAACATATAATCAAATAATTTAAAATGATTTTTAGACTCCATTAAATCATCTAATTTTATCAAATCATCACTCTTTGGAATAAAAGATGAAGTATCAAAGATTGCTTCTGTTTGATCACTAGTTAATCTACTTCCTTCAATTTTGTTTGAATTATATGAAAAATTAACTTGTGAATAATGGTATATATTTCCTTTAAACTTTGATTCTTTTTGTTTAATTAACTCATTTTTTATTTTATTTATATCCATAAAAAAATCTCTCTTTCAAATTTTAAATTTTATTTTATACTTTTTTTCTTAATGTTAATTCATATTCTGTAAAATTTAATCTTTTATAAATATTTTTAGCTATTTCATTTCCTTCCATGACTTTAATATCTATATATTTAGTTTTTAATTTTTTACATCTATCTATTGCTTCGTTTAATAAATTATTTGCTATACCTTGATTTCGATATTTTTCTAAAACATATAATCCATCTAATAAACATGTATTTTTATCTATTCTTCGAATTAATATATAACCTACTATTTCTTTATCTAAATAATAGGCAAGTAATACAATATTTTCATCATTTAGCATTTTATTAAAATAATCTGTAATTACAATATTTGAATCTATTGTATCGTTATATTTTCTTTCATCTAATATTAATTCTGTTAATAATTTGTCACAAGCGTTTGCATCTTCAATACTTTTTACTTCTTTAATCATAAATATCACCTATATCAATTATACCACACAAAAAGGTATTTCTTATCAAAACACCTTTCATTTGTACTTATTTTCTCTTAATATATTGGTCTATCATAAATTATCACACTTGTTCAACTTGATGACAAATGTTTCTTTCTACACATCTTTCAATTACTGGTTCAACTATTGGTCCGCATCCACATTGGTTCATGTTACCAAAACCTTCTTGTTGCCAATTGTTTTGACAACAACACTTGTTATTATTAAAAAACATTTAAAATCCCCCTTACCTACTTTATAGTATGAGAGTTTTAAATGTTGGAATAGGTCTTTGCCAATATAGAAATAAATATTTTCTTTTTTATAAAAATAATTATTATTTCGTAGGGTAATTAACTTCTTTGTCTGTATAAAATTTATTAGTCATTAAATTTTCATTAGCTCTGTCTTTCAAAATAATAACTGTTTTTCCATTATCTTTTTTTCTCCTTTAAAAAAAGACCCCTCATGTTAGCTACAATACAAATGGCAGATTTAATATCATCAACATCAAACAAACCTTGATTTAATAAATCTTGTGCTGCTTCTAATATTATTTTAGATTCATCACCAAATCGTTTACTATTATTTATAATTTCTATTTCTATTTCTGCATTTTTACTTTCAGGCATTGTTTTTTTTCTTCCAAATAAACTCATTTTAAATTCCTCTCCTTATTTAAAATCGGCGTAATAAGATACTTTTTAATTTATATTATTTATTTTTATATTCATTCATTTAAAAAGGCATTTTAAAATTTCCATTTTTCATCATTTTCATCATTTTTTGCATTTGTTCAAACTGAGTAAGTAGTTTATTCACTTCTTGTACTGTTGTTCCACTACCATTTGCTATTCTTTGCTTTCTTGATGCTTTTATTATTTCAGGATGACGTCTTTCTCTTATCGTCATAGAAGATATTATAGCTTCTAAACTACTAAACTGTTTAGGGTCAATATTAATGTTATTAAGTCCCAGTTTTCTAGCACCCGGAAGAAGTTTAATTAAGTTTTCGAGTGGTCCTAATTTCTTTATTTGCTTTAACTGAGATAAAAAATCTTCTAAATCCATTTTACCTGACTGGATTTTTCGAGCGGTAGACATTGCTTCTTTTTCATCAATAACAGACTCTGCCTTTTCTATTATAGACATAATATCCCCGTTGCCTAATATTCTAGATACCATTCTTTGAGGATCAAAATAATCTATACCGTCTAATTTTTCAGATACACCAATAAATTTAATTGGAACGCCCGTTAAATGTTTTGTACAAAGTGCAACACCACCTTTAGTATCACCATCCATCTTTGTTAGTATTGTACCAGTAAGCGGCAAAGCTTCATTAAAACCAGTTATAACGTTTATTGCATCTTGTCCAATCATTGCGTCAATAACCAATATTATTTCATTTGGATTAACTACTTCGTTTATGCGTCTTAATTCTTCCATTAATACATCATCAACATGAAGTCTTCCAGCCGTATCTACTAAAACTAAGTCATACCCGTGTTCCTTAGCATAATTAACACCGTTTTCTACTATTTTAACAGCGTTACCTTGACCTTCTTCATATACTTCTATATTAAGCTCACGCCCAATTGTTTTAAGCTGCTCTATGGCTGCCGGACGGTATACGTCTGCTGCTATAAACATTGGTTTTTTACTATTTTTCTTTCTAATTAAATTTCCTAATTTACCAATGGTAGTTGTTTTACCACTACCTTGAAGACCAACTAACATAATAATAGAAGGATTACTAGATAAATTAAGTTCTGCTTTATCATTACCCAATAAATCTAATAGTTCATCTTTTAATATTTTTAAGAAAACATCTCCAGGTTTTAATGACTTTTTAACTTCTTCTCCTAAAGCTTTTTCTTTAACTTTATTAGTAAATTCTTTTACTACCTTATAGTTAACATCAGCTTCTAAAAGCGCGAGTCTAACTTCCCTCATCGCATCAGAAATATTTTCTTCAGTTATTACTCCGTAGCCTTTTATCTTATTTACCGCGTTTTCCAATTTTTCTGTTAAACTTTCAAACATTTATATCACCTTATTTAAATATTTTTTCTATTTCTTTTTTTATTTTTTCATCTTTTATGGTTTTTACTAGACTTTTTAATTTCATATCTTTTTCGTATAACTTTAGTTTATCTTCATAAAGCATAAGCTTACTTTCAGTACTTTTAATATGCTTATGAACCGCATTACGACTAATACCACTATTTTCTGCGATTTCTCCTAGTGATAAATTATCAAAATAGTAATCTTCAAAATATTTTTTATTATCTTCGTTTAATAGTTCTCCATAATAGTCATATAAAATAATTAAATAATTTCTTTCTTTCATATTACATCATATCCTTAAATAAACCATATATATATTTTTCTATATCAAAGGTTTGTAAGTCTTCTTCTTTTTCACCTAAACCGATATATCTTACTGGAACTCCTACTTCATCTTTTATAGCAAGCACTATACCACCTTTTGCCGTACCATCTAACTTTGTTAAAACAATACCAGTCAAGTTGGTTATTTCTTTAAAAGCCTTAGCTTGAGTTATACCGTTTTGTCCAGTTGTTGCGTCTATTACCAAGAACGTTTCATGTGGTGCACCAGGAATAATTTTATCACCTACGTTATTTATTTTTTCAAGTTCTTTCATTAAGTTAACTTTATTTTGAAGACGGCCAGCAGTATCTATTAATACCATATCATAATTATCTTTTAACGCCTTTTCTAAACCTTGATACACAACGCTTGCAGGATCAGTGGTAGTGTTGTCACTTACCACCTCACAACCTATTTTACCCCCCCAAGAAATAAGTTGTTCAACAGCCCCAGCTCTAAAAGTATCCGCTGCAACAAGAAGCACTTTTTTTCCTTCTTTTTTAAATCTAGATGCAAGCTTTGCAATCGTTGTTGTTTTTCCAACTCCGTTTACTCCCACAAACAAAAGAACGGTTGGGCCTTTTTCATTATAATTTATTTTGTTTGATAAAATTTCATCATTTACGTATATTATAAATAGTTCATCAACAATTATTTCTGTTAACATATTAGGATCTGTTATTTTTTCTTTTGATACTCTAAGTTGAAGTTTGTCCATAAAATCCATTACGGTGTTAACGCCAATATCAGCATTAATTAATAACTCTTCTAATTCTTCAAAATAATTATCATTTATCTCATCGTATTCCTTAGAAAGATTAGCAAGTTTATTAACGAAGCCCTTTCTTGTTTTTGAAAGACCTTTTTCATACGTTGACACACTCTTATCTTCTTTTTTAAAAGCATCTTTTATTTTACTAAATAGTCCCATAACCTTTATCATCTTCCCTTCTATCTAATATTTCTATTCCATTTACAATATCAACTAAATATCTTTCAAACCCGCCTTTATTCGCGAAGAAATAATCTTCAATTTGTTTAATTAGCTCACCTAAATCTAAGAACTCTGCCTTACTATTAAAGTCTCTAACGTTATTATTAAATATTTTTTGTATTATATCTAGCATATCATCATCTTCTAGTTTAGGAAACTTTTTAAACGTAAAAAACAAACTCATAATATATAAAAGTATATCAGGGTCAGTATTTTTAAACTGATTATCTACGCATAATTCTGTTATTATGCTATCTGGTAATTTTTGATTATTATTTAAAAGTTCAAAAGACACATTTTCATTATCTACTTTCTCGTCAGTATAAAAGGTATCATTATTATTTATAGTACTATCAAATAAACCGTAATATATAACATATAAAAGATTATTTTCAAAACCTTTTGTTTTTTCTAGTAGTAAAGTAAATTTTTCTAAAGCATCTTTATTTTGTAATCTAGAAATTTTATTGATAATTAAACTTGCCCTCAACATTATTCCTAGTTGCATTTTTACCGAAAAATATGTATCAAGACGTTTTCCTAAAAAAGATATTCTCTCGTAATATGGTAGTAACATCTTACTTGGACATAACTTCATGAAGTTATTTAATATATATAATGAAGTTAATTCATTTATATTGTAATTGCCACTTGCTTTAATTACATCTTCTTTTAATTCGTCCCTAAGCATTTTAACAAGGTAATTTGAAGATTTTGCTAAATTAGAAATACTATCTTGTATTTCCATTATACTATTTAGATTCCTAATTTTACTTCCTGTATTCATTGCTTCTTCACTATAATCTAATATGGCTTTTGCTAAATAATCAGTCTTAGCAAGTTTTTCTAAAGCTTCTTTTATTAGTCTATAATTTAAAAACGGTTTCATAATATACACCTCTGTCAATTATTATAACAAACAATAGACAAAAGTTCAAAAAAATAGTATAATTTTATTCGTTAATTCTTTTTTTAATTATTAACCAAAAAGAAAGGAGTTTATAAATATAAATGAAAATTTTTGATACTAATCGTGCTGAAACACTAGTAGTTGCGCTAGGTGGTTTAGGAGAAGTCGGAAAAAATATGTACGCAATAATGCACGATGATGAAATTATTATAATCGATGCCGGAGTAATGTTTCCAAAAGACGAATTAATGGGAATAGACTACGTAATACCAGATTTTTCTTTTCTTAAGAAAAATGAAGAAAAGATAAAGGCTTTATTTATTACCCATGGCCATGAGGATCATATAGGAGCGATTGCGTTTTTACTACAAACGGTAAATGTGCCTTGTATATACGCACCAAATCAAGCTTGTGGATTAATTAAAAGAAAACTTATGGATAGAAATATAAGTTATGACAATTTAAAGGTATATGATGAAAATACAAAGGTAAAATTTAAACATTTAACGGTTGAATTCTTTGCAACTACTCACTCAATACCAGATTCACATGGTATTATAATAAGTACCCCAAACGGAAAAATAGTTGAAACCGGAGATTTTAAATTTGACTTAACCCCAATTGGACCCATGAGTAATATTCATAAAATGTCAGATACTGGAAAATCAGGTGTTAAACTTTTAATGAGTGAATCAACCAATGCTTTATCTCCTGGTTTTTCAATGAGCGAATCAAAAGTAGAAGAAGAATTACAAGATATATTTGAAAAGAAAAAAGGAAGAATAATAGTTGCTACCTTCGCATCTAATATCTACAGACTTAAACACATTGTAGAAACATGTAAAAAAAATAATAGAAAAATTGCTTTATTTGGAAGAAGTATGGAAAACAATATTGAAATATCAATTGAAGGTGGATACATAAAAGATGATAAAATCTTTGTTTCACCAGAAATTGCTAATACTCTTGCTCCAGAAGAAATATGCTTACTTTGCACAGGTTCACAAGGAGAGCCACTAGCCGCATTATCAAGAATTGCAAATGGTACTCATAAACAAATAAAATTAAGACCAACGGATACGGTTATCTTTTCTTCTAACCCTATTCCAGGTAATAATGCTAGCGTAGCTAAAACAATAAATCAGTTATATTTACAAGGCGTTGAAGTCTTTGTAAACAATTCAGAAAATGAAATCCATACGTCTGGGCATGCTAACAAGGAAGAATTAAAATTAATGATAAGATTATTAAAACCAGAATATTTTATGCCTATTCATGGTGAATACAGAATGCTTAAAGCTCACCAAGATTTAGCTATAGACTGTGATATTCCAAAAGAAAAAACATTTTTACTTGAAAACGGAGACGTTTTAGCACTAAATAAAAGCGGAATAAGAAAAGTCGGCAACATAGGAGCTGATGACGTATACGTTGATGGTAATCGTATTGGAGATATTGGAAACGTTGTTATAAGGGATAGAAAAATAATGGCAAATGATGGTATATTAGTAGCAATCTGCAACATAAACATGGACACCCATAAACTATTAGGTAAAATAAATATTACTACAAGAGGTTTTATCTTAGTAAACGAAAATGAAGAACTACTAAAGCAAATAGAAGAAGTTGCAACAAACACCGTAAATAAAGAATTAACAAAGAAAAATGTCAATTATAGTGAGTTAAAAGGGCAATTAATAAGTAATTTATTAACCTTTGTTTTTGACAAAACCGGTAGAAGGCCAATAATATTACCAGTTATATTAGATGTAAAAAAATAGATGTTTTTTTACATCTATTTTTTTATTTAAATTATTAGTTAGATTAAAAATAATAATTATATTAATTACTTATTTATAGTATTAATTAGAATTTAATTGAACAAAATTAAGCGTAAATTTTGTTTCTACTTTAAAATTAAAACTTCCGCCAGTAGGTCCACCCCAGATCGAAGGATAATCTGCCATAAAAAGCAAATATATACTATTACCTGGTTTTAATCTAATTACCATGTCATCTTCTGTTGAAAAATCTTTAACATCTTCTTCTGGTGCCCCGTTAAAAGGACTAATCTTTGTTCCATCTGCCTTTTCGAAACCATAAGGAAAATAAAAATCAATTATATCATAAGAATTTAGTATTGACCCAAGGTAAGCTTGATTATGCTCGGGAATAGTACTATCTAATATTTCGTCCGAATCAAAAACTCCATTATTATTACCATCGTTATAAACTTTCCAAGACTTTTGTATACCAGAATCCATATCAAAAGATGCGTCAATGGTTCCGTTATTAGTTATTTTAGCAGTAAAATACCTAGCGGCCCCAGGATACTCAAACTCAGTACTAAACGACATAGTATCTCCAGAAACCGTACAATTATCATTTTTATATCCTCCTTCTTTAACATATACTTCAGGATCCATTGATATAAAATCATCTACTGTTGCCAAAGATGAATCAACACCTGTTTGACATGTTACTCCAATATCAAATTCACCTTTAGCAGTTGCTGTTCCATTAATAGTTATATTTTGGCTAAAGTACGCATATCCAACTGATAAAACTAGTAGTAGTGCTAAACATCCTATTAATATTTTACTTTTCTTATTATTTATCATTTTTACTTCTCCTTTTTCTATTATTACCATGTTTATAATAGCATATACCCCCCCCCGGTCAAGGTTTTTTAAGGGCTGTTTATAATTTTTTTAGACACCTTAGATAGGGGGTGTATAATAAGAGAAAGGATGTATGCATTATGATACTGAACTTAAAAAGAAACTCTGTGAAGAAATTTGTTTAAATTATGCTCCTACTGTCAAAACTGATAATATTAAATGTTAAAAAATAATTGTTAAGTTTATAATATGTCTTTCAAATCAGGCAATCTTTTTATTATATATGTAGGAGCATATTCTTTTGGTAACACTTCATTTTCCGCATTATACCAAACACTATCTATACTAGCATTCGTTCCGCCTTTTACTTCAGAACATAAAGAATCTCCAATGATTAACATCTTATCCTTTTCATAAAAGTTTAAATATTCTTCTAATTCATCAAAAAATTCTTTTTTAGGCTTTGTAATAGTTTTTCTAGTCATGTCTGCCGAAAAAATTGAATCAATAAACTTATAACAGCCAATTTTTTCTAATTTAGTTTGAGCTGCAGATGATGGACCATTAGTCGCAATAACTATTTTATATTTTTTATTTAAATATTCTAATGTCTCATAAGCTCCTTTTATTGGAACAACAACTTCTTTTAGACTAGATAAAAATAAATCGTTAATTTCAAAAGCTTTTTCCAAAGAAATTTTATTATCAAAATATAATTGGTACCTTAAACTTCTAACATACTTAACAAATAATTCTTGAGATATATTATATTCATTAGGTACCACTATTTTATTATTATGAAAATCTATCCAAAATTGTTTATCTAACTCATACCATTTTTTAAAACCTTCTAAAGTATAATCCTCATTCATATAATTAACCATTTTAGTATAAGCATATCTTACGTTTTCTAAATTATCAATTAAAGTATCATCTAAATCAAATAATAAAATCTCGTATTTCATAATCGTATGCTCCTTTTTCAATGTTTAATTTATTTATTTTCTTTATATAATGCTTTTCTTTGTTCATTTTGTTTTTTATAATTATCTAAGTCCACATATAGTTTTCTATACTCTTTTAAAATATCTTCTAGCAAAATGTACATAGATACAATATACCCTTCATTATAAGCCATCATTAGTTCATAATGTAAGGAAAGTTGAGTTCGATTTTTTGACGCATCCTCCGCTATTTTATTAAATTTAGAATACGTAGGATATTCTTTTAATGCATCATTTATTGAATCTATTTTGCTATTAGAGTAACTTAAAAATTCCTTAACTATTAAATCTCTTTGTTCTAAGTAATAAAGCTTGTCTTTTTCTAATTTTAAAATTTCATCTTCGTTATCAAAATTTTTATTAAATTCAATATCTTTGTTAACTTCATCTACTCTAGCTTCAATTATCCCAATTAAAGTTATAAAAAAAAGGTAATCTGTAACTAACTCTTCTTGGTGTAAAAACGCCGGAGTACAGCTACTACCTTTAGTAATTAAGTCTATCATACTTTGCGTATTAATATCATTTATATCTTTTAATTTTTTCTGATTAGTTAATAATTTAAGTTTGATATTTTCTAGTTTTGAATTTTCCACGTCATTTTCTTTGATTTCTGGTTTACTTTTTTTCTTAACATATAAATTCTCCTTTAATAATTTAAATTTTGCTGTTTTTATATCATAAATTTTATAAAAATACACATAATTTATAACTTCTACAAAATATTACTATTAACAAGGATTGGAATGATACATAACAAAAAGAAGAAAACTACTCTTCTGTATTTTCTTCTTTCTTTTTAATTTCTTTCTTTTCTGACTTTTCGTCTTTTATTTTATCTTTTACTAAAACTTCTTTTCTAGATAAGTTTAGTTTACCATTTTTAAATCCTGTTGCTTTAACGATGATATCATCTCCTTCAGATACCACATCTGATGCTTTTGCAACTCTCTTATCAGATAATTGAGAAATATGAACTAATCCTTCGCATCCTTCCCAAAGTTCTACGAAACATCCTAATTCATCAATTACCTTAACTACACGACCAGTATAAATTTTACCTACTTCAACTTCCTTTACTACGTTTCTTATCATTTCAGCAGTTCTATCAATTATTTCTTGGTCGGTATGATAAATAATTACCCTTCCATCTTCTTCTATATCTACCTTAACAGCGTTCATGTCAGTTACTGTTTCAACGTTTGAAGACTCAAGTATTATCTTAGTAATCATTTCTCCACCCTTACCAATTACGTCTTTTATTTTTAATGGATCAATAGTAAAGACAAGAGTCTTAGGAGCATACTTACTAACTTCTTTTCTTGGTTCTTTAATTTGTTTAGCAATTACTTTTAATATTTCAAGTCTTGCCTTTTTAGCTTGTGCTAAAGCTTCTTTTAAAATTTCTTTAGTTATACCTTTAATTTTAATATCCATTTGAAGTGCACAAATACCATCTTTTGTTCCTGCAACCTTAAAGTCCATGTCTCCTAAGTGGTCTTCCATACCTTGGATATCAGTTAAAATTGTATAATCATCACCATCGGTAATAAGTCCCATTGCAATACCTGCAACTGGTGCTTTAATAGGAACACCTGCCGCCATAAGAGCCATACAACCAGCACAAATAGAAGCTTGTGATGATGAACCATTACTTTCTAATATTTCAGATACAACACGGATTGTATATGGGAATACTTCTTCTGATGGAATTACTTGTAAAAGCGCTCTTTCTCCTAATGCACCATGGCCTACTTCACGACGTCCTGGAGCACCATATCTACCTGTTTCACCAACAGAGAATTGTGGGAAGTTATAATGTAACATAAATCTTTTTTGATCTTCTGGTGATAATCCATCAATTATTTGATGTTCTCCGAGTGCCCCTAGTGTTACAACAGATAAACTTTGAGTTTCACCTCTCGTGAATAACGCTGAACCATGAGTTCTTGGAAGTAAATCTATGTCTGTAGAAAGTGGTCTTATTTCGGTCATCTTTCTTCCGTCAGCTCTCTTTTTTTCTTTAACTACTATCTTTCTAAATACGTCGTATTCAACTTCTGCTAAGCAAAGTTTAACCTTAGTTAGTAACTCATTAAGCTCTTCTTTTTCCATTTCTTCATTTTCATATTCAAATTTAGCTACAACGTCTTCTTTAACTTTATCAATAGCTTCATATTTTTCTAACTTATCTTTAATACGCATAGCTTTATCAAGTGGTTCTTTAGCAAGACTTTGAATTTCTTCTTTAAGTTCGTCAGTTATTTCAAGAACGTCATATTCCATCTTTTCCTGACCAACTTCTTTAATAATCTTTTCTTCAAATTTAATTAATTCTTTTATAGCATCATGTCCAAACATTAAAGCATCTAACATATCGTCTTCTGAAGCCTCTTTAGCCCCTGCTTCTACCATGTTTATAGCATCTTTTGTTCCTGCTACGGTTAAATCGATATCACTTTTGTCTAACTCATCTACACTAGGATTAATAACGAATTTTCCATCTACTCTTCCTACTTTAACACCAGCGATAGGGCCATCAAAAGGCACTTTACTTATACACGTTGCTATACTAGAACCAAGCATTGCAGTAAGTTCTGGTGAATTATCAGGGTCAACTGATAATACGGTATTTACAACCTGAACTTCATTTCTAAAGTTTTCTGGGAATAATGGACGCATTGGTCTATCAATCATTCTTGCGGCAAGTGTTGCGTTCTCTGTTGGTCTTCCTTCCCTTTTAATAAATCCACCTGGTATCTTACCTACTGAGTATAACTTTTCTTGGTATAAAACCATAAGTGGAAAAAAGTCAGATAACACGTTAGCTGTTTTACTTACACAAACGGTAGATAAAACAACTGTATCACCATATCTTACTAACACTGCCCCATGAGCTTGTTTAGCTAATTCTCCTACTTCAACGGTTAAAGTTCTTCCTCTAAATTCTGTTTCAAATATTCTTTTTTCCATAATACATCTCCTTTTTTATATAAAAAGACACCCAAAAAAGAGTGCCTACTTTTAATAACATTATTTTCTTAATCCTAAACTCTTAATTAACTCACGATATCTGTTAATATCAGTTTTCTTTAGGTAATTAAGTAAATTTCTTCTTTTACCAACCTTCATTAACAAACCTCTTTTTGAGTGGAAATCATGAATGTTTTCCTTTAAGTGATTAGTTAAAACATTAATTTCTTCAGTAAGAACAGCAATCTGTACTTCTGGTGAACCAGTATCGCCAACGTGTGTTGCATACTTACTTATAATAGCTTGTTTAACTTCCTTTTTTAACATCTTTGTTCCTCCTTATTTCTATTTATTCGCCTTCATCCAAGATACGGTTAGGAGTACTTTCCTATACCCTAGATGAGGTAACACTAATAATATACATTAATTTAATTAATTATGCAAGCGTAAATGCTTTAATTTTAACGAATTTACACATTCTTTATTTTTTTAGTACTAATACTTATAGCATCTAAAGCATCTTCATACTTAGTATTGTTATCTTCTATCTCTTTATTTATTTCCTTTTCTAATTCTTCTACCATTAACAAGCGTTCTTCTTCATCACTAAATAGATTAGATAGCTTTAAAAATATTAAAAACTCCGTATAACTTTTAAATTGTTTTAATACTTCATCTTTCTTCGTATGAAATAAGTAAAAATACTTGTATTGTTTGTTACTACAACTATTTAGCTTTTCTTCAAACTTTTTACCATCTTCACTACTTAGTTTATTCTTATGACAAAGTAGTAACATGTAAGTATATTTACCCGTATCACTTTCAAATATAGTATCAAGATTTTTATATAAGCCTGAGTTAATTAAGTGACTTGGATCTTTACATAAAGTAAGAGCACCCTTTATTTCGTTAATATTATTACAAGAATCAGAAAGATAAAATCCAGTAAAACATTTAGCTGCTAAACTCATTTTATTTTTTTAGCAAAATATACAAAAGCTTCATAATAATCAAAAGGTGGTAAATCTCGAAAAAATTCATCTATAGTTGTGCAAACATTATCAAAAGTCTGAAGACTTAATTTATCAAGAGTTTGGATATGACGAGACTCACCGGAATACTGCACAAACTTAGATATTTCATCAAAATCGCCTCCATAAGTATTTTCTATTTTTCTTAATAACATTCTTTCTTTTAATTTCATTTTTTACACTCTCATTTATATAAACATCTTATATGGTTTCATTTTAATGTTATCTTTATCATAAATTTTATATATTGCAACTACTTCATTTTTATATATAAAAGTTATTATATCTTTATCATAGATATTATCTATTAAACCACCATTTTTAATTATATTAAATAATTTGTCTTTTATTATAACACACTTTTCATCTTTTAAAACATCAGTTATAGATAACATTTTATAATTGTTATCTTTTATATCTTTTAGTGTATATGAATCTTCTATTGCAAACTTACCTTGTCTTATTCTTTGTAAATCACTCATAACCCCTATTACACCTAATTTATCATTTATATCTTTAATTAAGCTCCTTATGTAAGTTCCTTTTGATACCGTTACTTTAAACCTATATGAATCATTATTAAACTCTAATAACTCAATATCTTTTATATCAACAACTCTTTTTGGAAGTACCACCTTCTCATTATTTCTAGCGTATTCATATAATTTTTTTCCATTTATCTTAACCGCACTATAAATAGGCACTTCTTGGTTATATGTTCCAACAAAAGAATTAAGTGCTTCTATTAATTTATTTTTATCTAATTTTATATTTTCTTTTTTTATAATAGTGCCATCAGTATCTAAGGTATCGGTTAGTATCCCTAACTTAACAGTTGCTATATATTCCTTGTCACTACTAGTTAATATTTCAACTAATTTAGTTGCTTTTCCAACACATAAAATAAGTACACCTGTTGCAATAGGATCAAGGGTTCCAGTATGACCGATTTTTTTAGTTTCAAGTATTTTACATACATTATTAACAACGTCTCTACTTGTAATACCCTTTGGTTTATCAACTACAATTATTCCATCCATAAAATCACCATAATTATTTTAACAGAACAAAAGCAAAATTAAAATTTTGCGCATTGGTCGTCACCGATCAAACATTCCTGCCTCATAGATAAAGTATCCTTTATTCTCACACAGGCTTAAATTCCGATAGTCGCTACCGTACTCGTTCTTTTAATTTTTTATATTTTTATTTTATCCTATTTATTATTTTATATCAAGACCTCATTCATGTACATTTTTAATCCTTCAAACATTATGTTTATACTTGCATTTATATCCCTATCATTCACACTTCCACAACAATCACATTTCCAACTTCTTACGTTTAAGTTATTGGTCTTTTTTGTTTTGTTATTACAATGATTACATATTTTGCTACTCGGAAAATAACTATCTACTTGATAATAGTATTTTCCTTTTTCTTTTGACTTCCACTTTAACATCTCGCATATCTTATTAAAACTTGCATCTAGTATATTTTTAGTTAGAGTGTGGTTGTTATGCATATTTTGTACTTGTAATTTTTCAGAGATTATTATGTCATAATCTTTTACTAATTTATTTACTATTGTTATGATATTATGACGCCTAGCATTTTTTATCTTACTATGAACTTTTGATATTAATATCTTTGTCTTGTTATAGTTGTTGCTTCCTTTTATTTGCCTTGATAGTTTTCTTTGTAATCTTTTTAGTTTCTTTTCTCTTTTATCTAGTTCTTTTGGATTTTTATATTTTTCTGCATCTGACGTTACTACTATATCTTTTACGCCTAAGTCTATTCCTACTATACTTGTTGGTTTTATCTTTTTTATATTTACTTCTTTTTCAGAGGCTAAAATACTTACGTAGTATTTACCTGCAGTTTCTTTTGTTATGCAAGCATTTATTATGGTTCCTTTTATATATTTTAAATTTCTATATCCTCTAATATCCACTAATCCTAGTTTTGGCAGTTTTATTTGTTTATTTTTTAAATCTAGTTTTATATTACTATATTCTTTACCTTTATAAGTACTTCTTATGGCATTTGTTCTATAGCTTTGTTTGTAATATTTACTTTTTAGCTTAGGATATGATGATCTTTTTGAAAAGAAGTTTTTAAAACTATCTTCTAGGTTAAATATGGCACATCTTATTGAACATGAATCCACCTCTTTTAACCATGGACATTCTTCTTTTAAATCCTTTAACATATTACACATATCATATGCCTTTATATATCTATTATCTTTACATTTATCTAAAAAATAATTATAGATGAACCTTGCACATCCAAATGTTTTATTTATCAAAATACTTTGCTGGGCACTTGGATACATTCTAAATTTATATGCTTTGTACATTAAGTATCACCTGCCTATCATTTAAGTAATATCTTTTATACTATCACTCATACATACGTTTGTATATATTAGATTTTTCTAATTACAAAAAACGCACTTTCCTAGTATATAAAAAAAGGAAGTATTAATTACTTTCCTTTAACATATACGCCTTTTTGCATAGCCTCACTATAAGCATCACTATCATAATACCTAATCACAGCATCGACTTCATTACTACTTTCTGTATTATTCATATGGTAAGGCATACCATTATTTTCATTACGATATAAACAAATTGTTTGGATTAAATCCTTATATCCATTATATTCGCTATCAGAAAGAAGCTTTTTTTCATTACCATCCTCACTAGTAACAGTAACGTCTTTTACTTTTTTTAAATAGTCCATAGCTTGGTCCGTGTATTTTTCATCATAAGTACCAGATGCAACTAACTCTAAATATTGGTCTAATATCGTAATAACTCGTGATTTATCTTTTGAAATAGATTCATCCTCCAACCTTTTAGACAAACCTTTAGATAATTTTTTAGCAATTTTGTTAGTAGCCCTTGTTTGATACAATTTTTCATTGCTATTACGACCTACTTTTTTAAATCCAGAATTATTAAGTCCCTCTTTATACAATTTTGGTTTCATCTTAGCTAGTTTATTTTTTGCTATAAATAGTTTAGCATTACTTACAATATCTTTTTCAGAAATACTTTTATTTACTTTTTCTATTTTATTTTCGTACTTAGCTTTTTTCTTTTCATACCTAGCTTTTTTCTTATCGGTTTTAGCATTATCTAATTTATTTTCATATTTTTCTAATTTATTTTTATATTTTTTTAATTTGTTTTTATTAACTTTTGCAGCTTTTTTAGTTCTTGCAAAAAAGTTAACTATGCCGCCTAACATTTCAATAAATATATCAACACGACTATATTTTTTAATATCTTTTTTAGTTAATCCTTTTTGATAATCATTTTGAACTTGATTATTATAAGTGTTTATTATATCAACATAATCTTTAATTACATCTTTTGCCATATAAGAATCATCTAAATATTGAACACGATCTACTAATTCATCAATTTCATCTTTAATAATATCTTTTTTATCATCGATATCCTTAAGTATTTTTTTCTTTAATTCATTAAAACGATGTTCATTTTTTTCACGTACTTCTTGTATTCTTGTAGAAAGTGCCGATTTTTCTTTACATTCAGAAAGTGAATTAACAGCATCAAACGCACGTTTAAAATCCCTTGGCTTTTCTGTTTGTTCAAGCATTTGAACAAGTTTGCTCGCCGCCTCTACCTCTTCTATTAAAGCAGTATTTTCATTCTTTTTTACAATTACCTTGTGCTTTAAATTCCAAATTTGTTTTTCCATATCTTTTTGAATATTTATAACATCAGCTAATTCATAATCAAATATATGAATTATTATGTAATTAATTTTAGAATTAATTACATCAATATCCTTAAGCTTTTTTTCTAAGAACGCTATTTTTTTATTATGTTCTTCTATTTTTTGATTATAATGAAGTATTAATCTTTGCTTATTTCCTTTTTCTTGAAATTTTTCGATTGAAGATTTTAATGTTTCAATTTCTTTTTCGTTTTTATTAATTTCTTCTTTATATTCATTTGTATACTCATTTAAAATCCATAATTGTGTATTAAAAAATTCCTTTGCAGCAAGCAATTGATTTTCTTTTGCTTGCTTTAACATTTCTTCATATTTTTCCATTTCAAATTTCCCCCTCTTGTTTGAATGGCTTATATGCTAACACAATTTTTCTGTTTTGTCAATATTTTTTAAAAATTGTAATTTTGCGGTTGCATTTTACTATTTAACTAACCATATCACAATTTTTACTTAACAAGTCCCTGTTTTTTCATTACTTTTACAAGTCTTTTATGGTTATCAGAACTAAGATCTGTTAGGGGCAAACGTAGGGCTCCACTTTCTATTAAACCCATTTCATAACATGCTTTCTTTATTGGTATTGGATTAACCTCACAAAAAAGTACATCAGAAAGTTCTTTTTGCTCATCTTGTAATTTTTTTGCATACTCTACATCACCATCTAAGTAATGAATAACTAAATCATGTGTCTTAGTTGGAGTTATATTAGCGCAAACAGAAATAACACCTACTCCTCCTTTTTCTAAAACATTAATAACATCATCGTCATTACCAGAATATAAATCAAACTCTAATTTCTCTTTTCTTGCTAACTCAGAGATTTTTTTTACCTGCATGGTTTTTCCAGAAGCTTCTTTTATACCAACTATATTTTTGTTTTCTAAAGCTATTTTTATAGCCGTTTCCGGCTCTATGTTACACCCTGTTCTACTAGGTACATTATACATTATTATTGGTAATTTAGTTTTTTTTGCAATTGCCTCGTAATGTTTTTCAAGTCCATACTGAGTTGCTTTATTATAATACGGGGTTACAACAAGAAGTCCATTTGACCCTAATTCTTCTGCTTTTTTACTCATCATAACAGCATGCATGGTATTATTAGAACCAGTACCTGCAATTACAGGTATTCTTCCTTTAACTATTTCAACACATCTTTTTATAACATTTAAATGTTCGTTATCATCAAGGGTTGGTGCCTCACCAGTTGTACCACAAATAATTATTGCATCAGTTTCATTTTCTATCTGATAATTAATCATTCTTTCTAAAGATTCATAATCAACTGTTAAATCATTTTTAAACGGTGTTATTAAAGCCACACCAGAGCCTTTAAATATACTCATGTAAATCCTCCTAGTTATAACATATGAAATCAAAACCAATAAAAAACAAAAAGCAGGTTTTTTTACCTGCTAGATTTAAATGCAAAATAACCAATAACTGCGATTACAACCATGATAAACGATAATATAATTACACTAATTTTACCACTTTTATCACCAGAATCATCTATGTTTTCAGTAGTATACATTTCACTTAAATACCGTTCATAAGAATCAGTTAAATAATATCTATCCTTACCCTTAAATATATGGTCATAGTAATTTTTAAAGCTTACTGGCAATTTATTTTTATTCTTGTTATATATTCTCTCAATTTCTTGAAAATCGGCTTCATTTGGAATTTTTTTATCTATTAAAAGTTGTAAAGTAGTAATGGCAAAGGCATAAAGATCAGTTTTTTCAGATACAATTTTATTTAACGGATCCCTATACTTTTGATCCACCTCATTATTAATAACGTTATTTTTAATAACAAAGGAATCACAATCTATTAACTTAACTTTTCCTTCTTTATCAAAGAAAATATTATCCGGATTTAAATCACATATATATATGTTTTTATCATGAAGCTTTTTCATTACTTTTTCTATTTCTTTTATCTTATCTATTTTTTCCTCAAAACTATAGTTTTCACTTCTAGTCCATAAAGCTTCCCCTTCTGGTAAATACTCCATAATGTATCCAACAAATACACCATCATAATAAACTAAATGTTTTGGTTTTACAATTTCTGGTATATCTATATTTTTTATATATTTAAGAGTTTCTTCTCTGTCTTTAACATAAGTAAAGGAAGTCGAAGTAAACATTTTAAGAATTCTTCCGTCTTGGGTTAAATAGATGTTACCTGATCTACCTTGGGCTATTTTTTTAACTAGTTTAAGACTTTTATAATCAACAGAATCACTTGGAATATCCCTGAATTTATCATTTAACATTCTTACCCTAACCGCTGATATAACACTAACACTTAAAAGGCTACCGTCCTCATTAATTCCTACTTCGTAAAAGCCAAGCGATTGATATAACTTAAGCATGATAGAATCATGCTCATCTACCGTTACAACCACGTTTCGACAGCCAACTTCTCCTGCGATATATATGACTCCTTCAATTAATAAAACTTCCATGTTTTTATTTTTAAATTCATCAAGCACATATAATTTATTTATTTCGACTTGAGAAATGTTATTATTATTTTTAAATTCAAAGGTAGCATAACCAATAAGCATCTTATTAGTTTGAATAACAATGGTAATTTTATTTCTAAAGTACTCAGGAATAACATAATCATCTAGGTCTAATAAACAATCCTTTTTTGCTTCTTCACTAGAAAAAGTATTAACAATATCAGCAAAAACATCAAAGTCTGTTTCTAATATTCCAAGATTAAGATTTTCCTTTTTTACTAAATTAATCATATAATACCACCCTTACCTTATTACTAATACAATTATACATTGTTTTTGCTTTTATTTCTACAAAAAAAGATAATTTTTTAAATTATATAATAATAAAAAGAAATAAACATCTCATTAATCGTTTATTTCTTTTATAATTTTTTCTATTTTATTGCCGTACGATATAGACTCATCATATATGAATCTTAAATCTGGAATTTTCCTTATTTCTAGCTTTCTTTTTGCAAGTTCAGTTTTGATAAAACCTTTAGCTGCGTTTAAATCATGCATGCACTTATCTTTTTTTGAATCATTAAGCACCGTGCAATACACTTGTGCCAAAGAAAGATCAGTATCTACCTTACATGCAGTAATAGTTACAAATTTTATATCTTCATCATACACTTCGTTTTGCAATATATCACTAATTTCCTTTATTAATAAGTTTGCTATTCTTTCTGTTTTAACGCTCATAAATTACCTCTTTATTTCTACTAGTTCATAAGCTTCTATAATATCTTTTTCTTTTATATCTTGATAATTCTCCAAGGTAATACCACACTCAAGGCCAGCTTTTACTTCTTTAGCTTGATCTTTTTCTCTTTGAATAGTATTAATTGCACCATCATATATTACAACACCATCACGGATAACACGTGCTTTAGCATTTATCTTAATAACACCATCAAGTACGTAACAACCAGCGATGTTACCAGTTTTAGAAAACTTGTATATTTTTCTTATTTCAGCTTGTCCTAATGTTTTTTCTTCATACTCTGGATCAAGCATTCCCTTCATAGCTGATTCCATTTCTTCAACAACTTTATAAATAATGTTATGAAGTCTTACGTCTACCCCATATTCTTTAGCAACATCAAGTATCTTACCTGATGGTCTTACGTTAAAGCCAATAATTATTGCACTAGAGGCATTTGCAAGTACGATATCACTTTCTGTTATTGTTCCAACACCGCTTCTAATTACGTTTAACTTACATCCTTCAACTTCTATTTTAGCAAGTGTGTTTTTAACGGCTTCTTCACTACCTTTAACATCAGCTTTTAAAACGATATTTATTTCCTTTAAACCTTCTGATATTTTACCAAATAAATCATCCAAGCTTAACGCACTAGATAGAGTGTTTGCTTTTAGCCTAGCAGTTTCACTTCTTTGCTCCGCAATCAAGTGAGCTTGTTTTTCTGATTCAAAAGCCATGAATTTATCACCAGCCGTTGGAACTCCTGATATTCCAGTTACTTCAACTGGTGCTGCCGGAAGAGCCTCAACAACTTCCTCTCCTAAATCATTTTTAAGAGTTCTTATCTTACCAAAGTATTCTCCAATTACAACTGGATCACCTAATCTTAAGGTACCATTTTGAACAAGTAATGTGACAACTGAGCCAACGTTTTTATCTAATTTAGATTCAATAACGGTTCCCATCGCGTACCTTTTCGGATTAGCTTTTAATTCTTCCATTTCAGCAATTAAAAGTAAGTTTTCTAATAACTTATCTATACCCTCATGGGTTTTCGCAGAAATTGGAACAAATAAAGTATCTCCGCCCCAAGCTTCTGGGGTAAGACCTCTTTCGCTCATCTCACGCATTACTTTATCTGGATTTGCTCCTGGTTTGTCCATTTTGTTTACAGCAACTATAATTGGCACTTTAGCCGCTTTAGCATGATCAATCGCTTCAATTGTTTGAGGCATAACCCCGTCATCTGCTGCAACTATTATTATTACAATATCAGTAATTGATGCACCGCGTGCCCTCATTTCGGTAAACGCCGCATGACCTGGCGTATCTATAAAAGTAATTTTTTTATCATTATATTTAACTTGATAAGCTCCTATGTGCTGGGTTATACCACCAAACTCACCATCAACTACGCTACTTTGTCTTATGGCATCTAAAAGTGAAGTTTTACCATGATCAACGTGTCCCATTATCGTTACAACTGGTGCTCTTTCGGTTAAATCTTTAGGATCATCATTAACTTCAAACATCTCAAAATTAGAAATATCCGCGGTTTCCTCTTTTTTTAACGTTTTGTTATACTCAAGAGCTAATACTGATGCATCGTCAAAGCTCAATAATGCATTCATATTAGCCATGATTCCAAGTCCCATTAACTTTTTAATTATTTCAGGCACCGGAATCAAAATAGACTGAGCAAAATCCTTAATCGTCATACCATTTTTATACAAAATAACGCTTTCATCAGCCTCACTTTCATTTGAAACTAATTTTTCTTTATTTTTATACATCGCCTTTTTAGCTTCTTTTATATCCTTGGTTTTGCCCTTATTTTTATTTTTTTTCTTCTTAGCAATAGGTTCACTATTATAAATGGTATCTTTTTTATCAATTAAAGTATCCACAACCTCGTCATAATAGTCATCTTCCTCCATCTTTTTAATTATTTCCTCGTCTTGTTCAACAATCTCATTTAAAGAAGCATCTTCCCCTTCATTTTGAAATGCATTATCAAGTTCCACTATCGCATCATCATTTAACATATCATCTTCTTTTGATGCGTTAATTCCTAATTTTTTACACATTGCAAGAACTTCTTCATTTGTTTTATTCATATCTAAAGCATATTCTAATACACTCATCATGACAATCACGTCCTTTCCATTAGTTATTTATTATTAATAACTTTTTCTAACTCACCATATAAATCATCACTTAACATGATGTCTAAATACCTATCCAATACCTTGGTTTTCTTTGCTAACTTTAGAACTTCTAAATCTTTTTTTATATATGCTCCGTGCCCGTTTACTTTTCCAGTAGCATCAACAAATACGTTACCAAGATTATCTTTAACTATCCTTATAAGATCTTTTTTTGGCCATTTTTCCTTAGTAACAACACACGTACGCATCGGTATTTTTTTTTGTTTCAATTCTAATCACCCTGCCTTATGATATTGCATTAGTTAAATCTATTTTTTCTTCTTTTACTTGTTCATTTGTTTTTACATCTATTTTATAGTGCGTTAAACGGGCCGCAAGACGTACATTTTGTCCTTTTTTACCAATCGCAAGTGATAAATTATCTCCCTCTGCTATGGCTAACGCTTCATTTTTCTTCTCGTTTAGGATGTAAACCTTAACTTCTTTAGCTGGTGATAAAGCATTTTTAATAAAAGTTATTGGATCTTTATCATACATAACAACGTCTATTTTCTCGCCACCTAATTCGTTAGTAATACGATTAATTCTAGAACCTTTTTCACCAATACAAGCTCCTACTGCATCAACTTTTTCGTCTTCTGAGTAAACGGCTATTTTACTTCTTACCCCAGCATCTCTTGCAACGCTATACAAAATTACGGTACCATCGTTTAATTCTGGTATTTCATTTTCAAGTAATCTTTTAACAAAACCATAGTGACTTCTTGATAAAAGTACAAGTGGGCTTTTACCAGTATCATCAATTTTAGTAACATATACTTTAACCGATGACCCCATGGTAAGTTCTTCTCCTTTAATTAGCTCGGTTTTAGGAAGTATCCCATGCATTCTTCCTAAATCAACATAATAGTTTTGAGCATCCTCACGGGATAAAGTACCTACTAATAATTCTCCTTCTTTATCTTCAAACTCAGTCATTATACTTTGTCTTTCGGCTTCTCTTACCTTCTGAACTAATATTTGTTTAGCGGTACTCGTTGCAACACGTCCAAAATCCTTTAATGATACTTCTTCTTCAATTGTTTCCCCTGGTTTTATATCAGGTACAATTTTCTTAGCATCTTCAAGAAGAATTTCAACCGTCTCTTCGCCGTCTTCTTCATCATCTTCACCATCAGTATATTCTTCTACTACCTTCTGATATGAATACCCCTTTATTTCTCCAGTATCTTTGTTTATATCTATCCTTATGTTTGGAAGACCAGTTTCTTTCGTATACGCCTTTTGCAAAGCCGTTTCCATACCATCAAAGATAACGTCCTCGCTTATCCCTTTTTCTTCACAAATGTTTTTTAATGCTTTTACAAATTCTTTACTATTCATTTTATTTATCTCCTTTTTCCACAGAACATACGTCAAGTACGTATGCATCATCAAATTCATCTTCTATTTTATCAATTAAGGGATTAATAACGTCAGTTGCGCTAACGCAAGTATCAACGTCAACAAACGGTTCCTTATCAATTACTATTCGTAAAAAATATGTTGCACCCTCCTTAACATAGCAAACGTCACAAAGTTTAACGTTAATCTTCTTAAGTGGTTCTTCAATTAACGACCTAACCTTATCAATCATAAACATTCCTCCCTAATTATAAAGAGCAGGACTTTTGCCCTACTCTTTGTTGCTATAAGTATTATAACACAATTATGTACTATTGCAATATTTTTTTATACTTTTATTAATAACTCTATTAATCTTTGTTATTCTTTTTTAAATTTTTAAATATACAAGGATGAGAATTTATCTTTTCTAACAACTCATCATCTACGTAATTAACATTCTTTTTAATTTTTCTATAAGCAGATTCAACGGTGATTTCACTTCCATCAAGCATTTTTATTAAAGCTTTACTTCCTGCACCACTATTAGGCGAATATTCAAACATTTCTAAAAAATATATAACTTGTATTGCTATGTAATCAATTTCTAAATTGCTTTTACTCATAATAAATAATTCCCACCTTTGTCAGTTTTAGTATTATACATTTTACTTTTAAAAAAAGCAACCTCTATGTTATAATCATTAATAGAGGTGAAATGAATTGACAGATGATTTATTCAAAAATATTTATGATAAGTATTTTAAAAACTGGTTTAAAAAGAATAATAAATTTCTAATAACTATTTTATTATACATTCTATACCAAAGTAATTTTATAATAGCTTTTATTAGCTCTTTTGGAATAAGCATTAGTAAAATACCAAAAATACCCAGGATATTTTGTTTTTTTATAAGTGATTTAATATACGTAATAGTTTTAATACTAATATTTAAAAATGAGATAAAAAAGGGAATAAAAGACCTAAAAGAAAATTTTAATAATAGGGCTATATTATCACTTAACTGTTGGATATTAGGTTGTCTTTTAATGACGATATCATCAGTAGTTATCAGTCTTATTTTAAAACAAGATATATCAACTAACGAAGCGCTAGTTAGACAAAGCATTAAAACAGCACCACTTTACATGTTATTTACCTGTTCTATAGTAGCTCCCATATTTGAAGAATTAGTATTTAGAAGATCACTTTACGGACTAATTAAGTTTAAATGGCTATTTATCTTGATAAGTGGTCTAGGTTTTGGGCTTTTACACGTTTTAGGTAGTTATAATAATCCACTTGATTTTTTATACATAATACCATATGGTTCAATGGGATGCGCGTTTGCCTACCTTCTTACAAAAACTAATAACATTGTTTTACCAATTATAATTCACATGCTTCATAACACCGTGCTTGTTATATCACAAATACTTGGAGGCTAACATGGTAAAAGAAGAAAGTAAAAAAAAGAAAAAAAAACTTAAGTGGCAAATAAAACTAATAATAATTATTACAGTAATTATTTTGTATGCATTTTTTATCGGAACAAAAGGAATTTTTATAAAAGAATACAAAATTAATACAACAAAAATAAACGTCACTATGCATGGACTTAAAATTTTACAATTTTCTGATCTTCACTATGGATCATCAGTAAATGATAAAATGATTCAAGAATTAGTTAATAAAATAAATGAAACAAAACCAGATGTAGTTATATTTTCTGGAGATTTGATAGATGAAAGGCATAAATTAACAGATAAAGAAAAAGAGTCTGTTATAAAAAAATTATCCAAAATAAACGCTCAGTTAGGAAAGTATTACGTAACCGGAGAAGAAGACTATGAACAGGCAACATCTATTTTAAATTTATCTGGTTTCATAAACCTAGATAATCAAGAACAATTAATATACCTAAATGATTCACTACCAATCGTACTTCTAGGGAAAGATACAATTAAAAACTATACCGAAGCAAATAAAGAAATACCTCTTTTTAAAATGTTAATCATTCATAACCCAAATGACATAGAAGATTATAAAGATTACGATTTAGACGTAGTAATTGCCGGTCACACACATAATGGTGGTATAAACATACCAAAAATAAAAGATCTAATAATTAATAGTAATTACAAAAAAAATTACCAAACAGTTAATAATATTAAATTATTTATAAATCCAGGAATTGGGACAAGCAAAATAAACGTAAGATTATTTAACCATCCAACAATTTACTTATATAGATTAAATAAAACATCCAATTAACTGGATGCTTTATTATTAATGGGAATTGTTACCCTAACCGTTGTACCCTTTGTTTCTTTCGAAAAATAAGTGACTGTACCACCATGTCTTTCTATTATCTCCTTAGATAAGCAAACCCCTAGCCCAGTACCATTTTTCTTTGTCGTATAAAAAGCCGTACCAATTTTTTTAATAGTTTCGCTATCCATTCCTATTCCGTTATCTCTTATATTTATAACATAGTTTTTATTTACAATTTTTCCTTCTAAAATAACCATTCCACTATCTTTAATAGATTCTTTAGCATTTTTAACTAAGTTTATCAATACCTGTTTAAGTCTATTATAATCGCCATCCACTAAAACTTCATCATCAAAAAAATCATACTTAAACTTAACGTTCGTATTAAATGCTAGCAATACCTCATCACACACATCTTCCATTAACATTGTTATATCCATTATGTTTTTTTCTATCTTTATTTTAGAAATATCAGAAAAATCTTTTAACAACATTAAAGTCCTATCTATTTCTTGGTTAATTATATTTACATATTTATTAGCTTTTTTAGGGTTTTTAATATCAAACATATCTAGGTATCCTTTGCAAACCGCTAATGGATTTTTTATCTCATGGGTTATTTTAAATAATGATTCATATAATTTTTTTTCCTTTGTTATACCATATAACGAATAATACATATTAACAATACTTTCCGCCTTAGTATAAAATAATATTATAAAACAAAATACAACATACATAACTATAAGTAAGGTAATAACGTATATCACGCTATTAAACCCGATAATATAATCAGGAATTAAAAACAAAGATATAATCCCAAATAAAATTTTAAATACTAAAAAAACATTAATAGTTTTATATTTATTAAAAAATGAGAATATAAATATTACCATATATTCAAAAATCAAAAAATACATTGAAACATTATATATTTCTGATAAAAAAACCGCTATACAAAGTGACAAAACAAATGATGGAACTATTCTTTTTTTATAAAGAGCCAACAAAAGCGGAATATTAATTAAAAACGCATACATAGCAGGAATATCCCCAAATCTACTACATATGTAATAACTAGAAAAAATAGCTAAATCCAAAAATAGGAATTTTTCTTCTTCAAATCTAACTTTACTATAAACTAAGTAAAGAAAGTAGCTCATCAAAGGAAACACCAAATAAATAATATTTAAAAACACAGAAACAACCATAATAATCCCCTTTCATCAAGAATTATTATATCTGTTAACTGTGTTCTTTTTTGTCGAATTTTGGTTAATAACATTAGAATTTGTAAAATTTAGTTACTCTTCATTTAATTGATCAATGTATTTTTTTAGTTTTTTAGCATCATCTTGAAAAATTATTTTCATAGTATTATCTATTTCAACAATACCCCTAGCTCCTAATTTTTGAATTCCTTCTTTATTTACTTTAGAAGGATCCTTAAGCGTAACTTTAAACCTTGAAACACTAACTTCCATATTAGTAATATTTTTTATTCCACCCAAGTATTCCACTAACTTATTGGCTTCGTACTTAAAGTCCGGTTTATTAGCTTTGATCACTACTAATGCTATTATAATAAGAACCGCAATAATAATAATGTATTTTAACATTTAATCACCCTAAAACAAATTATATAACATCATTAGTAAAAAAGCAATATAACAAAATACTAATAAATTAATAAGACTAGGGCTTTTAAAGTGGTACTAATTACCATTATTTGAATAAGCTACTAATGAAAAAGATAGAAAGGGTGAAATATTATGTGTAATAATTCTAATTCTAGTTCAAAATGCAACTGTATTGCTGAAATACTAAAAGTTATAAACATTCTTCAAAGTGAAGTGTGTCCTGGTGATTCGTGCTTAGAAACATGCACAAGAGCTTTCTTTGGACCAAACTCATCAGTTGATTTTAATACTAGACCAGTAACTCTATATACATGCGATGGTAACTTAGTTCAAATACCTGTATCAAATACACCAGGAGAAGCAGTTACTTCAAGTACGTTTAGAGTTGAAAAAGTAGATGGATGTTGCGCAACACTTAGAGTACTAACATATAATGCAGAAACAGCAACTTATACAGCAACAAACTCATTTTTCACAATAAACACAGATTGCTTATGCGCTATAAAATGTCTAGGAGACACCTTTGTTGAAGGAGTTTAAAAAAAGGCCACATTGTGGTCTTTTATTTTATATCATAAATTTCATCGATGTATATTCTTTCTCCTTCAAAAGTTAATAAGTAATTATCTTTAATTCCTACTATTTTTTTATTTATATTTTTACCGTTTTTGTACAAAATAGTAATATCAGCCTGATATACGTAATCAGGTCTTGAAAAAATACTATTTATTTTTTTTACAAGCGTCATCTTATCTATTTCTACGGTTTCCTTTTTTTCTATTTTCTCTTCACTCACTAAATCTTTATTATCATGATGATAATAAAACTCCTTTTGAACCTTACTCTTTAACTTATCAACCCGATTTTTAAAAATTTCTGGAAATTTATCTTTCATAAACAAAATCCTCCTATAAAAATTTATGTTATAAGGACAAAAAAATGATAGCAAAGGCGGTGATTATCATAAAGAATAGCACAAAAACAAAGTACCAATTAATAACTTTACTTCTTTTCTTCTTTATAATAAGCATTATTACAATATATAGCGCTTCTTTTTCATTTTCTAACACACAGGTTTTCACAAAACAAATTATATGGTATTTAATTGGTTTTTTCTTAATCTTTCTAACTTCAAAGTTTAATTGTAGTAAAGTGTTAGATATAGCAATCGTATTATACGTTTTTATAAACATTTTACTTTTTTTACTTCTTATTTTTGGAACGGAAGTAAATGGTTCTAAATGCTGGTTTATGGTTCCTGCGATAGGTTCTATCCAGCCAAGTGAATTTGCTAAAATAATTTTAATTTTAATAAATACAAAAGCTTTTGAAATATTTAACAAAAGATATTCTAAAAGAAGTTTTTGGGATGACGTTAAGATAATTTTTATAATTATGATAATAACACTAATTCCAGGTATTTTAACTTTTTTAGAACCAGATACCGGTATGGTGATAATATACTTTTTAATATCATTTATAATGCTATTTATTTTTGGAATTAGAAAAAGTATATTTTTCATAATAATAGGATTAGGAGCCTTAATTATATCCGTTTTTTTATATTATTATTTCAATTATGAAGACAATTTTATTAGCATATTTGGCACCTCATTTTTCTACCGCATCAATAGATTATTAGACTGGTCAAATAATAGTGGTATGCAACTAACAAACGCTATAGCCGCAGTAAAAGCAGCAGGTTTATTCGGATTTGGAATTAAAGATACCCCAATATATATTCCCGAGGCACATACCGACTTTATCTTTTCTGTATATGCAAGCAACTTTGGGTTAATTGGAACGATAATTTTAATTACAATAATTCTATTATTTGACTTTACTTTATTCAAACTAGCAAAGGATACGAACGACAAAAACTACCGTTTTATAATAACTGGTTTTCTCGGAATGATCTTATATCAACAAATTCAAAACATCGCAATGAACATAGGATTACTACCAATAACTGGAATAACCCTACCCTTTATAAGTTATGGTGGCTCATCTCTTATTAGTTATATGATAGGTATTGCGCTCATTTTAAATTATAATAAGACGACGTGTAAAAAAGAAAAAAGTTATGATTATAAGAAAACCATGAAATGATATAAAATCATAATAGATGGAAGTTAAATGGAAGCATATGATACTAATAAGATGCAAAGAGTATAATTAATAATAACAAACAATATGAATATAATATAAGTCGAAAAACGAAAATATTCAAACAAACGATAATATCAGAAATAAATGATATTTTTAGGTATTATAAAGTCCTGGTTTCTTTTTCAGATATTGAAATATTAATAAATGATACATTTTTTTATATTAAAAATAACCTTGGGGGTATAAAAAGATAATGATGATAAGCGATGCAATTGGAAAACTTAGGTTCAACACCCAAAATAAAGAACAAATACCGTTCATGGTATTCAAAAAATAAAATAATTTAAATAAAGTGATCAATGTAAAGCAAAGTTTCATTTTTTAATAATTTATATATTGACCCTACTACAATATAATAAATATTATCCACAACGAAAAGAAAACTTATGTTATTGCAAAGTGAAATTAGTAAATTAACCGACGAATATATAAAAATAAGGTGACAATAATCATGAAAAAAACTAATATTAATGTAACTTGCAAAATCAAAATACAATAAATACTTAAAAAATGTAAAAAATCAATTAGTAAACTAAAAGCAATTACTTTTTTATATAATAAATTTAATATGTGAAGTAACGCTTAAATTGATATCACAATAACTACCATCAGTAATCTAATACCTTTTGACGTTCAAAACTAGAACAGTTTTAAAAAGAAAAAATGATATTAACGATAATCTACAACACACCGAAAATTTATCATTATTTAAATAAGGTTTATCCTAAACAAAAAAATAAACTCTTGTAAAACAAGAGTTTTTTTCTATTATGGTGACGCGTATGGGATTTGAACCCATGAATGCCGCCGTGAAAGGGCGGTGTGTTAAACCACTTCACCAACGCGCCAGTTTAAATATAAAATGGTGGGCCTGAATGGACTTGAACCATCGACCTCACGCTTATCAGGCGTGCGCTCTAACCAGCTGAGCTACAAGCCCATTTCATAATACTGGTAAAACTGACTATTTAATTCTACTATATAAAAATTAAAAATGCAATATATTTTTTAATTTTTTTATAATTTTAGTGCAACTGAAACAAAATATGTGTCGAAATTATTGATTAAACTACTAATTAAACGCATCATACACTTTAAAGAAAGGATGGTTATAATGACTACAGACATAATTGGGATTCCTAAAGGTCTTTTATATTATCAGTACGAAACTTTATGGAAAGAATTTTTTAATAATTTAAATATTAAATATATAACTAGTGGTGAAAGCAATTTTAAAATACTAAACGATGGTAAAAATAAATGCGTCGATGAGGCCTGTCTTTCTTTAAAAATATTTATTGGCCACGTTGAAGCCTTGAAAGACAAATGTAATTACGTACTTATTCCAAGAATTTATTCAATAGAAAAACATGAACAAGTATGTACCAATTTTAATTGCCTATATGATTTAGTCAGAAACTTATACCCTAACTTAAAAATAATTAATTATAACGTTGATGTAAAACATAATGTAACTGAAAAAAAAGCCTTTTTAAAGTTAGGAAAAAAATTAGGTTTTAATAAGAAAACAGTTTTAAACGCATATGAAAACGCAAAGATAAAAGAACAAAAAAATATTTCAAGCAAAGAATTATCTGGCAAGAAAAAATTATCTTCAAATAAAAAAAAGATATTATTACTAGGACATCCATACAATTTAAAAGACTCCCTTATTGGTAAAGTGGTTAGCGAGTATCTTCATAAAAATAACATTGAAATTATTTATAGCTATGAATTACCACAAAAATGCATAAAAGATTATAGCAGTAAAATATCTCCAAGAGTACATTGGACAATGAACAAAGAATTACTTGCCTCTTTTATGTACTATAAAGAAAAAGTGGATGGCGTAATTTTAATAACATCCTTCCCTTGCGGGCCAGATTCTCTTACAAATGAAATGATCCTAAGAAAAAAAGGTAAAATCAACGTATTGTTACTTACCTTTGAAGAGCTATCTAGTGACGTTGCAATAATAACTAGACTTGAAAGTTTTCTAGATATGATAAAAGGAGGTATTAATTCATGAAGCAAATAATAAGTTTTCCACACCTAGGTGATTACTATCATCCAATTAGCAAACTTGTAAAAAATCTAACTAATTTAGAAGTATTACAAGCACCACCAATAACTAAAAAAACCATTTTTTTAGGAAGTAAACACAGTCCAGATTCCGTGTGCGTTCCGTTTAAATATAACTTAGGAAATTTTATTGAAGCTTTAGATAACGGAGCAAATATATTATTACAAGCAGGTGGTGGATGTAGGTACCGTTATTATGCGGAAGTTCAAGAAACAATATTAAAAGATTTAGGATACGATTTTAAGTTTATACAAATAATCGGAAAGGATCATTTTAGATTAAAAGAATTATTCACAATATTTAAAAGTCTAAATCCTAATCTCTTAAAAAGAAAATTTTTCCATGAACTATTAATGGCGTTTTTTTACATAAAATACCTAGATAACATAGATAGTATAATAAGAAGCAGAATTGGATTTGAAAAAAAAGAGGGATCTTTTGCTAAATTGAAAGAAGAATTTCTTAATTGTTGTGATAAAACAAATAGTATCTTTAAATTGAAGATTATGTACGTAAAATATAAACATAAATTTAAGAAGGTCCCTATTAGTAAACCAAAAGATAGGATAAAAGTAGGTATCATCGGAGAATTGTATACCGCGATGGAGCCTTTTTCAACTTATGAACTCGAAAAAATGCTAGCTAAATATCATATTGAAGTTAAAAAGTTTACTAATCTTACTTATTTACTATGGAAAAAAGCCTTATTACTTCCCTATCTTAAATGGAAAAGTAAAAAATACTGTAAATATACTTTAGGAGCTGATGGACTTGACAATGTATATCGAGTTCTATGGCTAAAAAAACATCATTACGATGGAATAATACATACTAAACCTACTGGTTGTACACCAGAAATTGGCGCAATGCCAATTATTATGAAGGCTGCCTCGGATAACAAAATTCCAATTATTTTCTTATCGTTTGATGAACAAACAAGTAATGAAGGTCTAAAAACTAGAATTGAGGCTTTTTATGATCTTATAAAAGCCAGAAAGGAAAAGAAGAAATGAACGGATATTTAGGCATAGACATAGGATCAATATCCACTAAAGGAGTTATAATTGATGAAGAAAAAAATATGATAGCAAGTACGTATCTTTGGACAGAAGGTAATCCTCTCGAAGCAGTTAAAAAGGTTTTAAATGATTTAAAAAAACAAATAAGTGGTAAAAACATCAATGTTATGGGGGTTGGAACGACTGGTTCGGCCAGAAAATTAATAGGAATCATGATTGGAGCTACCAGCATAAAAAATGAAATAACCGCGCATGCCATAGGAACCTTATCACTGCATCCTTCAGTTAAAACAATAATAGAAATTGGAGGTCAGGACTCTAAAATAATATTATTGGAAGATGGTATCGTTACCGATTATGCCATGAATACCTTATGCGCCGCGGGTACTGGGAGTTTTCTTACAAGCCAATCGAAAAGATTAGGAGTTGACGTAGAAGAGTTTGGAAAAATTGCTCTGCAAAGTAAACGTCCAACAAACATAGCAGCAAGGTGTACCGTATTTGCCGAAAGCGACTTGGTTCATAAAATACAAATGGGTTATCAAAGGGAGGATATTATAGCAGGGCTATGTAATAGTGTTGCATCAAATTATCTAAATAATGTTGCTAAGGGTAAAAAAATAAAAGAACCAATCATTTTTCAAGGTGGCGTAAGTAAAAATGTAGGAGTTAAAAAAGCTTTTGAAAAAATACTCAAATCACAAATAATAACTGACGAAAACGGTCACCTTATGGGAGCATTTGGGAGTGCCATTTTATCTATGAATAAAAAACTTGAAAAACCATTTAATTTTGAAGTTTCCAATAGTAATTTTGAAACAAAAGGAATAGAATGTAATGGTTGTCCTAATCATTGTGAGATAATTGTCGTTAAAAAAGATGGAAAAAAGTTAGATTCTTGGGGTAATAGATGTGAAAAAGGAAAAGTGACAACAAAATAATCATGTTGCCACTTTTTATTAAATAATAAACTCGTTATAATTAGTAACTTTACCATTTATCATAAACATATATTCTCTATTTAAATATTGGGCTGCTTTCTTTGGAATTAACACGGCTTTATTCCAATTTTTAAGAATGTGTTTATCAAAATCTTCATTGGTTAAATAATTTACAATCAAATAATTATTATTTATTTTAATATCTACCCTTTTAATTTTTTGAATTTCCTTGTTCATTTTATCCTGAATACTAGAATCTTTTGTTCTATGAAATGTTACGTCTAATTTATCCGCAAGTACTAATGATAAACCTATTAGTGTTTGTATGTTATCACCATTAGAATGATCCTTAATTGCTTGCTCTAATATAATTAATTCATCTTTTTTAAAATCAGCTGGATTAAGGTACTTTTTAAAAATCCTGCTACTTTCTAAGGCATGATCTACTTTATTTCCTTTACATAATCCTATGTCATGAAGTAAAGCTGCTACCATTCCAAGCTCAATCGTTCTTTTATCAACACCAAGTTGTGATAAAATAATTTGTACATAATTAGCAACCCTTTTATAATGGCCTAATCCGTGCTCCCAATCCCATTTGCCATCATAATAAATTTTATATTTTCTATTTTTTTAACAATGGTCAAATAGTTTTCATTATTTAACAAGTTTTCATATATGTTCATAACTATACCTCTTATGTAATTTAAAACCGAGCTTTTAGGCTCGGTTTATTTACAAATGGTGGAGCTTAAGGGATTCGAACCCTTGACCTCCTCGGTGCAAGCGAGGCGCTCTAGCCAGCTGAGCTAAAGCCCCACAAAATATGCATTTAATTAATGCATATTAATAATATCAAAAAGATTAATAAAAATCAATACCTAAATTAATTTTTTTTATTGTTAATTATAATTGCTGAAATTCTTGCTCTATCATGTTTAGTTTTTGAGTGATTTTATTTTGATCTGATTGTTCTAAGCAATACCAACCTTTCTTAAACATTAAATTATATATTTCTCTTTGAAGATCACTCACATCATTAAACATGTCACAATAATCTTCATATAAATCATTATTACTAGCTTCCGTTAAAGCTACCGCATAATCCTTTACCATTGCCTTTTCAATAGTAAGTACAGTTGTAATGTAATCTTTGTCATTCATTTCTTTAGTTTCTGGAACTTCTGTTTTTGGGTTGCTTATCTTATTATTCACTTTCATTCTCCTTATCCTAAAATATTTAATACTGCCCTGCAGTGTTCTTTATGAACCTCTGCTACTTTTATTAACAATTGCTTTATTTCTTCATCTTCTACTTCATTTACAAAATGATTGCATAGTTTACAAGCGTTAAAGTTCCAATTATAAATATCACTTAAATAATCTAAATCCTTTCCTGAAATCATACTTGGAACACTTTCATAATTTTGCATATTTTTTCCTCCTTCACTTTTATTATGTGAATAATAATTATTTTATAAACAACAAAAAGAGCATTTTTAGCCCTTCTTGTTATAAACAATTAACCGCACTTTCAATTAAGATTTCCAATTCCGTATCACTAACGTTTATCTTCTTTTCTTTCATCCATTCCAACGACTTTTCTAGAGCCTTGTTCTTTTTTTCAGCACAACTTAAATCTTTACCTACTTGTTCAACATATTTAACCGTTTTTTCAACTATATCTCTTTTAACTTTATCCTGAATAAAGTCCTGATATAAGTTTTTAATCCTTATTCCTAAATACCCAATAACACCGGTAATTACTGTACTTACAATTTGAATAAGATTATCAGAAATTAAACCAATAATATCACTCAAGCCAAACTCCCCCAAATTTAAATAAAGATGCATCTTCATTATTATTTTATTCTAAACAAAAAACAAGGCCATTACTTATGTCCATTGTTTTTACTTTTTATGTTTTATAATTATGGTCGGAAAGACAGGATTTGAACCTGCAACCTCTACGTCCCGAACGTAGCGCTCTACCAAATTAAGCTACTTTCCGATAAATGGCGCTCACGATGAGAGTTGAACTCATGACCTTTACCTTCGGAGAACTTCGGAAAACAATTGTCATAATTTCAAACTCTCTTTGTTTTTTCTAAAAGCCTTATTTTATTTATAAAAAAGGCTTCTTTTTTTTACTTATTTTTTTAAACTTTTGGAGTTTTTGAAACCTTTTTTCTAAATATCGCGACAAATTCGCGAATTTAAATTTAAAATTTCTATCCTAATACTTAGAAGCCTTTTTATAATTAAATTATAACATAACTCTTCCTCTTAATACAATTGCAAACATCATTTTATAGAGCATAATATAAATTCAGAACCATACATTTCTTCTTGTTCCTCTAACCAATCAAATACATTATCTAAACTAACATTTGATATATTTATACTCTTAAATATCGGATATCTATTATCAATATAATCCTTTATTAAAGAATATTTATAATCATTCTTATCATCTGAATTAACAGCAAAATTTAGCAATTCATTTATTTCATTAGTAGATGTAAATTTGACTCTTGTATATAATGAAAGCATTTGATTAAATCCTACTTTTTGTTCTCTATTCGTATTATAGTATTTATCAAAAATCGACACTGCATCCTCTTTTTTATCCTTATTAGAATGAGTATAATGAAATGTTGTAGTTAACTGAGAGTGTCCCATTAGGCGTTTAACATCAGCAGGGGCTAAGTTAGGATTTTCATTCATTTGAATTGTACAATAACTATGTCTCAACCCATGTAGAGAAACATTTTTTATATATGGATATTTTTTTCTGAAATCTAACCATTTACTACTAGGTGTATCAGGAAACATAATACCTCCAGTTTTACTTAAAAATAAATTTTTTGGAGGTATATAACCTTTAATTTTTCTTTTAAATCTAGTTATTATTCTTAAACGTAGTTTTAAATATTCCTTAATAACTTCTGTACAGAAAATTGGAATAGGAATATCACGGACACTGCCTTTTGTTTTAGTTTCCTTCTCTATTACTTTACGTTTTTTTTCGTCCCATACAACTGCCCTTCTAATACTAATAACATTATTATTAAAATCTATATCATCAGTATGAAGTCCGATTAATTCTCCTCGTCTTACACCAGTGCATATCGCAATAGTAAACAAAGTTTCAGTTAAAATATCTTCAGTTTTTAATAGTTCTAATACTTCTAATAATTCCTCCCTATTATAAGATAATTTTTCTTCTTTAGATACACCTGGTGCTTTAACCTTTAAAACTGGATTCTTTTCTATATAGTCCCATTCTTGTGCTTTATTTAATATCTTTCTCAACAAACAATAAATATTATTTATTGTTGATAATGATAACTTAACTTTATTACCATTTTTATCTGGTCTTAAACTATATTTTTCTTTAAGTGAATTAACTATTCTTTGAACTGTTAATACGCTTATTTTATCTAAATATACATTTGCAAGTTCAGGAAGTATATAATTTTTCAAATCTACTTTTCCACTCCTTACTGTTGTAGGGCTAAGTTCCTTTTCTGCATATTCTTTATAATAAATTCTTGCAAAATCAATAAACTTAATATTCCTACTATTATTTTTCTTTAACTTTAATTCTGCTAATTTTTTATCTCTTTCCTTTCTTGATTGTGCTAATGTTCCCTCAAATACTGCAGAATAATAATCTCCTTTTTTTCCATTAGAGCCTCCTTTTCTAATGAATATTCTATATTTCTTTCCTTTTTCAATTTCATATATATATTTATCAACTTTTTTTGTATTTGTTATAGTTGTTTTATTATTTGGCTTCTTTGGTTTGTTATTTACTTTCTTAGATTTATCTTTATTATAATCTTCCAAAATACAAGTAATTTCACTCTTTTTTTCTAAAAATAAACCATTTTCCTCTAACTTCTTATCTCTTAAAAATATAGCATCTTCAAGTGATCCATCTATATATTGATCAAAGTTAATTCTTTTATTGTTTTTTTTATCAACTTTTAAAAATTTAACTCTATATTTATCTTCAGATACATAATAAATATATTTTTCTACTCTTTCTTGCATAATTTCTCCGTTCAAATATTGTATTTAATTCTTTCATTTTTTGTCTTAGTTTCTTTATCTAACCATTTATCAATTTCTTCTTTATTAAACATTCTTCTATTTCCAATAAAAAAGTAAGGTAAGTTATCTTTTTCTATTGCTTTATTTATGTTATATCTAGTAAAAAAAGGATATTTCTCTATCAGTTCATCTATTGTATAAAGAATTTTATGGTTTTCGTTATTGATTTTTTTTCTATCTTCTTTTTCATCTTCAGAGCGATCAATAAGTATTAAAACTAATTCTTTTAACGTCATATTCTTTAAAGTTCTATAAAGATCATTCTCCCTTGTCATCCAAAAAAATCATCCTTTCTATTTATTTTTAATTCATATTCACATATTCTATTTTTTAGATTTATTGGTCTACTATTACTTTCCAAAATATCTTTTTTGGTTTTTGAAAAATCTGAACACCAATATATTGCATCAAGCTCATTATTAAATGTTTCTGATTCAACTTTATTTCTATACTGTCTTACTGATTTGTATTTATTTTTAAAATGGCAATAATAATTATTAAAAAAGATTCTATTGATATTTTTCGATTCATCATAAATTTTCAAAAAATCCCCAATTGAAACTTTAAAAACAATCGGAAATATCCCATCATCAAATATTTTTATTACATTTGTATCTATACTAAAAAAGTCATAATTTTTTTTGTAACATTCCATTATATTTTTAGAATAGATATTTCCACATTTAGGTTTTAAAATAAAACTCATTTCATCATTCGTTCTTATCAAGTACCAAACTTCATTAAAATCATTATCTATAATTTCATATATTTTTCTTATTACATTAGATTTGTGTAACTCCTTAAGTTCCTTCTCCCATATAGTAGGAACTTTACTTATTCCAAAATAATAACTCCACATTACTTCAATTTCTCTTTTTTCCATCTTTATCACTCCTAATTTTCAAAGTAAGTAATGCAATTTATATTTTTATTAAAAAAGGAATCGCATTACAGAAACATAATACTAATTCCATTTCTTTTTTACGAATGTGTAAAATCGTTTATTTACCAATTTTTATAGATTTGACTTTTTTTATTTTTTTAGCTTTATATTTAAATTCATAAGAACCATCAAAAATGAAGTTTATATCTTTATTACTATTACTATAATTTTTTAGTAAAGATTTAACTTTTTTTAATGCGTCTTTTTTGCAAGATGCATTTACCATCATATTTGTACTTTGAATAAATTTAACGTTCACTAAATAATTCTTCATGCACTCACCTTAATAAACTGAATAGATAAATTTTCTTTTTTCTTTGATCTTAGTTCTTCCTTTTGAAGTCTGTATTTTATATTATTACTATTATTAATATTTAAAATAACATTATTTTCGATCATGTCTTTTACCATGTTAATGGCTGATAGCTCATCATTAGCTATTACTTTAAAATTAATATTCTTACATAATCTAACTTTTATATTAAAATTTTTCATTACAAAATTTCCTTTCTTTTATTTTTATATTGTAATTAATGAGGGTTTTAGTTTACCCACAACTCCCGTGCTAATAGGGATTGACTACCTAGCTTTTTTTAAGTGCTAACATATCGGTGATTTTTAACACTGCCAAATTGTCAAAGATCAACCTGTAAAAAAAACAGGTAAAAGGAAATAATATCCTCTCACCTGTTTCCTCACTAATAAGCACTTTTACGAAGTCTTATTTTAAAGTTTCTTTTAATTTTTTTAATGCAATATTTAAAGTGTATTGAATTGATCTAATATCTACATTTTCTTCATCTGCTATTTGTTTCTGTGTCATATCTTCAAAATAATACTTTTTAATTCTCCTTTTTTGTATTTCTGGAAGTAAATCTATCGCTTTCTTTAAATCTTCAAAAGTAGATTTCTGAATGACATAATCTTCTAATCCAATAGACTTATTCAATGCTCTTGCTTCAAGATTATTTTCAGTTAGTTCAGAATGTTCAATATGACGATCAAATTCATTCATTTCACATATATCATCAAGTTCAAATCCATCCATAACATTAAAAACCACTTCACTTACGTCCACCATTCTTAAAATTCCCATACCGTCTTTAAATAAAACTCTAAAGCTATCCTTATCGTCTATATACTCCAATGTATAAGGATTATCATTCTTTTTACGCCTTTTTGGTCTTTTCATTTGCTATCCTTTCTATTGATTTATTTCAATAGAAAAGGTGGCCCTCTAGAAAAATAAAAAGGTACAAAAAAAATCCCAGATGGGATATTACTAATATCACACCCAGGATTTAAAGTTAAAAATACAAATAAAAACCAAAACCCACTAATCATAGCAGCACACCCCATCAATGCCACAACAATTTACTGCAATAGTAAAAGTGTTTAGATGTACTGCTAAATATCTAATCCTTATACCTAAAAAATATTATAATTTCCTATTATAAAAGCATTGTCTCCTTTTTTGCTTGCTATTATATATTTTTATGGTATAAATGTAAATGAGAATTTTCTAATATAAAAAAACAACACAAATATAATATTTAAATTATATTTCTTTTTCAAGTTTAAAATAATATAAAAAAATCTGGTTAAAAATTTAACCAGATTAATCCTATATTGCATATAATTAATTTTATTTAACAATCATTATTTTTTTCAATATTCTCTCTAACCTTTTCTAGTACTTGATAGTAATCAATTTCTTCTATAATATTACTGGTATATAGCAAGAATTGAGAAATAATATCAATTGCTTCATTTATATATAATCTTACATCTATTTCTATATCATTATTAATATTCCTTGGTACACTATACCTTAATAATTTTTCCTTAGTTAACTTTGCTAAATCTCTTTCATTTTCATCAATTTGCTTTTCAATATTTTTTGTTAATACACCTATTAAATTATTATATTCTTTTTTATTTAACATTAATTTTATTGGTGGTATTCTCTTTGAATATGCCATTTTTTATTCTCCTTTTCCGATCAATTTGTTGTGTAACTTTTAGCCATATTTTTTTAAATATAATTATATTTTTGCATTATAGGATAAAAGAGAAAAAATCCCTTTCACTTATTTCCCCACTCATAAAAGAAATTGCAGACACTTTTTTTATTTTTTAATATTTTTTTTAAATTTTTCTTAGCCCTCTCTAAAATAATATGTACTGATTGATGAGTACTATTTTCTTCTTTAGCAATTTCAATTTCGTTTTTACCTTCAAAATAATATTTTTTTATTCTTCTCTTTTGAATAATAGGTAGTTTTTCAATAGCCATATATAGTTCGGAAAAAGCTATTTCTTTAATAACTTGTTCTTCTACACTTTCAACTTTATAATTTGTTCTTTTATATAATCTCTCATCGTCTAATTCAGAATGCTCTATATGTCTTTCATATTCATGCATTTGTGATATATCAATTAATTCAAAACTATTAAATGCATTATAAACTTCTTCACTTATCTCAACTGTTTTATTTTCTTTAATACCATTATTAAAAGAAATAATATATATTTTCTCATTTTTATTATATTGTAATATATAAGGATTATCTCTATCCTTTCTTCTTTTTGGATGATTATCCATTTTTTCCTCCTATCAATAATTTTTTTAATTATTGATAGGAGGCGAACGTTCCTTCATCAAAGTGTATGAAAAAAGACTATATTTCATATTTTTTTTAAAACGAAATATAGTCTTTTTTAATTTAATATCAAATAATATTATTATTAGAAAAAAGTAGTATTTCATATTTCGCAATCCTCAAAATTGCAAATACCATAATTATTGGTAGAGAAAATACTACTTTAGATTCAGTCCAATAAGCATAACTTGTAATATATAACTGAAGAAAGAATTTACTTCTATACTACTTATATTAATACTAATTATTACTTAATTTTTAAAACAATGCTACTTACTTTCCCCCATATATAATACATGCATAGGCATTGCTACTCCTACATTATACTACAAAATTCTACATAATCAATTAAATTCAGTTATTTTTATCACTCTCTTCAGAATTTAACTTTTCTAATGATTTATATAGAGCTTTTGGTATTTTTATTCCCATTTCACTACCATTTTCTAAAATAGAAAGCATTTCATTAAAAATAAATGATATTATTACTAATGTTCTTAATCCGCCATTTATATTAAGTAATTGATCTAATAAAACTGATAATGCAATTATACATAAATAGGCAACTTTCTTTATAATTCCTTTAGCACCAATACTACTATTTACCTTATTTTGAATAAAAGACTTACAAACACCAGTTATATAATCTAGCAACATTAACGCAAGTATTGTTTTTAATAAAAAATCAAAATCACCAAACAAAAATACGAAAAAAGTTCCAATAGCACTGCTTAATTTAATAATAATACTTTTCATCATATCATCTCCTTTCAACAATAAATAAAATTTTAAAATTAAATATACATCTAATATTTTATTATTACATACATTAACAAATCATATTTCAACATTAAATTTCTAAAATTTGTCCTGGCTTAATTAAATTAGGATTTTCTCCAATAATAGCTTTATTTTTTTCATAAATTTTATTCCATGTAGTTTCAAATTTTTCTGCTATATCGTATAATGTATCCCCATAAACAACTTTATATCTTATATTTCCTTTTGTTTTATTTGGTTGATAATCATAACTATGTGGGTCTTGGTAGTTATCCCCATCACTATCTTTCATTCCTAAATGTAAGTGGATTCCAGTTGCTTTTCCAGTCATACCGGTATATCCTAATATGGTTTCTTCATCCACTTTTTCTCCAGTTTTAACACAAATACTATCTAAATGATAGTGTAAAAGTTTTTTATTAATTCTCGGATAATTAACCCAAACAAACTTGGCACCATCACTTGCAATCCCACAGCTAATTATTACCCCATCTTCTAATGCATATTGTGGCCATTTTTCTCTATTAGTACCATAATCACAACCATAATGATATTTACCAGTAATACCATTTCTTGTAATAATGCTTTTTCTATTTCCGAATGATGATGTTACATACCAATCGTCTCTTTTAAAGATTTTACTTGCTAATTTCAATTTAATCACCTCTTATCTCTTATTTTAATAATCAAAAAAATCAAATCATAAAACTCTTTTTCAACATTAGCAATATAAAAAAAGAGGAATGCATTATTATCAAAATGCATTCCTCTTTTATAATTTTCTATGGTAATAATTAAGTTTCTACTTCACAAATGGTAGATTCTAAAGAGCATTTTACATATTTAATTTCACCAGAGAAATCACCTTTTTCTCCTTCGAAATATATATAACCATTTTGTATTTTATAAATTCTAGCGTTGTATAAATTTACTTTTGTAGTTAAATCCCTTCTCTGAGTATTTATTCCATCTAAAGTATACTCGTAGATTTTACCACCAGAGCACCTAGAAATATATAATTTATTACCTGAAAAATAAGTATATTTTTCAGAACTATAAGCATTTGCATTACAAGACTCGTATTCATCTATTTTAATATAATCATTTTCTTTAACTTTCATAAATATACCATCTTTTATCATTTCACTACCCTCTTGAGAAATATCAGTAACAATATAAATTTCTTTTTCTTTTGTCTTATCACTTATAGTTTCATAAACCATAGATTTAATGTCTCTATTTTTTAAATCATAATGCTTAATATTTGCATATCTATTTTTATTACATCCAAAAACACAAAAAGTTAAAATAAAAATTAAAATCGCTTTTTTCACACATATCACCATAATCATTATATCATACAATGCAAATTAATTTAATATAATTAATACCATGCACGGTTTACTCCTGAACTAGCATATTCTAGTCCAACGCATGCATATCCAGAGAAAGTTGTAAAAGTACTACTTCCTTTACGTTTTATTCCATTAATTCGTGTAGCCCACGGTCTTGTCCCTCCTGGATTAACTAAATTACTTCGATTTATTCTAATATAATCTCCATTTTGAAGAGTCCCAACATAATTACCATTTGGATCTATGTAAACTACTGGTTTATTAATATAAAAATCACGATATGATGAACTATCATAATTATGAAGAATATAACTATCAGTAGAAGGTACATATTCAACGCAAGTAAATGGTTCATGCCCTACTAATATTTGAGCATCAACAACATCGTCATTAGCTGGGTCATCTTGCATACCTGCGGGAATATATTGTTCTCTAATATATCCCGTTTTTACATCTGTTCCATCATTAAACATAACCTTATGAACATTATCATTTTGAGGTTGCTCAACCGCATATCTTACATACATATCATGTGGTCTTATATATCCAATAATATTACCAGCTGGATTATATTCAAACACTTCTGGTTCAGAAGGTAAATTAATCTCTTTTCTTTCATATACTGGAACCGATTCTTGAGTCATATTGATTAAAATTCTACAATGTCTTTCTAATGTGTGTGAATTATCATTAGTTTTAGAATATTCTTGAGATATTCCACTATATTGCCCTGAATATCCGTTTTTATCTATTTCTATAGATTGACCATTTGAAGAAATTGTCGTCGTTGCAAACTGATCTAATGCCCAATTATCTGGTATAGAAAATCCAAGGTTTCCACTATAACCAGTAGACATATCGCTAACAAAACTACTACAAGCATATCCAGCTTTGCATACTCTAGAACATACATTTCTAGTTCCATAAACCCCAATCCTATATTTTGCTTTACCATTGAAAACCAAAGATTTACGAACAGCTTCAAAATAAGGAAGTATATTATTTGTAATTTCAGTATCTGTTGCATCATAATCTACCGCAAAATAAATAATTGTACCAAACTGTAATTGTAAATTATCAGCTGCTATTGCCGCTGCCGATGCATCTGTTGTTCCTTGCGTCGCATTAAAATATGAAAGATATGTCCCAGAAGTTTGGAATATAGGGAATAATCTAATTCCATTTCCAAACAATACTTGAATTTCACTTGAGGTTATTTTTTTATCTTTCCCTCCAGAAGCATTTGTTAAATATCTTGCAATATATCTATAATTTTTATTTAATAATACCTGAACATTACTGCTATTAATTTTAGTCATACAGTCGCAGGCAATAGCATTTCTATCTGTGTCACCACAACTTACTAATAAAGATAACCATGTAGTATAATCAAGATTCCCTGTTTGTGGTATTCCATACTTTGATTGAAATGCTTGAATAACACTTACTGTTAGATTCGATGTTATATCTCCATTACCAAATCCATTAAAATATAAAGCAATATTAGCTATTTTTTTGAATTTATTAATTTTATCGGAACTATAATTTTGTCCACTATAATTAGTTCCAGAATATGAACCATTTGATAAAATTGTTGGTAAACAATTTTTTGTTGATGGGCCACAATTTCCATTAGCAACAGAAGTCGGCATTCCCTCTTCCGCTTGAACCGCATATAGTACCGCTTTACTTGTATTTCTTCCATATATTCCGTCGCACGGTGATAGTCCAATATATGCTTCATAATTAGCATTCAAATATCTTTGCATGGAAATTATGTTTTGTATTCTCTCGGATTGATCATATGAATAAAAATAATCCATAGACATTAAAGCCTTCATAACATTAAGTGTTACAGTTGAAGAAGATGCATTAATTCCAGCATCTTGTTTTAGTTTTTTTATAGCAGAACCTGTTCCTGAATAAAAATTACATGTTGGAGCTCCAGTTCCTATAGAATATCCTTTACATAATAAGCCACCTTGAATAATTCCATAAATATTTTTCTTTGTCTCATCATCGTCAGCCTGTTGCTGAACACCATTTGGATACTTATTATTAAACGCTGATATTGTACCAGCACCAAAATTATCTGCTGTTGCAGTAATACCTAATTCAATTTGTAATGCATGAAGCAATGCATAAATTGTAGGCCACCCTGTTTTTCCGTTTTCTTGTATTTCAGTATATCCAGTTTTACCTCGATATGTTTCATTAACCCACTCTTGTACTGCGAGTACATATGGATCTCCAGTTGTAGCTTTTTCAGCCATATTTTTTCATCTCCTTTAGTATTAAAATAATCATTTAATATATAGAAAAATCAAAAATACCGTATTTAAATCCGTTCTAATTCACAATATTAAATTAATTGACAATTAAATTTATGAACATGCGATTAATGTACCTTATTGTCCGGACATATAAAGTTATATTAATATACTTTTATAAATAAAAAACAGTGCTAGTCAATTAAAACGTAAGTTTAAATATTAACTAACACCGCATATTCACCATATCTATTTGTCAATATAATGATATAATATTTTTCATATATAAGTCAATCTTTTTTTATATTTTTTAATAATATTTTTTCACATAATTAAATCATCAACTATCTTTAATCATTTTTATAATAGTTATTCGTTTTATTTTAATATATATTAAAGTAACAACTAATACAAGCATAAGTAAAATAGCAAAAAAATTTTTCATTATTATAATAAAGTCAAATAAATTTTTTATATCTAACAATGAAATAAATAATAAATTTATAAACCCAATAGTAATAGTTGAAATTATCAAGGAAAACAACAGTATAAAAATAAAGTATGATAATATCAAAATTAAAATAAATATATTACTATATCCAAATGTTTTTAAGAGCGCTATACTATAGCTTTTTTCTGCAATGTTTGAGAATAATAAAAATAAAAACATTAACAATAAAGTTATATAACATAATAAGAAAAATCCTCTTAAAATATTATTAATATCCTTGTATGTTTGTACCTCATTTTGATATGAATCATCGATAAATTCTATTGAACAATCATTATCTTTTAATTTTTTTTCAACTTTTTTATAACTAGACCTATTATTAATTAATACAATATATCTATTACTATTTTTAATTAATTTATTGATATTGTTATCGTTAGATATATATATGTAGTAATTATCACTCCCGGTATTAGAATATACTCCAACAATGGTTAATTCTATACTTTGATTCTCTATAATAACTTTTATTTTTTTATTTATAACATCTTCTATATTTTTATTATTTTTACTTAAAAATTTTTCCGAAACAATGGCTTCATTATATCCTAGATTATTAATTTTTCCTTTAACTAAATTTAATTTAATTAAGGGGTTTATAAATTTAAAACTACATTTATCAAATTTATTACATTTAGCATAAAATGAGCCTGTATTATAAGATACATCTTGAACATTCGGAAGGGATTTAATTAATTTAGATTTATCCGTCCCATCATTACTAATAACATACATTGCTCTATTCTCAATTTTATTTATTATTTGTATATCTACTTTCCTTTCAGTTGAATTTATAATTAATGCTATAATATTTATTACAAAAATCATGAAAGAGAATAATAAAATATAATATTTAGCTTTATCTGTTTTAATAGTTTTAAATAATAAATTAAACATAAAAATACATTACCATTTTTTTATTTTATATCTAAGGAAGAAAGTCATTATAAGGCAAATAATAGATGATAAGAGTAAGTTTAAGTACATGGCTATATAATTTATTTTAATTCTTAAATCATAAAACATTATTTTTTCAGAAATATATAACCTTTGAAAAATTATTATTATAATATTATAAAATAATATTGAACATAAAAAAGCAAATATAAATTCCAACATAAGTTCTACAATATATATTTTCGTTATTTGTGAATTTGAATAACCAGTTGCTTTCATAACTGAATAATCTTTTTTTCTTTTATTTATTTTTTTTATAGACATATAAGTTATTAATGCTATTGATAAAACTACAATGATTCCTGATACTATAAATATCAATGAAATAACATTATTGCCTAGTTCTTTATTTATATGTAAAGTAGGCATAATTATTTCAATCCCGTCTTTCTTCATTTCTTGCACTACTAAATTTTCATTATCTACATTATCTATTACCATATACACAAAATTCTTATACGGATTTTTTTCTAAAAATATATCAGGTTGATATTTTTTATTTAGTTTTTTAACAACATCTAATTTTGTATAACATACATTCCCTTCTGTATGATTTGCTTTAGCATCGTATAAACCAACAATTTTAAACCGTTCCAAACTAGTAGAAGTAAGGAACGATAAATTTATATTTTTTCCTAATTTATTAGTTATATCTATGCTTTTAGATGTCAGATAATCCTTTTGGTATTTTTCTACAAAAGGGTAAAATTGCTTTGCACAAATAATAGGATTTTCATTTAATGATACGCTGTTCAAGTCATTACCATATATCAACTTTATAGGATCAGAAATAGTTCCTATAAGGTGTATACTGTTATTTTCATTAACAATACCAGTATCCATCACCCGCATTGATATCATATAGGATATTTCATCAAATGCATCAACTACGTGATTATAACTTTTAATTTTTTCTATTACACTATCTATATCATACTTTTTATTATTGAATCTAACTATATACGTTCTATAATCTACTAACTTTTTTACAGTATTATTCCAATAATTATTTAACGATTTTTTAAATGAAAAGCATAATAAGGTTAAAGCAAACATAAGACCAATAAGTAAAATACTTACTATATTTTTTTTATCTCTAATGAAATTTTTAAAACCAATAGTAGCTAAATATTTATTTTTCATCTTTCTTCACCTCTCAATACTCCGCTTTCAATATATATAATTTTATCAGCATATTTAGTAATTGATTCACTATGACTTACTACAACTACACATTTACCTATTTTAGATAACTTTTTCAATAAGTTAAATATTATTTGCTCATTTCTATTATCTAAATTCCCGGTTGGTTCGTCAGCGAGAATCATTTGTGGATTATTTACCAACGCACGAGCAATAGCAACACGTTGCTTTTCTCCTCCAGATAATTCTTTGGGAAAGTGATTTGCTCTATCACACAAATTAATCATATTTAATAAATCTTTAACTATTTTTCTCTTTTCTATTATTAATAAATCATTATTTATTAATAAAGGTAACATAATATTTTCATATACCGTTAAATTTTCATTTAAATAACACTCTTGAAAAACAAAACCGATTTCACTTAGTCGTAATATGTTTTTTTCTTTTTCTGTAAGAGTAGAAGTATTATGACCATTAATACATAAAATACCAGAAGTGGGCTTATCTAAAAGCCCACTTATATTAAGCAATGTAGATTTCCCACTTCCTGAAGGTCCAATTATTGCGTAAAATTTACCGGTTTCAAATTTCATACTTACATTATTTAATGCTAAAATTTCTTTTTTTGAATTTGTAAATTTTTTATATATACCATTTAATTCAATCACAATATTTCCTCCTTCTATGCTGCTGGATACATATAGACTTCGCTAGATTTTACGCCATCATAATAGTTTCGTCCACCAGTAGAACTATTATAAATATCACTAAAGAAAGTATAAGATCTATAACCAGCTTCATATGTTCCCATTCGTACTTCTTTACAAGTACCGTAAGTATACACAGACGTATTATATTTGTAAGCACGTCCTGTAGCCACATCCCATAATCCTAGTTCCATAGTTGTAGAACCACTTTTTCGTACACTACCACTTGAAGTATTAAAACCATCTACAGCAACACTAATTTTATTTAATCCTTGGGCATAATTACGTGATGCGCCATTATGTATAGTACCATACGGCATATTAAGAGTTGATTTCCATCCAGCAGCACTAACACTACCAGTTAATGATAAAGATGTAATTATACCAAGTAATAATACAAATACCATGTTTCTTATTCTTTTCATAATTTACCTCCTTTCTTAATATTTTTATTTAATATTTAGAAAGAACCAAATCCGAAATATAACCATTATAATTCATAATATTAAATTAATTGACAATGAAAAACTTAAATATTTTTTATTTTCTATTACTGTCCGGACAAGTAATATTAAAATAAAAAGTATTGATCATTAATAATCTAAATCAATAGAATTATAATAATCAATACCGTATATTTTCCGTTCTTTAATTGTCAATTTTATAATAGCATTTTTATTTTTTATTGTCAATGTCAAAATTTATTTAATTAATATAATTTAATTTTAATTTTTCTGTTTTGCAAATATCATTCCTGTAACAATATTTTATTTCAAATTTAAATGAACTTTTAAAATCATCTTTCGTTGTTTCTAAAAATGAGTCTGATTCCCCATATTTATCTTTACTGTATTTACCAGTTTCTTCTATAGACAACTCTTTGATTTTATTTTCAAGACTCGATTCATTTAAGTCAATAAATTCGTTGGTAAACATTGATATATCATTAAAACTTAAATTAACAGAAAATTTTTCAATTTCGTTTTGTTTATCTATATTTTTTATAATTTTAAAGTTAGTAAGTAAAATATACCGTTGATCTTCATCTCCATAATATACTTTACCTGTTTCGAATCCGAAATGTTCAGATGTTCCTGTAAATTTATAAGTAACATTACTAGGGGTATCATAACCAAAATCATCTTTGAAATTTATAAAACATTTGGATTCATTACTACATCCTGAAATAATTAATACACTAAAAATCACAACTATACTTAATAAAATTTTTTTCATAATTTTTCTCCTCTGATAGAAATATATCATAACTACTTATTTTTTTCAACCTAGAAAAAGATTTCCAAATAAAAAGAGCACAAATATTTTCATCATTTTTACTATATATATTTTGAAAATACTTTTAATTAAATCAATATTCGACAAATTAATACAAACAAATTTGTTATTATACAAAACTTGTAAGGGGGATTATTAAAAAATGAAGCAATTAAACAGGAAAGAATTAGAAAAATTCACAAAAAAATACTTTAGGAAATATGGTAATGACATTAAAAAAGTTACATATTTTACCTATGGTAATAAAATAGAATACTTAATAAATGATCATTACATATATATAAAAATAAAAAAGATTTAGATATACCCTATAACGTTATATCCAAATCTTTTTCATTTTTGTTTTAAGCATTCTTCTATCATTGAAATTACAACATTATTAAAAGAAGTATTATTGTCTTTTGCTATTTTTTCTAATTTATATAAAAGTTTCTTTTTTATATATAAGGATTTATAACTAGAAGGCTCCTTATTTTTTGTTGATTTAGGTACAAACATAATATAATCACCTATCCATTTTCATTTTATCAAATTTACTGAAATTCATTTTATTTTTAGAATCATTACCCATAACTTTTGATAGTTCTAAGTAACCATTATATATAATATCCTCTAGTTTTTCTTCTACTTCTGGAGATACTTTTTCGGATTTTAAAATATCCTCAATATTTTTTATGAAAGTCATAATTATCCTCTCAATACTGCTATATTTCATTATTATTCCTTTTTACTCTTTCCATATTTATTATATAACTTCTACTCTTAATTCAAATGTGAATTTTATCGCACTCAAAGAGGCTGGTCAAAAGAGAAATTAGCTGAAAAAGTTAATGACAGCAGAAATAATATCTCTGATATAGAGAATGCTAAATATCTGCCAACTTTAACTAAAGAAGAAGATATAGCCAATGCGCTAATATTGAAATTTATAAATTGTTTTTCCATAAAAAGCACGCAATAATTATGATTGTGTGTTTTTATTATACCTCATGTATAGGGGTAATACAAGTATCTTATTTACAAGTATTATATTTAGTACAATTCTAATATAGGATGGTGATAATTTGGTAAAATTAAGAATAGAAGAGCGCTTACAAGAATTAAATAAATCTAAATATTGGTTATGCCAAGAAATGAATATAACAAATAAAAATTTAAACAGAATAATTAATGGAGAAACAATATCAATTTCATTTAAATATATAGAACTTTTTTGTAAAATACTTAAGTGTTCTCCTGGAGATTTAATAATTATTACAAAGTAATTTTAAAAAGACTGTAAAATTAAATTAAAATACAGTCTTTTTATTATAATTCTTTAAATTTTTTTGGGGTTAATACTTAGGAATACCATATCCATAAATATATTTGCTATTTATAGAATATTTTTTCTTCTTTACCGCATCACGTGAGTTACCTTCAACAGTGTATATATCTTTACCATCACTTTTTTCAACAATACCAACATGATCAGTATGGCCATCTTGTTCCCAATCAAAGAAGATTATATCACCCGATTTAGGAACATAGCCTTTTTCTCTCCATAAACCAAAGGTTTTAAACCATGGTACACCTTGCGGGTGACAGGTAGAAAACTTAGGTACTGCTATATTAAGATAACCAGCTTGATTATAAACCCAGCTAACAAATACTGCGCACCATTCTATCCTAGAGTTAAAACCATACCAACGCCAGTATGGTTCTCCACCAATGTTACCTACCTGCGATAATGCAATATCAACTACGTTTGAGTTACCAATGCTACCTCCGTATACTACGTTCGACCACATATCTTCATACTTATCACTAAGTAATTCATTCATTTGCTTTTGCTGAACTTGATTAAGACTATACTCTGTGATCATATCATTAACAGTTTTACCATCAATATTTATATATAGTATTTTTTTAATGTTACCAAACTCATCTTGTTCTTCCCCAATATTATATGTAACAATATTCATCTTCCAGAATACATCTTTAAGTATATTAGCTTTATTTTCATTTACAGTAATAACATCTGTTGCATTATCTCCATTTGCAACAATGACGGTATAAATAGATAAAATATATTTCCAATCTGTCCTATTTAAATTTAATACGTAATCATCATGAGGATTATCATTTTGAATAGTTGTTATCTTTTCAGCAAGTTCATTATCCAGATCGGATATAACACTACTCATTGTTTTATCACCTGTATTTTCACTACTCAGAAAAATACCAAAAACAGAGTTTAATAATAATGCGATTACACATATAACAATTATTATAACTACTACTATCCAACCAACAGCAATTAAAGCAGATATTATTGCTTTAGTTCCAATAACAATGGTCTTTATAGTTTTTATAGTTACTTTTATAACAGCTTTAGTTGTTTTAACTAATCTCTTTAAATTATTAACAATTCTTTTAGGCGTTTTCACAGTTTCCTTAACAACCTTTTTACTAGCTTTTGTTGCACCTTTAACTGCAACTTTACTACTTTTCTTTATAGTTCTCTTTTTAGCAAGTTTTTCCTTCAATAATTTAACTTTATTTTTAAGTTTAATCATATTATTCTTAGTAGTTCGAACTGATTTATTACCTATCTTTTTAGAACGATTAACAAATCTTTTAGCAGCATAATTACTCGCATATTCAATTTTATTACTACCATATTCAGAAACAGAAGATTCATTATCTTTTTCTTTTATATCAAATAAATTTTCTTTATATTTCGATGAGGCGATATTTCTTTTATTTAACGTTTTAATAGATTTACCTTTAAAATCTCTAAGCTTTATTTTAGTCATGCTTACCTTTCTGTTGGCTTAGTAGTCATTAATTTATATAGCTTAGTATCTTTAGGAAATTTATTAACAAACGGAACAAGTGAGCTACCATATTTTATAAGGCCACAACCTGCATCTGAATTAGTTATATAAGATAATTGTTCATCTGATATGTTTAATAGTCTAGCTAACTCTTGTCTATCTGAAGAAGCTTGATTAAGCATTACTATAAATTCACTATTAGAAAGCATAGTTGATGCATCAACTGATGATAATAAATATTCAACATTTTGTGTAATAGCAGTTGGATAAGCATTTCTCTTTCTAAATTGTCGCCATGCACTATTAAAGAATGCTGCTGAATACTCATTTTCAAACATAACGTGAATTTCATCTATAAAGATATGTGTTCTTTTACCTTTTTTATAATTTTCTGCAACACGGTTAATCATTGCATCGGTAATTACTAAAAGTCCCATAGTCTTCAATTGTTTACCTAACTTATAAATATCATAAGATATAATTCTACTGCTTGTATTGACATTGGTTTCATGTGAAAAAACGTTTAAAGAGCCACTTGTAAATAGTTCAAGTGACAAAGCTAACTCACTAGCTTCTTTTTCAGGTTGTTCTAATAACTTTTTTCTTAAGTCAATAAGTGTAGGCATTACGTTGGTTTTATAGTAATCATCATAAACTAAAGCGGTACACCTATCAATAATTGATTTTTGTTTAGGTCCTAAGCCTTTTTTATCCAATTGTTCAAATAGGGATAAAATAAACTCCGATTTGTCACTAACCGGATTAACTCCATCACCATATCCTTCCAACATATCCATAGCATTTATGTGATCCCTACTACTTGCTGATATTTCTACTACTTCCCCACCCATGGCGGTAACAAGTGCAGAATATTCCCCTTCGGGATCGCATACTAAAATATCATCATTGGTAGATAATGAAAGGAAGGTAATAAGTTCCTTAGCACTAAATGACTTTCCTGATCCAGGTACACCAAGTAAAAATGAAGATTGATTTAAAAGATTTTCTTTATTAACCATAATTAAATTATGTGATATAGCATTTTCACCATAATATATTCCGCCTTTATCAATTATTTCCTGTACTCTAAAAGGATTTAGTGTCGCTAAACTTTCAGTAGTTAATGTTCTTAACGTTTCAATTTTTCTAACGCCAATCGGTAAAACGGTATTAAGTCCATCCATTTGTTGATACTTTAATGGTACTATCTGGCAAAGATGCTTTCTAGCGGTAATCAATACCGTTTCAGTATCTGCATCTAATTGTTCCTTACTATCAGCGGTAATAACTAAGGTAAGATTAGCAAACATCATACGTTGATCACGGGTTGTTAAATCATCTAAAAATTCTTTACTTTCTTTTCTTTGTTGCTCCATGTCATAAGGTATAACTGCACTAAAGTTATTATTAGCATTTTGCTTGCGTTGCCAATTAGTTATATTAGTTTCAACACCAAGCAATCTATTTTCAACTTCCTTAACCGCTTCATCAGTAGGTATTGGAATAATATCTATACTAAGCATCATATTTTGATTCATATCTGTTAGTTCCGAAATCATACTATCTTTAATATATGAAGCATATTCCTTTAAAAATAAGACTCTTCCATACTTATTACCCATTTCAAAATAATCTTTTTCAAAAGAAAATCCATCAGGGCATATATAGTCTTTAAAATTATGTCCTTTACGTATTAGGGTTTTTAAATCTAAATTATAGTTTGATTCTTCGCCTATTCTATAAAAATCATGTAATATTCTCAAATGTTCTACTGCATCTAACGAAACACACTTAGATCCTAACTTAGCTAAATGAGATACTATATCACTTGATATTCTTCTAAAATAACTCTTTGCTTCTTCATGATTCTTTTTAAATACTGATATAGTAAGGTAAATTTCTCTAACCATTCCATTACTATTAACTGCTTTATCAAGTAACATCTGATTATACTCTTGTCTATAAATATCTAATCCATCTTGTTTGAATTTTAATAAAATATCCTCTTCAAAATTCTTCTTATTAATTCTTCTAAGTGCAATGGTTATCTTTGTAGTTGCCACACTATCAAAAGAATTAAGTAATTCCGAATAATCTAAAAACATAACTTCTTTATCTTCTTTAGAAGCAACAGCATAATTAATATCGGTAAACTTATATGTTAAAGAGTATTTATTTTTACCCACCAAAAATATACCATCTTGCCATATCTTTTTTATAGGGATCAACTGCTGAACACTTTTAGGAATTGTAAAATTATCTTTTTCCATTCTTTTAATATTCTTTATTGTTTTTATCATTTTCTATAACCTCCTTTTCTCTAGTTTTTAAATACGGTGTTAAAATTTGATAATAAATATTTTCAGAAACAAATTTTAAATGCTTAGGTACTAACACTTCTGATTTAACCCATGCCAATATAAACTTTTCAATAGTCATTCCGTTATATTTTATAAAACCAAGAGCTGCGAAAGGAGCAGCACCTAAAATACATATCCAAGATGTAACTTCCATACCTAGTTTTTGCTTAAATAAAAAATATAATATTACTGCTACTATACAAGCTAATACAGAAAAAATGAACTGTCTTAAAGACAGTCCAAAAAATATGCTTTCTGTATAGTTTCTAATTTCTTTATTTATTTTTACTTCCATATTATCTTTCCCTTTCCTTAGATTTTTTACTTTTTACATAATCATTTTTTTTATATAACTCTCTTCCTCTATACATAATAGAAGTTATATGTGAAAATTCAAAATCTTCTTTCCATCTATTATTTTCTTTATTTAATGAATTTTCTTTTATAAAATCAGATACTTTATAATAAGCAGCACCAAAGCCATATCCATTATTTTCATCGTTTGCTAAAGCCCGTTTTAATATAGGGTAATCATATTTAAAAGTTAAAGTTTTCTTATTATACATTATTGTTATATTTAGCTTTTTTGCATCAATATTTTTAATAGAATTATACATTTTCTTTTTCATATATAAATCATTAAACTCATAACCATAATTCGTTTTAATTTTATTTAAAAGCTTAATTGCATCATCATATAAAAGCAATGCTACTCCTAAACTTTCTTTATTATTGTCAATAATAAGATTCGCATATTTACTAATCGTTTTATCAGCATTATTTAAATATTCAATAAAAATATTTCCGTTTTTATAATCTTTTAAACAGGTGACATCGCTCTCTGAATAAAACTTTGGTAGTTCAATCTCAGTATCATCATTTGTTATAAAAAAACGTCTTACATCAGAATTATACCTTTTAACTCTATAATCATCTGAATTGCTATATTCATATGAAGCTAATCTTTCAAGTTCTTCCTTGTTTTCAAAAGAATATTTTTCAATATATTCTTCTATTTTATTGGTAAACTCTTTTTCTAAATCATCAAAACTTTTTATAGATATAATAGTTTGGCCTGAAAAAAGTTTTCTTAATGTATAATCGCATCCATATATTATTTTATCCTTAGTATCAAAATACCCACCGACCGTATAGTCATCTTGCATAAGTCCTTCATTATAATGCTTCTCATATAAAATAGTAAATCTATCATCAAATTTTTCTTTATGAATTTTCACTTTCCCATAAACTACATCAAATATATTGTCATTTAGTTCTTCATTAATCAATAAATTTTCTATACTACTCATAAACTCACCTATCTATCATCTCTTTCATAATCTCTTTTGTTAAACATGTTATTTTCATGTTCTTCAAATTTATTAGATTCCCTTACTACATGAGCTTGCAATGCTGGGTTATCTTTAGCTTCTTTAAATGCTGATATAATATCTTCATTTAAAAAGTGAAAATCCTTTTTTTCTACTGATTTCTTATCATCAATAAATTCTTTAGTATATTCAATAGCTATTTGTTCATCCACTCTTAAATCTTTTGGATTAAGTCCTAAATCCATGCATAATAAAGCCTGATTAAAATACTTTTCATCTTCCTTTTTTAAGTTATTTAATTGCGTATACATAATGGTTAAAAATTGTCTACTCGTAATATCACTCATATATTTTTCTGTTACTTGATCCAATATTTTTTCATAATGAATAGCAGGTACTCTAGTAGGTACCTGTGTTTCAGGATTTATATATTTATAAGTCATATCACTTATACTCTTACTCATATCTTTAATTTTTAATTGCGTAAAATCATCATATTGTCTTCTCATAAAAACCATCTCCTATCATCTTTCTTTTGTCTTCTTTATTTTTTCCATTTGATTTGCAATATTTATGTATTCTGAAGCTATACTAGAAAAAGCCCAATATTGGTAATCATTTTTCATTTCTTTAGATATATAATTTATTATTTTTTTTATTTGTTTTGTGGTTAAAGGCTTTTCATAAAATATTTTTAATTCTCTCTGTTGAAATTCTGTACCCAAAGATAATTGTAAAGGAGTATCACTTAAATATTTTAATTTCACTAGACTATGTGCTAATACATCTCTATATACTGAATCTAAACTATATAAACTATTTTCAATATTATCTACTGTAATTTTTATCATAAATTTTTCTCCTATAATCCCATCATCTCTTTAACTACTCTATCAGCTAGTTTCACCGTTCCTACTAAAACCAACATATTAAATATTAATTCACTTACATATTTCCATGCTTGAGTTACTGCTGCTGCATTTGAGTCCACTACTGGCGGTGAAGATGCAAACAAGGTAAAAATTATACACGCAAGTACTATAATTGCACCCTCCATACAAACACCAATATATGATTTTATAAAACTACGCCCAACATTCTGAGTTGTTTCACCCGCAAAGGTTGATAACGGTACTGGTGCAATGGCGGTATATAAATACAATTTAAAAAATCTTCCATAAACGGTCATTATCATAATAAATGAAAGAACGGTTATAACTAATCCACCTACTAAAGTAACAACCCATAGCGGTATAGAATCCATAAAACTACAACTTTCAATAGTAGCTATAAGACTATCTGGAAGTACGGTATTTGATGAAAACCTTATACCAGCATTTTTTATAATAGTTGATATAATACCTTGAACTATTTTAAATATTGCAAGCATTAACTCTAAGCCATAAGTAACAATTCCTTTTGCAATTGCAAATCTTATGAAATGTTTTAAAGCATGTTCTGGCTTTTTTATATCCTGAAAAGACGTACAAGTCTTAACAATACTTACTACAAAAAACAAAACTAAAAGAGCTAGGCCAATTGCTTGCATAGCTCCATGAATATCTTTAATAACATTCCATATAACACCATCTTTAAAAGTTTCAGGTGTTTCCATAATTAAATTCCATATTTCACTTAGCTTAGAATCCCAAGTTGATAAGGCATTTTGTAAGTTCTGAACGACCCAATTATCACTCATGATGTATCACCTCCTCATAGCAATAAAAAAATTATCCAGCAATCATATTTATTATTTCTTTTGAGAACGTAATAATAATTCCTCCAGCAACAGTTAAAATACTATTTGCTCTCTGTGATGGATCATGACTTTTTAATGATAGTCCAAATTGAACAACACCAAAGCCTAACATAATCATTCCTATTGCTCTCATTAGTGTAAAAATAAAATCAGACAGATTATTTACAACAGCAATCGGATCATCAGCTGCAAAAACTGGTGTCATAGTTCCAAACATAATAAAAAAGAGCAAAACCCCCATAACATAAATTCTATAAACTTTGTATAATTTTTTTTCGTATTTATTTTTCATTTCTTTCCCTCCTAATTAAATACTCTTCAATATTTTCCGAAGATATAACTTCATAATCACTATCCGTATCATTATTTAAAGTAGCTTTTTGCTCCTCTAATAAAACATCATAATTAATATTAATAGAAGCAACCGCTTTATCGCATTCTCCATGAATATATGGTTTAGCACCACCTATAAGTGACTTTTTAACGTTAATATGCCGTAATACATCATACTTTAAATCTTTTATTGGCCTTTCACCCCGTATAAAAAGAAGTGCATACTTATTATCAAGCCTGGCTAATTCATCAGGTGTCATTAGTTCTCTACCACTTATTTGATAATTAGTAGAATAATTACCAGAACGTCCACTACTTTTACCATACGTATTCATATCTATTGTAGCTTTTCCTAACAACTCACTTGCATATTTATGCACAGATTGCTCATTTCCACCAAGATATAAAAATTCATCGCAGTTACCAACTATACTTTCCCATTGTTTTTCAAATAAAGCCTTAATTTGAGCTAAATTTTGTAATATTATTGATACGAAAATCTGCCTAGATCGAATCACAGACAAAATCTTTTCAAAATCATTAGGAAGACTTACGTTATTAAATTCATCCATTAAAAAATGAACTGGAATTGGTAAACTACCACCGTACTTATAATCAGCCAAAAAAAACAACCGTTGAAACAGTTGTGTGTATAATATACTAACTAAAAAATTAAATGATGAATCATTATCTGGAATAATAGCAAATAATGCTACCTTTTTATTACCAAATGAATCTAATTCTAATTCATCGGTAGCTGTTAAAGAAGCAACACTATCCAAGTTAAATTTTTCAAGTTTAGATACTAACGTAATCTGAATAGATTTTAAAGTTTTCGCAGAGCCACTACGGTAATTTTTATAATATTTAACCGCAATATGATTAGGTTCTCTTTCCTCTAACCTTTCAAATAATAAATCTAGTGGACTCGAATACATATCATCGTCTTCCTTAACATCTCCATAGCGAATCATTTCCATTACCATCGAAAAATTTTGTTCTTCTTCTGGAGCTTCGTGCTTTAGGTAAAAGATTAAAGCAGATAATAGCATACTAGCAGCAGTATCCCAAAAAGGATCTGATGCCGTGCCTACTTTAGGCGTAGTAGATTTAAATATATTAGTTACTAACCTTTGAACGTCATTATCATTAGTTACATATACGATTGGATTATAACAATGACTACGTTCCATATTTATTAAATCAAGAACCTTAACTTCATAACCTTCACTTTTTAAAAAACCCCCAGTTGCTCTTATTATCTCTCCTTTAGGATCTAAAATAACGTATGAAGTATTAGCTTGTAAAATATTAGGTATAGCATAAAACCTTGTTTTCCCAGCACCTGATCCACCTATAACCAGTGTATTAAGATTTCTTCTATGGATTCTACCATCTAAACCAATTGATACATTATTAGTTAATAGTTTATTATTACAAGATGGAGCTTGATAATACTTCTTTTTAATAGTAGATATATTCCCCCATCTCGCAGAACCATGCTCTTCACCTTTACGGTAATTTCTTTTGGTAGCAATATATACACCTATTCCCATTAAATAAATAAAACTGAATATACATATTACTTTAAAACTATCATTACACCAAATAATACGGAATGGATTATCTATTAAACTCGGAAATATTTTTATTATTCCAAATAATCCTTGATTTATATAAGGTGCTGTTAAAAGAGCCAACCAAATACATGGTATTAAACCAAATATATATAATAAAATATTACTTTTATTCATATTAAATTATCTTTCCATATCTCTTTTTTTATTTGATAATGCTATATTCTTAAAATGCTCTTGCATTTGGAAATTTATATCTCCCATAACATTTCTCATAGAATTTAACTCTGCTCGTATTTGCCATTGATCAAATTTAGAAAACTCTTTAGGTACACTTAAATTATTAAAACAAGAAGTGTCTATATTATACCTATTACAAATCATATAAGATATAGATTGTCCTTTAAACTCTAGGAAAGGATCATTTACATTAAGTTTAGACTTCGCGTACTCGCAAGCTATATCTCTAAAGACAACACTTGCTCTAGGGTCTCTTTTAATATATAAAATTTTATCATTCCAATCCCATAAAGCATTTTTATCACTACCACTAATATCATCTAATACTTTAATGTCTTTTTCAATAGCATTTAACAAAGCTGTTAACTTAATTCTATTATCATAATTTATTCGTGGTTTATAATTTGATGTAGTTTGGGATATATCATACATTTTAATAGCCGAATAAGATGTTGCCCCACCATCATCAGGTATTAATTTTAATATATACCTATCATCTATAACATCAACAGCTAATCTATTCCATTGGTCTTCTGTCTTTACTTGTTTTGCTTTAGGAAATTGAGACGCTACTAATAATGAATTACCTACCGAATCAATATCTAAATTACTTTGCACATTAAGATAATCAAAATATTTATTTGTATCATTTGTTATATCTATCGCCATTTTACCGATTATATCATACGCCTTTTCTTCTAAACGTAAATCATCATTCATAATCTATCACCTTCTTATTATTTTGTTCTGGTATTTGATTTTATTTTTTTTACCGTCTCTTTAGGATCTAAAATTTGATTATCCTTTGAATCAGCAAGTTTCTTTCGATCTATTTGCTTTTTTAAATTTTTTAAAGCCCTTCTAACAGACGGTTTTTTTCTTTTTTTAGAGCCCTCTTTTAAATGCTTCGAGATAGAATCGGACTGAGGGCTTTGTTCCGATTCTCGGTTGGGGTTTACTATAGGTTCATTATCCTTTTGTCTATTTTTATTTTTCATTAAAATATCATCAACGACTTCTTCTTTAGCTTTATATTTTTCATCCTTAACCTTTTCTTCTTCCTTCTTAACAGAAGCCTTTTCAAATGCTGAAAATTTAAATCTTTCAAAAATACGATTTATTTTTGCTGCATCCTCTGCTCTTACAATAATATCAACTAATCCATCTTTTTTATACTGCTTATTATTAACAATGACGGTATACAAAACTCCATATTTTTTTGCTTCTTTTGCAAACTTTTTTAAATCATCCTTACTTAGTGTAAATACTTTTAGTTCTTTACCAGATCTAAGCATATTGTTTAAAGTAGATTTCCCTCTAGTTTTTGTTTTACCTTTAGAAATTGCTAGTAATGCTGCCCCTACGTTTTTAGCTGCCGACCCAGTTATCCGAAGTGCAACTTGGGTACCTTCTAAAGTCATCTTTACCATTGATTCAGCTGCGTCACTTGATGAGTTCATTTATACATTCCTCCTTTTCTTTTTCATTTTCAAAATCTTTTACATTCTTTTCTATTACTTTAGATTTCTCTTCTATTTCAACACATAATTTCACCTCCTCTCTTAGTTTTACTATTTCCTTAAATAAGGAAACAATCTTAGTTTTAATTACTTCCTTATCATTATTATTGGCTTTCTTATGTTGATACCATAATTTACTGCGTTCATATAATAATAGATCCAGCTTATTTTTAAGAGTATTACTATAAGAAAAAAATTGCTCATAAGTTTTAATTTTATTACTTACAAGCAAGTTAGTTTGTTTAGATATACTTTCCATTTTATTAACATCTGCCCTTATTGATGCAGATAATCTTTGTCTAGGATTTTGCTGTGGAAAAACTTTTAATAAATAGCAATAATATAAGTATAAACCATACAACCCTTTATGTTTATCCCTTACCCGTATACTTTTAGCCTTACTTTTTCTTTTAATTCCATATTCTTCTATGAATGGTATTCCTTGCTCATAGGTGTCATTAATACGTTCTTTTATTCTATCCATACTATATTCTTCACCAAAGTTTCTCTCAATCCTAATATTTTTTTTATAAGGTTCTCTTCTTATACTCATAATATTCTTGCCTCGGTATATAATTTCATAATCCATGGCCTTCATAAGATTTTCAAAATCTTTATATGAATAAGCCTGTGCAATAGCTCTGTCAATATCATTTTTTGCGGTTACATAATATGTATCATTTGAAACATAATTACCATAGTAATTAGCATAATTTATCTTACTACGTCTACAAGGTTTTTCTTTTAAAACGCTAAGTCCATATTCTTCACATAATGAATCTGATAGTTGTCTTAATTTAGCATAATTAACTCTATTATCATAATATTTTTTGCCATCCTTAAAAGATACAGAATTAATAACAAAATGATTATGGATATGATTTGTATTAATATGCGTTGATACTACAACTTCAAATCTATCTCCCCACATTTCTTCAGCTAGTTTAACACCAATAGCATGAGCTTTTTCTGGAGTAACTTCTCCCTCTGCAAAAGATTGAAATGCATGAAAACCAAGTATACCATTAGTTTTATTATATTGTTTTTTAGACAATGTCATTTCCTCATAAGCACTTTCAACATTACAGTTTATACCTGAGGTATAATACTGTTCTTCACTTATAAAACCCATTCCATCATACTCATTAAGGTTATGTAAAACTTTGTAAGTTTCTTTACCATAGTTTTCATTGATTGTTTTTTCTATGTTAGTTACATAATCTATTACATGATCTAATCTTTTTTCTATTTTCCATATACCTGTTGTAGCCATAGTTCATTATTCGTTTTCTTTTGGTAATAAAAACTCTTTTTTTACCTTAATCATAAATCTATTCCAATTTTCAGCTTCTTTTTTATATGATGAATAATCTATAAAATTAATTGAATTGGCTTTTCGTGCTATTTGATTAAGGTTATTACCAATTTCTCTCATTTCTTTCATTACATCGTAAAACCTATCGTCAGGTTTTTCTTTTGGTTCAAAACCAGTTATTAATTGTCTTATCAGTTCTGATTCTTTAAAACCTACCTTCTTAGCCTTCTTCTTTAAAAGCATGGCTTCTCCTCTATTTAACCATACCTGTTTTTTTATTTGTCTTTTTCTCATCTTCTACCTCCTCATTATCTTTTTTATTATCAAGTTCATATATTCTATTTATTTGTAATAAACACATAAGCGTTGTAGCAAATAAACCGCCTACCATCATTCCTAAAATAAAAAATAATAATTCTTTCATATACAATTTCTCCTTTCAAAATATATAAAAAGTTAGTACTAACATAGCACTAACTTTTTTTACATAAAATTAATCTTCTATTAAATATATCTTTTTATGATAAACTAAAATTTCTTTTATCACTCTATTATTACCATCATATATACGGTAATAAGTACCCCAAAATCTTTTCCAATGCCACCAAAAAGATTTTTTATTCTTTTGTTTATTTCTATTTATAGTCATAACTAATAACCTTTCAATATTATCTGGGGATTGGGGTTTCCCCATTTATGAATATTTGCGGGAGTAAATATTCAGTGCTGGCTAGGACATAAAGGCCTAGCAACATAACTTTATATTCTGTCCCTATCACTTATCTTTTTTAATGTATTATCTTGTAATGTCCTTAAAAGATAGTCATTATAATCCTTTCCATATAATGGTGGATCATTAATTACTTCATAAAAAGGAGATAATGCAATTTTTATTGCACGTGCTGAAGAAATTCCAGCAGCATCATTATCTAAATGGAGTACTATTCTCTTAATATCCTTATAATGATCTAAATATGTAGTTAGTGTAGATGGTGCTTTACTATCTTCTATATTTTTAGAAGGACTATAAACACCAGCTAATGATATTAAAGTATCTCTTCTCCAATCTTTATTAACCATTTTAAGTAAAGTAGCATAAGATAATAAATCTATTACACTCTCAAACACATGAACTGTATCAGAATTTTCCAAAGTATTAATTCTAAACGAATACTTTTTATCGCTTCCGTAAACATCTTTTAAATATCTTATACTTTTTGTGCCACGGATTCCTGCATATCGAATAATCCTATTATAGTCACTTCCAATAAACACAACATTATTATTTATATCCTCATAAATTAGTTCATTATAGATACAATAATCAATTATATTCTTATCAATACCTCTTTTTAATAAATAATTAATTACGGTATCATTATTAATATTACGCTTAGGTAAAACTAATTTATTTATCCTTCTTTTAATAATTACTCTTTTCTCTATTGTTGGTTTAATCTCTAAACATTTTAAAAGGTGTTCAACTGCACCAGAAAAAGTATATCCTCTTACCTTTATTAAATATTCTAGTGCAGTTTTACCACCTATATTCTGAGAAAACCAATACCACATACCATTGCTTATCTTCAAACTATCGTGATCTTTAGTAACATAAGTATTTCTACTAAAATGTACTAACTCATCAGGATCATAATTTTTTAAATACGTATATAAATCAAGTTGTTTTACTTTTGATATATCTTCTTGAGTAAAATATCTCATCGTCGTAACAATTCCTTTTCTTTTCGTTCTTTACATATATCAAATCTTTTATTATGATATGCTTCTAATTCTTTAGATTTTTCTATAATTCTTTCTATCAATCTATCCGTTGCAGCACATTCATTAAAATATTCAGTATCCACTAGATAACAATCACTTATATGTTTAATTGATCTTATAATTGTTCTTATTTTTTTATCATATACCATATTAATTACCTTTCAAAGCTTTCCTTTTGTAATTCTTGTTTTCTTGAAGATAAAAAAGTGACTTTTTCGGTAACTACTTCCACCACTTTAGTTTTAGAATTATCCTTTTCTATTGTACGAGTTTGAACTCTACCTTTTACCCCTAATAAATCTCCCTTTTTACAATATTCAGAGGTTGTTTCTGCAACTGTACTCCATAAAACACAATCAACATAATCTGTTTCATATTCTCCATCTGAATTTTTATAGCTTCTTGGTACAGCCAAGGTAATATTAGTTACCTTTCTACCATCTTCTGTTTCTCTTAATTCTGGATCTTTTACTAATCTTCCTACTATAACTAATTGATTCAACATTTCATACACCATCCTTACATCTCTTTCTATTTTCGAGTAACATTTCATAATAATTAACATCACTATCTTGATTACAACAGCTAATTAATAAACTAATTAGTTGTGCTGCTTCTTGATTAAAAAATCTAATTACAATAGTCGTATCATCTTCTGTTACATTTGGAATACTATATTGCAATAGTTTTTCTTTCAATTTATTTGATGTTATATTTTTTTCACCATCCTCTATATTTGATAAATACTCTATTAATGAATTAAATTTTTCTATTGTTAATTCCACCGTAATTGGTGGTATTCTTTTGCTATATGCCATTTTTCATCACTCCTTTCAATATGTATTTTCTAATGTGCATATAATAATTAATTGTTTATTTGTGTTGTGAACACACGTGACTAAAATAAGATTATGATCTGAACTAGTTTCATTCAAAGTTAAAAAACCAGTCTTATCTATTTGATATTTTTTATTAACCTTATAAGAATAAGTTTTATCAAGATAATATATCCTTACCTCGTTACCAACTTCTAACTTATCAAGATTTTTAAAATAGGATATTTTACTATTTCCTGCATGAGCATACAAAATAAAATTTCCTTCTTTATTCGGAAATTTACTATTTTTATCAATACTAACAGCATGATTAATGGATTTAAAATCTTTAGTAGCCATAACTAAACCTTTTTTTAAATTAATTTTTGGTATATCTAAAATTGCAACATATTTAGATTTGAAATTATTTTTATTTCCTTTTGAATTAACAATGTTAACTGAATTACCTTCATTACTATAATTTTTCATATATGATTCTATATATTCGTCCTCTATCTTTTTTTCAAAATAGTTAAGTGAGAAATCATACGCAATAAACCAAATTCCTAATAAAATTAAAAGAAAGCCAATTCTTTTATTTAGATTGACTTTTCTTTTTTCTCTTTTTTGCATATAAAATAGCTCCTACTCCAGTTACTATTAAAGTTACTGGAACAATTATTACCATTACATTAAAACTTGCATCCGTATCTGGTACTTCTATTATTAATTCATCAGCTAATGTAGCTTTAACAATATCACCATTTTCCTTGATACTAAAGTACTGGCGCTCCGGGTTGATTTTATAGTTTTCTGGTGCTTCTTTTTCAATTAAATAGTAGTCATTAACTGGTAAATCGTCTATAACTATCTTTCCATTTGAATCGGTCACTCCGGTAAAAATTAATTCATCATTAATAGTATATATTTCTATTGTAGTATTTGGTAAAGGTTCTCCTGTTGATATATCAACTTTAGTAAAATCCAAAGTACCTTTTTTATAATAGTTTTTAATATCAAAATTCTTAATGACTATTTCTGTATTAGAATCTTTATGTTTTAACTCAAAATAATATTTTTCCTCACTAAGTACTAAATTGTTATCAGGGACTTTACTCTCAATCAAATAGTACTTACCTAGGTACATATTTTCTAAATAAGCATACCCATTTTCATCAGAGGTTATAGTATCTACTAAATCACCTTTTTTATAATGGGTTATACCATCTTTAGTTATAATATCTTCGTTAGCATGTATTTCAAATACAGCTCCTTCTAATTTTTTATCTATATAGTGGTATGATCCATTTTCAATTATTAAGTCTTCACCTATTTTATTTAATTCTACTTTACCTTTTACTTGTTTGTTAGCAAATTTAACTAATACCATAACACCATAATCTTTATCATTAATCAACTCAGAATTTTCTCCAATCTCAAATTCGTAAGGTTCACTATTCCATAAATAATCATCTATTTCTTGTTTTAATTCCTCCACTCTATACTTTCCAGAGGATAGCTCATACGGTGTAACGAACTCGCCATTTTGATCTGTTTCAAATTCACAAACTTTTTGTGTAGTTGGATATGAGATGTTTTGACATACGTATTCATTTTTATCAATATTAAATATCTTAAATTTAATACCTTTAAGTTTAAGTTGCTTTAATGATTCGCTATCCACCTTTATTAACTTTAATTTAGCTTTAATATCAGCATTAGCTATTACCTTATATACTGTTTCACCAACCGTTTCTACTTTAACAGTAAAGTCATCTATCTTTTCATGTCCTGGTGTTGTTGTTAATTGCCTAACGGTGTAAGTACCATATACCAAATTAACCTTAATACGACCATTTTTATCGGTCTTTTCTTTAGCAACCAAATCACCATTTATATTATAAAAACCAAACTGGACGTTTGGTTCTGGTGTCATTATACCGGTTTTATCATCAGCGAAAACCTTAGTAAATTCAAAATCTCTATTTATTATTTTTTCATACACAGTTATTGTAGGAAAAATATTATCGCTTTTAATCTCAAAGAACCACTTTTCTGAAGAGACTTGATAACCTTTACTAGCGGATTCCTCTAGTAAATAGTAGCGATCTATCGACGGTAATTCCGAACTTGTTACCTCACCATTTTTACCAGTAACAATGCTTCCTACTTTTCTTCCATTTTCAGTAAAAATACCATAAGTAGCACCTTCTAAAGAACTTTCAACACCTTGTGGCTCATTAACACCTGTATCCTTATCTGCTTTGGTTACTTCTACTTTACCACCGTGTATTTTTATATTAAGTATTGGAATAATTGGATCAACAGCTCCTTTAGTCATTACATTTTGACTTACATTATCAACATATACAATTGGTACTGTTGGAAGGTTTTCTAAGTTCTTAGACAAGGTTATATTTACATCCTTTTTATCATTTGATTTAATTAATAATTTATTGCCTTGTTTAGTAACGGTTACACCGCCATTATCTATTACATCAAATTTAGATAAAACGTTATTGTTATCAGTAAGTTCTAATGTTTCACCAACATTCATTTCATAATTACCATAGCTAAAACTAGGTACTATATCATGGGAATTAACATCTGCTAATAATTCATTTATTTCATTTTCAAATGGATAAATAATATTACCTTTAAAAGAATCGGTAAAATATGAATCCCATCCTAACGTATGGGTCTTCCAAATCAAATACTGAGTAATAGCATACCATTTATCATCAGTTCTTCCCTTGTATCCGTAACCATAATAAGTTATTTTTTTTATTTTTTCCCACTCATCTTCTGTCATTCCAGACCATGCATCTTGATTGCTATCATAACCCGGCATTAGGTGTCCTTCTACTAAGGTTACACCTGGTTGGATACAATAAACGAATTGTCCATCACTTGATCTGCGAAGCAACCTAGCTCTTTCTGATCTCTGTACTCCATCCTTAAATTTTGTAAAATAAATATTATCCATCCATGTTACGTAAAACGAATCATCAGATACCGCTTTTACGTTATCCTTTGGTATTAATAAAATAATCAATAAAAAAATAGGCATAATAGCCCATTTTAATAAACTTCTTAAATTTTTCATTTTTCCTCCTTTATTTTCATTAATATTGTGGATATAAACTATCAAAGTAACGATAATTATATTTTTTACCTGTTTCATCTCTCATGTTTAACATCCACCACTTGATATTACAATCATCATATTCATATTCACATTCATATCTGTGCTTATTGCCTGTTCTAGCAACTAATTCTCTACCAGTACTATGACACCTACCTTCATCGTTTTTAAAATCCCCTCTAAAAAACGGTGAAGAAAACTTTTGTTCTATACACTGTCTAGTTGTAGTTGTTACCTTTGTCGTAGTAGTTGTAGTTTGTTGTTTACTTTGAGTAGTGGCTACCTTTGTAGTATTAACAACTACTTTTTTTGATGTTGTTTTTGAAGGAGGTACACTATTTTCCTCTCCTCCTTTACTTCTTTCAGTTACATCAACTAATACGTTAACATCTTGATCCTGTATTTCTTCAACATACTCATCATTCTTGCTAGTAGTTGTTATTTTAACATCTTTCTCTTTTTTCTTTTCCATAGTAGAATTTTTTTTGTTAACATTTACAGCAAAAATAACGCTAAGACATATTGCTAGCAACACAATAATTGATGCTATTATTAAAATTTTCTTTTTCATAAAGTTTTCTCCTCTTCTTTGGTTAGAGCATAACACTATTTTTTTTCTTTTGTCAATTCTGTAATCTAATTTTAATATTCTTTTCAGTTAGTAATATATAGTTAGTAATAATATAGGGGTAGATTGTAAGAAGGGGATTTATGTAAATAACACTCCCACTATCTTTCCTTATCTTTACATCTTTGCAAATACTTATTGTAATAATCTAATGCTTTAAATATATATTCCTTATACTGTGTTGTTGGAATATTTTTTGGCATTTTACTTTTTAAACTTCTCATTTCTAATTTTAACTTTTCAACTTGATTAGCTTTTTCTTGAGACAATATATTATATATTTTATCTTCATTTAAATTTCCATCTTGACTTAATCTTTTTAATTGTTGCGCTTGTGATAAAGATGGAGTTGCTAAATTTTCTTCTATCCCATTTAAAAGCCATTCTTGTTCTTCTCTTGTAAGAAATGATATTTCAACTGCTGGGGAGAATGCTATTCTTTCTTCGTCTACCATATCAAGTAAAGGTTTTATTAACTTTGTAAGTCTTATGAGACTCTGTATTTTTGTTTTACTATCAGGACTTTCAATGGCAAGCTTTTCAACAGATGTTAACTTCTCCCCGATTCTGTCAGAAGTTAAATCGGTTCTAGCTCCTTGTCTTTTCATGGCATCTAACTTCATTTTATAAGCAAAGGCTTTTTCACTTGGTAAAATATTTTCTCTTTGGATATTACTATCAACCATTATGATAGTGGCTTCTTCATCGGTTAAGTTCCTAATAATACAAGGTAACGTTTCATTATTAGCTAACTCACTAGCCTTTTTCCTTCTATGTCCTGATATCATTTCATAATTACCATTTGATAACGGTCTTACAACAGCAGGTACAAGAACTCCATATTTTTGTATACTATCAACCATTTCATACATTTCTTCATTAATTAATACTTTAAATGGATGATTATTGAAATCTTGAATTTTATCTAAAGGTAAATTATTTACTTTCTCTAATTTTTCCTCATCACGCTCTTTTTGAGTAGTAAATAAATCATCTAACTTTGCTAACGGCATTCTTTGTTCTTCTTTTATCATTATCTAATACCTCCTTCGCAAATGATGAATATGCAGCAGCCACTTTACTATTCTTATAATATTTAAAAATACTTTGTCCATGTGATGTTGATTCTGCAGTTTTTACAGCCAAAGGAATATTAGTGTTATAAATTCTTAAATTATTACCATAATCCTTTTTTAATTGAAATCTTGTTATTTTAGATAGACTTGTTCTTTCATCTACTAAGGTAAACAAAACACCATCTATCTTTAAATCGGGATTTATACGTCTTTTAACGCGAGAAATTGTATTAACTAGATGTGTCATACCTTTAGCGGCTAAAAATTGACTCTGAACTGGTATTATTACGCCATCAGCACATGCAAGCGCATTAATAGTTATCATTCCTAAGCTAGGCATGCAATCAATAATTATATAATCATAATTTTCTTTTAATGGAACCAAACAATTCTTTAATGTATATTCTCTGCTCATAGCATTAACTAAAGACATCTCTAATGCAGATAAATCTAAATTAGATGGTATCAAGTCTACATTTTCCTCATGATTTAAAATGACATCTTTCAATTGCATATTATCATCATTCATTGATTGTTCCATTATATCAGCTAAAGTAATAGGTATTTCATCTTGTTTATACCAACCCATACAGGTTGTTAAATCTCCCTGAGGATCAGCATCTACTAAAAGTACTTTTTTACCTTGTTTAGCTAATGCAACACCTAAATTAAAAGTTGTAGTAGTTTTACCTACTCCGCCTTTTTGATTAGCTATTGCAATTATTTTACAAGTTTTCAAAATGTTCACCTCCTTATTAACCAAATAAAAAAACTGAAGTATTTCATTCAGTTCATAATAATCATTCATCAATACATTTATCATTTATAATTAATGGCGCCCCCGAGGTGATTCGAACACCCAATCTGCCGCTTCGGAGGCGACTGCATTATCCGATTATGCTACGGGGACATTTAACTTATTTTAACATATGAATATTAAAATAGGTTCTTTTTTTTCAAAACTCTATTGATTTTTTTAAAGATGGACAGTATTTTTCGCGACACTTTTGCGAAAATATTAATCTTGAAAAACTATCCATTCTTTATTTTATAAGCCTTTACCCCGTTTATGAGCTTTAATTTCGGAGGG
>CAYOWI010000004.1:0-57561 GCA_964407685.1 uncultured Muribaculaceae bacterium
AAGTACTTACCTTATCATCTTGTTATGATGATGAAAAGAGAATGGTTCTTCATGCAAAACTTATTGATAACAATTAAGTTATAATTTAGGAGTGTGAAAAAATATGAAAAAGAAAATAATTTTTCTGTTAAGTGCCTTTATGCTAATATTAACTTTTCTATTCGCAGAAATGTTTAGCATATATCACTTTGGCAGTGTGCCGACAATATTAACGGCATTGTATTTAATATCTATTTTTGCTATATTTGAATATTTTGCTATCTCTATTACTTATGTTATTAAGAATTTAATAACGAAAAAAAAGATAGAAATGAAAAAGATTATAATTATGATATTGTTATTTATAGTATTATTGTTGATATTATTATTCTTAATTACCGTTAATGTTGATTGGTTAAATTGGTATTCATATTCAGGACCATTTTATATAAACGTAATTATTAAAGGAATTGAATTTTTATTACCATCAATAATATTTAGCATAGTTATTATTCTTTTATTAAAAAAGAAAAAATAGTTGTATTTAATAGGAGATAATTTATAAAAAATATACTGCTAGTTATAAAACAAAGGAGATTTATGTTATAATTTATTTAGTGAAATGGAAGTGAAGTTATTTATGAAGATAAATGGAAAAAAAATAAAATATTTATCAAAGATTACAAATTCTTTATATGAAGATCTTAAAGTTGAATTTTTATATCATTCTAACCATTTAGAGGGAAGTACTTTTTCTAAAGATGAATTAGATAAGCTTTTAAATGAAAAAAAAGTAGAAGGTAATCACTCGCTAGATGATGTTATTGAAACAAGAAATTCATTAGAAGTATTTGATAAAGTAATTAATGATAGTGAAAATAAATTAGATAAGTTTATGCTCTTTGATTGGCATAGAATATTAAAAAAGGCTACTGTGGATGAAGAAATACATAATACTGGTATGTGGAAAAAATATGAAAATAAATTAAGAGGGGTTGATTTAAAGTTAGCTTATCCAAGTGAAGTAGATAGCTTGATGTATAATTTAATTTCTGATTGGAATGAATTAGATAATGTTTCAGTAAAGGATATTGCGGATTTTCATTACAGATTTGAAATGATTCATCCGTTTCAAGATGGCAATGGAAGAATTGGTAGGTTTATTATCTTAAAACAATGTATTGAAAAAAATATAGATTTAATAGCAATAGATAATGAGTATAGTGACGAATATAAAAAGGCATTATATAATGCTCAAAAAACTAATGATAGTAAGGATTTAGTTAAAGTATTTGAAAAATGCCAGTATAGGTTAAACGAAAAGTTAAATAAATATCAAAATCTTTTGTTAGAAGTAGATAAAGAATTAAAATAGATATGGCTTAATTCTTTTTTCTTTAATTATTTGAAATTCAAGTTTTGTTTCGTGTTAAAAATTACCTTTGCATTATAAGATGAAAGTGTGAAAGGAAAGAATATTATGAATCAAGAAAAAATTGGCAAATTTATCGCTGAAAAAAGAAAACAAAAAAACATTACACAAGCTCTTTTAGCAGAAAAATTAGGAGTTACTGATCGTTCGGTAAGTAACTGGGAAAATGGAAAAAACATGCCTGATTTATCACTTTTTAAATCATTATGTGATATACTTGATATTTCAATTAATGAATTATTAAGTGGCGAGGAGTTAAACCCAGAAAAATATCAGGAGAAATTTGAAGAAAACATCGTAAATACAATTGACTATTCCACAAAAAAAGTAAATAAGTATAATGGATTGATTTCTTTAATTATAATTGTATTTGGACTATTTATATCAATATCGGCAATTATGATTTTTCCAAGCGAAAGTAGTTGGAGCTCCATTTATTCAGTATTTGGAATAATAATATTTATGATTGGTATTTCAAGAATAATGAATAAAATCAAATGGTATAAAAGGTTACTATTTATGATAGTTATCTTTGCTTGCACAATGGGTGTTTTATTATTTACAGATTATATAAATGTTAAAAATAATAATGAAGCTCCAATGTTTAGGTTAAAAACAACTTATACTGGTAACGTAATTTATTATGATACTTTATTTTATGACGTATATAGGTGTAATTTTGATGAAGATAATGAATACTGGGTTACTTTAAAAAATAATAATGTTAACACTAAAGAACTAATAAATTATTGTAAGAATTAATTTAAAAGACAAAAGAAAGTAGATTAATGTTACTTTCTTTTATTAATGGTAAAAATCTATTGTTATATAAACAATTGTTTGGTATAATAAATGCTATGTAGTAAATAAAAATATAGTTATGATAGGAGGCAAATTTGAATACAGAAAAATTAAAAACTATAACAAATTTATTTGAAAGTACAGAAATAAGAAGCGTGTGGGTTAAGGATAAAGAGGATTACTATTTTAGTGTGGTTGATGTGATAAAAGCTTTAACTGGTAGTGAAAGACCAAGAAAGTATTGGAATGATTTAAAAATAAAATTATTAGAAGAAGGAAGTCAGTTGTCCGAAAATATCGGACAACTGAAATTAAAATCATCTGATGGAAAATATTATAAGCAAGACGTGCTTGATACGGAAGGTATCTTTAGACTTATAGAGTCAGTGCCAAGTCCTAATGCAGAACCATTTAAGTTATGGTTAGCAAAGTTAGGTAGAAGAGAGATTGATAACGTTTTTGACCCATCTAAGGGAATTGATAAAATGATTGATTATTACTTAAGAAAAGGATATGATCTTGAGTGGATAGAATCAAGAATAAGAGCTATTATTAATAGAAAAAAGCTAACTAAAGTATGGAAAGAAAATGGTATTGAGGAAGAATATGAATATGCTATCTTAACAAATGAAATATATAAAGAATGGTCTGGCATGAAGGCTTCTGAATATAAAGAGTATAAAGGTATTAGAAAAGAGTCTTTAAGGGATAACATGACTGATATAGAAATAGCGTTAACAGATTTAGGAGAAGCTGCCACAAGGGAATTAGCTAAAGAACATAAACCATCAGGATTAAAAGAAAATAAGTCCATTGCAAAACTAGGTGGTCATGCGGCTCTTGTTGCAAGGGATGATATAGAAAAGAATTTAGGAAAGACGGTTATTAGTAATAAAAATAGTTTGAAGTATCAATATATTAATGAAGATGAAAAGTTAGAACATAAATGATTTGAAAAACGCAACCTAAAGTTGGTAGAATATAAGTGTTAATTATAATAAGATTTAACCATGAAAGGAGGAAGGCTTAATGAAATTTTGTGATAATTTAAGACGTATTAGAAAACATAAAAAAATATCTCAAGAAGAGTTAGCAGAGAAAGTAGGAGTATCAAGACAAAGTGTATCTAAATGGGAGTGCGCAGAAAGCTATCCTGAAATGGATAACATATTAAAATTATGTGATATTTTTCATTGCAAGATAAATGACTTAGTCCAAGAAGACTTAATAGATATTGATTCATTAGGCGAAGATGTAAAAATGAGTGTGGTTAAATTCAAAAAAGAAAAACAAAGAAAAATGAAAGGGTTATCCAAAGCAATATACGTTTTAGCAAGGATCGGAAAAGTTGTTTCTATTTTAGGAATAATAGCAGTCTTACTAACCATGATTGCAACACCAGTTTTAGCAAATAACGTAAAGGTAGAAAATAATAAAATAATAATGTTTGGTGAAGAAGTTAAGTACGAAAAACAGGATGATAATATTAAAATAACATTTAAAGAAAATGAAAGCACGATAACGGATCATTCAGAAAGTTATGTGGCAAGTATGATTATTGATAAAATAGAAAATAGTAAAATGACTGTAATGATAGGATTTATAGAAACTGCTTTTGTATTCTTAGTTGTTTCACTAATATTATTTTATTTAACATTAAAACATTTAGAAAAAATGTTTATTAACATTCATAATGGAACAACACCGTTTACCATGGAAAACGTAAATCATATCAAGAAAATGGCAACGTTTATGATATTAACAATTATTTTACCTAACATAGCAGGAGTTATTGCAGAAATGGTAATGGGTGAAGAACTTGGAATAGGTTTTGAAATGTTTGATATTATTTATATTTTATTCCTGTTTAGTATGGCTTACGTTTTTGAGTATGGATATCAATTGCAACTTGATTCTAAAGGTAGGATGTATGGAGAGGATGATGAAGAAAAGTGAATTTATTAAGAAACTCCAAAATGAATCGAGTTTTAGTGAAGAGAGATGTATTTTAATAAATGATGTTTTAGAAAAACACTTTCTTATTGGTAAGAATAATAAAAATAAAGTTATTACCGAATTAAGTGAAAAACTATTAATAGAAGAAAATGATGCAGAAAAAATATATAATATATCAAACAATATTATTTTGAACGAGGTAAAAAATAAACTTAAACATCCTTTCGGACAGTAGATTAATGAATAATGTCAGGGTACTTTATAATTGAGATAATTTATTTTGATTATAAACATAAGAATAATAAAACATAGTTATGGCAAATCTTATTTGATTTGCTTTTTTCGTGTTATAATTTAATTGTAATCAGTATTATAAATATGTGTAAGGAGTGATGTTATATGAAGTTTGGACCAGATAAAAATAGTAAGTTTCCAAATCCAGATATCAAGGAAATTTGTTTTATAAAAAACGTTATTACAAGGCCTAATATTATAGTTGGAGATTATACTTATTATGATGATAAAAACGGAGCAGAAAAGTTCGAGGATCACGTTACTCATCATTATGAATTTAATGGTGATAAACTTATCATAGGTAAGTTTTGTCAAATAGCTTCAGGAATAGAATTTGTTATGAATGGAGCTAATCATTGTATGAGTAGAGTAACAACTTATCCGTTTAACATAATGGCAAATGGATGGGAAAAGACAGTCCCTGCTATGGAAGATTTACCACTTAAAGGAGATACCGTTGTAGGAAATGACGTATGGTTTGGACAGAACGTAACGGTAATGCCAGGAGTTCATATTGGTGATGGTGCGATAATAGGTGCTAATAGTGTTGTTGCAAGTGATATTCCACCATATCATATAGCAGTAGGTAATCCTTGTAGAGTAATAAAGAAAAGATTTGATGATGAACTTATTAATTACTTAGAAGAAATTAAATGGTGGGATTGGAACGAAGAAAAAATCTTTAACAATTTAGAGATATTATGTAGTAACGACTTAAAAAAGATTAAAGAAATAAAATGACAGTATAAATAATATTTCATATAGGAGATGAATTTAATGAAGAATAGAAAATATATTATTACAATTATTATAGGAACTTTAGTAGGCATATTAACTTTGATAGGTCAAAAATATTTACCAATTAATTTAAATTTTTTAGCAAACTCTGCATGATGTGGTTAATACCAACATTCTTTGTGCCATACTTTTTAAAAACGGATAAAAGAGATTCAATTATATTAGGTATTAATTGTTTGATTTCTTGCGTTTTAGGATATTATATTTTTGAGGCAGTCTTTAACAATCATTCTTTTGAACTTAGTAGAACAATAGTATTCTGGTTAATATGTGCAGTAGTTGGGGGATTAGTATTTGGGTTAGGTGCAAATTATTCTAATACGAAAAAAAGTATTGTTAGATATATGAGTATGAATTTATTACCAGCGGTTTTTATTTCGGAAGGATTAGATAAATTAATTCATATAAGTGAATATGAACATATGATAACAGGTATTATATTACAAATTATAATTGGTTTAGTTTTATACTATATTGTAAATTATAAAGATTTCTTAAAAAAGAAAAATTTATTATCCACTTTATGCTTAGTAATAGTAGGAACATTATCATTTTGCATATTTTTTAGTATTAGCTAAATTAAATTTTTTCTAACTCGGCTACTAGTTTGTGTAAAAAGGTAATAACTTTTGATAAAGAAGTTATAATTAATATAATAAAATATTCAAAAGGAGAAAAATATGGTATTTGATTATAAAAAAGAGTATAAAGAGTTTTATATGCCTAAGAGTAAACCTAGCATTGTAAACGTTCCTAAGATGAATTATATAGCAGTAAGAGGTAAGGGTAATCCTAATGAAGATGATAGTGAATATAAAAAGTCAATTGAGCTTTTATATGGAATTGCTTTTACGATTAAAATGAGTTATAAAGGAACACATAAAATAGATGGTTATTTTAGTTATGTGGTTCCACCACTTGAGGGATTTTGGTGGCAAGATAATGGTAAGTTAGAAACCCACTATAATAGTAAGGATGAGTTTAACTTTATATCAGTTATAAGACTTCCTGATTTCGTAACCAAAAAAGATTTTGATTGGGCGATAAAAGAGGCTAGTGAAAAGAAAAAAAAAGATTTTTCAAAGGCAGAGTTTTTAACATATGATGAAGGTTTGTGCGTACAATCGATGCATATAGGTTCTTACGACGATGAGGTAAAAACAATAAATGAAATGCATGATTATATGTTAGAAAAAGGTTATGAACTAGACACTAGTGGAAAAAGACGTCATCATGAAATTTATTTAAGTGATCCAAGAAGATGTGCTGTGGAAAAACTAAAAACGGTTATTAGGCATCCAATTAGGAAAACAAAGTAAGTTTATAAAATGGTAATGTTAATTCTGGTTGACAAATTTCCAAGCAAAATAGGTGGAGTCTGGCCTGCAAGATGTATATAATTTTACTAAAGAGGTGAAAGAAAATGAATTTAGGGGAAAAGCTTTTAAAATTAAGAAAGCTAAAAGGTTTGTCACAAGAAGAAGCAGCGGATAAATTAAATGTTACAAGACAAACTATATCAAAATGGGAAACAAACCAAAGTACACCTGATTTTGATAAATTAATTCCTATTTGTAAGTTGTATGAAATAGGTACTGAAGAATTACTAACAGGAAATAAAGAAGAAATGAAAGATGAAATAGAAGCAGAAGGGACTTTAGATAAAACTAATAAAAAGAAGTATGCTTTAGGTATATCGCTTGGAGTGTTAATTTATTTTATTTCGGTAGTGTGGATAATGATTACCATTCCCGTAATGGAATTAAATCCAATTATTTCTAGTGCGGTATTTTTAATTATATGTGGTATTGCAACATTTGTAATTGTTTACTCATCAATGGTTTATAAGAAAAAAGAAGTAAAATATGAAAGTAAAGAAGAAAAGCTAGAAAAGAACATAAATGAGATTTTATCTATTTTGTTTACCATCATTTATTTTGCTATAAGTTTTATTACAATGGCATGGCATATTTCTTGGATTATTTGGGTTGTTTATGCATTAGTAACTCAAATTGTAAAATTATTATTTATGTTAAAGGGTGATAATGATGAAAAATAAAGGCCTTATAATTTCACTAATTGTATTTCTTACTATAGTATGCATTTTGCTTATTTGTTTTATGGTAAGCGTAATAAACGGGAAACATGTATTAACAAAAATGTTTGTTAGTGATAGACAAAGTAATAAATTGGTCGTAGATGAAACTTATGAAAATGATTTTGAGAAGATAAATATTAATGTGGATGCTGGTGATGTTTACGTAAAAGAATCTAATGATAATAACGTTAAAGTTTTGGTTTATGGCGAAAAGGAAAATACTAAAGTAAATGCTACTGACGGTAATTTAAGTGTTGCTGCTAAAGAAAAGAAATGCTTTGGATTTTGCTTTAACGTAACTAAGACTAAGGTAGAAGTTTACGTGCCAACTGATTATAAAAATAACATCGTTATAAATAGTAAGTATGGTGATGTTTTCGTAGGTAGTTTTTTAAATGCTAATGTTAACGTTGATTTAAACTGCGGTGATGTTTTAATAAAGAAAGCTTTAAATGCTAAAGTAAATAATGATTATGGAGATATAAAAATAAATAATGCTAAAGACGTAAATGTTAATGCATCATATGGCGATATAAAGCTAGGAAAAATAAGTAACATAACAGTAAAAAATAGTTATGGTGATATAGAAGTATTAAACGTCCTTGAATGCATGAACATAGAAGCTGCCTGTGGCAACATAGAAATAAAAACCGTTAACATAAACAAAAACTCATACATTAAAAATGATTATGGTGATGTAGAAATTGGTTCAACAAATGATATTTATATAGACGCTAAAACTGATTTAGGAGACGTAGATGTTAACCATAATAACCGTATGAGTGACATTACTTTAAAAATAAAAAATAACTGCGGAGATATTGAGGTAGATAATTAATTAAAAGTTTTATTCTTTTTAGAATAAAGCTTTTTTATTGATTAAAAGTAATAAAAATTGTATAATCCTCTTATAGGTTTAAGAAAGAGTGATGTTATGATAACTATAAAAAACGAAAGAGAAATAGAGTTAATGAAACATGCTGGTAATCTTGTTTCTATGATGCATAAATTTATTAAACCATATATTAAAGCAGGTGTTACTACCAATGAACTTGATAAATTATGTCATGATTTTATTATAAAAAATGATTCTGTTCCTAGTTGCCTTGGTTATGAAGGATATCCATCAACAATATGTACTAGTGTTAACGATACTGTTGTGCATGGTATACCTAATAATACGAAGCTAAAAAATGGTGATATAATTACGATAGACGTTGTAATAGGTTATAAAGGATACCAAGGAGATGCTGCTTGGACTTATACTGTTGGAGAGGTAACTGATGATAAAAAATACTTAATGGAACATACCGAAAAAGCCTTATATGAAGGTATAAAAATGGTAAAACCAGGTAATAGAATAGGTGATATATCAAATGCTGTTGAGGTATATGCTAGGAATCATAACTTAGGAATCGTAAAAGAACTATGTGGTCATGGTATAGGAACAGATATGCATGAAGATCCTGATATTCCTAATTATGGACCTAAGGGAGTTGGACCAAGACTAAAAGAGGGAATGGTAATATGTATTGAACCTATGCTTAATTATGGTGGTGATGATATATACATTCTTGATGATGATTGGACGGTTAAAACTTTAGATGGTAGCCCATCAGCACATTTTGAACATACCGTTTTGGTAACGAAAGATGGTTATGAAATACTAACCCCAAGATTAGATGATTAGATAATTAGATAAATTACCTTTATATATTTTATATCATTAAATAGTTTTACTTCTGATGTAATGTTTTTAAAAAGAAGTAAGTAAATTTTTGAAGCAAAAGAAAGGATTGAGAAAATGAACCTAAAAGATAATAAATATGTGATTTTAGAAATAATACCAACTAGTTTAAATCCTGAAAAAGGCCAAATAGTACAACTTCAAGCTTTAAAAGTAGATGGTATTAGGTTAGAGGCTAGATTTAATTATAGATTAGATAAAAATAAGATTAATATTCCTGATATATTAGAAATGGTTAACTATGATAACGACTCATTTAAATACGTTAAAAGTAGTAAGACAATTATGAATAATTTTAAAAAATTTATTGGTAATTTACCGTTATTAATAATAGATAACGAATATACTAAAAACTATTTAAATAGTTTAGAAAATGAAAAATACTCAGTTTTTAAATACCTTGGTTTAGAAGTTTCGGCTGATGTGTTCGATGAGCTTATTAAAAAGTATAATTTAAAGCCTAGTAATCATTTGGTTGATTTGCTTTATGAAGCTTTAATAATGGAGCTATAGTGTGGAAATTAAAAAGGTAGAAGTTGGCGATCTTAAGACTAATTGTTATGTTTTAGTAAAAGGTTTAGAAGCTTTAATCATTGATCCTGGAGCTGACAAAGAAAAAATAATTAATCTAGTTGGAAATAAAAAGGTTCTTGCAATTTTAATTACGCACTATCATTTTGATCATGTTGGCGTACTAGATGAAATTAAAACGTTTTATAGTGCCCCTATAATAGATTATAGAAGTGATAAGACAGAAAAGATAGGTCCATTTATTTTTGAAATAATAGATACTAAAGGACATAAAAATGATGCTGTTTCATATTATTTTAAAAGCGATGAGGTTATGTTTGTTGGAGATTTTATTTTTAAAGGGACCATTGGAAGATGTGACTTGCCCGGTGGTAATTTAAATGAAATGAAACTTAGTTTAAATAAAATAAAAGAGTATAAAGGTAACATAACCTTATATCCTGGTCATGGAAGTAAAACTATTTTAAAAGATGAAATACTAAATAATGAACATTGGTGGTGATTAATATGAATAAAAAAGTTGTTATATTAGGCGGAGGAACAGGAACATCAACTTTGGTTAGGGGTTTAAAACAATTTCCCGTTGATATATCTGTTGTGGTATCGGTCTGTGATGATGGAAAATCTACCGGAAAGCTAAGAGAAGAATTTGATATCCCAGCGGTAGGAGACTTAAGAAAAGTAATAGCCTCATTATCTGATACGGAGCCACTTTTCGAAAGTTTATTAGAATATCGTTTTGAAACGACTAGTGATTTAAACGGGCACCCGATTGGTAATTTACTTCTTGCGGCGCTTTGTAACATTACTGGAAACATGTCCGATGGTATAGAGTCTTTATCCAAGGTATTAAATTTAAAGGGTAAAGTTTTACCGCTTACGGAGGATAACGTCGTTTTGATGGGAATTATGGAAGATGGAAGCATAATTGAAGGGGAACATAACATTACCAAAGTAGATAAAAAAATAAAGAACATATATTATAAGAAAGATCCGGTTATAAACAAGGAAGTAATAGATGACATAAAAAGTGCAGACATGATAATTCTTAGCATGGGAAGCCTATATACTAGTATAGCTTGTAATTTAATATGTAAAGACGTTACAGATGCAATAGATAAATCAAATGGTAAGATTCTTTACGTTTGTAATATGTTTACCCAACCGGGTGAAACGGATGATTTTTCAGTAAGCGATCATATTAAGGTGCTTAATGAGTATTTGGGAAAAAGGAAAATTGAAACGGTAGTAATAAATGGCGGGAAAATACCAAAAAAATTCATCGATAAATATCATCGTGAAGAGGAAAAAACGCCAGTTTTAATTGATAAAGAAAACCTAAATAAAATGAATATTAAAATTATAAAGGATGATTTTGTAACAACTAAGTTTGATTCACTTAAACATGATGCAATAAAATTGTCGTTAAAAATATTTGAAGATTTAATAAATTAAAGCACAATTAGTGCTTTTTTTGCTGTTTTGTAGTATTATAAATAAAAAGTTTATGGTTACTGGGGGATAAAAATATGTACGGGGTAAAGAAATATTTTGGATCGCTGGATAATATGTTTTCAAAAAACATAGAGGAATTTATAAAATTAATACCAACCTGCAGTCAATTTAGTAAAGAAGACGTTAAGGTAATATATAAAGCTCTTTACAAGGCAACTAGTTTACATGTTGGACAAAAAAGAAAAAATGGGGACCCATATATCACGCACCCAATTTCGGTTGCGAGCTTGCTTGCTAATCTGGGATTTGATTTTGAGACGGTAGCGGCAGCACTTTTACATGATACGATTGAAGATACAAACTATACTTTAAGTGATTGCGAACGTGATTTTGGACCAGCAATAACAAAAATTGTAGATGGCGTAACAAAAATAGGAAATGATGTAAATACTGAGACACATGATAAAATATTAAAGGCTACTTTAGATGACCCAAGAATAATAGCTGTAAAAGCAGCGGATAGACTTCATAACATGTATACTTTAAGCGCGCTAAGTTCATCTAAGCAAATTGAGATATCAACGGAAACCAATGCTTTTTACGTTCCAATAGCAAAAATTTTGGGTATATATAGACTTAAGGATGAACTGCAAGACTTATGTCTTTACTATTTGAATAAAGAAAGATTTGTTCATATATATGAACAAAGGAAGAATTTAAAATTAAAGTATAATGAAACGTTAGATGAATTAGGATGCAAAACCCAGGTTTTTCTTAGCGAAAAAGGAATTGCTATGAGTTATAAACATAGAATTAAAAACGTTGGAGGAATTTATGAGGAACTTCAAAATAATAACAATGATGTTTTGTCAGATTTACTTGCGATAAAAATGGTTTTAGATGATAATAATATGTGTTACGAGACTTTGGGTATTGTTCATAATATTTCTAAACCGATAGGTGGTGGGTTCATGGATTTTATTGGAGCACCTAAAAATAATGGTTATAGATCATTAAATACAAACGTAATTTATAATGATGCAAACGTTCAAGTTAGAATAAGGACAAAACAGATGCAAAAAACTAATGATATGGGGATTTTTTCTGATCTTAATTCAGATGTTAAAGTCAGGTTAAATAATGACATGAAAGAAGAATTAAATAAATTATCAAAGAGAAAGTAAGGCGATATAATTTGAAAAAAGTAAAAAAAGAGTATTATTTTATTACGATACTTTTAGTATTATTTGTATTACTTACAATGTTAGTTGTAAATGGTAAGGCTGACGTATTTGATGAATCATTTTTTAATAACGTAATAAAAGTGAGAGGTAACGCTATAACTAAGTTTTTATATGTTATAACAAATTTAGCTTCTACAGCAGGAATATTTGCGTTGCTAGGTGTAACTTCAGTAATATTTTTAAAACATAAGGCTTTTTCTGATTTTAAGTATGTAATAGCAAACGTATCAATTGGTGTTGTTTTAATGCAAGTATTAAAAAATATTATTAAAAGGGTAAGACCTTCATGGAAGTGGATTGTTCAAGGTGGATTTAGTTATCCATCAGGACACACGATATCAGCTCTTTTACTATATGGAACACTTATGTTGCTAGTTTATAAAAAGGTGCATGGTAGGGCAAGAAAACTACTTATTATAGGTTTTTCTTTAATGATTTTATTAACTGGGGTAAGTAGAATATATTTTGGAGCACATTACTTAACTGATGTTGTTGCAAGTTTAATACTAGGATCTATAATACTTATAATATCTAATATGTTTATGAATAAGGAGTTTAACAATGATAAAAATAAAGATAGAAAAACCATTCAAACTAAATGATACGGTAACTTGTGGACAAATATTTAGATTTTTTCCTTTAGATGATGGTAGTTTTGATATTGTTATAAAGGATAGGGTAATTAACGTTCATATGGAAGATAATTATTTATGTGTATCATCAAATAAAGAGGAAAATCTAAAAGAAGTAGTTATGGATTATTTTGATTTAAATAATGACTATGATGTTATGAATGAGTTTTTAATTAAGACTGATGAAAAAATAAAACCTGCTGTAGAATTTTCTAAAGGTCTTATGATGATAAAACAAGACCCATTTGAAACGGTTATGTCTTATATCATTTCTGCTAATAACGGGGTGACTCAAATAGCAAGTGCACTTAATAACATTGCTAAAAATTATGGAAAAAAAGTTATCTTTAATAATAAGGAATACTTTCTTTTTCCACAGTATAAAGACTTAAAAGATGTAAGTTGCGAAGACTATAGAAATTGTAAAGTGGGATTTAGAGATAAATATTTAAAGTCAATGGTAGATAAACTTAATAATAACGAAATAGATTTAGATGAATTTTATAGTATTGATACTAAAGAAGCACTAGATGAGTTTATGAAAAACGTAGGTATTGGCCCTAAGGTGGCATCTTGTATACTTTTATTTGCATATCAAAAATATGATGTTTTTCCAATTGATACTTGGGTTAAAAAAGTTATGAAAAATGACTATGGAATTGAAGGGGAAAAGAATATAAGAGATTTTGCCACCAAAACATATGGTAAATATAGCGGTATAGCAATACAACATTTATTTAATTATGGAAGAAATAGCAAATAGGCTTATCAATTGAAATAATGTTAATAAGATAAAATTTTAAATGGATTAGATAGATTAAAGGAAAATGATTGATTTTATTTCCTTTTTTGTGTATGTAATGATAAAATAAAAAAATTCAATTATAATTTTTCAATTGATGTTAGATAAAGAAATAAGTAACCAGTAAAATGAATAATTAACTTTGTTGTTTAATATGTTAAAATTAATATGAGGTGATTGAATTGAAGAAGATGAATGTAATAGTGATTTTTAATAAAGATATGAGTAAAATTTTAATGTGTAAAAGAGCAAAAGAACCATATAAAGGAATGTATAATTTAATTGGTGGAAAAATAGAAAGGCCTAAAGATGGTTTAAATGAAGCTTATAGAGAACTGGAAGAAGAAACTAATATTTGCAAGAATGATGTAGAATTAAATTATTTCATGAATATTGCTTATATTAAATGGGATAAAGAATTAGAGGTATATTATGGTATCTTGAATAAGGATGTTGAATTAATTGAAGAAGTTAATAAATTGGAATGGATACCAATAGACGATAATTATTTTAATATGGAAAAATATGCTGGTGAGGGTAATATTGGTCATATCATTGAAGAGATTAAAATAGATTTGAATAAACCAATGGAAGATGAAGTGATTAATGAAAAGTTAATGTCTAATTTTTAGTGCAAAAATTTACATCTTAAAATTTACGTGCTATAATTAGTTTATGATAGCGGGGTGCATTACATGGCAAAAAAGAAGACATCATCTTCTAGTAAGAAAAAAGGAAAAATCCCAGTTGAAATATTTGGGATTTTATATATAGTCTTAACGATTTTAGGTTTACTTAGATCTGGGTTTGTTGGACGGATGGTTAGTAACTTTGGAATCTTTTTATTTGGTGCGTATTATAATTGGGGATTGGTTTTCTTTTTAATAGTTGGAGGTTATGTATTATTATTTAGGGAAAAACCAAAGCTATTTACAAAAAAATTAATAGGATTTTATTTGTTCTCGATTGCAATCCTTTCAATGTCTCACGTTAAGTATATAATGTGTGATACTAACGTTGGTAAAGTTGTTTTTGAAGATACGATTGCTAATATAGTATCAGGTTTTAATGATGTTAATTTTATAGAGGGCGGCGGAATTTTAGGAGCTATATTTTCCTATTTATTTGTATTAGCTTTTGACGTGCTAGGTTCTAAAATAATCTGCTTTGTTCTTATATTATTTGGTTCAATGTTAATATTTAATATCTCTTTTTCTACCGCGTTAAAAAAAATTATATTGTTTTTTACTCCGAAAAAATGGCTTAATAAAAATAAGGAAGATGAAAAAGGTATAAAAGAAATTGATGATGAAGAAAATAAAGAAGATGAAATCATAAAGGATAAACGTGTTGTTATATCTAGTGTTAATGATTTGAATCATGTTAGTTTAGAAGAAATGGAAGAACAAGAAGAGCCTATTATTAATGGAGAGTATAAATTACCACCACTTTCATTATTAAGTGTTCCAAAAAAAGTAAACACAAAAGCTAATGAAGAAAACATATCTTCTAACATTAAATTGTTAGAACAAGTGTTAAGTGATTTTGATATATATGGAAAAGTAGTAGCAGCTCACGTAGGTCCTACTGTAACGCAGTATGAACTTGAGATTAAATCTGGTACAAAGGTAAGTAAAATACTTAGTTTAAGTAAGGAAATAGCTCTTGCTTTAGCTGCAAAAGACGTAAGGATACAAGCTCCTATTCCTGGTAAAAGTACAATTGGTATAGATATTCCGAACAAAATAACAACCCCTGTTTCCTTAAGAGAGGTGTTGGCCGCCGTTCCAAAAGAAAAGGAAGATAGTAAGTTACTTGCGATACTTGGAAAGGACATAATGGGCAATCCCAGGTGGATGGAAGTTAATAAAACACCACACCTTCTTATTGCGGGAGCTACTGGTTCTGGTAAGTCTGTTTGTGTAAACTCAGTTATTACAAGCATTTTAATGCGCGCAAAGCCAGATGAGGTAAAGCTTGTAATGGTAGACCCTAAAAAAGTTGAACTTTCTATGTATAATGGTGTACCACATCTTTTGGCACCAGTTGTAAACGATCCAAAAAAAGCTTCGATTGTTTTAAAAAAGATAGTTGAGGAAATGGAACATAGGTATGATTTATTAAGTGAGACAGGAACTAAAAATATAGAGGGTTATAATCGTAAGATGCAAAGTAAGATAGATGCGGGGGATTTATCTGCTAAAAAGTTGCCATATATTGTGGTATTAATAGATGAACTTGCAGATTTAATGTTAGTTGCGGCAAAAGAAGTAGAGGACTCAATCATGAGAATAACACAAATGGCAAGAGCGGCTGGTATCCATTTAATTGTTGCAACACAAAGACCATCAACTGATGTTATAACCGGCGTTGTAAAAGCAAATATTCCATCTAGAATTGCTTTTACGGTATCATCGTCAATTGATTCAAGAACCATCCTTGATATGACTGGAGCGGAAAAACTAATCGGTAAAGGAGATATGCTATTCTTGCCAATGGGAGAAGGTACTCCAACTAGAATACAAGGTTCTTTTGTATCAGAAGAGGAAGTTCAAAAAGTTGTTGATTATACGATAAAGCAGCAAAAGGCTAAGTATGATGAAACGTTTACTAATCTTACTTCGGCTCCAAATGGTTCCTCATCTGCTTCTTATGATGAAAAAGACGATCAGTATGATGATCCTTTGTATAATGAAATAGTAGACTTTGTAATAAAAAGTGGTAAAACAAGTGCATCACTTTTACAAAGAAAATATAGACTTGGATATAATAGAGCTGCTAGAATGATAGATTTACTTGAAGAAAGAGGAATAGTTGGACCTCCAAATGGTTCTAAGCCAAGAGAGGTTTTAGTAAAATATGAAGATAATACAAATGAAGAAGAACAGCAAGATTAGCTGTTCTTTTTAAATTTATCTAAATGTTTTACTAATGTATTACCACTTAAATCAACGTCACATTCTTCTAGTAAAGCAAGTTCTTTTTTATAATCAAAATCTAATAACAAGTGTTTTAAATTTTTTAATGCTAATTTTGGTTCCTCTAAGTACTGATAGTAAAAATTTATTGCCATTATATAAGAGTAGTAGTAAACCGAGTCTGAAATAGTATTGTTTTTAAAATGTAATCTTATTCTGTCAATAAAAGTTGGATTAGGATCATTAATTATTGATTTGAAAATAAAGTAATCAGATATAGTTCCTGTATTTAAAGTCATCATATAATCTTGCATTTCTAAAAATAACTCATCGTTTATTATCTCATGATATTTTAAAATGTCTAGTGCAATATGTTCAAATAGTAAGCTTGAAATTTCACTGTATAAAAAGTTTCTTTTATTAATATCCATAATAAAATCATTGTTAAAGCAATATTCAAAATAATGCCCTAATTCATGATTTAGATTGCAAAAAGAATCTATGTTGTTTTTGCCGCTAGATAGTATGTAAGCGATATCACCATAAGGGAAAAAATGATTTCCCTTATTATATTTACACATGTGTAAATAATGATTTTTTGGATTCATCATTTTGTCTAAATCTTCTTGTTTTCCTTCTAATTTTAAGAAAAGTTCTTTAGAAAAATTTATTTTTAGATCTTCTGGTAAGTAAGTTTCGAGATTTTTTTTATTAAAATTATTAAAATCTCTATTTAAAAATTCCTCATAAGTAGTTGTAATAAAATCGTCTTGAAAAGGTGTTACATATAACTCAAATTCTTCTTTTGCATTATTGATATTAAAACTTTTATCATAATAATTAAAATTAAATCTTGTAAAAATTAAATTTATATTACTATAATTTTTAAACATATCTTTTAGAACCATAAGCTTTGTTTCTAAAATTGTACGTTCTTTTTCTGTAATATTACTTCTTTTTAAATCTTTTAAAATAGAATTATATTCATTTATGAGTCCCTGTTTATTCCATTTATATCTTTGCATAAATTATCACACCTTTTTTTCTTAAGGTTATTTATTTTAACATATTTTAAAAAATTATCAACATAATTTGAGGGTTTTGTAATCTTACGTGGTATAATAAAAATGAAGGTGATAAAAGGAGGTATCATAAATGCCAACACCACATAACGAAGCTTTAAAAGAAGATATTTCTAAAACGGTTATCATGCCAGGAGACCCTTTAAGAGCAAAATACATAGCAGAAAAATATTTAGATGATTATAAATTAGTTAATAGTGTAAGGGGAATGTACGCTTATACGGGTTATTATAAAGGCAAAAGATTAACCGTTATGGCTCATGGTATGGGTAATCCATCCATTGGTATATACTCATATGAATTATTTAAAGAATATGGCGTTGAAGAAATAATAAGAATAGGTAGTGCGGGAGCTACTACAACAAAAATACCTTTAAGGAGTGTTATTTTGGCTGAAAAGTCGTATTCAAAATCTAATTTTGCTAAAATTCAAAATAATGAAGAGAAAGTAGTTTTAAATAGTAATAATGAGTTGAACAACAAGATAAAAGAAGCTTCAGGAAAGTTTAACATTAAACTTCTTAAATCAGTAGTTTATTGCTCTGATGTGTATTATAACGAAACAGAAGATCCAAAAGCTTTATATGAAGATTATGGTTGCACATGCGTTGAAATGGAATCTTTTGCTCTTTTTCATAATGCTAACGTTCTTAACAAAAAGGCAGCTTGTATTTTAACCATATCTAATAATTTAATTACGGGTGAAGAATTACCTAGCATTGATAGACAAAATAGTTTTGATGAAATGATTAAACTCGCGCTAGAATCAGCTTTGATAAAATAGGCATATTAAAAACGGAGGACTAAAAATGGAAATAATAAAGAAAATAGTAAATAATGTTCCTGTAACTATTTTAAAAACAAAAAAGTTTAAATCTGTTGCGGGAAAACTTTATTTTAAAAGTTTGGTTAAGAAAGAAAAAATGACGTACCGAGACGTTTTAAGAAGTATTTTATTAGAGTCGTGTAAGAAGTATAATACACCTGAAAAACTATATATTAAAGCATTAGAAAATTATGATGCGTATTATAGCGCTTCGTCATCAAGGTATGGTAATTATCAAATTAGTTCTTTTACTTTTGCTTCTTTAATTGATAAATATACCAAAAATGGAAATTTAAATGAAGTCGTTGATACTTTTTGTGAAATTATTTTTAACCCATTATTAGAAAATAATAAATTTGATAAAGAAACCTTTGATTTGATTGTAAATACAAAAAAAGCATATCTTGAAAGAATAAAAGAGTCTTCTGATATATATGCTGAACGTATGACTTATAAAAACTTAAATCAAAATAAGCCATATACGTTTATGAGTGAGATAGAGTATTTAGATGAAATGACACCAGAGAGTTTATATAAAGATTATCTTTCTATGATAGATGAAAGTGAAGTAGAGTTAATACTTTCTGGTGACATAGACTTTGATAATTCTATAATAGAAAAGATAACTAGCAATATAAAAAATAATAAAACTTTTGGTGATAAACTTATAATATCAAATGATGATGAAAAAGATGACCTTATAAAAATTAAAGATAAGGCAAGCGGTACGCAAAATATATTAAATATCATAATGTATTTAAAAAATGTAAGCGATTATGAGCTTAATTACGTGGCACCATTATATAAAATTATTTTAGGTGGTGGTAGTTTTTCGAGACTTTTTAACATTATAAGAGAACAAAATTCACTGGCTTATTATTCTTTTGCAAGGTATGAAAAGGACGACGGCATAATGAATGTTATTATGGGAATAGAAAGGGAAAATTATGATAAAGCTTTTAACCTTTCTTGCAAGGTAATTAGTGGTATGAAAAAAGTAGATGAAAAAGAATTAGAGGAAGCCAAAAAAACTCTTATATCAGCCCTTTTAGAATCCCAAGAAAATATTGCTAATATTATTGGAAGATATCATAACGCGAAGTTATTTAATTTACCAGACATAGATTTATTTATAAAAAAGATTAAAGCTGTAAAATTAAAGGAAATAGAAGGCTTTGCAAGTAAGTTAAAACCTAACTTAAGTTACTTTTTGGAAGGAGAAAAAACTAATGGATAAGATAATAATGTCGAGATTAGATGAAGAAGTTTATCATGAAACGTTAGAAAACGGTCTTGAAGTTTACCTTTACAAAAAGGAAGGATTTGTTAAGAAAGGAGCTTATTTTGTTACTAAATATGGTTCTGCTTGTAACGATTTTAAACCTATAGGAGAAGAAAAACAAGTAAGCTTTCCAAAGGGAATCGCTCATTTTTTAGAACATAAATTGTTTGAGTCGGAAGATAATGAAAAAGTGTTTGAAAAGTTTAAGAAAAACGGAGCGTACTTAAATGCTTATACAAATCACTTTATTACTAATTATTATTTTTCGACGTCTAATAATTTTGATGAGTGTCTGACAGAACTCTTAGATTTTGTACAAAGCCCATATTTTACGGATGAAAACGTAGAAAAAGAAAAAGGTATTATTAATCAGGAAATAAACATGACCGATGATAGCATAGAAAGATATATGTATGAAAAAATGTTTGATATTACTCTTATGGTTAATCCAAATAAGTATAAAACGATCGGTGATAAAGAAAACGTATCTAAAATAACTAAGGAAGACTTATATAGATGTTATAATACTTTTTATCATCCATCAAACATGATTCTTGTTATATATGGTGATGTTAACGTAGAAAAGACCTTTGATTTAGTAAGGAAAAATCAAGCTTCTAAAAAATTTGAAAAACAAGAAGAAATAGAAGTTAAAGAATTTATCGAAGATGAAAAGGTATGTACTAATTATTTGGAAGAAAAAAGAAACGTAAGCACACCAAGAATAAGTATCTGTTATAAATTTAAAGAAAAGAAAAGAACTGGTGAAGATAGATTTAAAAGAAATTTATTTTATAACATTTTATTAGATATGAAATTTGGTGGAACCTCTTCGTTTGAAAAGGATTTAATAAAGAAAAAAATTATAAAAACTGAATTATCTTGGACATACTCTTACTTTGATGACGTTATGCTAGTTATGTTTGAATCAGATGTTTTAGATAAGGATAAACTAATTGATTTAGTTGATGCAAAGATAAGAGAAGATAATTTTGAAGAAAAGATTTTTGAACTAGATAGAAAAGCTCTTTTAACATCGATGGTAAAATGTTTTGAAAATCCTGGAGCTTTTGCAAACGTAATATTAAATAGTGTAACAAGACATGGTGAGATAATAAATAATGCTTATGATATATATGAAAAATATAGCTTTGAAGAGTTTAAAGATAATTTTAAAAAATTAAACTTTGATAATAAATCTGTTTTATACGTTATAGGTAAGGAGGAGTAAGATGTTAAAAATAGAAAACGTTACTAAATATTATGGTGATTTTAAAGCGGTTGATAATTTATCATTTACCGTTGATAAAGGAGAAATATTTGGACTTTTGGGAGTAAATGGTGCTGGAAAAACAACAACTTTTAGAATGATAATGAACTTAATTAGTCCAAGTAGTGGCAAGATTACTTTCAATGGTAAAAAAATAGATTATGATGTAACTGATAAAATAGGTTTTTTAACGGAAGAAAGAAGCCTTCTTACTAAACTTACCGTAAAAGAGCAAATTCTTTACTACGGGGCTTTAAAATCTTTAGATGAAGTAACTATTTTAAAAAGACTAGATAGGCTTCTTAAAAGGTTTGGGATAGAAGAGTATAAAGATAGAAAGATAAATACTTTATCAAAAGGAAACCAGCAAAAAGTACAGTTTATTTCTGCTATTATAAACGAGCCTAAACTACTTATATTAGACGAACCGTTTTCAGGACTCGACCCAATAAATGTAGAACTATTTAAAAGTGTTATATTAGAACTTAAAGAAAAAGGAACATCAATAATTTTTTCATCGCATAGAATGGATCATGTTGAACTATTTTGTGAAAAACTAGTTATTTTAGTTAAGGGAAAAGAAGTTCTTGGAGGATACTTAAAAGACATAAAAAAAGATTATAAGATAAAGAAAATCATCATAGAAGGTGATGTTAAACTAGCTGAGTTAAAAAAGATAGATGGCGTTATAAGTGCAATTAAGACGGCTTCTAGCTTTTGTGTTAACATAAAAGATGAAAGTTATACTAAATGTGTATTTGATTATTTAAAGACTAAAAAAAACATAACTAAGTTTGTTTTACAAGAGCCATCTTTAGAGGAGATATTTGTTGCAAAAGTAGGTGAAGCATATGGAAAATAAGTTTAAGTTTTTAACTAAACATAGTTTAAAAAAGAAGATAAAAAACAAGTGGTTTTTAATCGCAAACATAATAGTTGCATTAGTTGCTATAGCGCTTGTTAACATTGATTCTATAGTAACGATGTTCGGCGGTGATTTTAATAAACCACTTAAGATAAACGTGGTAGATAATACGGGTTATTATGAAACTGTAAAAGATGGATTAAAAGGTGTTGAAAGCTATCTTGGAACTTCGAAACTTAAGATATCTAAAGTATCAGATGTAAAAAAAGCTAAGAAAAAACTATCAGGTACGGATGACATATTACTTGTTATAAATCCTGATAGCAATAATGTCTATAGAGTTGAGTTCATAACGGATGCTTACGTAGATGCCGTTAAATATCAAGCAATTATATCCAGTTTGAATGCAACCAAGCAAAGTATTGCGCTTGATTTATCTGGTATAGATAAGGATAAATTAAATCAAATTTCATCGGCAGTTGAAATAAAAAGAAGTTTTATAAACGAAGAAAAAACCGAAGATGAGGAAAATACCAGAACGCTTTTATCAGTTGCATCACTTGTAATAGCTCTTCCTTGTTTCATGCTTATCATGTACTTAGTTCAGATGATAGGAGCTGAAATAAATGAGGAAAAATCAACGCGTGGAATGGAAATTATAATAGGAAACGTATCTCCTAAAACACACTTCTTTTCTAAAATTTTATCTAGTAATTTATTTGTTTTAATCCAAGGCGTTTTACTTATATTATATAGTGGTATAGGGTTAATAATTAGAAAATTAACGACTAACTCACCATCTGGTGGTATGAGTGCTATAAAAGATGTTGCAAATAAACTTGATTTATCTGGTGTGTTTGAAATGATAGAAAATAGCGGGATAATAAATAAGCTGGGATATATAATACCGCTTATTATAATTTTATTGTTACTAAGCTTTTTAGCATATTCGCTTTTAGCAGGAGTACTAGCTTCTATGACAACCAACATGGAAAATTATCAGCAACTTCAAACTCCACTTATGGTAATTAGTTTGGCAGGATTTTATTTAATAATAATATCTGCTATGTTTCCGGGGGCTTTATTCGTTAAAATAGCAAGCGTTATACCACTTATGTCTATTTCACTTGCTCCGAGTCTTCTTCTTTCTGGAGAAATAGGAGTAGGTCTTATAATTGTAGCAATAGTGTTACTTATGATACTTAATTTTGTTTTAATTAAGTTTGGCCTTAAAATATACAAAGTTGGTATCTTAAATTATTCAGAAACTAACCTTTGGAAAAAAATGTTTAAAGCAATCAAAGAAAAGTGATTTTTTTATCACTTTTTTTGTATTTTTCGCGTGATTTTAAAAGTTATATATAATAAGTAAAGTAGGAAGTAGTAAAAAAACTAGCTTTGTTTTCCATCCAACGTGAATAAGAAGGGTGGTGGTATTTATGAGGTTTAGATTTGAAATAAAATTTAGTCCAAAATTAATTATCATTCTTGCAGCTTTAATAGTACTAGTTATTATTTTTAGTATATAAGAAAAACAGAGTTAGTATGTAACTAGCTCTGCTTTTCATTTTTAACCAAATTGGAAAACAACTAGTAATGCTGCTTCCTTCATTTATATTATACAATAGTAACTATGTTTATTCAATATATTATTGAAATAAAAATAAAAATGAATTACAATATTATTTAAGGGAGGTTTGCCTTTATGAAAGAAATAAATATTTTACCGGCTGATACTTTTATGGTGGTAAACCGCACTATATTAAATGAATATGATAGAAAACTAATTAGTATGCTTTATCAACCTATAATAGGCAGTATAGCAACAAGTCTTTATTATACTTTATGGGCCGATTTAGATAAAACTGAGCTTTTAAGTGGAGATTTTACGCATCATCATTTAATGACTAGTTTAAGAGTTAAAATGGATGCTATAGTAACCGCAAGAAAAAAACTAGAGGCAATAGGGCTTTTAAAAACTTTTGTTAAAACGGGAATGTCTAACTCATATGTTTATGAGATGTTTTCACCTATATCAGCATATGAATTTTTCAATCATCCTATTTTGAACATAGTACTTTATAATAACGTTGGTAAAAAAGAGTATGAAAATATATTAAAGTATTTTAAAGTACCTAAAATTAACTTGTCATCTTACGAGGAAATTACAAGTAGGTTTGATGAAGTATTTGAAAGTGCGCCAGGTACCTTGTTTAATAATTTAAATGAAGATTTAAGAGTTAATAAAACTGGGCAAATTAAAATTGATAATAGTTTTGATTTCGATTTATTAATATCTTCCGTTCCAAGTGGAATAATTACAAATAAAACTTTTAGTCGTGAAGTAAAAGAATTAATTAATAACCTATCTTATGTATATAACCTTGATGCTTTAGAGATGAAATCATCTATTTTAAACTCCATTAAAGAAAATGGACTTATAGATAAAAATTTACTTAGACGAAACGTAAGAAATTACTATAAATTTGAAAATGAAAATAAGCTTCCATCATTGATATATAAAAGTCAACCAGAGTATTTAAAAAATCCGGTAGGATCTTCTGATAAAAGGGCAAAAATGGTTTATGTATTTGAAAATACTAGTCCTTATAATTTCCTTAAGGGAGCTAATAAAGGCGTAAAACCAACAGCGAGAGATCTTGGAATATTAGAGTCTTTACTTAGTGATTTTAAGTTAAATCCTGGAGTTGTTAATGTTTTAATAGATTATGTTCTTAAAATTAATAATAAAAAATTGACTAGAAGCTATTTGGAAACCATTGCATCACAATGGAAAAGACTTAATGTTGAAACAGTAGAAGAAGCAATGAAAGCTGCTGAAAAAGAATATAAAAGGGAAAATAAAGGTGGTCAAAATAAACCGTTATCTAAAGTTATAAAGGAAGAAAAGTTACCAGATTGGTTTAATCAAAACATAAAAAAAGAAAAAATAAGTGAGGAAGAAGAAAAATCCCTTAAAGATATGTTAAAGGAATTTTCATAAATGGTGGTTATATGGGAGTGTTTAATGTTATTGATTTAAACGGCTATACTAAAATAGGTAATTTAACAACTGAAAATCATAGTAATGTTAAGAGTACTAAATATTTTCCTATATATGAAATTAATGGCAAAAAAATGATTTATAAACCATTATCTAAAACCAAACCTTTTACAACGCCTTTTTTTAGTTATAGTGAGGTTTATTGGTCTTATATAATTAATAAGTATTTTGACTATAATGCGCCAAGATATTATTTAGCGAAAAATGGTGATGTGGAAGATAAGTATTATGATAAGGGCGTGCTTGTAGAAGATATTAATAAAGCCGGATTTAAATTAATAAACTTATATGATTATTTTATTAAATATCCAGATGAAAAGGTTAATATAAAAGATTATATTAACTATTGTATGAAGACGTATGATTATACCAAGATTCTTAGCAGTAGTTTGGTTGCTAAAAATGAATTGATTGGTAAGGAAATTGCGTATCAAATCTTATTATCAATTCTTAGATTGGATCAAAATTATCATTATGAAAACATAAACTTTCATGAAAATAATAGTAAGTTATTAGTGGCACAACCAATTGATTTTGAGTTTTCTACATTTTTTCTTTATCCAGATGACATTAATAGGTATCAAAGATATAAAATTACTATATCAAGCACTTTAAAGGTTAAATATGGTGATGATTTTCAAATGGCTTTTCAAAAGCTCTTTATGGAAAATGATTTTGATTTAGTTGAAACTATGACTAAAAATATTTGCATAATCATTAAAATGTATCCTGATGAGGTTAAAGAGTTTTTGAAGAAATTAGATAAATATATTGATGAATTTGACTTTAAAGTATTTGAGGATCCTGATATGTATATTGGAAAGTTAAATTCTAATTCATGGGAAATAGGACATGCTTTTTTTAAAGATAAGGATATGAATAAATATGAAGTTTTAAGACAAGAAATAAAGGAAGTAGAAATTGATAAGAAAAAGGTGTTTGATAGGATATCAAATGATATATTAGAACATGCAAAAAAACTTAGCTTGTTATTAAAGATATATATGCAAGCAAGAAGTGTTGGAATTGAAGACTTAGAACATTTAACCATTAAAAATTTGCTAGAGGTAAATAAAATATATGGTGATTGTGATATCATTGATATAGATTTAGGAACTAATAGTATAAAGACCATAAAAAGAAATGCTAGTAATAGGTAAGGAGTTTGTTATGGAAAATATTAATAAGACGATAAAAAATAATAAGGATTTGAATTATAAGTTAAAATTATCTTATGAAGAGGCAAAAAAAGATAATAATTTTAAAGAATTAGTATCAAAAATAAATTTATCTGATGATGAGCTTATGAAATATACATCTAGTATAGAAGACTCTGCAATAGAATATGAAAATTGTAAAACTTGTAAAGGTCTTTTAGCGTGTAAAAATAACATGCATGGTTATTGTTATTTACCAGTTTTAAAAGATGGTAAACTAAGTTTTTCTTATGTTGCTTGCCGTTATAAAAATAAGGTTTTACAAGATAATAAATATCAAAAAAACGTAACTAGTTTTGATGTTCCTAAAGAAATTAAAGAGGCTAAAATAAAAGATATATATACTGATGATAAAAACAGACAATTAGTAATAAAATGGATATTAAACTATATTAAGGAATACAAGAAAGGTAATTATGGGAAAGGTTTATATTTACATGGTAACTTTGGCTGCGGAAAAACTTATTTAATAGCGGCATTATTTAACGAACTTGCTAAAGAAGGCGTTAAAAGTGCTATTGTTTATTGGCCTGAGTATTTACGTTCTTTAAAATCTAGTTATTCATCTAGTAGTAGTGATGAGTTTAAAGATAAATATAATGAAGTTAAATATGCAAAATTACTTCTTATTGATGATTTAGGAGCGGAAGGTGTTACTTCATGGAGCCGTGATGAAATATTAGGAACTATTTTACAATATAGAATGCAAGAAGGACTTCCAACGTTTATTACATCTAATTTAAATATTAAGGAATTAGAAGAACATTTAAGTACATCAACTAATAATAAATCGGAAAGAGTAAAAGCGGTTAGAATAATAGAGAGAATAAAACAGTTAATGATTGATACAGAAATGATAGGACAAAATAATAGAAAATAGCAGGAATAATAATTTCTGCTATTTTTAGTTGAATAAATTATTAATTTCTATATCAGTAAATAAATTTAACCCTATATCTGGTATTTTATTATAATTCAAGTTTGCATTTAATGCCTGTGCATATAATAAATGTTTTTGCCATAGAGGGTAATTTTCGTTTTTTAAATTTTTAATATTTGAAAAATCTTGTAAAAACTTTTTATATGAATTAGTTAAATACATACAGGCATAACCTTTATCAGTTAATTTTAGTATTAATGTATTTGTTAATATATCTATATAATATAAAGGACCATTTGGTAAGACTATTAATATGAAACCCATGATAATTGATATATCTAAATCATTAAACGGATTACTAACATATAAATAAGTAAAAATAAGAAATATTATACTACTAAAAAAGAAATAGAATTTAAAAAAACTAAGATCTTTTTTATCGTAAGCTAAACCTTTTTCTAATATATCTTCTTTTACACATTCATTGTATTGTTTTTTACTGAAAATTTTTTTATCATTGCTATCAATATAATTTAATATATAATTCTCTGCGTTTGAAAGATTACACATCTTATCTATTCTAGTTATTATAATTTTATTATTTTCTTTTTTTATATCAATTAATCCTTTAAGATTTAGCTGCATTAAAATTAGTTTAATATTCTTTTTTGATGAAAAATTTTTATTATTTAAAAATAAAATATCATTGACGTCTAAAAATTCAGGAACTTCTCTAATAAATTTATAGTTAAAGTTTAATTTTTTAAAATATTTCTTAGAAATTATTTTATTTCTTATTAAGAGTATTAAAATGCTTAATAATATAAAAGAGATGGATATTAAAATCGCTTTCCATCCACCAGTAGCTAGATAAATAGGATAAAGAAGTATAAAAAATAGTAATAAAATACTCATACAATCACCAAATAAATTATAATTCAGATTTTTTCATAATGCAATATGAATAATATTCTGTGTAAAGCAACTAGGTAATATAATAAATTATTTATTTGATCTCTATAATTGACTTAAATTATAATTTGTAGTATTATTTTGGTATAAATGCGATTGATGAAGACATGATTGTATAATGATGTTTAAAAGAGAGTCTATGATGGTGGAAATTAGGCAAACTATTTATATGATTACTACTTCTTTAGCAGGACTCGAAAGAGAATCCCGTGTTTAAACAAACACGTTATCAAATTAAGTTAAAGGTAAGGATGGTACCGTGCAAAAAGCACTCCTTTGGTATTATCCTTTTTATTTTTCGAAAGGAAGTGAAAAAATGGTAGAAAAATGGAAACTTGCTTTAAAAGAATTTTTAAAGAAGTATGAAGAAGATGATGATGTTATAGGAGCAATACTTTGTGGTAGTTATGCAACTGGTAATTATAATGAAAATTCAGATATTGATGTTCACTTGATTTTAAAAAATAGCGTGAATTATACTGAAAGAGGGAATGTAGATTCTAATAGTTATTTAATAGAGTACTTTATGAATCCTGTATGGAAATATAAAGAGTACATGAAAGAAAACTATAATAAAAATATACTTACTATGGCAAATATGTTAGCATATGGGAAAATAATATATGACTTAGATGGGAGTGTAAAACAATTACAGGATTTAGCTTTAGAATATATTGATAAATCATTTAATGTCATTAAACCTGATAATTTAGATATGAATAATTATCATATATGGGATGATTTAGATGAATTAAAGGTGTGCTTAAAAGAAAATAATCCGCAGTTTAATTTAATTTATTATGATTTATTAGAACAAGTTTATGATGCTTATTCAGAATATTTAAGTATTCCAAGACTTCCAAAAACTAAGATTTATAAAATATTAACAGATGAAGATTTTAGAAGACGATATCATGTATTTAAACTGCCGGAAGATGAATTTATTGATTTATATATAAAATGCTTTGAGGTAGATAAACCTGATAAAATGTATAAGAATATCGAAGAATTAATAAATTATTATTATAAGAGGCAAGGCGGTTTTAACATTAGACAGTTTAAACTAAGAACAGAGTTAAAGGAGGAAGAGTTATGATAAACATAAAAGAAAATGAAAAATTAAATATTTTAAATCATTCTTGTGCACACCTTTTAGCACAAGCGGTAAAGCATTTATTTCCAAATGCTAAGTTTTGGGTAGGACCAGTAATAGAAGAAGGATTCTATTATGATATAGACTTAGGAGATAAAACATTAACAGAAGAAGATTTATTAAAAATAGAAAAAGAAATGAAAAAGTGTGCTAAGTCTGATAAGAGAATTTATAGAGAAGAACTCTCTAAGGAAGAAGCCCTTGAAAGATTTTCTGATGATCCTTATAAGATTGATTTAATTAGTAGAATGGATGAGGCTGATACTGTTATTTCTTGCTATACACAAGGAGATTTTACTGACCTTTGTAGAGGACCTCACGTAGAGACTACTAAGATGATGAAATACTTTAAGTTAATTAAATTTTCTGGAGCATATTGGAAGGGTGATTCTAAAAACAAGATGCTTCAAAGAATATATGGAGTATGCTTTGAAAGTGAAGAAGACTTGAATAATTATCTAGCAGAACTTGAAGACCGAAAGGCAAGAGATCATAGAAAAATAGGTAAAGAACAAGAACTATTCATGAGCCATGAATTAGTTGGTGCTGGTATGCCTATATGGCTTCCGAATGGAGCGGTAATACGTAAACAATTAGAAAATTACATATATGAAAAAGAAAGAAATTTAGGCTATGAACATGTTTACTCACCGTGCGTTGGAACAGTTGATTTATATAAAACCTCAGGTCACTGGGATCATTATAAAGAAAATATGTTTCCATCAATGAAAGTTGATGATGAGGAGTTTGTTTTAAGACCTATGAATTGTCCACATCATATGTTAGTATTTAAAAACAAACTACATTCATATAGAGATTTGCCAATTAGAATAGGCGAGTTTGCAACTGACTTTAGATATGAAGCATCAGGCGCTGTTAAAGGTTTAGAACGTGTTAGATGTATGTGTCAAAATGATGCTCACCTTTTTGTAACTCCAGAGCAAATTGGTGATGAATTTAAAAAAGTTGTAAGCCTAATTCTTGATGTTTATAAAGATTTTGGTATTAAAGAATACAAGTTTAGATTATCACTTAGAGATCCAGAAGACAAAGAAAAATACTTTGATGATGATAAGATGTGGAATGAAGCAGAAAGTAAGTTAAGAGAGGTTTTAAATGACCTTGGTGTAGATTATTTTGAAGCTATTGGTGAAGCAGCGTTTTACGGACCTAAGTTAGACGTTGAAGTAAAACCAGCGGTTGGACCAGAAGTTACTTTATCAACTTGCCAATTAGACTTCTTACTTCCAAGACGTTTTGATTTATCATACATTGATAATAAAGGCGAAAAGAGGGTTCCAGTAGTACTTCATAGAGCAATTTTTGGAACGTTTGATAGATTTACTGCATTCTTAATAGAAGAAACTAAAGGAGCATTCCCAACTTGGCTTGCACCAGTTCAAGTAAGTGTTATACCAGTTAATAATAACTATCATTTAGAATATGCTCTTGATGTATATAACTTATTAAAGGAAAATGGTATTAGAGCTGAATTAGATGACAGAGAAGAAAAGCTTGGATATAAGATGAGGGAGTCTGTAGTCAAGAAAATCCCTATAACTTTAGTATTAGGAGATAAAGAAAAAGATGGAAACCTAGTAAGTTATAGAAGACATGGGTCAGATAAAACTTATTCAGTAGAAAAAAATATGTTTATCGAATTATTACTTAATGAGATTAAAGATAAAAGAAGAAAAGAAATAAATTAATTTCCTTTTTGTTAATAAAAAAATCACCTGTAAAGTAAGGTGATTTTTCTTCCTTTGGATTTAATAAAGCCTTCTTCTTTTAAGTATTTTAATTCTCTTGACATAGCGGATCTATCAACTGCTAGATAATCGGCTAAGTCAGTTAAACTAAATGGCAAATAAATGTTATTCGTTCCATGCTTTTTTCTATATATATTAAAATATTCAAGTAGTTTATCTCTTATTGTTTTTTTTGTTAATATTTCTATTCTATCATTTTTTTCATCAATTACTTTTGTTGTAATTTCTAGCAAATTTTTTATAAATTGATTGTAATACGGAAAGTTTATATTCTCAAAAGAGATTATTGCGTCGTAATCTATTATTAGTGCCTTGGTATCCTCTTTGGCTATTATTTGGCATTCGTCGCTTGTTAATGAAGATATTGCTGTACCGAATGCAAATCCTTCTTCCAATTCTTCTATAATAGTTCTATTTCCATTGTAATCAGTTCTTATTATTTGTGCGGTACCTTCAAGTATTATACCAATTATGCTTTCGTTTATACCAGATAACATAACCGTGTTTTTTTTGTAGTTTAAGATGCTAGCTTCCAATAATTTTAATAATTTATTTTGCTGGTTTACACTAATATTATTAAATAATTTGTACATTTTACACCTCTTACTTAAAATAATATCATTTTTTTAAAAATGTTGCAATTGCAACAGTGTTATGCTGTATAAATGTGATATATTCTTTTTGTAACATAGCAAGAGGAGTTAGTATGAAAGTAGTTAAAAGGGATGGACACATAGTAGATTATTGCCCAGAAAAAATCGAAATTGCAATTAAAGCGGCTAATAATGAGGTTCAAGAAGAAGATAAAGTATCTGATATTCAAATAAAAAACATTATTAAGTATATAGAGAGTTTAAAGAAAAAAAGAATGCTTGTTGAAGATATCCAAGATATTATTGAAGTAAGACTTATGGCACTTAATAAGTATGCTTTGGCAAAAGCTTATATTACGTATAGATACACAAGAGAACTAGTTAGAAGAAGTAATACAACAGATTTGTCTATTAAAGAATTGATTGCTGGTGAAAATGAATATTGTAGTACTGAAAATTCTAACAAAAATACTAAGGTTATTACTACCCAAAGAGATTATATTGCAAGTATTACATCAAACGATATTGCTAGAAGATTTTTGCTTCCTGAAGATATTGTAAAAGCACACGATGAAGGTTTAATTCATTTTCACGGTATGAATTATTTTGCTCAAAATGCACTTCATAATTGTGATTTAATAAACCTAGATGACATGCTTCAAAATGGTACAAATATAAATGGTATTATGATTGAAAGGCCACATAGATTTTTGACCGCAATGACCATTGCAACCCAATTAATTGCGGCAGTTAATTCTAGCCAATATGGAGGGACGACAATAACACTTACTCATTTAGCTCCGTTTGTTAGAGAAAGTTATAATTGTTTCTTAGACAAATATAAGAAAAGAAAGTTTACTAAAGAGAAATGTGAAAAATACGCAAAAGAAGATTTGAAAAAAGAGGTTGCTGATGGAGTTCAAACCTTTCAATATCAAATAAATTCTATGACTACAACAAATGGTCAAGTTCCGTTCTTATCGGTTTTTCTATACCTAGGTGAAACTGATGAGTATAAAGAAGAACTTGCTATGATAATTGAGGAGGTACTAAAACAACGTATAAAGGGAATGAAAAATGAAAGTGGAAGTTTTATAACTCCTACGTTTCCAAAACTTTTATACGTGCTTGAAGAAGATAACATTCATAAAGATGGTAAATATTATTATTTAACTGAAATTGCTGCAAAATGTACTAAAAAAAGAATGACACCTGATTACATATCAGAAAAAGTTATGAAAGAAATTAGTAAAGACGAAAATGGCGTTGGACAGTGTTATCCTTGCATGGGAAGAAGATCATTTCTTACGCCGGATAGAACACTTAATTTTGGAAACCTTGCTAAAGCAAAAAATTACATTCCTGGAAAAGGAAAATATTATGGCAGGTTTAATCAAGGGGTTGTAACAATAAATTTAGTGGACATAGCGTTATCTTCAGACAAGGACATGGATTTGTTTTGGAGCATAATGCGTGAAAGGTTAGAATTGTGCCACAGAGCGCTTCAAATTAGACATAAAAGATTATCTAAAGTAACTAGTGATGTTGCGCCTATACTGTGGCAGCATGGTGCACTTGCAAGACTAGAAAAGAAAGAAAGCATTCATGATTTATTACACCATGGGTATTCGACTATATCACTTGGCTATGCTGGTCTTTATGAGTGCGTTAAATTCATGACGGGATATTCACATATTGATGATGGTGATGGTAAAGATTTCGCCGTTAGGATAATGAAGGAGCTAAACGATAATTGTAAAGAGTGGAAAGAAAAAGAAGACATAGATTATTGTGTTTATGCTACTCCAGGAGAATCAATAACTTATAAATTTGCTAAATGTTTGAGAGAGAAATTTGGCAGGATTAAAGGTATTACGGATTCAATTAACATAACTAATTCATATCACGTGCCAGATTTCGAAGATCTTAACTGGATAAGTAGATTAAAATTTGAAAGTGAATTTCAGTCTTTATCTAAGGGTGGTGCAATAAGTTATATAAACATAAATAGCATAGATAACATAATGGAAGTAATCCAATTTTTATATGATAACATTTTATATGCTGAGTTAAGTACAAAATCTTATAAGTGTCAAAATTGTGGCTATGAAACAGAAACTTTAATGGATGAAATCTCAGAGTGCTGCTGTCCGGAATGTGGATTTCAAGGTAGTATGCAAAAAATAAAAAAAAGTATGGATAATACCAAGCAAGAAAATCTTTGATGGAGGGTGAAATGGTAAGTAGTAAAAATTTTAAGATAGGTGGATTTCAAAAATTATCATTACTTGATTATCCAGGAAAAATGTGTGCAATTATATTTACTGATGGTTGTAATTTAAGATGTCCATATTGCCATAATTATGAACTAGTTGAAAGCGAAAAAGAAAATGATTTGATTGAACCAGGAGAAATAATTAAATATCTTATAAAAAGAAAAAATGTATTAGATGGGTTGACCATTAGTGGTGGGGAGCCTACCATGCAAATTGGCTTAGAAGAGTTTATTGAGGAAGTAAAAGAAAAAACGGGTTTATCAATAAAGCTTGATACTAATGGAATAAATACGCAAAAACTAAAAAAACTGGTAGATAAAAAATTGGTAGATTACGTGGCGATGGATATAAAATGTGATTTAGATGGATATAAAAACGTAAGCGGAATTTCTAATCTAGATTTAGAAAAAATAAAGGAATCTATAAAAATATTAAAAGAAAACAAAGTGAATTATGAATTTAGAACTACCATAATAAAAAATTATCATAACGTAGATAAAATAAAAAATATATTAAAAATGATTGGTTATGATTCTCATTATTATTTACAAAAATTTATTGTAAGTGATAATGTTCCAAATAAAAGTCTATTATCTTTTGATAATGAAGAGCTAAAAAAAATGTATAGCGAAATAAAAAAGGATTATCCTAATGTAAAAATTAGAGGTATATAAAAGTTGAAGGAGGAAAATAAAATGTACAACGTAAAAAAAAGAGATGGAAAAATAGTAAAATTTGAATTAGGAAAGATAAAAAACGCTTTAAAAAAAGCTATAGAATCTTCTGATACCCCAATAGAAGATGACGTAATTGATTTTATGTCGTTAAAAGTTACCGCGGATTTTTCTGCTAAGATAGAAAATAACGTAATATGCGTTGAAGATATCCAAGACAGTTGTGAAAACGTTCTTGGAAAATCTGGTTACCAAGAAGCTGCAAAAGCATTTATCTTATATAGAAAAATTCATGAAAATCAAAGGAACATAACAAATACTATGCTAGACTACAAAAAATTAGTAAATAGTTATTTAAAGGTTGCAGATTGGAGAGTAAAAGAAAATTCAACGGTAACTTACTCAATAGGAGGACTTATTTTAAGTAACTCTGGGGCTATTACTGCGAACTATTGGTTAAATGAAATTTATGATAAAGAAATTGCAGACGCACACAAAAATGCTGATATACACATACATGATTTATCAATGCTTTCAGGATATTGTGCAGGATGGAGTTTAAAACAATTAATTAAAGAAGGATTAGGAGGCGTTCCTGGGAAGATAACATCATCTCCAGCAAGACATCTATCTACTTTATGTAACCAAATGGTAAATTTCTTAGGGATAATGCAAAACGAATGGGCTGGTGCACAAGCATTTTCTTCATTTGATACTTATCTTGCACCATTTGTAAAAGTTGATAATTTATCATTTAAACAAGTAAAACAATGCATCCAATCATTTGTTTATGGCGTAAACACACCTTCTAGATGGGGAACCCAAGCTCCGTTTACAAATATAACTTTAGACTGGACTGTACCAAATGACTTGGCAAACTTAAATGCTATCATTGGTGGAGAAGAAATGGACTTTAAGTATAAAGATTGTAAAAAAGAAATGGATATGATAAACAAAGCGTTTATTGAAATTATGATTGAAGGGGACGCAAATGGTAGGGGGTTCCAATATCCAATTCCTACATATTCAATAACTAAGGATTTCGATTGGTCTGAAACTGAAAATAATAAACTTTTATTTGAAATGACCGCAAAATATGGAACACCATATTTCTCAAACTACATTAATTCTGATATGGAGCCAAGCGATGTTCGATCTATGTGTTGTAGATTAAGATTAGATTTAAGAGAATTAAGAAAGAAATCAGGAGGTTTCTTTGGAAGTGGGGAATCAACTGGTTCAGTTGGTGTCGTTACAATTAACTTACCTAGAATAGCATATGTTGCAAAAGATGAAAAAGACTTTTATGTTAGATTAGAAAAAATGATGAATATAGCAGCTAAAAGTTTAAAAGTAAAAAGAGACGTAATCACAAAGTTACTAAATTCAGGTCTTTACCCATATACAAAGAGATATTTAGGAACTTTTAATAATCATTTTTCAACCATTGGTTTAGTTGGAATGAACGAAGTAGGATTAAATGCTAAATGGTTAAAGAAAGATTTAACAAATAGTAAAACTCAAAAATTTGCTCAGGATGTTTTAAACTTCATGAGAAATAAATTATCTGATTACCAAGAAGAATATGGGGATTTATACAACCTAGAAGCAACTCCAGCAGAATCAACTTCTTATAGGCTTGCTAAACATGATAGGGAATTATATCCAGAAATAATAACTGCTACTGAAGGAGAAAAAACACCTTACTATACAAACTCATCACACTTACCAGTAGGATATACACAAGATGTATTTGAGGCGTTAGATGTTCAAGATAAACTTCAGACCTTATATACTTCTGGAACGGTATTTCATACTTTCTTAGGTGAAAGATTAGAAGATTGGAGTGCTACTGCAAAATTAGTTAGAACCATTGCAGAAAATTATAAATTACCATATTACACTATTTCACCAACATATTCGGTTTGCAGTGAACATGGATATATTGTTGGCGAAGTATATAAATGCCCAGAATGTGGCGAGGAAACAGAAGTATATAGCCGTATAACAGGATATTATAGACCAGTTAAAAACTGGAATGATGGTAAAGCACAAGAGTTTAAAGATAGAAAAATATATAAAGTTGATTGCGACAAAAAAACTAAAAAGATAGCAAAAACTAAGTGTTGTAAAGAATCAGAAAAAGAAACTAGTTGTGCTGAAAACCAGACCGGTAATAAAATAATGTTATTTGAAAGAAAAACTTGCCCAAATTGTAAAATGGCAGATAAACTTCTTACAAGCAAAGGAGTAAATTTTATAAAAATTGATGCTGAAGAAAACGCAGATTTAACAAAACAATATGGAATAAAAACCGCTCCAACACTTGTTATAGAATCAAATGGTGAGCAAAAGATAATTGTAAATTTATCAAATATAAAAGGTGAAATAGAAAAACTATAAATTTAAGGGAGAATAAAATGGCTGAAAATAATAATTCAACTTATGATGTAATCATTATCGGAGCAGGGCCTGCGGGCCTTACTTCCGCCATATACTTATTAAGAGCTAATAAAAAGGTTTTAATTCTTGAAAAAGAGGCAATAGGTGGTGGAATTACTTCAACGCCGCTTATTGAAAATTATCCTGGATTTATAAATATATCGGGTCAGCAGTTAGCAAGCAATTTGTTTGAACAAGTTACAAACCTTGATGGTGAATTAGAAGTATATGAAGTTAGCTCTATAGAAAAAACTTCAGATAATTTAATAAAGATAATAACTGATGGACCAACGTATTTGTCAAAATCGGTTATTATTGCAACAGGTACTAAATACAGAACTTTAAATCTTCCAAATGAAGAAAATTTAATTGGTCATGGAATAAGTTTTTGTGTTACTTGCGATGGTGCATTTTATAGGGGACAGGTTGTTGCAGTTATTGGTGGAGGCAATAGCGCCATAACAAATGCTTTAGAGTTGTCAGACATTTGTAAACAGGTAATTATTATTCAAAATCTTCCGAACTTAACCGCAGAAAATACTTTGTTAGATAGGCTAAATGAAAAAAATAACGTTAGGGTTATTTGTAATGCTAAGGTTACGGAGTTAATTGGTGAAAAAGAATTAGAAAAAATAAAAATAATTAATGATAAAAATGAAGAAACAATTAAAGTAGATGGCATGTTTGTTTCCGTAGGACGTTTACCGGAAACTGATTTTGTAAGCGGAATCATTAATCTTAATCAAGATAATTTCATCAATTCGGATGATAACTGTAATACAAACATTGAAGGTATTTTTGTTGCAGGAGATGTAAGAAATAAAGCTTATAGGCAAATAACAACTTCAACATCTGATGGTACAGTAGCAGCTTTAGAAGTTATTAAATACCTAAGTAATAATGAATAGTAAAAAGGAAAATTATATGATAATAGAAAAAGTTAAAATAAAAAAATTAGATAAAAATGCAAAAATACCAACATATGGTACAAATTTTGCTGCTGGAGCTGATCTTTATGCTTGCTCTAGTGAGGCTATATCATTTGAACCGGGTGAAACAAAGTTAATTAAAACAGGTATTTCACTTGAAATACCTGAAGGGTATGCAGGACTTATTTATGCAAGAAGTGGTCTTGCTACTAAAAGAGGGTTAGCGCCAGCAAACAAAGTTGGAGTTATTGACTCTGATTATAGAGGAGAAGTTATGGTATCACTTCATAATCATACTAATGAAGTTAGAAAAATAGAAAGCTATGAAAGAATAGCACAACTTGTTATTACACCATATTTAAAAGCCGATTTTGAGGAAGTAGAAGAGTTAGATGATAATACTGAAAGAGGAACTTCGGGATTTGGATCTACTGGTACTAAGTAAAGAAACGTAAAAGTTTCTTTTTTCTTTTGTATAAAATTGACTAAAAAAAATCATAATGATATTATGATAATAGGTGATAGATATGAAAAAGAATAATAAAGGTTTTACATTGATAGAGTTGCTTGCAGTAATAGTAATACTTTCAATAATTCTTACTATTGCAACTACGTCAGTCATTAAGAACATTAATGATTCTAAAGAAAAAGCAAGATATATAACAGCTAAAGAAATAGTTCAGATAGCAGAAGCTTATTTTGCTACAAAAGGTGCTGATGAAAATGGTTGTGTTAATGTTGAAGACATGGTAACAGATGGTTTTTTAGAAGAAGATATTATTAATCCATTAAATGGAGAAAATAGAAACGAAAGTAATAAATTAACTAATCAAAAGATTTGTAAATCGGAAGATGTTGCTCAAAGTGATTATAAAGTAAATGATAATACTTATAAATTTGATGGCTTTTATTATAAATTAAAATAATTAAATAAAAAAATACTTCAATTTTTTACTTGAAGTATTTTTATTATTCAGCATTATTTTTTCTAAACTTTTTAGCTTCCTTAGCACTCATTATAACGGTAACACCATTTAAAGTAACTTTTTGCATGTTAACTTTTTGTCTCTTTTTAGTTGCGTTTAAAGCATGAGATCTTTTGTTTCCGAATAATGGTTTTTTATTAGATACTTTCTTAGCCATATTTAACTCCTCCTTAAATACGTGTTTGCTTAATAACTTTACCATATAATGGGCAAATAGTCAAATTAAAATAGGAAAAAATTAGTATTTGTAGTAAAATATTATTAGAAAGGAAAGTGATATTTATGAATTATATACCGCTATGGATAAAATCCGATTATTCTATTTTATCTAGTTTAATAAAAATAGATGATTTAATAAATACACTTTCTTTAAATAATGTAGGTGTAGCAGCTATATGCGATGATAATTTATTTGGTTGCATGGAGTTTTACAATAAGTGTAAGAAGCATGGTATAAAGCCTATAATAGGGTTAGAAGTACATTTAGAATATACAATTTTATTATATGCAAAAAATTATAAAGGATATCAAAATTTATGTAATATAAATACACTTATTAGTGATAAAAAACTGAATTTTGATAGTCTAAAAAAATACTTGTCTGATTTAGTTGTAGTAGTTCCATTTAAGTATATGGATAAAATAGATGAATTAAAATTATTAGCAGAAGATATTTTTATAGGTTATAGCTCTTTAGAAGAAAAAGATAAAATTACTGGTAATAAGGTATTTATAAATAAAACACTTTGTTTAAAAAAAGAGGATGAAAAGTACTTAAAATATTTATATAAAATAAAAGAAGAGGATTTTAAAACTGAGGAAAATGTTAGTCTTAATTTTGATGTATCCGTGGAAGATAAAAAAACAACGATGTATTTAAGTTCTTTGTGTGATTTAGAAATTCCTAAGCAAGATGATTTGCTTCCTATATATAGTAATGAACCAAGCTTTGATGAAAAAAAATATTTAACAGATTTATGCATCGTAGGTCTTAAAAAAAGATTAAATGATAACGTAACAAATAAATATGTAGACCGTTTAAAATACGAACTGAACATCATTATAAAAATGGGATTTTGCAACTATTTTTTAGTGGTTTGGGATTATGTTAAATATGCTAAAAAAAATAACATAATGGTTGGCCCAGGAAGGGGTTCAGCCGCATCAAGCCTTGTTTCATACTCACTTGGAATAACTGATGTAGACCCAATAAAATATAATTTGTTATTTGAAAGATTTTTAAATCCTGCAAGGGTTACCATGCCTGATATTGACGTTGATTTTGATGCTGAAAAAAGAGATGAAGTAATTAAATATGTTATAAAAAGGTATGGAAAAGAAAAGGTATCAGGGATAATTACTTTTTCTAATTTGCTTGCAAAACAAGTAATAAGGGATGTAGCTAGAATATTTGATGTTAGTAACTATAAAATAGATAATTTACTTAAAAATTTTGATGATAAAAAAGATTTGAAATTTCAACTTTATAACATAAGTGTTAAAAGAATATTAAATGATGATGAAGATTTACGTAAAATTTATGATATTGCAATTCATTTGGAAGGACTTAAAAGACATACTTCGGTTCATGCAGCGGGTATAATTATATCTAATAAAAACTTAAGTAATTACGTTCCTTTGGCTACTAACTCAGATGGTACTTATCTTTGTGGATATACAATGAATTATATAGAAGAACTTGGTCTTTTAAAAATGGACTTTTTAGGTCTTAAAAATTTAAGTGTAATTGATAAGATAATATCTAAAGCTGGTAGTATTAAGTTTAATGAAATACCGCTTGATGATAAAGAAACTTTTGATTTATTTTCAAGAGCAGACGTAGACGGTATATTTCAATTTGAATCTGCTGGAATGAGAAAGTTTGTAAGCGAGTTAAAACCTACATCAATCGATGATTTAATCGCAGCAATAGCGCTATATAGACCGGGACCTATGGAAAATATCCCATTATATGTTGCAAGGCGTCATAAAAAAGAAAAGGTAACGTATATTCATGAAGATTTAAAAGATATATTAGAGCCTACCTATGGAATAATTGTATACCAAGAACAAATAATGCAGATAGCAAGCCTTATGGCTGGATTTTCGTATTCAGAAGCTGATGAGTTAAGGCGTGCCATGAGTAAGAAAAAAGAGGATGTACTTTTATCATATAAAAAGCAATTTATAAATGGGAGTATAAATAAAGGGTATACTAAAGAAACTGCGGAAGAAGTATATAACCTTATTTTAAAATTTGCTAATTATGGATTTAATAAGGCACATTCTGTTTCTTATGCTATAGTAGGGTATAAAATAGCATATTTAAAAGTACATTTTCCAATTTATTTTGAAAGTGAAATATTAAATAATTGCATAGGATCAGTTAACAAAACTAAAACTTCAATAAATGAATGCAAAAGATTAGGCGTTGAAATAATAAATCCTAAAATAAATATATCAACGGATAAATATGAAATAATGGAAGATAAGCTTATTTATCCACTTTCTTTGGTAAAGGGAATAGGTACTTTAACTGCAAGAGCAATATTGAAGGAAAGAGAAGATAATGGTAACTTTTCTTCGTATTTGAACTTTGTCAAAAGAACTTATAAGTTTGGGAAAGACGTGTTAAGAAACTTAATACTAGCGGGAGCGGTAGATGGTTTTGGGAAGAATAAAAGAACATTAATAGAAAACTTAGATGATGCGATTAACTATGCTGAATTATGTTCAGATTTAGATGAAAGTTTAGTTCTTAAACCAGAAATAAAAGATTATGAGGAGTATTCTAAAGAAGAACTTACAAAGTATGAAATAGATTTATTTGGTTTTTATATAAGTAATCATCCTACAAGTAAGTACATAACTGATGCTAGTATAACTACTAAAAATATAGAAAAATACTTTGATAGTAACGTGGTAATGTTCCTTTATATCGAAAGAAAAAAAGAAATAGATACTAAAACTGGAGAAAAGATGATGTTTTTAAATGCCAGTGATTCATTTGGAACTATAGAACTAGTAATGTTTCCTAAAACATATAATAAGTTCTTTAACATTCCATTACCTGGAGTTTATAAAATAAGGGGTAAGGTAGAAAAAAGATTTTCTAAGTTACAAATTGTATTGTATGATGTCCAAAAGGTGGTGTGATAAGTATGAAATTAACGAGTAAAAAAGCACTGGAAATGTTAGAATCATCTAGAGGAAAAACTCCTCATGATGGTTGGATTGATCATTCTATATGTGTTGGATATGCAGCAGGAGTAATTGCGAATGCTTTAAACTTAGATGAAGAAAAAGCCAAAACTTTAGGATATATACATGATATTGGAAAATTAATAAAGTTTGAAGGACACGTTATGGAAGGTTATAATTATTTAAAAGAATTAGGTTATGATGATTGTTATTGCAACGTATGTTTAACTCATTCATACTTAAATAACGACGTTAATTGTACGCAAGGTGAGCCAAGCAACATTCCTTTTAGAACAGAGTTTATTAAAAATCATGAGTATACTATTTATGAAAAAGTAATTAATTTATGTGATTTAATGTGTATGAAAAATGTAGTTACCATGGAAAAGAGATTAATAGATGTTATTTCTAGAAGACTACAACATAAAAACATTGTTTATCATGTTAAAGAATCTTTAAAATTAAAGAAATATTTTGATGATTTATTAGGTTATAATTTATATGATTTGTTTCCGGAAATAAAGGAAAATTTATAATTAAAAAACACGAAATATAAAAAGACGTGTTTTTTTTAGTTGACGGCACTGAAAAAACTTAGCTTTTTGCATTTATAAAATATTTAGTTGAAAAACTTTTTGTAAAAAATACCAAAAGTATTGACAATCTCTAACTTATGGTATAAAATACTAAATGTAAAACAGTTGATTGTGGCAATAAATTAATTGCTATGAGGGAGGTTTTTATGAGAAATAAAAAATATGATAAAAGTAATTTGTACATATTATACGTGGATGAATATGTGTATTATATACCTTACGCAGATGAAATGCTTGCATCTGGTACGGATTATTCGATTGATTATTACACGGTTGCTTTTTCCAAAGATGAAAAAAAGTTTATAGATGTTTTTAATAAAAAGAAATACTATATTCCAGGAAAATTTCTTTGGGGAAATTATAGAGATGTTAAAACATTTATTCCTATAACAAGATATGTTGATTCAGAAGAAGATTTTTTGGATTTATCTCATATAAATGATACTCTAGAAAAATATAAAGATGACGTTAGAGATAAAAATGAAGAAATAAGAAAGGAAAAATCAGTATGCCTAGTATTGCAGCACACTTAGTGGTAGGTAAGCTTGTTGGTAATAAACTTAATAAAGAAAGTTTAGGATTTATACAGGGAAACGTTTTGCCGGATATAATTAAAATTGAAGATAGTCACTGCAAAATAAAAGGAAAATATTATCTAATACCTAATATTAGTGCTTCACTTAAGAAAAGTAATATAAAAGACAATGATGTACTTGATGGTTATTTATGTCATCTTTTATTAGATAAATATTTTTTAGACGAATATATTCCTAATAATATTAAAGAATATGATAAAATTAATTTATTTCAAGAAAAAGGTATTTATAGAGATTATAGTTTAGTAAGTAAAGAACTAATAAATAGTTTTGGAATTGATTTAAAAAAGGTAAATCATTCATTTGAAAATATGGATTATGTTTATGATGATATTAAACTAAGTGATAATCTAAGATATTTGACTTATGACGCCAAAAGTGAAGTGCCAAGGTATATAGATTTTGATGATTTTTCTAAGTTTTTAATCGAAGTTTCTGATAAGATTGTTAATGATATTAAAAAAATGAGGAGGAGATAAATATGAACATAGTTTTAACGGGATGTTTATTTGTTTTAGACAAGGAAGAAAGTAAAGATATAAGAAAGTCAGACACTAATAAAATAAAAGTTGTTTTAGATAAAAATAATGAGCTTATTAAAGCTAACTTTGATAATAAAAATGATTTAAAAGAAATTATTAGATCGGAAATTAAAAACATTATAGGAACCAGTAAGTTTCATCTTGAACAAGTTTATACGTTAGGTGATGCTAAGTATTATGAAGATGGTGAGATTAACGTTATATACATAGCAGTTACTAATTCTCAAAACACAAAAAAATTTTCTAAAGATTATAATTTAAAAGAGTTTAGCATTAGTAATAATAGTGAAATGATAATTGATGGAATTAAGGTTGGTTATCAAACTAAACAAAAAATTAATAAGGGTGGTATAGAATATTTACATGAGTTTGAGTACCATGAACAAATTAAAGAAAAGACTTTAATGGAAATATTAATTTCGTATAAATATTTAAAATCACGGATTGATAATACAGATATTATGTTTAAATTTATGCCCGAAAAATTTGCGTTAGAAGACGTAAGACAAGTATATGAGATGATAGCTAATAAAAAGGTTGATAAATCTAATTTTAGAAAACGGATAACTTCTTATTGTTATCCATTAGAGGAAACGATAAACAGAGGTTATAGACCTACTCAGTTATATAAATTTAAAGTAAATGAAAATGACGTATGGATATAGGAGGAAGAAACATGATATTTGCAAGTAACAATAAAGGTAAATTAAAAGAAATAAGAGAGATTTTAAAATCTTATGAAATTAAATCATTAAAAGAAGCATCAATAGATGTTGACGTAGAAGAAGATCAAGATAGTTTTTATGGAAATGCTTTAAAAAAGGCTAAAGAGATATATGAAATAGCAAAAGTTCCAGTTATAGCTGATGATTCGGGATTATGTATAGATGTATTAAATGGTTGGCCAGGTGTAATGACACATAGATTTTTAGGTGAAAACGCGGGAGATGATGATAGAAATACCGCAATACTTGATAAAATGATGCGGTATAAAAATGAAGAAAGAAAAGCAAGCGTAGTATGTAATCTAGTTTATTATGATGGAACGGATATCATAACTGGAATTGGGGTTTTAACTGGAAGAATTTCGAATGAAAAACGGGGAGAAAATGGATTTGGATTCGACGAGATATTTGAAATAGATAACGGAAAAACTCTAGCAGAGTTATCGGCTCAAGAAAAAAACGAATGTAGTGCAAGGGCTTTAGCTTGTAAAGACCTAAAGTTAAAATTAAAAAAACATAAATAAAAGGATTTGATATTATGAAAAAAAATTATATAAAAATAATAATTGGAATTGTTATTATCTTATTATTAGGAATTTTAATAATCTTTAATAACAATAATAAAAAGGAAAATAACACGGCAAAGGAAAGCTTTAAAGTAGCTGGAATAACAAGATCACCACTTTATTTACCAATATTTGTTGGTATGGAAAAAAATATGTTTTATGGATTAAAGGTGGAATACGTTAATACTACTGGTGGGGACGTTGTTAATACAATGTTGCTTTCTGGTGAAATAGATGCAGCCTTAAATAGTTTAAATATTTCGATAACTAACGCAAATGAAAAAAAACGCCCTATATCAATAGCTGAACTTACATCAAGAGGTGGAATAACATTAATAAGTAAAGTTCCTTTAAATGAAATTAAAACGATTGTTAGTGCTAAAAAAGGTGGACTACCAAACGAAATTCTTGAAAAAAGTACTGACTATGAAATTGTTGCAAATTTAAGTCCTCAGGAAGGAGTTACTTATTTCTTAAATCAAGATGTTGATGCAATAATGGCTTTTGAACCATTTGCAACACAATTAAAGGATAAAGGGTATAAGTCAAAATCAATGAATACCTATTATGAAGAACTTCCATTTAATACTGTGTTAGTTATGGAAGAAAACTTGAATGATGATAAGTATAAAAAATTTGTAGAAGGACTTAAAAAGGCAACTGATTATATTTATTCTACTGATTCAAGTAAAGTTGCAGAAGAGGTTAAAGAGGTTATGGAATTTAGTGATAAAAAGACTTTAGCATCTATTATAGATACTTTTAAAGAAGATAATGTATGGAATAAGACGTTGGAATTAGATGAAAAAGAATATGAGTATTATTTAAAATTTACTGGACTAAAAAAAGTAGAGTATAAAAAAATATATAAAAACATTCTTGACAAATAGAAGGTGGTAGTTATGTTCATAGATATTGTAATTATTATAATAATTCAACTACTATGTAAAAATAGCCTTATTAACACAACCATTTTACCAGCACCGACGGATATCATTTTTAATAGTGATAGTATTAACATATTAAGTTCATTTTTAATAACTTTAAAATTTATTGGAGTAGTCTTTGCTATTTCGTTAGCTATAAATATGCTAATTGTTATTATAATATATCTTCTAGAATTTAAATATTTAGAAAACATTTTATACAGATTAAATTCGATTCCAAGAATAGTAATTATGTTAGTGGGGATTGCAATATTAGGTGTTGGATATAAAACCATTTCGATAATGACGATTATAAGTAATATGCCTAACTTCGTTATAACGGTACTTGGTTATTTAAAAGGTGAGAATAATAAAAGTATAATAGAAGCTGCAAAGGATTGTGGTGCTAGTGATTTTAAAATATTAATTAAGGTTTTAATACCTACTAACATAAGAGGAATTATAATAAGTACAAAAATATTGGTATCACAAATAATAAATAGCGTAATTATTGGTGAGTATTTAATAGGAACAACGGGAATAGGTAGTTTACTTCAATATAATTTATTTATGTATAACATGAAAAACGTATGGTTTATCGCTTTAATAATTTGTTTGTTTACAATAATTATAAGTAAAGTATTTGATTATGTTTTATCATCAAAAAAACTATGGTTTAATTTTAGTTAAGGAGAAGTATTATGTCAAAGTTAAAGTTTGAAAACGTGATTAAAAAATACGGGAATAACGTTGTTTTTGAAAATTTGAGTTTTGAAATAAACGATGGTGAATTTGTTGTTTTGGTTGGTCCTTCTGGTTGTGGAAAAACAACTTTATTAAGAATGATATCTGGTCTAGAAGATTATGATAGTGGAAACGTTTACTATGAAAATAAATTAGCCAATAAAAATAAACTTATTAATAAGAGTGCTATGGTGTTTCAAAATTATGCTTTGTTTCCTAATATGACGGTGTTTGATAACATGACCTTTGGACTAAGAAATAATAAAATAAATAAACAAGAAATAAATGACATGGTTTATAAAACGGCAGAAATGTTAAAAATAAACCATTTGTTAAAGAGAAGACCTAATGAATTATCAGGTGGTGAAAAACAAAGAGTAGGTTTAGGAAGAGCTTTAGTAAGAAAGCCAGATATATTCTTACTTGATGAACCATTAGCAAACCTTGATGCAATGTTAAAAGGAAACATGAGAAAAGAAATCAAAAAGATTCATAAAAGAATAAAAAGTACGTTTGTTTACGTTACTCATGATCAGTTAGAAGCGATGACTTTAGCAACTAAGATAATCGTTATTGATGATAAAAGTATAAAGCAAATAGGAACTCCTTATGAAATATATAAAGAACCAAAAAATATATTTGTAGCAACTTTTTTTGGTAGTCCTAAAATTAATATTTTAGATGCCTACATAATAAAAAAAGATAATACGTATTATATTAAATACGATGAACAATTATTTAAATTAAATAAGAATAAATATAATTATGAAGTATTGGTAAAATACGATGCTAAAAAGATTAAAATCGGTATTAGAGCAGAAAATATAAAAATAACTAGAAATACAGGTATGCAGGTAGATGTTATTAACGCAGAAAACATAGGTAAGGAAAGTTATCTTTATGTAAAATATAAAAATGATTATTTAAACGTTATAAGTGATAATGACTATCGTGAAAAAAAAGAAATTTTTATTGATTTTAATAATGACTTTTTGTTGTTTGATTATGAGTCTGAAAAAAATATATGTAGTAAATAACCATAAATGATAAATTTATGGTTATGAAGAGGATCTTATAAAAACGTATTTTATCATGTTAAAGAATCTTTAAAATTAAAGAAATATTTTGATGATTTATTAGGTTATAATTTATATGATTTGTTTCCGGAAATAAAGGAAAATTTATAGTATTATATAAATGCTAGAAAAAGAATTCATTATTTCAAGTGTTTTGCAAAAATATGTATAATAATTAAAATGAAAGCAACTAATATTTTTGTTCTTGGGTTAGAATATGTTTTCCATTTTTTATAGGAATAAGAAATGGGGTGATGTCTATGAGAAAAGAAAATAAATTTCTTAAAGTCATAGTTATCCTTTTAATTTTATTAATAGGCTTCCTAATATATAAAATATAAAAGAAAAGCATGCTATCCCAGGGGGGTGTAGCATGCTTTTCCAATACCAAAATATTGGAAAACTTCTAATCCTTTGAAGGTATTAGTCGCTTTCACTATTTATATTATATAATAACAATAACTAATTATTCAATAGAAAATGAGCTTAATATAGATTAAATCTAGTTTTTTTGTTATAATCTTTATTAGGTGATAGATATGAAGTTACTCGATAAATTTAATATTAAAACTAGTAATATGCACATTTATGATACAGCATTTTCACATTCATCATATTGTAATGAACATAATTTAACAGAAGATTATCAAAGATTAGAGTTTTTAGGTGATAAAGTATTGGATTTAATTATGAGCGATTATCTTTATAATACAACTAATTACGAAGAAGGTAAAATGACTAAGATTAGATCAATGTATGTATGTGAAAACGCTTTATATGAATATGCTTTACTTTTGGATTTTCCATCGTATGTTAAAGTTGGAAAAGGTGAAGAAGCATCCGGAGGTAAGTTTCGAAAAGCAACACTTGCAGATATGTTTGAATCTTTTTTGGGTGCGGTATATTTAGATCAAGGATATAAAAAAGCTAGAGAAATAGTATATGAAATAGTTATTCCTTTTATTAAAGAAAAACCAGAGACATTTTTTATGGATTATAAATCTAAATTACAGGAAATGGTACAGACTACAAAGAAGTCGGTAACTTATAAGCTTATAAATGAAGAGGGGCCCGCTCACGATAGAACGTTTACAATGAATGTTATCGTTGATGGAATAGTACTTGGTACTGGAATTGCAAAATCAAAAAAAGAAGCAGAACAAGAAGCTGCACACTATGCCATGGAAAAGTGCGCTAAACTTTAGTTAGGAGAGTATTTAAGATGTATTTAAAAGAAATAAGAGTATCTGGATTTAAATCATTTGCGGAAAAAACAACGATTGATTTAACATCTGGTATATCCGGTGTTGTTGGACCTAATGGTTCTGGTAAAAGTAATATAGTTGATGCTGTACGCTGGGTTTTAGGTGAACAATCTGTTAAACAATTACGTGGTGAAGGCGCTATGAGTGACGTAATATTTTCTGGAAGTAAATCAAGAAGGCCAGCTTCTAGTGCTAGTGTTACCCTTGTTTTTGATAATAGTGATAAGTATTTACCTACTGATTATACTGAAGTTAGTGTAAAAAGATGCATTTATAAAACTGGTGAGAACGAGTATTATTTAAATAATGAAAAAGTAAGACTTAAAGATGTGCAGGATTTATTTGTTGATACCGGAGTTTCTAAAGAATCTTTTAACATTATTTCACAAGGTGATATAGGAGCTATTTTATCTAATAAACCAGAGGAAAGAAGAGTTATTTTTGAAGCTGCCGCAGGAACTTTAAAATATAAAAAAAGAAAAGATGAGGCTTTAAGAAAATTAGAGAGAACCCATGATAACATGGATAGAATAAATGATATAATTTTAGAATTAGAAGCAAATTTAGAACCTTTAAAAAAGCAAAGCATTGATGCTAAAAAATATTTAGAAAATAAAAAACAACTAGATGAAATAGAAGTTTCTTTAATAGTAAGTGAAGTAGATGAGATAAATAGAGATTATCAAAATAATAAGGCTTTAGTACAAACTTTAAGTGAGGAAATAATAAGGTTAGAAAAAAATAGTAACGTTGATTTATCAAAAATAGAAGAGTTAAAGCTTATACAAACTAAAAAAGAAGAAGAGTTATATGGTATGCAAGGTGTGCTAACTAAATTAGCAGAAGAAACTCAAGAGCTTTTAGGTAAGAAAAACTTAATTGTTGAACGGCAAAAATATAATGCTATGGATACCAAGGTTCATGATAACATGGTTAATATAAAAGAATCTATCTTAAGAAAGGAAAACGAAATTTTTGGCGTCAAAAATACACTTGAAATTCTTAACAAGAAAATAAATGCTTTGACGCTAAAGTTAAATGATAAAGAAGAGGAATTTTTAAGCTTAAGAAAACTACATGATGATAACGAACGTGATTTAACGAATCAAAATAGATTAGAAAACGAAACTAAGTATAAGATAGAGATGTTAAAAAATGCCATAGAAGGTGGATTTTTACTTTCTTATGCGGTAAAAAGTGTTTTAGATAATCCTAAACTGGTTGGTATTCACGGCGTTATTGGCAATTTAATTGAGACAGAAAAGGATTATTCGGTTGCGATAACAACTGCTCTTGGTATGGCGGTAAATTACGTTGTAACTGATGATGAGTTTGCTGCGAAAGAAGCGATAAAATACTTAAAGTTTAATAAATTCGGAAGAGCAACATTTTTTCCTCTTAATATAATTAAGTCAAAGGAAATAGATAATCTAACTTATAAAATTTTAAGAGATGAAGATGGATTTGTTGGGGTCGCTTCTGATTTAGTAAAATACCAGTCAGTTTATAATAACATTGTTAAAAACCTTCTTGGAACAACAATAATTGCACGAGATATGGATGTAGCGGGCGTTATTGCTAGAAAAATAAATTATAAATATAAAATAGTAACTTTAGATGGAGAGTTACTTCACGTAGGTGGTTCACTAACCGGTGGTGCTTTAAAAAACCAGTCTAGTTTAATAACCCAAAAACATGAACTTTTAGATAATGAAGAATTACTTAAGAACTTAGAAGCTAAAAGGGCTAATTTAGAAGAAAATATAAATGCATGGGATAATAAATACAAAATAATAATAGAACAAAGAAACAAATTAATCGAGGAAAAGACAAATTTAGAAATATCATTAAGGTATGAAAAAGAAAGACAAACTTTATATGAGGAAGAACTAAAACGTTTGAAAGATGAAGCTAGTAACATAAATGGTTTAATTAATGGTACCTTAAGTAAAGAAGAAGAACAAATAGTTGAAGAATACTATGAAAAAGAAAAAGAAAAGAAGACGCTTTCTATAAAAGTAGATAACTTAAAAAGCGAAATTAATGATTATAAAGAAACCATTGGTAGAATGGAAAAGGAAAATAAGGTTAATAATCAGGAATTTTATAAAAAACAGCAGGAATTAAAGGAGTTGGAAATAAAGGTTAACCGTGCGGATGTTAAGTTGGATAATTTGCTTAATACATTAACCGAGGATTATGGTATGACTTTTGAAAAAGCTAAGGCTAATTATTTTCTTGAAATTGATGTTCTGGAGGCTAGAAAAATAGTTGATAAGTGTAAATTAGAGATAAAAAAGCTTGGAGACGTAAACCTAGGGTCTATCGAAGAATATGATAGGGTATCAAAAAGATATGATTTTTTAATTGCTCAAAAAGCTGATTTAGTAAAGGCTGAAGATACCATACTAGAGATAATAAAAGAATTAGATGGAATAATGAAAGATAAGTTTTTAAATTCATTTGAAAATATTAAAGAAAAATTTAAAGAAGTGTTTAAAAAGTTATTTTCTGGTGGAGATGCAGAACTTAAACTTACTGATCCAGAAGATGTTTTAACAACAGGTATTGATATAAAAGCGTTACCACCTGGCAAAACACTGCAACACATTTCTTTATTATCTGGTGGAGAAAAAACATTAACCGCAATATCGCTACTATTTTCAATACTTGAAACAAGACCAGTACCATTTTGCATTTTAGATGAGGTAGAAGCAGCACTTGATGAGGTTAACGTTGATAATTTTGGAAAATTTTTAGAAGAGTTTAAGAATAAAACGCAATTTATTGTTATTACGCATAAGAAAAAAACTATGGAATATGCGGATGTTTTATATGGTATAACGATGCAAGAATCAGGTGTATCAAAACTTGTTAGTGTAAAATTAGAAGATATAAAAGAGGAAAAATAGTGTGATACTTAAAAATAATTAAGAATAAAGGAAAACATTATTATGAATATTTTAGCGGAAAAACAATTTAAAGAAAATTGTAAAAGTTTTGAATTTTCAAGAGATTTCTTTGAGGGAAAAAAGTACTTAGAAAATTTAGGTAATTTAATGTATGATAAGTTAAGTAAAGAAGACCAATCCAAAGTACATGAAATGATAGATCAAATGATATTTATGTGGGAAGTTATTTATAATTTAATAATGGATGATTATTATTTATCCAAATGGTTTAAGAAGATAGGTATAATTTTTACTAAGAAAAATGGAGAAAATTTCCAAATAACTTTATCAAATCACTATAATAATATGTTAAAATATATTGATTATTTTGATAACTCCTATAAGATATGTGAAAGACCTAAATCTGATTTAAACATGTGTGATTTAGAAAATACGTATGTTTTAACTTATTTATCTTTTGTTACATTAATTAATGATTGTGCACAAGCTGATTTTAATTTATTAAATAAGAAAAAATACCGTGATAGTGACATCAAGGATTTTAGCGAGGTAAAAAAACAATTAATGCATGTGCTCAAACCCTAAGATATAAAAACAGGCAATTTGAAAAAAAGAAAAACGAAGAAAATTAATTCTTCGTTTTATTATATTGGTCTATATTTATCGGCATCTTTAAAAGGATTTCTCTTATCTATTCTATCTACAAATAATATGCCATCTAAATGATCCATTTCATGTTGTACACATATTGCTAAATCTTCCCTTAACCGTAAAGTAAATTTATTACCATCCATGTCTCTGGCTTCAACGGTTACCCTTGCATATCTTGGAATTATTCCTCTAACTTCACGATTAACACTAAGACAACCTTCACCTTGCTCAACATAAATTTTTTCGGTACTATTGCTTATTATTCTAGGGTTTGCAAAAAAATACTCCTTAAAACTACCATCTTCTTGTTCTTCGACTATAATAAACCATCTTTTAGCAATTCCAATTTGTATTGCAGATAATCCCCATCCAGCTCTTAAATCATATTTTTTAGCATATTTGTCAATTTGACTATATCTTAAGTTTTCCATTGCGTTTTTTATAGTATTTTTTTCTTCTTCGACTAATGGAAAAATAACATCATTGCTAATTGTTCTTAATCTTTTATCTTTTTCATCTAATATTTTAAGTTTTTTAAACATATTGCCACCTCTAAACAAGAGTATTCTATCATAAAAAAAAAGGAAAGTAAAACTTTCCTAGTTGTTATTCCTAGTTGTTATTTCCAAACCATCTTGCACCGATAACTATAACTAATAAGATGAATAGAACTAAGATAATAGCTGCTCCATAGCCTGTGCCACCTTGATTCCCGTATCCATAAGCTGGATATGCGTAACCACCACCGCAGCATGGAGAGTTATATCCGTAGCCACCTTGGTAACCATAATAATACATATTAATATTCCTCCTCCCACATTATCTATTATAGTTTACTCTAAATGTAAATAAAGTGTTATACCAAATACCTATATATAAAAAAAATAAAAAATATGATATTATATTTATGATAGGTGATAACAATGAGAAAAGTGTTTAATAAAATAGATAAGCCACTGCTTATATTAACCATTATATGTTTGATTTTTGGTGTTATGATGGTTGGAAGTGCCTCATCACTTAAGGCTTACATGAAATATGGGGATAGTTATTTTTATTTTAAGAGACAGCTTTTATTTATTATGGCAGGAATTTTTGCCGCTTACATCCTAATTAGAACACCTATAAAAAGGTGGAAAAGTCTAATTTATGTAGCAGTATTAGGAGTATTTGGCGCCTTATTATACGTACTTATAAAAGGTGAGGTAAGTAACGGTGTTACTGGTTGGTTATTTATTAAAGGATTTGGTATTCAACCTAGTGAATTTGCTAAAACCGTTTTAATTTTATTTTTTGCCCTTGCCTTTGAAAAAATGATGAAAATTAAATTTCTTAGTAATGTTGTTAAAGTTATTCCTTTTATAGTACCATTTATTTTTATAGCATTAGTTTTTAAACAACCAGACTTTGGTACCATGATGGTATTAGTTGGAATAACCGCAGTAATATTTTTAATTATTCCATATGATAATAAAACAAAGTTTATAATGGGATCTTTTACGGTTATTTCGGTTCTTATTTTAGCACTTGTAATGGTGCTAACTGGTAAGGGTTTAACTAGTAGTCAGATGAGTAGGTTTAATTATAAAGATCCATGTACTAGATATCGGGAAAAAACTGGCTATCAAGTATGTAATAGTTATATAGCGATAAATAGTGGTGGCCTTTTAGGCAGTGGTTATGGTAATAGTAAGCAAAAGTATTTGTATTTACCCGAGGCTCACACGGACTTTATATTTGCAATAATAATAGAAGAGATGGGACTAATCGTTGGTATTGCTATTATATTAGTATACTTTATAATGGTGTGGAGAATAATTTTAATAGGTAAAAAATCATATAACTTACAAGGAACAATAATATGTTATGGCGTTGCGACCTTAATATCTCTTCATGTCATGATTAACTTAGGTGGAGTTTTAGGTGTAATTCCTTTAACTGGTGTTCCACTTCCTTTTTATTCGTATGGTGGCTCATTCATGATTAATTTACTTATATGTTTGGGATTAGTTCAAAGGGTATCAGTTGAAAATAAAATTTTCGAGCAAAAACACTTAGTTAGATAGAATTTTATTTTAATATGTTTAAAAGTTAACGTAAATGTTAACTTTTTTAGTTTTTTACGAGTGTTTTTATGTTTTATGTCTAATAATTAAAGTGAAAGGAGGAAAAAATGATTAGTTTTATAAGAAGATATTGGAAGTATTTAACTTGTGCTTTAATTGTATTAGTTACTTTAATTTTAAGTGTTTTTTACTATCAAAAAAATAATAGTGTGTCAACGCCTAACGTTAAGAAATTATCTTTGGTTAAGGAAGAAAAAAAAGAAAGTTCAACCGTATTTGTTGATGTTAAAGGTGCTGTAAATGCTCCGGGGGTTTATGAAATTGATGATGAAAAAAGAATAATTGATGCGATTAATTTAGCAGGCGGTTTATCTGATAATGCTGATACCGTAAATCTTAATTTAAGTAAGAAATTAAGTGATGAAATGTACATAATAGTTTATACAAAAGATGAGGTATATAATTATAAAAAAAATAATGAAAATAGTAGTGAGGTAAAATGCGCTTCGTTAGAATGTGTATGTCCTGATACGAATAATGATGCGTGTATTGTAAGTGATGATAGAAAAACAAGTGATACTAAAAAAGAAGAATCAATTGCGGTAGAAAATAAAAGTGTTTCAATTAATAATGCTACTAAAGAAGAACTTATGAGCGTTAACGGAATAGGTGAATCAAAGGCTGATGCCATAATTAAATACAGACAAGAAAACGGAAACTTTAAAACGTTAGAAGAAATAAAAAATGTATCTGGGATAGGAGATGCTCTTTACGAAAAAATAAAAGATAGTATTGTTTTATAATGTGTAAGAAAATATTTTTTATAATATCTGTTTTAGCTTTAATTAGGATCTGTGGGGTTTTAATAAGTGGTAATAATTATAATGAAAAGGAGGAAAAGAAAGATTTTACAGGTACTATAACTAATTTAATTAATAATGATACTAAAACAGTTATTGATATTGATAGATACTACCGGGTAACATTATATAAAAAAGTTGATTATAATTTAGGAGATTTGATTAAGGTTAAAGGAACTTTTAAGCTTCCTGATAATAATACGGTTCCTAATTTATTTAATTACCGAAAGTATTTATTATCTAAGAAAATAAAAATGATAAGCAATGATGTTAATATTAAACTAATTAAGAAAAACACTAATATTTTTTATAAAATAAAAAATACCTTTATAAAAAGAATATTACATTGTAAATCAAATCAGTATTTAAATGCTTTTATTTTAGGTAATACATCATATATAGATGAAAGCGTTAAGCAAGGTTATAGTAGCATGGGAATAAGTCATCTTTTTGCTATTTCTGGTATGCACGTTAGTGTTTTTCTTTTTGCTCTAAACGTTATTTTTAAAAAGTTTAAGCATAAAAACATCGCAATCTTTTTATTTTTTATGTTTTTTCTTTTTTTAACTAATTTTTCTGAATCTCTTTTAAGAAGTGTTTTGTTTCTTTTTTTGTCTAAAATCAATAAGAAATTTAATTTAAAAATAAAAAATGAACTGTTAATAGTATTTGAATTTTTACTTTTTATTTTAATTAATCCATATTTAATATATAACGTTGGTTTTATATTTTCCGTAGTAATTACTTTTTTTATTGTTTTATCCAGCGATTTATTCAGCTTAAAAAAATATATTTTAAAAACTATAATTCTATCTATAATTTGTTTTTTTTCATCTATCCCTATTTTAGCTTTTTCATTTTTTAAAATAAATTTACTATCTATTATATATAATGTTATATTTATTCCTTTGATTTCTTTTTTTTATTTTCCTTTTGCTTTAATTACTTTTATTTTTCCGTTGTTTGATAATTTTTATTATCAGGTTATAAAGATTTTAGAATGGATTATATTAAATCTTTCTAGTATAAAATTATTAACGTTTACCATTTCTAAACCCAATATAATTGTTGTTATCACGTATTATGCATTTCTCTTCTTAACACTTAAAATTAATAGAAAATATATTGCATTTTTTATTCTTATTTTAATCATTAATATTAATTCAAGTCTTTTTATAAAAGATACCGAAATTACGTTTTTAGATGTGGGCCAAGGAGATAGCAGTATTGTTATTTTGCCCTTAGGTAAAGCCTTATTAATTGATACTGGAGGTGTTTATAAGAATAATGGCGCAATAGTAAAAAATAAAATTATACCATACCTAAACTCTATGGGTATAAATAAATTAGATACTCTAATTATTACCCATGGAGATTATGACCATATGGGTGAGGCAATTAACTTAGTAGAAAACTTTAAAGTAGAGAAAGTAATATTTAATTGTGGAGAAATTAATGATTTAGAACAAGATTTAATCAAAATTTTAGATAAAAAGAAAATACCGTATTACTCATGTATTAAAGAGCTAAATATAGATGATAATAAATTGTATTTTTTGAATAATAAAGACTATGGAAATGAAAATGATAATTCATCCGTTATTTATACCGAACTAAATAATCATAAATTTTTATTTATGGGAGATGCAGGAGTAAAAGTTGAAGAAGATTTAATAGAAAAATATAACTTACAAGACATTGATGTGTTAAAAGTAGGACATCATGGAAGTAAAACAAGTAGTAGTGAAGAATTTATTAATGAAATTAATTTTCATAATGGAGAAATATTAGATAAAGCGAAAGAAGAATATTATATTCAATTAGTAGAAGAAAAATCAAAAGAAAGAAGAATAATTATTATTTTACTT
>CAYOWI010000004.1:57571-65085 GCA_964407685.1 uncultured Muribaculaceae bacterium
AGTGAAGAATTTATTAATGAAATTAATCCAAAATACTCAATAATTAGCGTAGGTAATAATAGGTATGGACATCCCAATGAGAATGTATTAGATAATTTAGAAGATTCAAAAATTTATAGGACAGATCAAGATGGAAGTATAGAAATTAAATTAAATAAAAGTGGATATAAGATTAAGACGTGTCTACCGTAGGAAGGAGAATTAAAATGAATGAAATAAAAGAATATACAGAAAAAATATTTGAGGATATAAAACATATAGATGAGGATGGGAATGAATATTGGTTAGCTAGAGAACTACAAAATATATTAGAATATACTCAATGGAGAAGATTTGAACATACGATTGATAAGGCAATGACAGCATGTAAAAAATCAAATATATCTATAAATGATCAATTTGCCGACATTGGCAAATTGATAAAACATGGAAAAGGTGGAATAAGAAGAATTGCTGATTATAAACTAACTAGATACGCTTGTTATCTTATTGCACAAAATGGTGATTCTAGAAAAGAAGTAATTGCACTAGCACAAACTTACTTTGCAATTCAAACTAGAAAACAGGAAATTAGTGAAAAAGAATATAGTGAACTTACAGAAGATGAGAAAAGATTAAAAATAAAGAATATGAGAGACTACCATTTGAAACTAAAAATAAATTAAAGAAAAAAGAAAAAGTTAAAGTTGAAGATTTTATTAAAAATCCTATATTATTAAAAACAGTAATAATTATGAAACTATATCTGAGAAAATGTTACAAAAATTGATATTGGAAGATATACCTTCATTTTTAAAAGAATTAGGTAATGGATTTACGTTTATAGAAAACGAATATAAAATTCGAATTGGTGATAGATATAATTACATTGATTTACTTTTATATAATATAAAATTCAAATGTTATGTAGTTATTGAACTAAAAATAACTGAACTTAAAAAGGAACATATTGGGCAAGTTCAAACTTATATAAATTATATTGATAAAAATATAAAAACTATTGAAGAAGATAAGACTATCGGCATAATTATTTGCAAGAAAGACAATAAATATGTAATAGAATATTGTTCTGATGAAAGAAAAATTGCTATGGAATATGAATTAGTGTGATGTGCAGTTATAAGACGTGATATTGCCTTCAAAGGAATGAAACTTATATTTATTAAAAGATAAAAAAAGATTATATTAAAAGAATTACAATGTATTAGATAATTTAAAAATGTATAGAACAGACTGGAATGGTTCAATGAAAATAAAATTAAACAAAAAAGGATACAAGATTAAAATTTGTAAGCCATAAAAAACATAAGCTAAAGAGTATAAATTATTAAAAACGTGCATATTAAAAATAAGACGTCATGGTCATGATAGCAAAAAAATATATGGTTAACAAATTTGATTATTAACCATATATTATTATAGAACGCTGATGCATGATAAGGCGTTTTTATATAGATGGAGAAACTAAAAAAGAGAAATTTTAGTTTCTCTTTTTTTTAAAATTTTCTATATAATCCAATAGCTTTACCCAAAATAGTACAATTAGGAAGTATTATTGGTTTCATTGTATCATTTTCTGGTTGTAATCTTATGTGCGTATTTTCTTTATAAAAGGTTTTTAACGTAACTTCGTTTTCGTCCGTCATAGCAACTACTATATCACCGTTTCTAGCTACACTTTGCCTTTGTACTATTACTATATCACCATCAAATATACCAGCGTTAATCATGCTTTCACCACTTACTTTTAAAGTGAATACTTCTTCTTTATTGGGAATTAAATAAGCGGGAAGACTAAAAAATTCATCTGGTGTTTCAATTGCTTCGATCGGTGAACCTGCTGTTATTTTTCCTAGTAATGGGACTTCCACAACATCGTCGTTTAAATATTCATTATTTCCAATTATTTCTAATGATCTATATTTTGAGTTTGTTTTTTTTATGTATCCCTTAGACTCTAAAGCCGTAATATGTGATTGTATTGTAGCGGGAGAGTTAAGCCCTAATGCGCTACCAATTTCTCTTACTGCAGGTGGATATCCGTGATTAGCAACGTAACTTTTTATACAATCCAATACATCTTTTTGCCGATTTGTTAATTTTTCCATAATTTCTCCTTTTTATCACGCTATCATAATAACATAATTACTTTACATTGTCAAACAAATGTTCTGATTATATGTTGACACATACATTTGTTCGTGATAAAATTTAACCATAAACAGATTAATAAAAGGAGTGGATAAAATGAAAACATTAAAAGATTATAAAGGTGTTGCTTTTATTTATGTTGTTTTAACGTTAATAAATGTTGTATGGGTAATTGGTTATGAAAAAAATGATGAAATAAAACAGGTTTCAAATGAAAAAACCGTTGTTATTAATGTATAATATATTGCTTGATAAATGGAGCTTTTTATCTTATAATAAACTATAAGAATAGGAAGGTTTTTTATGAATGATGAAAGAATAATTAGTGTTATTAGGGCGCTTTCTATTGCACAGATTTCCAAAGCTAAAAGTGGGCATTCTGGAATAGCTTTAGGAGCAGCTCCAATACTTTATACTTTGTATTCAAAACATATGAATATTGATATATCAGATGATAAATGGATAAATAGGGATAGGTTTGTTTTGTCTTCTGGCCATGGTTCAGCACTTTTATATGCGGTTCTTTATATGTCTGGATTTGATATTAATATAAAAGATCTTAAGGAATTTAGACAAATTAATTCAAAAACCCCAGGGCATCCAGAAGTTTTTGTAACCCCTGGTGTTGATGCATCAACTGGACCTTTAGGACAAGGAATAGCAACTGCTGTTGGAATGTCTGCCTCCCAAAAATATTTATCAGATAAGTTTGCGGGTTTGATTGATTATAATGTATATGTTTTATGTGGCGAAGGAGATTTAATGGAAGGAATCTCATATGAAGCATGTTCGTTAGCTGGCAACCTTAAATTAGGAAATTTAATAGTTTTATATGATTCTAATAAAATAACACTAGATGGTGATGCTAAAAAAAGTTTTGACGAAGATATCTTAAAAAGATTTGATGCTATGGGGTGGCATACGGACGTTGTTTTAGATGGTGAGAATCATTTATTAATAGATATGGCGATTAGTAAAGCAAAAAGGATAGTAGATAAGCCATCGTTTATAGAAATTAAAACTACGATTGGGAAAGGTTCTGTTTTAGAAGGAACAAACAAAGTACATGGTGCGGTTTTGACCAAGGAAGACATAAGACAACTTAAAAGTAGGCTTAAGATTGACGATAATTTGTTTAAAAACATAACTTCTCTTAGAAAGGAAATGACTAATTTTATTAAGGTTAGGGTCAATCATGATAAGAAAAAATGGGAAACAAAGTATAATGCATACGTTAATTCCTGCGACGCTGAAACTAAAAGATTCTTATTTTCTTTAAGAGAAGATAAGCGATATGACATTACGAGATTATTTAAGGATTTAATTTTTGATAATGAGGAGTTAAGAATAATTAATGGCAAAGTAATGAATATAATTGCTGATAATTATCCTTCGTTTTTGGGAGGATCCGCAGACGTTTCTTCATCAACAAAGACTTATCTAAATAATTTTGGGGATTTTAGTGCTCAAAATTACGGAGCTAAAAATATCTGGTTTGGTGTAAGAGAACATGCGATGGGAGCTTTCATTAACGGAATGGCTTTATCAGGATTAAGACCTTTTTGTTCAACCTTTTTAGCATTTTCTGACTATTTAAAACCTTCTATTAGAATGGCAAGTTTAATGAACTTGCCTAGCACCTTTATTTTTACTCATGATTCCGTTATGATAGGTGAAGATGGACCAACACATGAACCAGTTGAGCAACTTGCAATGTTAAGGAGTATACCTAACCATTATGTTTATAGACCATGCGATGCTAATGAAATAATCGGTTCATGGCAAACAATATTAAATAATGATAAACCATCTTCTATAATTCTTTCTAGGAGTAAATGTAAAAACTTAGATGTAACTGATCCTTTGAGTGTAAAAAAAGGTGCTTATATTATTAGAAAGGAAAAGAAAAAGCTATTTGGAATAATAATTGCAACTGGCAGTGAAGTATCATTAGCTATCGATATAGCGGAAAAGTTGTCTTTAAAAGGTATGGAAATAAGAGTGGTTTCAATGCCGTGTATGGAATTATTTGAAGAGCAATCTAAAACTTATAAAGAAGAAGTGCTCCCAATAGGTTATAAAACGTTTGTAATAGAAAGAGCTTCTAAGTTTGGATGGCATAAATACGTTTATAATGATAAATATATTATGGGATTAGATGGATTTGGATATTCGGGAAAAACTGATGACGTACTTAAAAAGTTGAAATTAGATGATGAAAGTATTTATAAAAGAATAGAAAAGCTACTTAAATAGTGGCTTTTTTTATGTTATAATAAACTTAGAAAGGACTGAAAACTTTGAATAAACTAGATGAAGAGAGAAAAAATAAAAATATAGAAAAGGAAAATGAAAGATTTACTATAGAAACTCATATATTTAATGAAAAGTATATTAATAAGGCGGGTAATATATCTGATGAAGTGTATCAAACTAAATATGTCGCATTAGATGGAGTTGCGGTTACTAATGATTATATGTATTTAAAACGAATAGATACAGACACATTTATTTTTGCAAATTTAATTGTTGATTCAAAAGATTATGATTTAGCTTGTAAAGAGGATTTTATCGGTAATATTGTTGCAAAAAAGAAGTATGGTATATTAAAACTTAAAAGGCGCTTGTTTGTAGGTGAATTAGTAATAGATAAGTTAAAAGAGGAAATTATTGTACCAGCAGTATATGATAAAATAGAACATAACAAAGATAAAGTTGTTACTGTTTATGGAAATAATTCAAAATCATATTTTGATTATGAAAGAAAAGCGTATTTATCACCATTAATGCTAGAGGAAACTGGGAAAAATATAAAAACGGAAGATAAACCGAAAAAAATAACTGATGAAGAAAGAAAATGTTTGAAAAAAATTGAAACAGCTATTACGAATTATGAAAATAATTTAGAAGCAGCAATGGAATTAGACAATTTATGCAAAAGAGATAGGTATGTAGAAGATAATATGTGTATTGATCCTACAATCTCATTTCATAAATAATTTGTCATATCTTGCATAAAATAGTGGTGGGATTTTAAATCTTAATACATTGACTTTTGAATTTAAGTATAGTATATTTAATTTGTACATTTATTGTACTAAAAAGTAAATGTTTCTTGCTCTCGGGTGGTGCGAGTAATAAATTATCTTGATCGTTAAATGTTTAATCGCTGTCGGGTGGTGCGAGCAATAAATTATCCCGATTGAAAATTTAGAAGACTTTGTCATATTACGACAAGGTTTTCTTTTTGTATAGGTATAATAACCTCCTAATTTGAAGTTAGGAGGAATTATGAAATTATAAACTGGATGTATTTATCATATAAAGGATGACTTTTTTTGATTTTATAAATGATAAAAATTTAATGATTAACTATGAAAATGGTCATTCTAGGCCAACTTATTTTGTTATTAAAAATGATGGTATTTTATGGTTTATACCACTTAGTAGTAAAGTTAGTAAATATCAAAAAATAATTGAAAATAAAATACGAAAATATGGTAGATGTAAAACAGTTTTAATAAGAAAAATAGCTAATAAAAAATCTGTAATATTACTTCAGAATGCTTTTCCAATTTTAGAAAAATACATAGGCCATCCATACATTGTAAATGGTAAGGTTATAAAATTAATACCATCATTAAAAAAAGAAATATTGAATAATTTTAAATTTATGATATCAATGAAAAAAAGTGGAAAGAATTTATTTTTTTCGGATACTGATAAAATATTAGAAAAACTAAGAAATTTTAGATAGGCTTATTTATTTATTTATTTATGATATTATAAATTTGTACAAACAAGGGAGGTTTTTAGATGATTAAACCTAAAGAAAAAGTAGATATTTATGAAACATTAGTTAATGTTCAAAAAGTAGGCTCAGATGGTAACGTTGTATCTGTACCTGTTGATAAAATGTATATTGGAGTAAAAAATAAAATATTACAAAACAGGATTGAACAAGTATCAAAAGATTATCTTTCATTAGAACGAATAGATGATGACATTTATATATTTGGAGAAATATCAGTTGATCCATTAGCTGTTAATTATCCAGAACAACATGATAATAATTTTTCTGCCAATATTAGATATGGTATATTAAAACTTACTAGAGACAAAGAAGGTAATATAATTCCTATGAAAGAAAAAATTATATCACAGGCAATATATGATAATATTTCTCAAAATAATGAAAAGACCGTAACCGTTTGCTATAACGGAAATTATACGTATTTCGATTATGAAAAAGGTATTCAGCTTACACCAGTAGTATTAAATCATGCAGTACCATTTGATGTTGATTATGAAGGGTTTGCAGAATGCTCTACCAAGGATAAATCCGGATATTTACCTAGGAATGTCATACCAGTAACTAAAGAACAAGACATTGAATTATTAGATAAAAAACAAGTTGAACTACTTACTAAATATCAAGAAGAAATTGATACTATAGTAGAAACTGATAAATTATATAATGATATTACGGATTGTTCTTATACTCATAGAAAAAAATAAGATTAATAATATAATATTCGACACCTTTTTTATAGTGTTAGTACTATTCTATAAAAGAGGTGTTTTTAATTATGAGAGTATATTATTTATTTAAAATTAATGATTCGTTTTCTAAACTTTATTATAATAAAACATATTATTTGTATAAAATGTTAGAACAAATATCAAATCCTAGTAGAAATGATTTTATAATATCTTATAGATTGTTTGAACAAATGGCGGTTCCCTTTAGTAAAACTAAAATAAATAGCGAACTATATAGAAGCTACGCTTACGATAATAGTTACTATAAAACTCTTAATAAGCATATACTTAATAATGGAGTTGAGAAGACAAAGTTAACCGTATATAATACATATATTAAAGTTAAAACCAATAAAAATATAACAGAATTTTTTAAAATAATTGAAAAGGAAGAAAATGTGTTTGTCTGTGACTTCCTTAATAAAGATTATTTTTGGCTTAGTAAAGTATTAGCAAAAAAGCTTGTATAAAAGCTTAAATGATAGTAAAATTGTATATGGAAGGAAGGTAAATAATATGTGGGAAAACATTTTATGGTGCGTAATTGGTCTTATAGTAGGATTAGTTGTAGGTTTTCTTTTAGCTAGAAAGTTCATGAAAAAATATTTAAAAGAAAATCCACCTATAAACGAGAAAATGATAAAAATTATGATGCAACAGATGGGAAGAACTCCAAGTCAAAAGCAAATTAATCAGATGATGAAAGCAATGAACAAAGTACAATAGTTCATTAGCTTTTTTATTTTGACAAAATTTATAAAAATAGTCTATATAATAAATGACCCGAAAGGAAACGTATATGGATTATTACAAAGAGATAA
>CAYOWI010000005.1:0-57315 GCA_964407685.1 uncultured Muribaculaceae bacterium
TATTATCTTCACAAATTATAAAATTAATCATATAGCTCACCTGATTTTAATTATATCATAAAAAATAAAAAGAATTCACGCGAATTCTTTTTATGATAAATTTTCTAAAATAATACCAGTACCTTCTGCGACGCATGTTAAAGGACTTTTAGCTATTTTTACAGGTACTTTTATCTCTTTTTCGATTAATTTATCTAAGCCTTCTAAAAGAGCACCACCACCAGTTAAAACGATACCTTTATCAATTATATCTGCGGATATCTCAGGTTCTATCTTTTCAAGAACGGTTTTAGCCCCATGGATAATCATTTCTACACTATCTTTTATCGCTTCTTTTATCTCCTTAGATGTTATATTAATAGTCTTGGGTAACCCAGTAAGTAAGTCTCTGCCTCTTACTTTCATTGTTTTTTCTTTAGTATCATTGAGTACCGTTCCTATTTTTATTTTCACTTGCTCAGCGGTTACTTCACCTATCAATAACTTATATTTATTCTTAATGTATTTAATTATGTCAACATCAAGCGTATTACCAGCAACTTTAATTGATTCACTATAGACAATCCCATCAAGTGATAAAACTGCTATATCCGTGGTGCCACCACCTATATCAATTACCATGTTACCACTAGGCAAACCAATCTCAAGTCCAGCGCCAACAGCCGCTACCTTTGGTTCTTCTTCAACGTATACTCTTTTAGCACCCGTTCTTTCTGCAACTTCTCTTATGGCATTTTTTTCTACTTGCGTGATATTAGACGGACAACATATTAAAATTCTAGGCTTGCTAAACAAGGTTTTCCCCTTTATCTTTTTTATAAAATAATCAAGCATTATCTCAGTTTTATCAAAGTCTGCTATGACCCCATCTTTTAATGGTTTAATAGCAATTACACTTCCAGGAGTACGCCCAATCATTTCATGTGCCTTTTGTCCTATTGCAAGCACCTTTCCAGAATCTTTATCCATTGCTACAACGCTTGGCTCTGAAAGTACTATTCCTTCTCCTTTAACATATATAAGAATGTTAGCGGTACCTAAATCAATTCCAATATCTTTGTTTTTCATTTTTATTCCTTAATGTATTTTAAACGAGTTATAACGCCACCCCTTATATGCTTTACTTTATAATGAAAATTTAATATTTTTGCTACTTTATTAAAAAGCTCATTATTAATTTTTTTTAGTCTCTTATGTAAATCATTATGAATGGTGCTTTTACTTACTTTAAAATGCTTTGAAAGTTCCCTTAAGGTTAATTTTGTTTCAATTATATAATTTGCTTCTTCTAAAACTCTTTGTTTGATTTCTAATGACAAACAACGTCAAGCCTCCTTTGTAAATTATATAATAAATTACCTTAATTATTTACTAATTCTTTTAATAACTTATCATAATATTTTTCTGGATTGATTACGCTACCATTTTTGTACATTTCAAAATGCAAACCATGTTTCACATCACTATTTAAAGTACAAGTGCCACTTTTTGCTATTACTTGACCTTGAGTTACATTATCACCTTTTTTTACTAATACTTCGCCTAAAGATTGATACACTATTATCACTTCATTAGAGTTTCTTATTTCTACCGTTTTACCAAGTAAGGTATCTTCTGTTACGTTTGTTACTGTACCCGTTACTGATGATACAACATCAAATTGTTCGTCAGCCGTATAATCAACACCTGAGTTTTGCATGTATATGCCTTCATGGTAAATTATTGATTTTTGTTGTTCCTCTTCTGAAGCATCTTTATCATAAAAATTCTTATAAATACTAACGTTTTGACTAGTATAAGGTCTTATGATTTTCTCCTCTTGGTTTATTACTGGGTAATAACTATCAAAAATATAATCATTTACATAAGTAAAATCATCATTATTTTTTGATACGGTATTAGTTTTACCGTTAGTTATAAAAACAACGGTCAATAAACATACAACTAAAAACGTTCCTAAAATAGAAACTTTTACAAATGGTTTTAATCTTCTTTTTTTCATTTTCTTCACCTCTCATTTAAAGTTTTAACGAAAGAGAAAAAAATATACATTAATTTATTTTTTTTATTTCACAATTTTTATAATAGTGATTTAAAATGTCTTTATAACCATATCCTTCTTTGGCCATCCCATTCGCACCATACTGACTCATTCCAACACCATGACCATATCCATTAACGTTAAAAACAACCTTTTCATCAGAAACTTTGATATCGAAACTAGTAGATTTTAAGTTAAAAGTTTGTCTTATTTTGCTAGAAGTAAATTCTTTACCATTTACGCTTAAACTAATAACGCGACCCGTATTTGTCTTTTTTATGTTACTTATCGTTATATTATTTGTAGTTTCTAAGCCTAAGTTAAACAAAAACTCAGACTTAGATACCTCCACACTAGTATTAAAAACGGGAGATTCATTCTTATCCCAATTTGATTCTACGCTTACTAAATATGGTTTTGATGATGTAAAAACATCACCACTATTTTCCGTATATCCATTACTTGTTGAAAAAAATAATGCATCTATTAAATCATTTTCGTATAAAACAACTTCTCCTTTAGTACTTAAAACAGCTTCTTTTACCTTCGATAAATTACTCTCATAATTATTTTTCCATTTTAGTTTCATATCATCATAACTTATATAAACTTGGTTTTGAGTACTATCTGTAACATCATAATCATTTTTATTTAAAAAAGCTCTGTTTAAAGCATACGTTCTAGATGCAACTGCCTGTGCTTTTAAAGCCTCGCAATTAAATGAAGCAGGCATTTCACCTGCTACTACACCAATAACATACTCTTCTAAAGGTACGTTTATTATTTGTCCATCACTATTTTTTTTAACTCGTATTACTTTATTATTATAGCTACCATACTTTATTTTATTTATTATTAAATTGGAATTATTAAGTCCGATTATAAAAAATGGAATCAATATTATTAATAATGTTAATAATAAAACTTTTTTCATGTTATTCTCCTTATAGAAGACTAATGGTACTGTAAAAATCAATAAAAAAATTAACTAATAAATAAGCCAAACTAAGAGAAAGAACTAAATAAAGACAATGTATTTGCATAATCTTATTCTTCTTAAAAATTCTATCTAAATTAGTTGACGTTATTATCCATATACTAAATGGTATAAAAATGCAATATAAAATAATTTTAATACTCATTAGTTTCCTCATACTTTTCTACTTGATTAATTCTTATTTTATAACATGGATCTAAAAGAAATGTCGAATTAATAAATATTTCTATCATTTCTTTTATTTCTTCTGGTGTATGAGCTTGAGCACTAAAAGCTAAAACATTTGCATCATTATGCTCTTTTGCAGACTTTGCTTCATCCTTATTATCTATTTTAGCACATCTTATACCTTTTACTTTATTACATGCTATAGATACGCCTATTCCGGTACCGCACATAACTATTCCTAAATCAACTTCTTTATTTATTACCTCATGGCTTAATTTTAAAGCGTATTTTGGATAATCAACCCTATCATTAGAATAACATCCATAATCAATTATTTCATAATCATCTAATAGTCCTTTTAATTTTTCCTTTACCATATAAGCTCTGTGATCACTTGCAATTCCTATTATCATATTATACCTCCTTTATTATTATACCAAAAAAGACTATTAAATAGCCTCTTTATTAATTTTTATTATTAACTCATACATATCTTCAAAGTCAAATTCTTCTAAATCAACGTTAGCACCTTCTACCTTAAGTTCTTCTAGTAGCTCTTTTATTTTTTCTACGATTTCGCTAACAGAAGCTGTTTTTTCGTCTTTAGGCTTAACATCAGTTTCATCTTCATTTATATCTAAAATATCTAATGTATCCGGTTCATCATAAGCATTTTCAATACCTAAATTAGATAACGTAGAAATATTATCATCTTTATTTAAATCGTCATTTTGAATGATCGTATACTCATTATTTTGATCCATAGGTAATAAATGCTCTTCATTATCTACGGTAATAATTGTATTAGTTTGAGTTGGTTGCTCAAATGAAAAGGATTTTGAAGCCACGCTATTTAAAGAAGAATTTAATTCTTTTGTTTCAGATGTTATCATATTATCTTGAGTTGTATTAGGTTGATAACCAGTATCAAATGAGTTAGATAAATTATTATTTTCATTTGGCATTACCATACTATTAAACTGGTTTGTTAATGAATTAAGACCTTCATTTTTCATGGTTGGTCCATTCTCAAACTGACTAGATAAATTATTACTTTTTGATTCATAATTAGCAGGATTTGGCATAATTATATTATTATTTTGATTAAAAGGCGGATTAAAAGTTTGAGTTTGGTCAGGTAAAGGAGTTTCAAAACTATTATTATTCATAATATTATTTACGCTAGCACTAGGTATACCTTCCACTTGTGGCATATTGTCAAAAGGAAAATTACTATTTGGAAAAACAGATGCATTATTAAAACTACCTAACGTACCGTTTTCATAATTATCTAGAGGATCTTTCGGACTTACGGTTTCTTTCATCACGTTCATAGGATCTAAAACATCCATCGTAGGCGCACTTGCAACCGTTGCTTCGTTTAAACTTTTTATTTCACCTAATTCAGGTGGGATATCCATTTGAGTAGTTGGTACTGTTAAATTAGGATTAAAAGTTTCAGGTTGTTGTACTAAATTTTGATTAATTATCGAATTACCATTATTAACTCCTGAACCAAAAACCTCATTTGAATTATTAAAACCATATGGATACGTACCTTGACTTTGAAAAGATGAAGGCACCTGATTTTGAGGGCTTTGATAACTTGGATTAGCTGATGGTTCAGGTACCATAGTATTATTTAACGAAGAATTATTAAAGGTATTTTCAAAAAAAGGTCTTCCTCCTTGATTAAAATTTCCATTATTATTATTGTTATTTTCAAACATATTGCCACCCCTATCTTTAATTAAATAATACAATAAAAAAGCCTCTATTACAATGGCTTTTTCTTAATTTCGCTAAACTTTCTAGGATATTTAACACTTGTTTTCACAAGTTTTTCTATTTTTATTAAAGTTCTTGTTCCTGCAGCATAAGGTAGTTCAAAAATAATGGTATCTTTTAACACACCCCCTAGTGTTTTTACTGCTTTTTTTGCGCTTTCTAGCTCTTCTTTAGCGTCTGCTTTCATCGAAATAAAGCATCCACCAATTTTTACAAACGGAATACACAATTCGGATAAGGTATTTAAATTTGCTACCGCACGGCTTGTTACTATATCAAAGCTTTCTCTTTTATCTAAAATATATTCTTCTGCCCTTGCATGAATAACTTCTACATCCCTTAAGTTTAATTTTTCTATAACTGATTTTAAAAACGTAATTCTTTTATTTAATGAATCTACTAAAGTTACTTTTAAATTAGGAAATACTATTTTTAATACCAGACCAGGAAAACCTGCACCGGTTCCTATATCAAGTAATGTTTGATTATTTAAATTTATTGCTTTAACTAAAGTTAAACTATCATAAAAGTGTTTTAAGTATACTTCGTTTTCATCTGTTATTCTAGTTAAATTAGTATGACTATTATAATCTATTAACATTTTATAATAAGTATCTAAATCATTTAAAATTCTATCAGTTATGTTTATATTTAAATCTTTTAAAGCATTTATAAACTCTTCTTTATGCATTATAATACCTCTTTAAGTATACCATTAATATTGCTATATCAGATGGATTAACACCACTAATACGAGTTGCTTGATCTATTGTTCTAGGTCTTATTTTTTCTAATTTTTGCCTTGCTTCAGTAGCTAAATTATCCACTTTTTTATAATCTATGTCATCAGGGATCTGTTTTTTACCTAACTTAATCATTTTTTCAGCTTCTTTTTTAGCCTTTTTTATATAACCTTCATATTTATGATTAATTTCTACTTGTTCTAATACTTCTTTATCATAATTCTTACTTAATTTATCAACGTAATCCGTTATTTTTACTTCTGGTCTTTTTAGATATTCTGATAAATTACATTTATACTGCGCGAAAGTAACATTTTTAATATCTTCTTCTAATTCTTCTATTTGTTTTAATTTATTTAATAACTTATTATGTCTTTCCTCGCTGAGTAATCCCACGTTGTATGCTTTTTCACTTAATCTTAAATCAGCATTATCGCTTCGAAGTAGCAATCTAAACTCTGCACGAGAAGTAAGCAACCTATATGGTTCAATGGTTCCTTTAGTTACTAAATCATCTATTAAAACACCAATATAGGCATCACTTCTTGATAATATTAATGGTTCTTTGTTATCTAGTTTTAAACTAGCGTTAATACCTGCGATAATACCTTGCCCTGCTGCTTCTTCATAACCAGATGTTCCATTTATTTGCCCTGCCGTAAATAAGTTTTCTATTACTTTAGTTTCAAGTGATGGCTTTAATTGTAACGGGTCTATTGCATCATATTCTATTGCGTATGCATATTTTAGTATTTTAGCGTGTTCTAATCCTTTTAATGAGTGAACCATATCTTCTTGAACATCATGGGGCATAGATGTTGAAAAACCTTGTAAATATATATCATCATAGTACATACTTTCTGGTTCTAAGAATAACTGGTGCCTTTCTTTATCTTTAAACCTAACTACCTTATCTTCTATTGAAGGACAATATCTAGGACCAGTACCTAACTTTTCATAGAATCCACCGTACATAGCAGATTTGTCTAAGTTATCCATTATTATTTTATGTGTTCGTTCATTCGTATAAGTTAAATAACAAGGTTCTTGATTTTTATAATCATAGTAAGCTATATTATCAAAGCTGAAGGTTAACTCTTCATTATCACCATCTTCACGTGATAATTCACTAAAATCAATGGAAGATCTTTCTATTCTAGGAGGTGTTCCTGTTTTTAATCTAAGTATCTTAAATCCTAACTTTTCTAAGTTATCACTTAAGAAATTAGATCTCTTTTCTCCATGTGGTCCTTCTGGTGTTCTATTATCACCAACTAAAATATCTGCTTTTAAATAAGTACCCGTTGTTAATATACAAGCATCACAATTAATAGATTCTCCATCTTCAGTAGTAATTCCAGTTATTTTGTTATTGTTTACTATTAGGTCTGCAACTATGGCTTCTTTGATTGTTAGATTATCCGTACTTTCTAACGTTTTTAGCATTTCTTTTTTATATGTTACTTTATCCGCTTGACTTCTTAAAGACCTTACAGCGGGACCTTTAGACGAATTAAGCATCTTTATTTGAAGTAATGTCTTATCGGCATTACGTCCCATTTCTCCACCTAAAGCATCTATTTCTCTTACAACGATACCTTTAGCACTTCCACCAATAGATGGATTACAAGGCATATCCGCAATGTTTTCTTTATTAATTGTTATAAGTAAAGTTTTTTTACCTAATCTTGCTGTCGCAAGTGCGGCCTCACATCCAGCGTGACCTGCGCCTACTACAATAATGTCATATTTCATAAATGTACACCTTCATTTCTTTTGGTATTATACAACATTATAAAAAAAAAGTTAATTCCTAACCCCTTCCATATTATCTAATTTATAACTTATTAAATAAATCCCATCATCATTTACGTATTTCATTATAAAGTTATCATTCTTTTTAGATATAATTAATCCAATTGTTTTATTATGATAATTTTTCTTTAAGGTTTTGTCAACTATTTTTCTATATAATTGTATCTGACTAATATCTTTATAATTAGTGTTATTAAGTTTTAATTCTACTGGTATATAACAATTTAGATTGGTATTGAATAACATCATATCAACATAAAAAGTTTTATCTAGATACGTTAATTTATATTCACTTCCTGCATATAAAAAGCCTGTTCCTAGCTGCAAGAAGAAATCTCTTAACTCTTCTAATATATATCTTTTAAGCATCTTTTCACTTAAATTTTTATTGTTTGGGGCTTTTATAATAATTGGATCTAATAACATATCTTTTAAACTATAATCTGATACTTTATTTGCATCTATTAGTTTTATATTATTTTTATCTGAGAAAGACAATCTATCAAAGGCTTTTTCTTTAATTAATTTAATCAATTCTCTTTTTGATAGGTTATTTAAAGTACACTGATTTATATAATAGTTTCTCTCATTTTCATTTTTGATTGGAATTAATATAGTCCAATGAGTCCATGTTAATTGGTCCACCGCCGGTGCACCTTTTTGTATAATATAAAATTGCCTCATTCTTTTTAAATTAGTGGTTGAATATCCTTTTCCATATTGCTCCATTAAATTTATTGACCATTTTTTAATTAACATATCCCCATATTTTGTTTTATTTTCTCCACCTTGTGCTTCTACCAATAACTTACCAATTTCATAATATGCATTTAGTGTGTCTTTATTAGATTGTAATCTTCTTACTCCTTCATTTATTTCTTTATTTTCTATTACGTTTTTTATTTTCTTATAATAATCCATATATGTCTCCTTTCGAGGCATTTATTATATGAATTATTTTAAAAAAATAGCTCGAACATTGTAATAAAATGCAAAAAGGTGATCCGATGGCCACCTTTTTAAAATATATTACTTTCCTAAACAAAATCTACTAAATAAATTATCAACAAGTTCTTCTGTATAATTAGCTCCTATTATGTCTCCTAATTTCTCCCAAACTAGTTTTAAATCTATTTCTATCATGTCTATTTCTCTTTCTTCATTAACACCTTTTTCCACTTCTTCTAATGATTCTATTGCAGACTTAAGTAATGCTATTTGTCTTGCGTTAGTAAAAAACATCAAATTCTTACTTAAGAATGTACCTACGTTAAATAATTCTTTTATTTTATTCTTCACTTCTTCGATACCGGTATTTTCTTTAGCACTTATTTTAATAACATCTTTATCATATGTGTTATTACTATCCAAATCTGTTTTATTCATAATAACAATTCTTTTTTTATCTTTAGTTTTAGCAAGTAAGAACTTATCTTCATCTGATAATTCTTCAGAAGAATCAAGCACTAAAAGTACTAATTCTGCTTCATCTATTAAACTAATACTTTTTTCTATACCTATTTTTTCTACAACATCATTTGAATCTCTAACGCCTGCAGTATCAATTAAATTAAGCTTAACACCACCTATTATAATACTTCCTTCAACAATGTCCCTAGTAGTTCCTTTAACATCTGTTACAATAGCTTTTTCTTCTTCAAGTAGTGCATTTAATAAACTTGATTTACCTACGTTTGGCTTACCTAATATAACAGTTTTAATACCATCTTTTAATATTTTACCATCTTCTGATAATTTAAGTATTTCAAGTAGTTTAGATTTCATTTCTACTACTTCTTCTTTAATTCTATTTATAGTAACTACTTCAATATCTTCATATTCCGGATAATCTATGTTTACTTCTATATTAGCTATTAAAGCAACTATCTTATCTCTTAGATCAGTAATAAGTTTAGATACTTTACCAGATAACTGATTAATAGCCATTTTTCTAGTAAGTTCTGTTTGTGAATTAATTAAATCCATTACTCCTTCAGATTCCGTTAAATCTATTCTACCATTTAAAAATGCTCTTTTAGTAAATTCTCCTGGCTGGGCAAGTCTACATCCAGAAAGTAATAATACTTCCATTATTTTATTAACAACTGCAATAGAACCATGAGTATTTATTTCTATTATATCTTCCCTCGTATATGTTTTAGGAGCTTTCATTATAGAAAGTAAAACTTCATCTATTATTTCATCTTTATATATAATGTGTCCATAATTTATCGTATGAGTTTTAGCTTTAGTTAAATCCTTTCCACTAAATAAAGGATTAACTATACTTATAGCTTCTTCTCCAGATACTCTAATAATAGATATAGCGCCTTCTCCTAAAGCTGTTGCTATTGCAACTATAGTATCATTCATAGATAATCACTTCCTTTTTAAAATATGTTTTAAGATAAATACTTTGTTTAGTTTTACTTTATTTTTTTATTTTCTTCTAATAAAAAATTTTGTAATTTATATTGATCGTAATAAGTTATAACTCCCGAATTACTTGTATAATAATCGAATATAAATTCTTTAAAATATTCTCTTCTTATAATTTTTGTAGGATTTCCAAATTCATCTTCTACCAAAACATCTAACATGTATGGCAATGGTTCATTTTCTAAAATCATTTTATTAAATAGAAAATAATGGAATTTATTAAAATCATGTGATGTTTGATTTTTCAAATTTGTTAAATTATAGACAAAGGTTGGTGAAATTTTTTCTGGTGTATCATAAATTTTATTATACATTAAGGCAAATTTATCACAAATAATAGCTGCTAAAGAAATACAATTACTTTTTTGCTCTTCTTTCTCCTCTGGTGTTTTGCAATCTCTTTTGTATTCTTTAGTATATTTATTTAAAACATCCAGCAAATCTAATAATTCTTGTTTATCAATTCCTTTTTCAACCATTGCATTAACAAAAATTTCAAAATCACCTTTACTTCTTACTTCTAACATTTTATCAGAACCTAAAAATTCCGTAAATATTCTAATAGCGGCACATTGAACTGGATAAGAGACGCTTTCATGGTCCACGTATTCTGATGATAAAACTTCCGAAAAACCCTCAACAAACCAATCTTGAAAATCATAATCGGGTCTTACAGTATTAATATGATTTTGTAAGTATATGTCCTCCAAATGAAAACATTCATGGGCTAATGCAGAATTATAGTTTAATTTTATAATATTTAAATGTGGCAAATAACTACCAGAATCATCTTTTAAATTTATTTCTTTTAATAACATCGAACTTCTAAAAAGTTTATAAACAAATTCATAGTTAATATATGGATTATCTTTTAAATATTGTAAATAACCTTCTAATTGAACAAGATCACTATTTGAAAAATAAGGATTTTCATATATTGCATACATTAGTAATAAATTTTTCTTTTCTTCATCACTCATTTGGTCATTTATGTAAGCATTTATTTCATCTGAACCTATTTCTTGTTCTAAAACTTCTTTTACTTCTTTTATTTTTTCACTTAATTCTTTATCATCTATACTTATCTTATTTCCGTTATACGGACTTTTAGTTAATTTTGGTTTGCAAAGTCTTTCAATTGTAAAAAAAGATAAAGTCATACCTACAGATGCTATTAAAGATGTAACACAAAGAAATATATTATCTAACTTATCTTTCTTTTTTTGTTCACTTCTTGTTAATAATCTCCCATTTTTTATTGACATAAAATCACACTCCAAACTAATTATATAACAAAAAGAGAAATATCTCTATTCCTCCGTTGGTTTAATAACAACAAATCTATTTGGTTCTTCACCTTCACTTATGGTAGTAACACCTTTAAAATTAGCAAGCGCATTATGCACTAATCTTCTCTCAAAAGAATTCATACTATCCATTTTAACTTCTACTTTAGTTTTTCTTACGTCTTTTGCTAATCTAATAGCTAGTCTTTCTATGTTTTTTTGTTGTTTTTCTCTATAATCGTTTGAATCTAAAATAACGTTTACCCTTACGCCTATCTTACTTTGAATAGATTGTCTAAGTAAGTCTTGTAATGACATCATCGTTCTACCATTTTTACCAATTAAAATGGCCCCATTATCAGAAATCATATTTACTTTTATGTAATTTTCTCTTTTCTGAGTTTCAAATTCAACGTTTATACCCATTAAGTCAGTTACTTCTTTTAAATAAGATTTAATGTATTCAATAACATCTTCTTTCAATACAACGTTAACACAAAACTTTTTAGATTTAAATAAACTTCCTGACTGTTCTTCTGTTACGTTATAATAAACCTCATTGGTTGAGGCATTAAGTTCTGCTAAAGCTTTATTTAATACGTCTTCACTATTTTTTCCTTCATATTTATGATTTTTTAATTCTAGCATTATTTCCACCTCTTTGCACCAATAAGTTTTGAATAACAGTAAATAAACTTGAAGTTATCCAGTATAATCCAATTGCAGTTGATAATTGAAACGAACTTATCGTTATTACAACAACCATAACATTCATCATCATTTTTGTTGAAGCAGCCGCCGGATTTGAGTTATCTGCAACATCATTTTTGGTAAATTTAAATGATAAGAAAGTAACTATAAATACTAATATAGGTAAAATTATGTACCAAAAGTTTCCTTGTGATAAAGCGAACCATGGCGTTGTACCTAACTGTAATCCTAAAAAATTACCTTCGAAAATAGCTGGGGTTCTATTAATTGCTTCCAAAAATGCAATAAATAATGGTAATTGTATAAATGCTATGATACAACCCGAGAACAATGAAATATTATATTTTTTATATATTGCCATCATTTCTTGACTCTTTTGAATCATTGCTTGTTGATCATCTGCTTTATTTGCATATTTCTTTTCAAGTTTTTGTAATTCTGGTTGAGCCTTCTTTAAATTTTCAGACTGCATAGCGCTTTTTTTAGTCACTGGGTATAAAATTAGTCTTATTACAAGTCCTGCAAGTATTACTGCAAGACCAAAATTTTTAACAAGATATCCTAATTTTAATATTATCCAAGCAAGTGGTTTTATAAAAATATTATCCCATAAACCTTCACTGGATTTTAACGATGGAGAAAAATTGTTACAATTAACTAGTTTATCAGTATCAACACCGTTTTTATTATATATATTATTTAAATCTTTATCGGTTGGTTTACATAATATATTTTTTGTTAATGATTGTCCAGTTGCATTTTTCCCTTCATCATATTTAACAACAACTTTTGTCTTTTTACCATTATCATTCGTTTTTTCAACAACTAATTGTTTTGTACAACCAGTTAATAAAAAAAACAGTAAAAAAACTATAATTATTTTTTTTAGTTTTTTCATTTGGTTTATATCTCCTATTCATTTGATTTTTTAAGAAGGTTTACTAAATCTTCTTTTAGATTTAAATACTCAGTCCCAACGGCACTTTTCTTTAATATAATTATATAATCTTTACTATCAAAATGCAACTTAGATTTGTCAATTATATCCTTTACCTGACGTTTTAATTTGTTTCTAACAACAGCATTTCCTGTTTTTTTTGATATGCATATTCCAAAACGATATTCTCCCTTTGTATCATAAGTATACAAAAAAGCATACCTAGATTTAGTTTGCCTATTTAGTTTAAATGCTCTATCAAAATCTTTTTTTTCTTTAACTATGTTCTTTTTTTTCATAAATAAGCACCTCTTATTATAACAAAAAACCACTTACTTAAATAAGTGGTATTATGCTGATAACTTTTTACGTCCTTTAGCTCTTCTTTGATTTAAAATACCAGTACCAGCTAATTTTCTAGCGAAAAAGCCATGATTTTTCTTTCTTTTATGGTTATTTGGTTGAAAAGGTCTTTTCATATCTACACCTCCAAGTCTTTATTTTTTCGGTTTTTTTAACATGACTATTATAAATTTAATTCAGCAAGTTGTCAACCTTTTTGATATACAACTCACTATTTTTGAATAAATTCTATATTATTGCCATTAGGGTCATTAATAATAAAGTATTTTTTATTTAAAACCCCTTCTTTTATTAATATATCTTTATCATATAAATTATTTTCAATAATATATTTTTTTTCTTTATCTATATTATCCACAGCAAAACCTAAAATTTTATTATCACAACAGGATGGTTTATTGTGAAAACAAGTACCATTAAAATGCGATTTCATTTCTAATAATACCTGGCCCATTTTTAGAATTATTATTCTTTTATTATCTTTTTTATTACAAATATCATTTACTTTTTCAAAACCTAGTTTATTATAAAAAAATATACTTTCTTCTACTTTATTAATCCATATATCAACATGATGCAATTCAAACATATAAACACCTACCATAATTTAAGTATATCATCAGTTTAATTTATAAATATAAATTAAGTCAATATTATTTTTCCACATTTGAGAAAAATAATTTTTTTTATTACAAAAAAGATAACCACATACTTTTCCACAGATTTACACTGTTTTTTTCTATATTTCTTAATAATTACAATAATAATTAACAGCTTGTGGATAACTTTTACATGTTTACTATTTTATTAATAATTTATTTTTTGGGGAAAAGTGCATTTTGTCGAATATTGTTGAAAAATAATGAAATCTACTGTGGAAAACCATTGTGGAAAAAATATAATTTATCAATATACGTTGTTTTTCAACATTTTTTTTGTTAAAATAGATGTAAATAACTCGTTTTATAGGGGGAAAGGAGGTTATTATGAACATAGATAATCTATGGGATAATTTCCTAGAAAAAATTAAACCAAGAATATCTTCATTATCCTATGATACTTGGTTTAAAAATACAAAACTAGTATCACTAGATAATAATGTTGCAAAAATACTTGTAGATTCGCCACTCCAAAAGAAAAGTTTACAAGAAACCTGGTATCAAACGATATCCGATGTATTTAGTGAAATAACGAATACAAGTTTCGATTTTGAATTTGTTTTTGAAGATGAGGTAAACATAAATATGAATATTCCTGTGGAAAACATCGGAGTTCCTTTAAATACTCCAGAAAAATCAAATCTCAATCCAAAATATACGTTTGATTCTTTTATAACAGGTGATAGTAATAAGTTTGCTTACATGGCGGCGGTTTCAGTTGCAGAAAATCCAGGTAAAACTTATAATCCATTATTTTTATATGGAAATAGTGGACTAGGTAAAACTCATTTAATGCATGCAATAGGAAACTTTATTATCGAAAATTCAAATAAAAAAGTATTATATGTAACAAGTGAACAATTTATATCAGATTTTCTTAACCTTAATAAAAAGGATGAAACTGGTACAAATTTTAACTACATAGATAGCTTTAAAAACAAATATCGTGGAGTAGACGTATTAATAATTGATGATATTCAGTTTTTAGGAGGTGCTACACAAACACAGCAAGAGTTTTTTAACACTTTTAATAACTTGTATGACGATAATAAACAAATTATTATTTCATCTGATAGATCACCAGATGACTTAAAAAAATTAGAAGATAGATTAAGAACCAGATTTAATTGGGGTCTTAGTGTTAATATTTATCCACCTGATTATGAAATGCGTGTTGAAATTCTTAGAAAAAAAATAATTGGACAAAACATGGATGGTACGATAAATGATGATGTTATTGCTTATATTGCTAATAATTGTGAATCGGACGTAAGGCAACTAGAGGGTGCACTAACTAGGGTTATTGCTTATGCAACGATGTTTAATACAAGAGATATTAATTTAACGCTAGCGATTGATGCATTAAAAGATTATTTATCAAAATCTTCGTTTACTAAAAATAATATTCAAAAAATTCAGCAAGTTGTATCAGAATATTATAATATAACGGTGGAAGATTTAAAATCCAAAAAAAGAAAGGCAAGTATAGCGTTTCCAAGGCAAGTAGCGATATATCTATGTAGAACAATGACAGATGAGTCTTTTCCAAAAATTGGAATACAATTCGGTGGAAGAGACCATTCAACTGTTATGCATTCGGTTGATAAAATTGATAATGAAATAAAAACTAATCCTCAATTTAAAACAATAATAGATGCATTAAAAAGTAAAATATAATAAACTGTGGATTAAATTAAATTTTTCAACTTACTTTGTGGATTAAAAATATTAGTTTTTCTTTTATTTAATAACAAATATTTAACTTTTCCACATTATCCACAGTAATAATAAAAATACATTATATATAAAAGGAGAAATAAAATGAAATTTAGTATAAAAAAAGAAGTATTACTTCAAAGTTTAAATTCTGTTAGCAAAGCTTTATCTAGTAAAAATTTAATTCCAGTTTTATCTGGTATAAAATTTAATTTAACTAATAATGGATTGTTTTTAAGTGCTAGTGATAATGATATTAGCATTGAATCTTTTATAGATAAAGATCATCTAGATAAAATAGATAATATAGGAAGTACGGTGATTCAAGGAAAATATATTTTAGAAATAATTAGAAAATTAGAAGGTAGAGTAGTCAACATCGAATTATTAGATGGAATTAAAGTATTAATTTCTTGTGGAAATTCAGAATTTAACCTAAATTGTATGGATGCAGCAGAATTTCCTAATTTAAATTTAGAAGAAAAAAAGGAACCAATAATATTAAGAAAAGAAGAATTCAAAAATTTAATATCTAAAACTTCTTTTGCTGTTTCATCCCAAGAAACTAGACCAATATTAACAGGAATTAACTTTAAGATAAATGAAAATAAATTAGAATGTATAGCAACAGATTCATATAGATTAGCTAAAAAGCAAGTTATTTTAAATAACAAGGTAGATGAAGATATAAATATTGTTATTCCTGGTAAAAACTTAATAGAATTGACTAAAATAATAGAAGATAATGATACAAATATTGAAATGCATGTATTTAATAATAAAGTTTTATTTAAATTTGATAATACTTTATTTCAAACACGTGTTTTAAGTGGAACTTTTCCTGATGTAAATAGATTAATTCCTGCATCTTTTGAGTTATCAATTAAAACAAATACTAATGAACTTTATAATGTTATTGATAGAGCGTCTTTATTAACTAGTGAAAAAGATAAGAATATTATTAAGTTCGAATGTGAAAAAAGCGAAGTTACTGTTTCTTCTAATTCTCCTGAAATAGGTAAGGTAGAAGAGAAGATATCAGTAGAAAAAAATAATGATACAAATATTAAAATAGCGTTTTCATCAAGATTTATGATGGATGCAATAAAAACAGTAGAAAGTAAAAATGTAATATTAAACTTTAATAATGATGTTCAACCAATAATTGTATTAGATGAAAAAGATGATAGTTTATTACAACTTATTTTACCTATAAAAACATACTAAAATTAGCACTTGCTAATTTTTTTATTTGTGATATTATAATTATCATTTAAAGGAAGGTGATTTAATGCCAAAGATTTTAGTGGCTGATTTATTTGGTACAATAATTCCAAATAATATATTGAATGCTAATTATTTATATGGAAACATAGATAAATATAAAGACATTAATGAAATATGTTATGATAAAAATCAGCATGAGTATTTGATGGAGAAATTATGTTTACAATGTGCAAATGATTTAAAAAAGTTTTTAAACGATGGTAATGAACTTATAATAGCGTCGGATTTATCGGCTCACGAATTAAATTTAACTTTTATTTATGAGGAGATTATAGAAAAAATATTAAAGTATTGTAATAAAAATTTTACTTTATATATGGTAACAAAGGGCGGCGCAGCTAGTTTCAACTTAGAGGTGTTAAAATCTCATATTACTGAAGAATATAGTGAACACGGTATTGATTATATTGTGTTTGAAGGTTATAAAATAGGTCTTATTGATAGAAAGGAAGACATATTTAAAGTAATTAAAGGTAAATTCAATTTAGAAGAGTATGAATTATATTCAATTGGAAATGATTACAAAGATATTCCTATGCTTGTTAGATGTATCGAGTTAGGTGGAAAAAGTTCTTTATTAAACTATAATTTATATTCTAATGAACTTCTTTCAAGAACTACGTTAGATAAAGCTATATGTGAAAGGATTCAAAGAGAAAATCATATATTATTAGAAAAAGAGTTGTTAAAAGACCATCCTGGTTTTAGTTTGTTAGATAAGTATAAATATTTAATGGAAAGAATGTTAACTTCAGAATATAATAGATGGTATGAAAAAAGAAAAGAAGAACTTTATCAAGAAGTAAGAAAAGGTAATATTACGTTAGAACAATTAATTAAAGAAAAATTAATTTTTGGACTTTGTCAAACTGCTATTAATCATTGTTTAGAAAAGAAAACATTCATCGAAAATAATTTAGATAAAATAGATATGTATTCTACTTTTAGAGATTATTATAATAAAGTACTTAATTGTTATTCAAAAGAAGAAATAAAAAAATCACCCGTAAAATTATTAAAACCTTAAGAAAAAAGAAGAATTTAATCTTCTTTTTTTCATTATTTGACAAATTTTTTAAAAATACTGTGGATAATATATAACATTATTTTTAAGGGAGAGTTTTGGATGAAAAATTATGAAATTAATAGACAAACACTTGCAGTATTATCTTATGGAAAGGAAAGATCAAAGATTATAGAAGAAAATGATGAATTTATTATTAATTTACCTGTTTCAAAAATAATTGATAATAGTTGTAGATTTTTTGGAAGTTCATATGAAGGAAGAGTAAATGGTACTAAAAATATTTTAGGGGTATCACATAAAGCGCCAATTATTATAGAAGAGAGTATGAAAATAATATTTTTTCCTACTACTTCACCTAGGTTAGAAAGTTGTTCTTGGATATCTTTAAATAATATTAGTGAATATTATAAGCTATATGGTGATACAATTGTCAAGTTTAACTGTGGAAAAAAGGTAAAATTAGAATTATCATATGGAATTATTGATAACCAGGTGTTAAGGGCAACAAGATTAGAGTCATTATTATCAAAAAGAATAAGAGAATTTTAAAAATGGTATGAAAATACTATTTTTTTTATTAAATATTACCAAATTAGCCCTATTTTGTGATATAATTAACATGTATGTAGTAGTATACCGAAAATAGGTTAGGGTGGTTTAAATGGGCGTTAAAATACTTAATAATGTTTTTAAGGAATCTAGAACTTAATAATTTTAGAAATATTTCTAAAGTAACGTTTGATTTTGATAAAAACATAAATATTTTTATAGGAAATAATGCCCAAGGAAAAACAAACATACTAGAAAGTATTTATTTTCTTGCGATAACTAAATCACATAGGACTCATAATGAGCTTAATTTAATAAAAAGTGAAGAATTATATACGAAAGTATCAGGTGTTTTTGATGATGATACTAAAAATACACATTCTTTATCTATTTTACTTAATGCTAAAGGAAAAAAAGTATCAGTAGATAATCTAGTTCAAAAAAGAATTAGTAATTATCTATCAAGACTTAATGTTATTATGTTTTGCCCAGATGATTTAGAAATTATTAAAGGTTCACCAAGTATTAGAAGACGTTTTTTAAACATTGAACTTTCTCAGTTTAGAAATGATTATTTATTATTACTTAAGGAATATAATCAGATTCTTAAGCAGAGAAACGAGTATTTAAAACAAAAAAACAATGCTAAGTTTGATAGAACATACTTTGATATCATTACTGATAAGCTTATCGATAAAAATATAGAGCTTGTTAAAATTAGACATGATTTTATAAACAAAATAAATAATAATTTAGAATCTGTGTTTAATGATATTGCGAAAATGGGTAGTCTTAAAATTAAATATAAAAGCTTTATTCTTGAAGATGACTTAAATAAAGCCGATTTAAAGGACTTTTTACGTGATAGGTATAATTCACTATTTATGAGTGAATTACTCCAGAAAACTACACTTTTAGGCTGTCATAAGGATGATTTTAATATGTATTTAGACGGTAAAGATGTAACTGAGTTTTGTTCGCAAGGACAACAAAGACTATCAATACTCAGTTTAAAACTAGCCGAAATAGAAGTATTTATTGAAGAAAAAAATATTAAACCTATTATTTTACTTGACGATATCTTTAGTGAACTTGATGAAATAAAGAAAAATAACATAATTAAATACTTTAAAAGAGATGATCAAATATTTATTACTACTACTGACATAAAAGACATAAGCGATGATTTAAAGAAAAGTTCTGATATCTACATCGTAGATAATGGTAATTTTAAGAAGGAGGATTAGATTATGGCAGAAAATAATGAACACTATGATGCGTCCGATATACAGGTCTTAGAAGGCTTAGAAGCCGTAAGAAAAAGACCTGGTATGTATATTGGTACTACTGATGTAAAAGGATTACACCATTTAGTTTGGGAGATCGTGGATAACGCGATAGATGAATCTTTAGCAGGTTATTGTAATAACATTGAAATTATTATAAATAAAGATAATTCTATTACCGTAAAAGATGATGGTCGTGGTATTCCAGTTGATATTCATCCAAAAACAAAGATATCCACAGTAGAAACAGTTTATACCGTGCTTCATGCTGGTGGTAAATTTGGTGGAGGAGGATACAAAGTATCAGGTGGTCTTCATGGTGTTGGTGCATCAGTTGTTAACGCACTATCTAAATGGGTGGAAGTAACCGTTTATAAAAATGGAAAAATCCATAAAATAAGGTTTGAAAATGGTGGACATACTACAAGTCCTTTAACAGTTGTTGGAGATTGTGAAGAAAATAGAACTGGTACTTGGGTAACTTTTAAACCAGATTCAGAAATCTTTGATACTGATATTTATGATTACGAAATTTTAAAGGTAAGAGTAAGAGAACTTGCTTTCTTAAATAAAGGACTACGTATTACTTTAAGAGATGACCGTGATGATGAAGATACAACTGGTGAAACATTTATATACGAAGGTGGTATTTCAGAATATGTTAAGTTTATCAATCAAGGTAAAACTCCTATTCACGAGAATATAATTCATTTAGAAGGTATTGAAGATAACGTATTCTTTGAAGTAGCACTTCAATACAATACTGGTTATAATGACAATATTTACTCGTTTGTTAATAACATTAATACTCACGATGGCGGAACTCACGAAGAAGGTGTTAAACGTGCCTTAACAAGGGTTATAAATAATTACGCAAGAAAGAATAACATATTAAAGGAAAAAGATGAGTCTTTAACAGGTGATGATGTAAAAGAAGGTATTTCAATGATTATATCTTGTAAACATCCAAATCCACAGTTTGAAGGTCAAACAAAAGGAAGACTTGGTAATTCAGAAGTAAGAAAGTTAGCAGATAAGGTATTTGCTGAAGGATTTGAAAAATTCTTACTTGAAAACCCTGATGAAGCTAGAATAATAGTAAATAAAGCAATGCTTGCATCACGTGCCAGACACGCTGCTAAAAAAGCAAGAGAAATAACTCGTAAGAGTGATTTAGCAACAACTAACTTTTTTGGAAAACTATCTGATTGTAAGAGTAAAGATCCAAAAGTATCTGAGATCTTTATAGTCGAGGGGGATTCGGCAGGTGGATCTGCTAAAAAAGGTAGAGATTCAATGACTCAGGCTATCCTTCCTTTAAGAGGTAAGATATTAAACGTTGAAAAAGCAAGACTAGATAGAGCACTCGGAAACGAAGAAATAAGAACAATTATTACCGCATTTGGTACTGGTATTGGTGATGAATTTGATTTAAGTAAGTTAAGATATGACAAAATTATAATAATGACCGATGCCGATGTTGATGGTTCTCACATAAGAGTATTATTACTTACGTTATTTTATAGATTCTTTAGACCAATTGTTGAAGCTGGCCACGTTTATGCAGCACAGCCACCATTATTTAGAATAATGCATGGTAAAACTCGTAAATACGTACTTGATGAGCCTGAAAAGGATGCATATTTAGCATCTTTACCTGAAAACGTTCGTGCAAGAGCTGAAATTGCACGTATGAAAGGTCTTGGTGAAATGGATGCCGAGGAACTAAATGAGACAACAATGGATATAGAAAAAAGAGTATTAAGGAAAATAACGGTAGATGATTGTGTGGCAGCAGATGCTATGTTTAGTAAATTAATGGGTGAAGAAGTAGAACCTAGAAGAGAATTTATTGAGAAAAACGCTATATACGTTAAGAATTTGGATATATAGGAGGTGTAATAAATGGAAAATACAGAAGAAAAAGAAGTAAAACAAGAAGAAACTAATAGTGAATTTAGTGGAACTTTCCATGAAAGAGACTCTCATGATAAAAATGATATTGTAAAAGAAATTTCTGATTCGTTCCTTGATTATTCAATGAGTGTTATTACATCTCGTGCAATACCAGATTTAAGGGATGGTTTAAAGCCAGTTCATAGAAGAATATTATGGTCAATGTTTGAAGAAGGTAACACACCTGATAAACCACATAAGAAATCAGCTACTACGGTTGGTTATGTTATGGGACATTACCATCCACATGGTGATTCATCTATTTATGATGCAATGGTTCGACTTGCACAAGACTTTAATCAAAGATACATGATGGTTGATGGACATGGTAACTTTGGTAACATCGAAGGTGATGGGGCTGCAGCATATCGTTATACTGAAGCAAGATTATCAAAAATATCACTTGAAATGTTAAGAGATATAAGAAAAGATACCGTTGATATGATGCCAAACTTTGATGAAACAAGCCCTGAACCAGTTGTTTTACCATCTAGAATACCGAACGTATTAGTAAATGGTTCAATGGGTATCGCCGTTGGTATGGCAACAAATATTCCACCTCATAACTTAGGAGAAGTAATAGATGGATGTATTGCTTATATTGATAACCCAGATATTGATGTAAATGGTTTAATGAATTATATTAAAGGGCCAGATTTCCCAACAGGTGGTATAATTTTAGGAAATTCAGGTATTAAAAAAGCCTACGAAACAGGTAGAGGTAGCATTACGATAAGAAGTAGAGCATCCATTGAAGAGGCTGGAAATCGTAATCAAATAGTTATAACTGAAGTTCCTTATGGAACAAATACTTTAGATTTAAAAAATAAAGTAGCCGAACTTGTTCACAACAAGATAATTGATGGTATTTCTGATTATCATACTGATTTAAAAAATGGTGTAAAAATAACAATAACACTAAAAAAAGATGCTAACGCACAGGTTGTGTTAAATAACTTATATAAACACACTAATTTCCAAGTTAATTATGGAATAATTTTCTTAGTAATTGATAATGGTACTCCTAAAACGTTAGGATTAAAAGACATTATTTCAAAATATGTTGATCATCAAAAAGAAGTTATTATTAGAAGAACTAAGTATGAATTAAATGAAGATGAAAAAAGAGTTCATATTTTAGAAGGTTTAAAAATAGCTTTAGATAACATTGATGAAGTAGTTAAAATTATTCGTGGTGCGGATGATGATCAGGATGCGAAAGAAAAATTAATGACTAAGTTTGGTCTAGATGAAATTCAAAGTAATAGCATACTAGAAATGCGTTTAAGACGTTTAACCGGCTTAGAAAGAGATAAGATTGAAAACGAATTAAATAACCTATTAAAAGAAATTGAAGAATTAAGAGCAATATTAGCATCAGAACAAAAGGTCCTTGATATTATTAAAGAAGAAATGCTTGAAATCAAGAAAAAATATGCTGATGAAAGAAGAACTTCTATTGATATGACTGCTATTGATTTCATTGAAGATGAATCATTAATTCCAGTTGAAGATATAGTTGTTGCATTAACTCATAATGGTTATGTTAAGAGAATGGCTAGAGATACCTATAAACTACAAAATAAAGGTGGAGTAGGAATAAAAGGTATGTCTACTAATGAAGAAGATTTTGTTGAAATACTTAAGTCTGGTAAAACTCATGATCATGTTATGTTCTTTACTAATAAAGGCAAAGTATATAGATTAAAAGGTTATGAAATTCCGGAATTTTCAAGACAATCTAAAGGATTACCAATAATTAACTTATTACCAATCGAAAAAGATGAAAAAATAAATAGTATTTTATTAGATGATGGTAACGAAGATAATAAATATTTAGTGGTAGCTACAAAGGACGGATTAGTAAAACGAACAAATGTATTAGAATTTGAAAACATTAGAAAGAATGGTAAGATAGCTGTTACATTAAAAGAGGAAGATGAGGTATTATCTGTTCACTTTACTTCTGGTAATGATGATGTAGTAATCGCTGCTAATAATGGTAGAATGATTAGATTTAATGAAAATGAAATAAGAGTAATGGGAAGAACTGCCACAGGAGTTAAAGGTATTGAATTAATAGGAGATTGTTACTGTGTTGGCTGCGAAATTGCAAGAGAAGGGCAAGAAGTTTTAGTAGTAACTGAAAAAGGCTATGGAAAACGTACTGTTATTAATGAATATAGATTGACACACAGGGGTAGTAAAGGTGTTAAAACATTAAATATTACTGAGAAAAATGGTACATTAGTAGCATTTAGAACAATTACTGATGATAAAGATATAATGATAATTACTGATCAAGGTATTGTTATAAGAATTTCTGCTGATAAAGTATCAAGAATGAGCAGAGTTACTCAAGGTGTTAGATTAATGAATTTAAGAGAGGGCCAAAAAGTATCTACTGTATCAGTTGTTGAAAAAGAAGATGAAGAAGAAAATGAAATAGAATGTTCAGAATCTTTAGAAGAAGTTGTAGAAGCAAAAGAAGAGGCTAGTGAATAGTCTCTTTTTATGTTCCACGGAAGACATGATTAATAATACTTGATTAATTTTGAATAATATAATAAAATATTTTTGCACAACGAAAATGTTAGAACCAGGTCAGGACCGAGAGGTAGCAGCCTTAATAACCTCCTTTCGTGTGTGCTTTTTATTTTATATAAATAACTTATGTTCCACGTGAAACATTGATATGAAATGAGCAAATTGTTGTAATGTTCCATACGAACATAGAAAAAATAAAAAAGGGACTTATGTTCCACGTGAAACATTGATATGAAATGAGCAAATTATTGTAATGTTTCACGTGGAACATAGCGTAGTGGTATATAATATGAACGAAAAATTTATGAAACTAGCCATTAAACAAGCAAAAAAGGCTTATAAAAAAGGTGAAGTACCAGTTGGAGCAGTTATTGTTAAAGACGAAAATGTTATTTCAAAGACTTACAACTTGGTAGAAAAAAAGAAAAATGCTACGTTGCATGCGGAAATATTAGCTATTTCAAAAGCTTCTAAAAAGTTAAAAAATTGGCGTTTAATAGACTGTGAAATGTACGTCACACTAGAGCCCTGTACAATGTGTATGGCGGCGATTGAATTAAGTAGAATTAAAAAGGTGTATTTTTTAGTAGAAAAGGATAAAGAAATTAATATAAAAAAAGATAAGTACAATCATGTCGAGTATAAAAATAATGAATATTTAAACTTAATACAAAGCTTTTTTAGAAAAAAAAGATAATATAATGTTTCACGTGGAACATAGAAAAAATATATCCTATTATCATATGTAATGTTTCACGTGAAACATTGTTTTTTAGTTTAAAATTATGTTTTTAAATGTTATAATATAATGTAGAGGTGAGTATGTGTGGCATATCAAACATTATATAGAAAATATAGACCGAAAACATTCGAATTGGTGTATGGCCAAGCTACTATTGTTAAAACACTTAAAAACGTTATAAAAAACGAAAAGTTAAGTCATGCATATTTGTTTACAGGACCAAGAGGTACTGGTAAAACTAGTTGCGCTAAGTTGTTTGCAAAAGCAATAAATTGTTTAAATAACGAAAATGGGGATGCCTGCAATGAATGTGAAAACTGTAAATCCTTTAATGAAAACAGCAATCCGGATATAATTGAAATAGATGCAGCATCTAATAATGGCGTAGATGAAATAAGGGAAATAAAAAATAAAGTTAATTTAGTGCCTTCTATGTCTAAATACAAAGTATATATAATCGATGAGGTACATATGCTATCGATAGGCGCATTTAATGCATTACTAAAAACCTTAGAGGAACCACCAGAATATATAATATTCATTTTAGCAACAACGGAACCTCAGAAATTACCGGCAACGATTATATCAAGGTGTCAACGATTTGATTTTAAGAGTATTTCTAAAGAAGATATGCAAAAATGTCTAAAAAATATAATAAAAAAGGAAAATATAAATATATCGGAAGATGCATTAATAGAAATAATTGAAAATTCAAAAGGCGGGATGAGAGACGCTATTGGAATGCTAGATCAGGCTTTTGCTTTTTGTGATAATGAAATAACTATAGAAGATGTTCAAGAATTATCCGGAACAATTTCAATTTTTGAAATAATCAATTTCTTTAATAAATTATTGTTAAAAAAATATGATGAAATTGTGGGAATTATAAAAAAATGGTCTTATAATGGAAAAGATTTTTATTTAATAACACAAAAATTGATTGATTTCATTAGACATGGAATTTTATATAAGAAGAAAGTAACACTGGAAAATATTGATATAAATCAGTTGGAAATTTTAAATAATTATTCGGAAACAGATTTGTATTTAATAATCGATAATATGACAGATATACTAAATAAACTTGAATCTGATTATCAAAAGGATCTAACTTTTGAAATACAAATAATTAAGATAATGGATAAACTCAATGTTTCACGTGAAACATTGAATGAAAATGAAAATCAACAAGAACCAATCAATGAAAAAATTATTTCTGATGTTTCACGTGAAACATTAAGCAAAAAAGAAACAACAAATGATGAATTAAATAAAATAATTGATCAATTAAAAAATATAAGAATAAATAATATATTAAAAGAATCATCCCGTGATGAGATGAAATTTATTGGGGAACTTTGGCAAAATTTGAATGATTATTTAATAGAAGAAAAATATAAAAAATGTGCTGGAATATTATTAGAGGGAAAACCAGTAGCGGCATCCAAGCAAGGAATACTAGTTACCTTGCCAGTCCAAACCTTATTAATAAAAATAGAAGACAATTATGATTTAAGTAAAGAGTTAATAAAAGAAGTATTGAATAATGAATATAAAATTGTATATATAACAGAGGAACATTGGCAGAATATAAGGCCAGAATATGTTAGACTAGTTAAAAATAATGAATTAGAATTAAAAGACGAAACTTCTTTATTATTAAAAATAAATGAAATGAAAAATAATAATTCAATGAATGAATTTGATGAATTAATAGAAATGGAGGAAAAATAATGAATATACAAGCTTTAATGAAGCAAGCTCAGGCTATGCAAAAAAATATAATGAATTCTAAAAAGAAAATTGAAGAAATGATTTTTGAGGGCACTTCTGAACTGGTTACGGTTACGATTAATGGTAAAAGGGAAGTCCTTTCTGTAAAAATAAAAGAAGGTGTTTCTTTAGATAAAGATGATTTGGAAATACTAGAAGATATGATTGTTATTGCTACTAATGATGCATTAAAAAAGATTGATAAAGAAATAAACGATAAATTAGGAAGTCAAGCTGGAGCATTAGGAAGCTTATTATAGGTATTATTATATGAATTATCCTGAATCTTTTAAAAACATAGTGGATTCATTTAAATTGTTGCCGGGTGTTGGAGAAAAAACTGCGGAGAGATATGCTTTTTCAGTATTAGATTTAGAAGAAGATAAAATAAAAAAATTTAGTGAATCAATATTAAACGTGAATAACAAAATAACTACATGTCCAAATTGTGGATGTTTATCTGAACAGAACAATTGTTTGATATGCAGTGATAGTAATAGAGATGCTAGTATACTATGTGTAGTTGAAAATCAAAAAAATGTATTTATTTTTGAAAAGATTGGTATTTTTAAAACGAAATATCATGTTTTGGGCGGACTTATATCCCCAATGGATGGAATAAATCCGGAAGATTTATCTATCGAAAAATTAATAAATAGAATAAAAAAAGAGAAAATTAAAGAAATAATTTTAGCGTTAAGGCCAGGTATAGAGGGTAATACGACGGCTTTATACATAAGAAAACTTTTAGAAAATAGTAATGTTAAAGTTACGCAAATAGCCCATGGTGTTCCGATTGGCGCTGATATGGAATACTTAGACGCCTTAACTTTAGAAATGGCCTTAGAAAATAGAAGTGAGGTATCATAAAAAAAACATTTAAACATATTTTTTACTAGAGGTGAAAATATGTTCAAGCTTTTATTAAAAATATTAAAAAAAGTAGTTATAGGAATGGTTTTGTTATTTGGTTATAATACGTTTTTATCATCTCTTAATTTGGTGATTCCAATTAACGTTATAACTATAATAGTAGCAAGTTTATTTGATGTACCAGGAATCATTGGACTAGCATTATTTCTCCTTTTTAACTACTAAAAGAGGTGATTTGATTGAATGATGTAATAGTTGAAAACCAACCTGTTTTAAGTAGAATTTTGGGTAGAATAAACAATTCTTTAGTTAGCGTGCAGGCTTATTTACTTGTTGGAAAAAATATTGAGGAATTAAAAGAATATGCTATAACATTTGCAAAAGTTTTAATTTGCCCTAAAAAATACGAGAAAAATTGCTTAAAATGCAATATATGTTCTAGAATAGAATCTGGTAATTTTGGCGAATTAAGAATAATCAATCCTGTAAATTGGGTAATAAAAAAGGAAGAAATAATTAACTTAAGAGATATGTTTCAAACTAAATCTATTGAAGGAAAAAATCAAGTTTATATTATTAATAGTGTTGAAACACTAAATTTATCTGCCGCAAATGCATTATTAAAGTTTTTAGAAGAGCCAGATAGTAATACCGTGGCCATTTTTACAACAACTAATATTAATTCGGTTATAGATACAATTGTTTCGAGATGTCAAACAATCAAGTTAAATAATAACAGCAAAACAAAAGGTTTGGATTTTGTTATAAATTCCTCTGGCCTTGATGAAGAAAAAATAAATAATTCATTAGATTTCCTATTTGCAATTGAAAATAATAATGTAAAAGTAATTTCGATGATAAAGGACGTTTTTGATTTATTTAGTACTAGGGAATTACTAAAGGGTGCTTTAACGGTAATTCTTTTGGCCTATAAAGATGCTTTAAATTATAAAATATTCAAAAAAATGGAATATTTTAATAATGAGACTGGTATAAAAAATATGTGTATTTCTCAAAATACAGAAATATTAATAGAAAAAATAGCATTTATTTTAGAAAATATTCAAAAATTAGAGTACAATGTAAATATAACATTATTTATTAGCAACATTATAATTGGAATAGGAGAAATAACAGATGGTAAAAGTTATAGGAATTAGGTTTTTAACCGGTGGTAGAACTTATTATTTTTCTCCAGGAAATAATAAGGTGTGTTTAAATGATTTCGTAATTGTGGAAACCGAAAGAGGATTACAATTTGGACAAGCTGTTACTGATATTCATGAAGTAGAAGAAAAAAACGTGTTCTTACCATTAAAAGATGTTATAAGAATAGCAACAAAAAATGATAAGTATTTAAATGATAATAATATTAAAGAAGCAACAAAAGCGTTAGAATATGCAAAAAAACTAGTAGAATCAGAGAACTTAGATATGAAATTATACGAAGCTTCATACACCTTTGATAAAAAAAAGCTTATATTTAAATTTATTGCGGATGAAAGAGTAGATTTTAGGGAATTAGCAAAATTATTAGCAGCTAAATATAAAACAAGAATAGAACTAAGACAAATTGGTGTACGTGACAAGGCAAAAGAAATTGGTGGTTTAGGACCTTGTGGTAGGCCTTTATGCTGTAGTGAATTTCTAACCAATTTTAATAGTGTGTCAATAAACATGGCGAAAAATCAAGGCATTGCGCTTAATCCAACAAAAATAAACGGATCTTGTGGCAGACTTTTATGCTGTCTAGGTTATGAGGATAATGTTTATTCGGAATATAAAAAGGATTTACCTAAGATTGGCGAATTAGTAACTTATGAAGGTAAAACTGGTAGGGTATCAGAACTTAATATCTTGAAAAAAAGTTATAAGTTAAAAACCGATAACGCCGAAGAAATAGAAGTTATGGTGGAGCGTAATGGAAGTAATAAATAATCTCTTAAATTATAGAAATTTAAAAATATATCAAAATCCAGACTGGTTTAGTTTTTCTTTAGATTCTGTTTTGCTAGCAAATTTTGTTAATGTTAATAATAAAATGAAAATAATTGATTTTTGTTGTGGAAACGCGCCTATTCCGCTTTTTTTGAGTACTAAAACGAAATCTAATATAGTTGGTGTTGAACTTCAAACAAAAGTTTGCAAATTGGCAAAAAAAAGCGTTGAAATAAATAATCTTGATAATCAAATAACTATTTTAAATATGGATGTTAAAGAATTAATTAATAAATATGATACTGATTCTTTTGACTTAATAACTTGTAACCCGCCTTATTTTAAATTAAATAAACAAAGTAATATAAATACTGATGAAGTTAAAGCTATTGCAAGGCACGAAATTTCTCTTGAGTTAAACGATATTTTTAAGTGTGCGAAAAAAATACTTAAAAATAATGGAAAAATTGCGTTAGTACACAGAACTGATAGATTGATTGATATAATATTATTGATGCGACAAAATAACATTGAACCAAAAAGATTAAAGATAGTTTACCCGTTTTTTAATTCGTCTTCTAATTTAATATTAATAGAAGGGGTTAAAAATGGTAAGCCTGGACTTAAAATAGAAAGTAATATAATTGTTCATAATAAAGACGGTTCGTATACAGATGAAATAAAAAGAATATTTAATGGAGGTTGTTTATGAAAATTAAATTAATAGTTGGATTAGGAAATCCGGGAAGAGAATATCAAAATACGAGACATAACATGGGATTTATGGTATTAGATGAGATTGCTAAAAGGTTAGAGGTATATAAATGGAAAGAAAGAGATGGCGCAATTTATTTTGATTGTCATTTAGATATGTGTAGGGTTGTGTTTATAAAGCCTCAACAATTTATAAACTTATCTGGTGACGTAATGATAAAATTTGTTAATTTTCTTGATATTAAAACCGAGGATATAATTGTAGTAAGTGATGATTTAGATTTGCCAATAGGAAGTATTAAACTGAAGGAAAAAGGTAGTTCTGGAGGCCATAATGGTTTAAAAAATATAGAAAACCAATTAAAGACAGATGAGTATAAACGAATAAAAATAGGAATATCTAACGACCGCAGTATTGATACTAAAGACTATGTTTTAGGTAAGTTGAGCAGGCAAGAAAAAAATAAGTTAAAACCGGTGATTGAACGAGCTGCGGATGCGGTATTAGAATCAATCGGTCATCCGTTTTCTGAAGTTATGAGTAAATATAATACTAGGGTAAAAAACTAGAATTAGGTGATAAAATGATTTCAACCATTTTTAAAAACAAGATTATAAAAAGTGATCGGCCAGTTTTAGTAACCGGTCTTACCAAAGGGGTCCAAACAGCATATGTTTGGAATCTTTTTGATGCTGTAAATCATAATATTTTACTTATTACAAATTCTTTATATGAGGCAAATAATTTATACAAATCCTTTTCTTTTGATGATAATAATAAAGTTTTGTTATTTCCAATGGATGATTTTGTAGTAAGTGAAGCCCTAGCAACATCACCTGATTTAATGGCAAAACGAATAGAAACCTTAAATGAACTTGCGTTTTCGGAAGAAAAAAAAATAATTATAACTAATTTAATGGGGTATTTAAGGTTTTTACCTAGTTTGGATTTGTGGAAAAGTGTGAATATAAATCTTAAAGTTGGGGATTTAATAAACCGTGATAAATTAATAGATAGCTTATATAAAATTGGTTATAAAAAAGAAAGTATGGTAACCAAAACGGGTGAATATGCTAATAGAGGTTATATTTTAGACGTGTTTCCTTATGGAAGCGATGATCCGGTTAGAATAGAATTCTTTGATGATGAAATAGAAAACATAAGGGAATTTGATGCATCAACCCAGTTATCCACAAACAAGAAAAGCGAAGTAAAAATAATGCCTTTTACAGAATTTATAAATGAAAAGAAAATAGAAGATATTCCAAATAGACAAAGTTTACTTCCAAGGGTTGTAGATAAGGTATCATCTTTGCTAGAGTACGCTAAAGATGCTTTTGTGGTGTTTATGGACTTAAGTTCCATAAAATTATCTTACGTTAAAATAATGGAAGAAGTAACAGAGTTTAAAGAAAGCGACGCTTTTGATATAAAAGAGTATATGTATGATTTACAAAATCAAATACCATCAAAATATATAAATATTTTATCTGTTGATAATTATAACGTAGACAAAAATTGTGCTGTGGAAAACTATTCTTCCTTAGAAATAGAGCACTTTAATGGTAATTATGATAGGATTAATCATTTTTTATTACAAATGGTTAACAAAAATAAAACGATAGTTGTTTGTTTAGATGATACGCAAATTATTTCTGAATTCATGAATAAATCGAGTGTTAAATGCATTATTACTAATGAAGCAAGTTTAAATGATAGTTATATTAACATCATAAAAAAAACAATTCCAAATGGGTTTATAATAGATAATTATGTATATTTGTCACAGCAAGAACTTTATAGGAATAATAAGCAAGTTAGCTATAAAAGTAAATTTAAATATGGTTCAAAAATAAAGGATATAAATAAATTAAAGCCAGGAGATTACGTGGTTCACGCAAATCATGGAATAGGTAGATATTTAGGAATTGAAACATTAATGGTTAAAGGCTTAAAAAAAGATTTTTTAACTGTAGCTTATAAAAACTCAGATAAACTATATATTCCAGTTGAAAAAATAGAGTACATAAGTAAGTATTCTTCAAATGAAGGAATAAAACGGAAATTAAATAAGCTTGGTGGTACTGAGTGGTTAAAGCAAAAAGCTAAGGTAAAGAAAAAGGTTAAGGATATTGCAAAGGAATTGTTAGCAACATCGGCTAAAAGAAAACTTTCTAAAGGTTTTTCTTTTCTTAAGGATGATGAAGATCAACTCATTTTTGAAAATAAGTTTGGGTACGAAGAGACAAAAGATCAAATAAGAGCTATAAGAGAAATAAAAGAAGATATGGAACAAAGTTTTCCAATGGATAGGTTGTTATGCGGTGATGTTGGTTATGGTAAGACAGAAGTTGCTTTTAGGGCTATTTTTAAAGCAATTAGATCTGGTAAACAAGCTTGTTTTTTATGCCCAACGACCATTTTATCTAAGCAGCATTATGATAATGCCATGGAAAGATTTTATGGTTTTGGTGTTAATATTAGAGTATTAAATAGATTTATTACTTCGAAGCAAAAGGATGTTATATTAAAAGAATTAGAAAATGGTAAAATTGATTTAATTATAGGTACACATAGGTTATTAAGTAAGGATGTTAAATATAAGGATTTAGGGCTTTTGGTTATTGATGAAGAGCAAAGGTTTGGTGTTACTCATAAGGAAAAAATAAAAGAATATAAGGAAAACATAGATGTTTTAACATTATCGGCCACACCTATTCCAAGAACCCTTCAAATGTCTTTAACTGGTGTTCGTGGGTTATCTTTAATAGAAACTGCGCCAGCGTTTAGATATCCTATTCAAACTTATGTTTTAAGGGAAAACGACCAGGTTATAAAAGATGCTATTTATAAAGAGTTAGCGCGTGACGGACAAGTATTTATACTTTATAATAACGTATCTAAAATAGAAGATCAGGCATCTAGAATTAAAAAGTTAGTACCTGAAGGTGATGTTACTTATATTCACGGACAAATGAATAAAAGTCAGATTGAAAGAACAATGGAAAGTTTTATTAATAAAGATTATAATATTTTAGTATGTACTACCATAATTGAAACTGGTATCGATATACAAAATGCTAATACTTTAATTGTTTTAGACGCTGATTATTTTGGTCTTAGTCAACTTTATCAAATAAGGGGCCGGATAGGTCGAGGGAAAGTACTTGCTTATGCATATTTAATGTATAATAAAACAAAAGAGCTAAATAGTATTGCTGTAAAAAGATTAGATGCAATAAAAGAATTCACCGAGTTAGGTAGTGGATATGCGCTAGCCGTAAGGGATCTTGCAATTCGTGGTGCTGGTGATATTTTAGGGGCTGAGCAATCTGGTTTTATCGATACGGTTGGATATGATATGTATTTAAAAATACTAAATGAAGAAGTAGAAAAATTAAAGGGAAATGATTCTTTACCTAAAGAAGAAGATTTATTAGATGAAAGACCTTTTATAAACGTTGCAACTCACATAAGCGATAAGTATGCTGATAGTGAGGACTTAAAAATAGAAATTCATAAAAAAATAAACGCAATATATGATTATGAAAGTTTTATTAAGATAAAGCAAGAATTAACGGATCGTTTTGGTAATTTAGATGAAGATATAATAATTTATATGTTAGAAGAATTATTTCAAGTTAACGCTAAGAAAAAAGGTGTATTTAAAGTTGAACAGTTACAAAATAGCATAACCTTATACTTTAATAATGAAGTATCAAAAAGACAGGATGGAGCATTAATTTTATCAAAATTGTTTAACATTAGTCCTAATTTTGACGTTAAGTATTTTAACAACATATTAAGAATAACTTTAAAGTTAAATGGATTAGATACACATTTTCTACATTATTTAATAAAAATGCTAGGTATTATTGAATAAATTTCATAGTTTTATACATTCTAAAAAAGAAGGGATGAATCGTATGAAACTAACTGGCATAACAAGAAGAATTGATGAATTAGGAAGAGTTGTAATACCAAAAGAAATAAGAAAAAACATGCATATTAAACCTGGGGAATTACTTGAGATATTCTTAAGTGACTTAGAGACAATATCACTAAAAAAACATACTACAATAAATAAGAGTGAAGAGTTTATTAATGTATTTATTAAAGTTTTATCATCCAAAACTAATTCGAATATTTTTGTTACTAACATGGATGAAATTGTTTTTTCAAATATATTAGAGATGTTAAATGTAAAACTTTCGGCTGAATTTGAAAATAATGAAGTAAATAGTATTAATAAGGAATTATCACTTACAAAAGACTATAAGTTAAAAGAACCATATAGTATTTTTCCAATTTCTCCAAACGGTGATTTGGCAGGTTATTTTATTTTAGAAAATTCGGATAACTTAAAAAAACATGAAGAATTAATCAGGTTTTCTGTTTCTTTTTTGGAAAGTTACTTTGAAAATTTATAACAAAAATAAATGTAAAATTTTGTCTAATTATAGATTTAATTGTCCAAATTGTTTACACCACTTTTATAATATGTTATATTTTAAGCGATGTAATAGATGTACAAATCCTAGTGAAAGGAAGATAGATTTATGCACCTTAACACGTTAATTGTTGATAAGAGAGGTTTTGTAATCAAGGTTATATTTTTTCTGACCCTATTATCTATAATAGCACTTATGTATTTGGAAAGTGGTGCCTTAAAAGATGTATTTTATTTTGCGGTTGTACTAGTATTATTCTTAAAGTTTTTAATAATTAAATTATACCATTAATGTGGTATAATTTTTTTGGTGATATATATGTTAATTGACTCTCATTGTCATGTTTTAAAAGGTGAATATGAAAATCCAGAAACAATAATAGCAGATACTTTTGCCTCTGGTGTTAATAAAATCATTATAAATGGATACGATTTGCAAAGTAGTATGGAAGCCGTTTCTTTTGCAAAAAAGTACGAAAATGTTTATGCGGCGGTTGGTATTGGTCCTGAAAATATTGATGGATTTAATGAAGGAATATGTGAAAAAATAGCTGATTTAGCAAAGGAAAAAAAAGTAGTTGCAATTGGAGAGATTGGGTTAGATTATCATTGGACAAAAGAGACTAAAGATATGCAAATTTTTGTGTTAAAAAAAATGTTAGAAATAGCAAGTAAAAATAATTTACCAGTTATTGTGCATTGTAGAAAGGCTTTTTTAGATACATACAATTTATTAAAAGAATATAATATTAATGGTATATTGCATTGTTATTCAGGTAGTATAGAAATGGCTAAAGAATTTATTAAACTGGGTTTTCTCTTAGGCATCGGAGGTGTGGTTACTTTTAAAAATGCTAAGGAATTAAAGGAAGTTGTAAAAAAAATTGATGTTTGTAATTTTTCCTTAGAAACTGATAGCCCATATTTATCTCCTGAACCATTTCGGGGTAGGCTTAACATGCCTAAAAATGTAATTAAAGTTGCCGAGGAAATATCTAGAATAAAGGGTATTTCTTTAGAGGAAGTTAAAGCTGCAACTAGTAAGGCAGTTTGTGCTAAATTTGACTTGTAGAACCATTTATGATAATATTAATAACGACCCAAAGAAGGGTTATGAGGTGAAAAAGTGAAACATTTAAATAGAAAAATTAAGAATGCATTATTAATCCTAGTGATTTGTTTAATAGCATTTATTGGTTTTTCAAAAGCCGGAATATTATTTTCCGCAGAAAGTGGAGATGTAATTACTGTTTCTACCACGAAAAAAACGTTCGATCCTAATAATTATGTTGCATCTGTAAATCAAGTTACAAAGGAAAATAATGATAGAAAGTTAATTACAACAACAACGTTTATTACTACTACCATTAAAACTACTCAAGCAGAAACAACAACGCAAACTACCACTACGGCTTTAAAAAGTAATTGGACAGGCGAAATACTTTCTAAAAGTAAGGGAGTGGTAAATGGTCCTTCTGGTAAGGAATCGTACTACAACTTAAATATGACTGGTGTAATAAATTCTATGAGGCGTATGGGATATACAGAAGAAGAATATCCATATTGGGTACGCGAAGACGGTGTAAAAATGCTTGGTAATTACGTAATAGTAGCGGCAAATTATGAGATTCGTCCACGTGGAACCATATTAGAAAGTTCTCTCGGGTTTGCAATTGTTTGTGATACTGGTGGTTTTGCAAAGACAAATCCAACACAAATTGATGTAGCTGTTAGCTGGCGGTAATTTTAAATTTATGATAAAATAAAAACAAATAAAATCATTTTATTTGTTTTTTTGTGTAAGGGGATATTATGAATATAAAAGAAATATTAAATGAAAACGGATTTGTTTTTAAAAAGAGATTTGGCCAGAACTTCTTACTAGACCAAAACGTATTAAATAACATCGCTGATTTAGGTAATATAACAGAAGATACTCTTGTTATAGAAGTTGGTGTAGGAGCCGCAGCTTTAACTAAAAAATTAAGTCTTAAAGCAAAGCTGGTATTAGGATATGAAATAGATATAAACTTAAAAAAACCACTTGATGAAATACTTACAGGTTATGAAAATATTAATATAATTTATGATGATTTTTTAAATCGTGACATAAAAAAAGATTTAAGTAAGTACGAATACAAAAACATTATGGTAGTTGCAAATCTTCCGTATTATATAACGACTCCAATAATAACTAAATTTATTGAAGAAAAAATAAACGTAGAAAAGATAGTAGTTATGGTACAAAACGAGGTGGCTGACCGGTTTTGTGCAAAAACAGGAAATAAATCATATAACTCTTTAACTATTTTTTTGAATTACTATTTTGACATTAAAAAGGCTTTTACTGTTTCAAGGAACGTATTTTATCCAAAACCAAACGTTGATTCTGCTGTCGTGGTTTTTACAAAAAAAGAAAATAAATTAAAGTTAAATGATGAAGCTCATTTCTTTAGACTTGTAAAAACAGCATTTACTCAAAAAAGAAAAACTTTGAAAAACAACTTATCAGACTATGACTTAGATAAAATTAATAAGGTCTTAAAAACATTGGGTAAAGATATAACTAAAAGGGCAGAGTGCATTACAATAGAGGAATTTGCTAAAATTTCAAACGAATTAACCAGACGGTAGAATGTTTGGTTTTTTCTTTGCATATATTTTATTGGGTGATGATATTGTTTAAAGTAGGAGATTTAGTTACTAGAATATCGCATGACAATGATGTGGTTTTTAAAATAGAAAAAATAGTTGATGGTATCGCTTATTTAAAAGGAATAAACGTAAGACTTTGCGCTGATAGTAGTGTTGGAGATTTAATTTTGGTTGAGACCAAAGACAATGATGAAGATCGTATATTTTATGAGAAACTAGAAACTATAAGAAATTTTGAAAGAAGTGATTATTTTTATATTCCTGGCAAGATTCTTCATGTGGACGGGGATAGAGAGTATTTAAACCGATGTTTGGACTTTTATAAGAAAGCTAATGTTTTAGCTTTTGGTGTTTTTTCTCCTGAAAATGAAATGGCATTAAATATTGAAAAATACTTAGATGATATTAATCCTGATATTGTTGTTATAACAGGTCATGACTCAGAGATAAAAAAAAATTCCAAGTATTTTTCTGATGCGGTAAAGGTGTGTCGTAAGTATCAACGTGATTACGATAAATTAATAATAATTGCAGGTGCATGTCAATCGGATTATGAAAGACTTATTAAAGCGGGAGCTAATTTTGCGTCAAGCCCAAAGAGGATAAATATTCATGCTCTTGATCCAGCAATAATTGCTTTATCCCTTAGTTTATCAGATAAAAATAAGAACGTTGATTTATTAACGCTTTTAGAGAAAACAAGCAATGGAAAAGATGGTATTGGTGGAGTTAACACAAGGGGTGTTATGACCACTGGCTATCCTAGGTAAAGGAGGATAAATGTTAAAAGAAATAAAACGTAAAATAGGCGAGTTAAAGGGAAAGAAAATTAAAGTTTTTGTTGATGTTGGAAGAAATAAAAGCGAAATATATGAAGGTATAGTTTTAAATACATATAAAAATATATGGACGCTTAAAACCGAAACTGATATCAAAAGCTTTGGATACACAGATATTTTAATTAATACGGTTGTTATAAGTTCATAAGATATGAACTTTTTTTCTTATGTTTGTTGATTTTTGCCACTATTTATGGTTAAATTAAAATGTATATACTAAAATGGGAGGACTATACTATGAACATAATAAAAATAGATTTAAAAGCGAAGGTAAAAGACTGGTTTCTTATTCAAAAAATAAGAATAACTAATTTTATAAAGGAACATAAGTATATATCGGCTTTTATTGGTATATTTTTAGTATCTTCTATAGTTGCTTTTATTGCTTTTGCCTTAGATGATGATAAGTATTCTGGTAAGGTTTTAGCCTCAGGCCAAGTTGCTCAAAAAAATGCATCATCAACGGAAGAAGTATCAACTATTAAAAGTTTTAGTACCATAGTATATGATGTAGCATATTCTTTATCGATAAACGATTTGCCAGCTGATGAAACGGTGGTAAGAGATAACGTTATAATCCAGGCTAAATTTAATGAAGGTGTAGATGCACAGTGGGTTGTCTATGATGATATATCCTCAAATTATGATTTGTCAGAAGATGGTAGAACACTTACGGTAACATTATATGAAGGAACAAGGGTAGGTGCACTAAAAAATTTACAACTATATTTAAACACAAGAAACATACCGAATGGTACAGTGCTTACAACAAATATCGGGGTAAAAGAATCTACTGCTAATGACTTTACTGATATTGGAACAAAAACAATAACAGTTGAAAGTGAAAAGGTTGATTTAGAAACAAAAATAGTTTCTGGATCTGCGTATAAGTCAAATGATTATGATGGTAGGTATGCTCCTTTTGGAATATTAGTAGGTTTTGATAAGAGTAAACTAAAAAATAAAAATAGTTTGGAAGGTTTATATTTTGATACCAACGCAAGTCTTATTTTAGAGGCAATTCAGTCAGTTAATGGAATTAATACCCAAATTGATTTGGAAACAGATAAAAAAGAATATTTTGGATTGTACGATAAATCGACAAATTTACTTGCTTCAATGCCACATTACCAAAGAAATATTTCAAATTATTCAGTTTACAATTCGGGCCAATTAAAAAACTTTAATAAGACGGTCGCTGACGTATCAGGAGAAGTAACGCAAAGTATGAATCCTGATTTATATCTTGTTGGTGAAAAAGTAATTAATTTAGAAGTTGGTGAAAGTTACACTGAGTATGGTGTAAAAACAAAAGAAGATTCACCTGCTATATGTAAAACGAATTCTTCTTTATGCAAAAGAGTAATAACTAACGCTTCTGGAGAAAATATAAGTGAATCTGACATAACTAAAAACATTGGGGAGTATGTTGTTAGTTATGAGTATTCATCTAATGGCGATGATGTTACTACAATTAAAAGAAATGTTAAAGTTTCCCCTAAAACAACTGTTACTTTAGGAGAGGATGTATATTCGTTAAAGGGAAATAAAAATATTATATTGGAATCGGGCACAAAATATAACGATTTAGGTATATATAAAAATGGTAGCACTTTTTATGAGTACACTAGCGTTATTACCTTTAATGGTGAACCAATACCAGCAATTTCAGAAACATCGAGTTTAGGCGAATATACCATAACTTATACGATAACTAAAGCTCTTGGAGAGACTGAAGAAACTCCTGCTGAAAGTGTTACTCTAACAAGAACCGTAACGGTTATTAATAGTTTTTCGCTTACTAAAGCACAAGCATTAACTGCTAGCACTATATATGCTCCATCTGATGGTTCTTTTGCAAACCCATATGTAGAAATTGATGGAAATAGTATAGAATGTACTTCTAATGCTGGTTGCTCAGTTAAATATTATAACTTAATAACTAATGAGGAAACGCAGATTAATAAATCCGTTACAGGGACCTATAAAGCTATTTATATGGTTACGGATAAGAACGGATTTGTATTACAAGTTAGTAATATCGTTAACATTCAAACAAAATATGCATTTGATATAGAAGGAATAAAATCAGATGGAAGTATTGATTTATATGATGATAGTTTTGTTTCTTTTGGTTCATATTTTGTAAATGCTAAGTCTGTTCGCGAGAAAGGAATAACAACTGATATTCCTGTAAATTTAACTGTAAGCATAAAAAAATCAGATGGAAGTTATAGTTCTAGTAATTCAGATCAAGCGGTAGTCAATAAAAGTTATTCGGCTGGTACAAAGAATAATAACCTTACTTTTAATACGGATACAACTGGTGATTTGCAACCATTATCCTCTAGTGATTATTTAGGTTATGGAGAAGAAGTAATATTAAGGTCTGTGTTTACGTATTCAAACGATGGTGATGAAAAAATTAATAGACTAACAACTACCATACCAATTGGTACCGGAGTTTCGTATTCCGAGAATCCAACCTCACCATTTACAATGGTTGAATATACTTCTAATGCAGCGGATAAAGAACCTTACTATATTAATCAAAAATATGAAGATAAAGTAACTGTTAAATATTACGCTTGTGAGATGGATGAGGCCCAAACAATTTGTGGTAATTCCAAAATAACTGAGTATAGTACTTTCGCATTATTAAACGACGCATTAAAAGAAAACGAAAAACTTAAACTTGCTCATTTAACTTATACAATAGAAGATGTTGATCCTGGTGCAGTAATAGATTTTAGAGTTAGACTAGTGACTAGAGTTGGTAATCAAGCTGGTTATATAAGTTTGAAAACAGATTCTTCATACGATGAAAAAAATGAAACAGGTTCATCTATAACTAAAACAAAAGAAGGCGAAGCAAAAATAAACATTACTGCATTTAAGGCAAGAACCAGGGTATTTATAGATGGGTTAGAACAAGATACCATTATAAATGGTGCTAATATTACTAATTCAACATGGACAATATATCCTTCTGTAAGTTTAAAAGCGCAGGGAGTAAATACTAATGCAGCTGGAATAAATGCGTTAGAACAAGTAGAAGTTAAAGTCGAATTACCGGAAGGTATAAATTATGTATACGATGAAAAGTATGATGTACCAAAAATCAGTGGGAAAACTTTAACTTACGTTTTACAAGGTAAAAACGTTAATGAATGGATAGACCCTATTTACTTTGTAACAAGTTATGATATTGATATTCCGTCTGGTGAAACGAAAGATGTAAAAGTTACTATTGAAGCTAAATCTACTAATGGTGTTGAAGATTCTTCAAGTGATGAGTTAAGAACTACGGTAAGAAAAATAACTTATCAGAACAACGAAAAAATCGCACGTTCTCAGTATACTAATACACCAACGGTTTCAAAAGAAACAACATTTAATATAAATACTAAAATTTACAATAATGATAGCAATAAAGTAACACATTCAAATGTAGATATTGTAACTGTTCTTCCATATAATGATGTAAGTAATGAAAAAAATAACTACACAGGAAGTTACATGATTTCAAATTTACCAAATAATACTTTATGCACATCTAGTGTTCCAAGTTTGATAAATAACAATAATATAATTTCAAAAAAGGAAATTATATGGGAAGATTGTTCTAAATATCAAGTGGGTAATAATAATTATTCAGGTATTACGGCAATTAAGGTTTCATCATTAACTTTAGCACTAGGTAAAACTTATGAACAATCTATAACAATAACTCCTACCGGTAATAAAACTGATGATAAATATATATTTAAATCATACTTAATAATGAATGACACTAGTAGCATAAAAGAATTTAATGATGTTATGGTTGAAGTTTTTAGCAAAAAAATAACTGGTGTTGTATGGGAAGATTTTGATGATAATGGTCTTATGGATGCAGATGAAAAACGTATTTCAGATGTGACTTTAAAATTATATGATGCTACTACTGATGAGTTTATATCATCAACAACTTCTAATAAAAATGGAAGCTATACTTTATCCGATTTAAAACCAGGTACTTATTACGTGGTTGCTGAATATAATACTGCTAAATATGGATTAACGCAGCCAAATGCCTCTTATGATAGATCTATTTCATCTTCTTTTGATTCAAGCGATAAAGGCCAGTTGCCAAAAGAAAATGAAAAACAAAATGATGAAGAAGAGGATTGTGAAGACGAAGAATGTTCGGAAGAACCATATGAAAATCCTGAGGATGTAAACAAAGTTACTACGATAGTTAAGACTATTAATAACATTGAGATAACTAACGATACTAAAACCATAAGTGATATTAACTTAGGATTATCATTAAAAAAGTCATATGTTGTAAAAATGACTAAGTATGTAAGTAAGGCTATAACGACTAATAATTTAGGTATTTCAACCATAAAGGATTATGGAAATCTTTCCTTGGCTAAATTAGATGTGAAAGATATAAATAACTTGAGTATAAAGGTTATTTATACGATAGAATTAGAAAATATTGGATATTATCCAGGTTATATTTATGCTGTAAAAGATTATATTCCTGATGGTATGCAATTTAATGAATCATACGAAGAAAATAAGGGTTGGGTAATGACTGATTATGGCTATTTAGAAAATGATACGTTAGCTAATGAATTGGTATACGAAGGCGATAAAAAATATCTTACCATAGCATTTGATATAACAAGAAAAGAAGCAGGGTCATTTATTAATTTTGCTTCTGTTGATGATGACGATTTACAAATTTTAAGTGTTGCAAGAGGTCAAGGAGGTAATAATAATGAATAACAAAGCAAAAAGTATAATATGTTTATTTGTATTAACAATAATATCTTTCTTTGGCTTTAGCGATAATTTAATGGCTGCTAAAATAGGCTTTTATGCGTCGAGTGCTGCAAAAAGTTTTCCAAAATTAACTTTTTCATTAAAATATCAAGGAAAAGAAGTATACTCAAAAAACATCCAAGAATTTTCCTTTTTATATAAAGATACAGTAAGTGAACAAGTTTATTGTATAGAGCCGGAAGCTAAAATAAACGGTAATGGTTCTCATTCTGAGAGTACTTTAGGAAATTATAATGGCAAATATTTTAGCTCAAATGATACTTCTAAAAAAGATTTATTAAAATATGTTTTAACTTTTGCTTATAAAGCGCCAACCGTTAAAAAAGATATCTCGGCAGCAGATACAGCCAAGATAATAGCAGCCCAAGGATTGATCTGGCAAATAGCAGTAGGTGAAGTTAAATTTAATTCTAATAGAACGGGACTTGTACTTTCTGGAGATTTTTATAATCAAATAAAAAGTAACACAAATGCTAATGTTCAAAATATTTATAAAGAGTATAACCGGATTGTAACAGCAGTTAATGAATCATTTTTGAGTAATCCGCCAGGATTTAGTATGGCTGCTGTCGCTAATCCTATTGAATTAGTATATAATTCTCAAACTGGGGATTTTAGAAAAACAATAAATTCAACAAAATTTCAATACTATGATACTGGCATATCAAATGGTTTAAAGGTTACAAAGACAAATAATTCAATAACGATTTCAAGTGCAAGCGCAATAAGTAAAGATAACGCTAAAATTGTTGAAATAAGTGTTCATAGTGCAAATAAAGGAGAGGCTAAGGCATATTATAAAAATGACCAACAGGATGTTGTTTCGATATATGGTACGACTTCTAGTAGATATATAAAAGTATATACACCAAAATTTCAGTTAAAAATAACAAAAGAAGCTTCACTAGATGGAAAAAAATTAAAAGGTGTTAAGTTTAACGTATATGAAGATAACAAATGTACTAAATTACTTGATACTATTACAACTGGAAGTGATGGAACGGCAAAATACCAAAATATTCCTAAACCTGGTACATATTGTTTAAAAGAAGTAAAAGCATCAACTCCACCTGGATATGAAGAAAATTCAAGCCCAATTTCAATAACGGTAAGTGCAGCCAATATTGCTGGTTCAACTAGTTATGCAACTAAAACAATTAAAAACAAAAATAAGGAATTTAACTTAACAAAAAAAACAGTAGATGAAAAAGGGAACGTTATTGATTTGGATGATGGTTGTGGCACAGATACTTATACTGGTCCGGAGTTTGAAATAAGAGAAAATGGAAATAGTCTTTACTTTAAGGAAATAAAGCCAGGTGAATACGATCTTGCTAATAAAGATACTGAAGGAGCTATTACTAAACTTAGAACTTGTAAAGGAAAGTTTAAGGTATATACATTAACTAAATGTAATTATACTATATCAGAAACCAAGGCACCAGAAGGACTTACGTTACCATCTGAGCCAACGAAAGCAATTAATGTTTGCGGCTCAGATAAAAACGTGTCATTTACAAATGGGTTTGCAGGTTTAGAATTTCAAAAAAAGGATGATGATGGTAAGCTTTTATCAGGGGGTAAATTTTCTCTTCAAAGAAAAATAAATAATGTTTACCAAGATGTTTTATTAAAACAAACTGGTGATGGAAACTATGTCTACGATTCAAACTTAAAAGAAGATGATAAAGACGCTACTTATATTATTCTTACTAATAACGGAAGAGCTCTTATTTCTAAATTAGCTCCTGGTGAGTATCGGGTTGTAGAAAAAGAAGCACCAGAGGGTTATGAACTTATTCAAGATAAAGATTCAACTGCATTAGTAACCATTAAAGATAATGATATGGATGGCTATTATTTAGTAGAAATGATAGATAAAAAGATAAATAAAAATGGAAGCGAATCTTCAGCAGAGCTTATCGTTACAATAACAACGGGAAGAAAGGTTCCTAATTATATTCTCATTATATCAGGGTTAGTAATTTTGCTTATAATAGCTATAATACTTAGAAAAAAAATAAAAAAATAGTAATAAATTTGCTATTTTTTTAAATGTTATGGTAAAATTATATTAGTATTAATATTGTAGGAGTGATCATATGGAAATAACTAGTGTATTTATTCAAAAGGAAAACAAAGATAATTCTAGAATGATAGGATATGCCGAAATAATCTTTGATAACTGTTTAAAGGTAAATGGAATTAGAATTATAAAAGGAAATGACAGAATTTTTGCGGCTATGCCAAATAAAAAAATGCAAGATGGAAAATACAGGGACTATGTTCATCCGATTAATGCTGAATTAAGAAAGAAAATAGATGACGCGATAGAAGAAGCTTATAATAAGGCAGATTAATACGTTATCATATTTTTCTTTTTTTTTAATATATTTTATCAGGAGGGTCTTATGAATAAAGATGCTGATAAAATAGAAGTAATGAATCATAATATAACAATAACAGAAAGGCAAAATATTACTATAAGTGGAATAACTAAAATAGATAGTTTTGATAGTGAAGAGTTTCTTCTTGAAACTAGTGCTGGTCCTTTGGGTATAAAGGGAAGAGAATTAGAAATAATAAAATTAGATACATATGACGGAACGATAATGATAAAGGGTGTTATAGATGGTTTTTCATATCTTGATGTAGGAAAAACAAAAAAAGAAGATTCCGTAATAACAAGGTTGTTTAAATAATGAATTTAGAAAGTCAATTTAAAGTTATTTTCTATTCTTTTATATATGGAATGTTTTTTGTTTCTACTTTAAAGTTATTTAAAATGTTTAATTTAAAAAAGAAAATTATTAAGGTTATTGGAGAATTATTATTTTGTTTTTCTCATGTAATTATTTTTTATTTTTTATTATATAAAATAGATTATGGTATCTTAAATTATTATATAGTTATTTTTTTAATAGTTGGTGGGTTGTTTTGTCAATTACTTTACTTTAGTGACAAAAACTTCTAGAAAATCTCTTTATTTAATTATATAATGTATATAATGGAGATGGTATGATGGCAAATAAATTCACCGCAAAAGAACGTAGAAGGATAGTATTAACCTCGATATTTTGTTTTTTCGTAATTAGTTTATCAATTGTATCATCGGTTGGAAACGTGTTTAAGATAAGAGAAAAAAGCAAAGAAAAGCAAGCGTTAACTAGACAGTTAGAAATTCTTAAAGAAGAGGAAAAAACCTTATCAGATGATGTTGAAAAACTTAAAAATCCTGATTATGCCGCAAGGTATGCAAGAGAAAAATACTTCTATTCTAAAAATGGAGAAAAGATACTAAAAATAGATTAACAAGGTTTTCCTTGTTTTTTACGTTTTAATGTGATTTAATACTTATGGATGTGAAGAAAGTGAATATAAACGAAATAAATGCTGGGGTTTTAGCATATTTAGGAGATTGTGTATACGAGTTAGAAATTAGAAATTATCTAGTTTCTAATAAAAAACATAGTGCTAATTTGTTAACGAAAGACTCTATTTTATATGTTAGCGCTAATAGCCAAGCTAAAATTCTTGATACTCTTCTTTTAAGCGAAATATTAAATGAAGAAGAACTTTATACGATAAGAAGAGCAAGAAACTATAAAACGAATTCTAAGCCAAAGAACACTAGCATAAAAGTCTATAAAAAAGCGACTGCTTTGGAGGCATTATTTGGTATGCTTTACTTACTAGGAAACCATGAAAGAATAAAACAGATAATGAAAGTGATTTTGGGTGATTAATATGTATGTGTATGGTAAAAACGTTGCTAAGGAACTAATTCATAATAAAAGAAAAATAAAAAAAGCTTATCTTTCAAAAAATATGATAGATTCAGAAGTTGACAACTATTTAAAAAGTTTTAACGTAAGTATTAACTATTTAGAAAATAAAGAGCTAGATAAAATTGAAAAAGCTAATCATCAAGGTGTTATTTTAGAAATTGAAGATTTTAAATACTTAAGTGAAAAGGATATGTTAAATAATATGCCTAAAAACCCTTTTATCATCATCTTGGACCACTTAGAAGACCCACATAATTTTGGAGCAATTATAAGGACCTGTGAGGCTGCGGGAGTAGATTTTATCGTGCTTCCTAAAAACCGTAGTGTAAAAGTAACTGGCACCGTTATGAAAACTTCTGTTGGGGCTTTGGATAACGTTAAAATAGTTGAAATAACAAACATTAATAATACCATCATGAAACTAAAGGATAAAGGTGTATGGGTTGTTGGTACGGATATGGAAAATAGTATTTCTTATGACAAGATAGATTATAAAATGCCAGTTGCGATAATAATTGGTAGTGAAGGTTTTGGAATGAGTAATTTAGTAAAGAAAAATTGTGATTTTATAGCTTCTATTCCTATGTTTGGTAAAATAAACAGTTTAAATGCATCTGTTGCTGCCGGAATAATGATATATGAGGTTATAAGACAAAGAAGTTAGGGGGATATAATGGAAAAACAATACGAAGATGATTTTGAATTATTATACATGATTTCAGAAAATAATGAAGATGCAAACGAAACCTTGTATAAAAAGTATGAGTCTGCGATTGATTATTATGCAAAAAAATACTCACCCTTTGTAGAAGGTAAGGGAATAGACTATAATGATTTATATCAAGAAGGACTTATTGGTCTTGATTCTGCGATAAAAGGATATAAAGATCAAAAAGACATAAAATTCTCTACTTTTGCATTTATATGTATTAAAAGGAAAATAATAACGGCCGTAAAACAAGCAAGTAGGAAAAAGCATAGTATTTTAAATGAGTCTTACTCAATGGATTATCATAATGAGGATGATAAAAATGGATTTGAAAACGTAGTACATAATAATACGGGTGGAATTGAAGACCTTTTGGTAAGTAAGGAAAATGCAGAAAGTTTTAATAAAATGCTTAATAAAGAGTTAACATCATTTGAAAAACAAGTTTATGAATTAAGACTTTATGGTTTCAATTATGATGAGATATCAAGAAGCCTTGGAAAAACGACTAAATCTATAGAAAGTGCATTATTTAGAATAAGGATAAAATTAAAAAATATTTTAGACAAAATAAATTGACTATTTTTAAGCTTTGTGTTACTATCTACTTAGTAAACACGAAAAAGTGTTTTTTATTTTAAATAAATAGGAGATAAAAAATGACGAAGAAAAATAAAAGAAGAAATTTATTTAAATTTTTATCTGACTTTTTTAAAGACGTAAAAAAAGAAGCTGGTAAAGTTATGTGGACCTCAAAAAAGAATTTATTTAAGTATTCGGTAGCAACGCTAGTATTTATGATTTTTATATGTATATTTTTTGTTGGTACGGATTTAATTGTTGCATTATTATCATACGTAAAGGAGTTAATTGGTTAATATGGAAGAAAAAAAATGGTACGTAGTAAATACTTATTCTGGGCATGAGGCTAAGGTTAAAGAAAAATTAGATATGAGAATTAACTCGATGGAAATGCAAGAAAATATATTTAGGGTAATTGTTCCAGAAAGAAAAGAAGTAGAAATAAAGGACGGAAAGAAAAAAGAAAAAATAAAAAAATTATTTCCTGGCTATGTTTTAGTAGAAATGATTATGTCTGATGAGTCATGGTACATAGTTCGTAACACTCCAGGTGTAACAGGATTTTTAGGTTCTTCTGGTAAGGGAGCTAAACCAGTTCCTTTATATGATGAAGAAGTAGAAAGAATCTTTAAAGAAATTGGTTATACTGGCGAAACAGTTGTTGTAAATTATGAAGTTGGGGACAAAGTTAAAATAACTGATGGGCCGTTTAAAATGCTTGCTGGTAAGATAACTGCTATTGATACTGATAAGTCGGTAGCAAACGTATCAATTGATTTATTTGGTCAAGAGACAAACGTTGAGTTAGAACTTACTCAGTTTACTAAGGAATAAAAGTAAAAAACTATTGCTTTTATCATATATGCTGTGATAAAATTAATGCGCAGCTATATTTATATAGATGATGAAAGAAAAAAGTGGAAGGCGCGGATTTAAAAACAAAGCTATTTGACCACTCGCGAAAAAATGATTATAGGAGGTGTTTTTCGTGGCAAAAGAAGTTGTAAAAATGATTAAGTTGCAATTGCCAGCAGGAAAAGCAACACCAGCTCCACCAGTAGGAACGGTGTTAGGACCAGCAGGAGTTAACTCAGGAGAGTTCTGTGTTAAGTACAATGATGCAACTAAAGATAAGATGGGAGATATAATTCCAGTTGAAATTACTATTTATGATGATAGAAGTTTTGATTTGAGATTTTTAACTCCACCAACTCCATTCTTACTTAAGAAGTATGCGAAAGTTAAGGCTGGGTCTGCTAAGGGCTCAAGTGAGGTTGTTGGAAGTATTACTACTGCGCAATTAAGGGAAATTGCCGAAATTAAATTACCTGATTTAAATTCTTACACGGTAGAAGAAGCGATGAAAAGTATTGCTGGTACTGCTAAGAACATGGGTATTGAAATTAAAGATTAGTTAAAAAATAATAATATAAGTCATATAGATTTATCTATGTGGGAGGAAAATCCGCTATATACCACAAGGAGGTAAGAAAATGAAAAAGAAAAGTAAGAAGTATACTGAGGCTTTAAGTAAGATAGAAAAAGGGAAATCTTATTTACTTGAAGATGCTGTAAAATTAGTAAAAGAAACTTCTGTATCAACATTTGATGGAACCGTTGAAATTGCGGTTAGATTAAATTTAGATACCAAGAAAAACGATCAGCAATTAAGAGGAGCAATCGTACTTCCTCACGGAACTGGTAAGGCTAAAAAAGTATTAGTTTTAGCTAAAGGTGATGCTGCAAAAGCAGCTGAAGCTGCTGGGGCTGATTATGTCGGTGACGTTGATATGATTACGAAAATCGAAAAAGAAAATTGGTTTGATTTTGACGTAATTATTGCAACGCCTGAAATGATGCCACTTTTAGGTAAATTAGGTAAGATTTTAGGACCTAAGGGTTTAATGCCTAACCCAAAAACTGGTACTGTTACGATGGATACTGCAAAAGCTACTCAAGACGTTAAAAAGGGACGTGTTGAGTATAGAACGGATTCATATGCTAACGTTCATGCAATCGTTGGTAAAGTTTCGTTTACTGAAGAACAATTAAAAGACAATGTTAATGCGTTTATGGACGTAATAATTAAGTCTAAACCACAAGCTGCTAAAGGTATTTACTTAAAGAACGTATCTTTAGCGTCAACTATGGGTCCTGGAATCAAAGTTGATTTAAGCTCATTTGACAAATAATATTAAATGTTTTAAAATATGAATAGTTATTGCTGTTATGGCATAATTATATAGTACCAAAGACAGTAGGAGCGTTTTTTCGCATAACTATTATTCCTACCGAGGACAAAAATCATAATTAGGATTTTAAGGTCTTTAATGTCTTTGATGTTAAAGACCTTTTAATTTAGGTACTTATTACTAAAAAAGGAGGAAGGAACATGGCAAACCAAGCAATCATAGCTAAAAAAGAGGAAATTGTAAACGAAATAGCTGAACGTGTTAAAAACGCAAACAGTGCTATCTTGTTTGATTACCGTGGTTTAACTGATGCAGAGATCGTTGATCTTCGTCGTAAACTTCGTGAATCAGAATCTTCTTATAAAGTATATAAAAATACTTTAACAAAAAGAGCGTTTGATAAATTATCTATTAAGTTAGATGAATGCCTTGAAGGCCCATCTGCTCTAGCAACTTCAAATGATGCTATAGCACCTATTAAGGTTTTAGCAGATTTTGCTAAAGATCATCCAGCCTTAGAATTAAAAGGTGGATACGTAGATGGTAAAGAAACAACGCTTGAAGAACTAAATGAGTTAGCAAAAGTACCATCAATGGATGGATTACTTACAATGTTTGCTGCTGGCTTAATGGAGCACGTTAAGAACGTTGCAATTTGTCTTGACTTACATAGTCAAAATCTAGAAGAAAAATAATAAAAAATTAGGGAGGAAGATAAAAATGGCAAAATTAAGTACACAAGAAATAATTGATGCAATTAAAGAAATGAAAATTCTTGAAGTAAAAGAATTAGTAGACGCAATGAAAGAGGAATTTGGAGTAGATCCAAGTGCTGTAGCTGTAGCTGCTGCACCAGCTGCTGGAGCTGCTGCTGAAGAAAAGACTTCTGCAACTGTAGTATTAAAGGATGCTGGAGCAACTAAGATCCAAGTAATTAAGGTAATTAGAGATATTACTGGTTTAGGATTAATGGAAGCTAAGAAGTTAGCTGATGAAGGCGGAAACATTAAAGAAAACGCTGCTATGGATGAAGCTAACGACATTAAAGCTAAGCTTGAAGAAGCTGGCGCTACTGTTGAACTTGCATAATTTAGTAAATAAGTACTTAGAGAATACGAATTATTTCGTATTCTTTTTATTTGTGTTATAATTAGTTTATTATTAGTTATATGCGTTTGAAAAGGAGTTTTTAATTATGGAGTTAACATTAAATTATGTATTATCCCAGATATTTTCTTTGTTATGTTTTACATGTTTTGGAATAACATTTTTTTCTAAAAACCAGAAAAATATTAGATTTTTAGGAATTCTTATGAATGTTTTTCAAGCAATAAGTTATATGTTTTTAAATGCAACTAGTGGATATGCTACTCTAATTATAGCTATAATTAGGAATTTAATTTTCTTTAAACTGAACAAACAAGAGTACACAACGTCATATAAATTATTATTATTTGCTTTATTATTTGTAATAGGAGTTACTGGAATTATAACTTATACTAATTTCTTTAGTTTATTGCCTATATTTGCAATTGTATTATATACTATAGGCGTATGGCAAAAAAGTCCTAAGATTTATAAATTATTATCTATTCCAAATTGCATATTATGGGTAATATATAATCTTTCAGTTGCTTCATTCATCGCAAGTATTGATGAATTTGTTGCGCTAATTTTATCAATAATAGGTTTTTATAACGAGGTAAAAGTTAAAAAATAAAATATTTAATTAGTTTAACGGGGGCATTATGGCACATTATTTTACGAATGATGAAAATTTATCTCATGATATAAAAAAAGTAAATGTACTTATCCACAGTATTAATTATTATTTTTATACTGATAATGGTGTATTTTCTAAAGGTGAATTAGATTTTGGCACAGAATTATTATTAAAAACATTTGAGTATAATAACCCGCAGAAAAAAACGTTTCTTGATATGGGTTGCGGTTGCGGACCAATTGGAATATATGCATCAAAATTAGGTTTTGCTGTGGATATGTCTGACGTTAATAAAAGAGCCATTCATTTATCTAATATGGCTTTAAAAGAACAGGGATTAAAGGCAAATATTTTTGAATCGGATGCTTATGAAAGTATAAATAATAAGTATGATTACATAGTATCTAATCCCCCTATAAGAGTAGGAAAAGAAAAGTTATATGAAATTATAATGGGAGCGAAAAAACACTTAAAAGATAATGGGGAGTTATGGATAGTTGTTAGAAAACAGCAGGGCGCAGAAAGTTTAATAAGAGATATGAAAGATGTATATAGTAGTGTCGTTGTAATTGTAAAGAAGAAAGGATTTTACATAATAAGGGCTAAATAGTAATAATATATAGTATCTCTTTATGTTTTTTATAATAGTTAAGTAAAAATTTTATTAAAACACAGGTAATTAGGTATATAATTTTAATTATTTGTGTTTTTTTGTAATAATTTCTAAAATCTATTGACAAGCCTAGCTTTTTCTTGTAATATTTTAAATTGGTACTGTGTCTTTAATTTTAGACATGTTCTTTAAAAATTTATAGTTTAGGGGTGGAAACGCGTGGCTTATAAGATTAAAAAAGTAAACGAATACCGTGAAAGAAGAGACTTTTCAAGGGTTGAAAAATCATTGGAATTAGCAGACTTACTTGAGATACAAACAAAGTCTTACAATTGGTTTATTCAAGATGGAATCAAAGAAGTGTTAGAGGAAATAAGCCCAGTAGAAAATTTCTCTGGAACATTATCTTTAGAATTTGGGGAATACTCATTTGATGAACCAAGACATACGATTAAAGAATGTAAGGAGAAGAAGACTACTTATGCAGCTCCGTTAAAGGTTCAAACTCGTTTGTTTAATAATGAAACAGGTGAAGTTAAGGAACAAGAAATATTCCTAGGTGATATGCCACTTATGACAGATTCAGGATCATTTATATTTAATGGTTCAGAGCGTGTTATTGTATCACAGTTAGTACGTTCTCCAAGTGTGTATTATGGAAGAGAAATAGATAAAAATGGACGTTCTATAATATCTTCCCAAATTATACCAACAAGAGGTACTTGGCTTGAATATAAATTAAATAGTAAAGATGTTGTAGATGTTAGAATAGATCGTAATAGAAAGGTTGTTATTACTGCTTTTTTAAGAGCGTTTGGATTATCTAGCGACGACGATATGTTAAAACTATTTGGTCAAGATGAGTACTTGATAAATACTTTAAGTAAGGATTCTACTAAGAATACTGATGAGGCTTTGCTTGAAATATACGAAAAATTAAAACCAGGTGAACCTGCTACTTTAGATAGTGCAAAGAATCAATTAATTACTAGATTTTTTGATAATTTTAGGTATGATTTAGCTAGAGTTGGACGTTATAAATTCAACAAGAAACTTAATGTTGTTGATCGTTTATTAAATCAAACACTAGCTGAGGATATCAAAGTTGATGGTAAAATTGTAATTAAAAGCGGAACTAAGGTTACTAATGAAGTTATGGAAACTTTAAAACCAATTTTAGCTGATGGATATGGTATGGTTGATGCTACCATGGATAAAGAACTTGATAGTCATACTATGGTTCAAGTTATTAATATTTTTTCTCCGGTAGAGCCAGATAAAATTATAAAAGTGGTAGGTAATGATCAAAATATTGATGTTAAAACACTTACTATATCAGATATATATGCATCTGTATCATATTATTTAAATCTTTTACATAACGTTGGTTCAATTGATGAAATAGATCACTTATCTAATCGTCGTTTAAGACAGGTTGGTGAGTTATTACAAAATCAATTTAGAATTGGTGTTGCTCGTATGGAAAGGGTTATTCGTGAGAGAATGACTACTTTAGATATTGAAACGGCGACTCCTAAAACATTAATTAACATAAGACCAATAACAGCGGTTATTAAAGAATTCTTTGGATCAAGTCCACTATCACAGTTCATGGATCAAATAAATCCTTTATCAGAGTTAAATAATAAACGTCGTTTATCGGCTTTAGGACCTGGTGGATTATCAAGGGATAGGGCTGCCATGGAAGTGCGTGACGTAAATGTTTCTCACTATGGTAGAATTTGTCCTATCGAATCACCAGAAGGTGCTAATATCGGGCTTATTACATCTCTTGCTAATTATGCAAAAGTAAATGATTATGGGTTTATTATGACTCCATATAGAAAAGTTAAAGATGGTAAGTTACAAGACCAAATAGATTATTTAACAGCTGACGAAGAAAATGGACATATCATTGCTCAAGCTAAGATAGAAATGGACGGAGATACAATCATTCAAGAACATGTTCCAGCTCGTTCTAATGGTGAAAATATTTTGGCTAAACCAAGTGAAATAGATTATATAGACGTAGCTCCACAACAAATAGTATCAGTTACTACAAGTTGTATTCCATTCCTTGATCATGATGATGGACACCGTGCGTTAATGGGATCTAACATGCAACGTCAAGCATTACCACTTTTAAGAGCAGAAGCTCCACTTGTTGCAACAGGGGTAGAGGCGCAAGCTGCTAAAGATAGTGGTGTTGCCGTAATTGCAAAAGCAGATGGTGTAATAGAATATGTTGATGGTAAAAAAATAGTTGTTAAAACTACTAAAGCTAAGGATATTTACATTCTTAAAAATTTCGAAGGTTCAAACGCTGGTACGTGTTATCACCAAAGACCAATCGTAAGGGTTGGAGACAAAGTAACTCGTGGTCAAATAATTGCGGATGGTCCTTCAACAGATAAAGGTGAGGTAGCATTAGGTAAGAACTTAGTTGTTGCATTCATGACTTATAATGGTTATAACTACGAAGATGCTGTAATTCTTAATGAAAGAATGGTTAAAGATGATGTGCTAACATCAATTTACATAGAAGATTATGAAATACAATGTCGTGATACTAAGTTAGGACCTGAAGAGATTACTCGTGATATTCCTAACGTAAGTGAAGAAGCCCGTAAGAACTTAGATGCTGATGGTATTATAAGAATTGGTACAGAAGTTAAAGAAGGTGACATTCTAGTTGGTAAAGTTACTCCAAAGGGAATGGTAGAACTTACTTCTGAAGAAAAATTATTACATGCAATCTTTGGTGAAAAAACTCGTGAAGTAAGAGATACGTCTTTACGTGTTCCACACGGTGGAGCTGGTATCGTTCATGATATAAAGATTTATACTAAGAAAGATTCTGATGAACTTCCAAGCGGAGTTTCTAAAGAGATTCGTGTATACATTGTTCAAAAGCGTAAGATTCAAGTTGGTGACAAGATGGCTGGTCGTCATGGTAACAAGGGTGTTATTTCGCTTGTTGCACCACAAGAGGACATGCCATACTTACCAGATGGTACTCCAGTAGATATCTTACTTAACCCACTAGGTGTTCCATCTCGTATGAATCCTGGACAAATACTTGAAATGCACTTAGGTATGGCTGCTAAAAAATTAGGAGTTTATACTGCAACACCAGTATTTGATGGTGCAACATGGCAAGATATCCAGGAAATGATGGCCGAAGCTGGTATGGATCCGGATGGCAAAACCGTTTTATATAATGGTAAAACAGGTGAACCATTTGATAATAGAGTAGCAGTTGGTGTTATGTACATGATTAAACTTGACCATATGGTTGACGATAAGTTACATGCACGTGCAACTGGACCTTATTCATTAGTTACACAGCAACCACTTGGTGGTAAGGCACAATTTGGTGGACAAAGATTTGGTGAAATGGAAGTTTGGGCGCTTTATGCTTATGGTGCAGCTCATGTACTTCAAGAAATCTTAACGGTTAAGTCAGACGATGTTGTAGGACGTGTTAAGGTTTACGAATCAATCGTTAAGGGTAAACCAATAAATCAAGCCGGTGTTCCAGAAAGTTTCCGTGTTCTTGTAAAAGAATTCCAAGCATTAGGTTTAAACATTGCTATGATTACGGAAGATGGTAAAGAAGTAGATGTTAAAACGCTTGAAGAAGAGGAAGAAAAAGAGGTCTCTCCGTTATCGATTGAAGAAATAGATAATGTTTCAATGGTTAACCCAAAACAAACAGTAGATGTTATTTCTGAAGAAGAGGCTATATCAGAATCAGATGAGCTTGTAAGTGAAGAAGAACAAGATGATTATGAAGCAGAAATCGAAGATGAGATAGATGAAATGGATGATGCTTTAATGGAAGGGGATGAAGAGTAATGTTAGATGCAAATCTATTTGAAGGAATTAAAATATCTATCGCTTCACCCGAACAAATTAGAGAGTGGTCTTATGGAGAAGTAAAAAAACCAGAAACAATTAACTATCGTACTTTAAAACCAGAAAGAGATGGTTTGTTCTGCGAGAAAATTTTCGGGCCAACTAAAGATTACGAATGTGCTTGCGGTAAGTACAAAAGATTAAGATATAAAGATATAATTTGTGATAGATGTGGAGTTGAAGTTACTAAGGCTAAAGTTCGTCGTGAACGTATGGGTCATATCGAACTTGCAACACCAGTATCTCATATTTGGTTCTTTAAAGGTGTACCATCTCGTATGGGATTAGTACTTGATATGTCTCCAAGAGACTTAGAAGAAGTTTTATATTTTGTTTCTTATGTTGTTATCAATCCAGGATCAGCCCCATTAGAGAAGAAACAAACTTTATCTGATAAGGAATACCGTGCATATTATGAAAAGTATGGTAATACTTTTGAAGTAGGTATGGGAGCTGAGGCAATTTTAAAACTTCTTAAAGAAATTGATGTTAAAGAAGAAATAAAGAAGATAGAAGAAGAATTAGAGGGCGCTCAAGAGCAAAAGAGAACGCGTCTATTAAAGAGATTAGATATCTTAGATTCATTTGACAAATCAGGGAATAAACCTGAATGGATGATATTAACAGCACTTCCTGTTATACCTCCAGAATTAA
>CAYOWI010000006.1:0-53862 GCA_964407685.1 uncultured Muribaculaceae bacterium
CCTAAATCATCTTTTATTTTGTTTTCGCAAAGAACATCACCACACCAGTTAGTATATATGAAGCCAGGTTTATTTTTTGCAATATCACTCATTTCTTCATAAGTATCAGCATTATATACCATACTATTTCTTCTTTCAAGTGCTTTATTATACATATCATTTTGAATGTTTATTAATAATTCGTTTACTTTCATAACAGCCTCATTAACTGGTACCCCAACCTTTTCTAAGGTGTCACGTCTAACGATTGTTACAATGCCATTTTCTAAATCACGCTTACCAACTTCAATTCTAACAGGGTATCCTTTAACTTCCGCTTCAGCAAATTTAAATCCTGGAGTTTTATTAGAATTATCTACTTTGTAAGTTATTAGTGAATCTTCTAAATCCTCGGTAATTTCTTTTAAAGCGTTATCTACCTTTTCACCATTTCCAATTGGAATAACAATAGCTTTAACAGGTGCGATTCTAGGTGGAAGTACTAAACCTCTATCATCACCATGAACCATAACAAGTGCGCCAATCATTCTTGTTGTGCATCCCCATGATGTTTGGTATGGATTTTCTAATTTATTTTCTTTATTTAAAAACTTAATATCAAATGCTTTAGCAAATCCTTGTCCAAAGTAGTGAGACGTTGCGTTTTGAAGAGCAACTCCATCATACATCATCGCTTCAATTGCGTAAGTAGAATCAGCTCCCGCAAACTTTTCTTTATCAGTTTTCTTACCAGTAAATACTGGAATTGCTAAAACGTTTTTCTGAAAGTCTTCATAAACTTTTAACATTCTAAGAGTTTCACCAATTGCTTCTTCTTTAGTAGCGTGCATAGTGTGACCTTCTTGCCACAAAATTTCACGACTTCTTAAAAATGGTCTTGTTGTTTTTTCCCATCTAACGATCGTACACCACTGATTATATAAAAGAGGTAAGTCCCTGTATGAATTTATTATCTTTTTAAAATGTTCGCAAAATAAAGTTTCAGAAGTAGGTCTAACACACATTCTTTCTTCAAGCTTGTTTTCACCACCATGAGTGACCCAAGCAACTTCTGGTGCAAATCCATTAACGTGATCTTTTTCTACTTGTAGTAAACTTTCTGGTATGAACATTGGCATCTGTAAATTTTCATGACCCGTTTCCTTAAATTTTTTATCTAACACTTTTTGCATGTTTTCCCATATTGCATATCCATATGGTCTTATAATCATACTTCCTTTAACAGATGAGTAATCTACTAAATCTGCTTTTTTAACTACGTCAGTATACCACTGCGCAAAATCTACATCTCTTGATGTTATTTCTTTTACTTGTTTATCATTCATTTAAAACACATCCTTATCCTGTAATTCCTTTTAAAAGTCCAAACGATACAGAACCAACAATTAAGCCTGCAAGTAAAACACCGCATGTTGCTGCCGTCATCGCTTTTTTCTTATCCATGTTAATTAATGATGCAACGAGGCATCCAGTCCATCCACCAGTTCCGGGAAGTGGTATTCCAACGAAGAATAAAAGTCCCCAAAACTCGGCTTTTTCTATTTTATCTTTTTTAGCAAGCGCTTTGTTTTCTAACTTTGTTACAAACTTACTAAAATGTTTTGTCTTTTTTAACTTATTAAATATTGGTGTTATAAACCAAAGTATAAAAGGTAATGGAAGTAGGTTACCGATTAAACATATTATGAATGCGGGGACTACGTCAAGACCAAGCAAGGCAGCGGCAATTAATCCACCTCTAAGTTCTAATATCGGCATTAACGAAATAATAAAAACTATTAATTCCTTACCAAATGGAATACTATTTAATCCCTCAAATAATCCTAAGAAAGTATGTACTAAACTTTCAGCCATCAAAATCACCTCATATGCATAATATTATATCATATTTCCTTAAATATTATGATATTTAGTATATATTGTTTACATAAATAGAATAATGTAAATTAATGACAAATCCTAATAAAAGACAAGATTTATATATTTTTATATGATAAAATACAATTAAGAGGTAATTATATGACAAAGAGTTTTACTGATAAAGATACTTATGATTTTATTTTAGATACATTAAAGCAAAACGGTATAAGTAAAGAAATAATTGATTTAGCAAACCGTATGGATATTAATTTACCGCGCATGTTTTATGAGAAAATATTATGTGTTACTGAAACTAAAGAATTGTCTAATAACACAGATGTAATTGTTAAAACGTTACTTGGCGTATATGGTAATTATATCGCAGCTTGTTATTATAAAAGCTTGGGTTATGATGTTAAAAATGAATATAAAGTGTATGATAATGGTGATTTAATAACAAGGGCAGATGTAGCATTTAATACTTCTGATGGTAAACTTAACTTAATTGAAGTTAAGGCCACGCCTCAAATAATTGATAATATAAGAAATTATAATTCTAATGATGAAGATAAATATAATGGTAAGTATTATTATGATAAGGATAATGATATTATAAAGTATAAGGAAATAGGAAATAAATTGATAAAACAGGCATCTAAACTTTTAAAAACAAAAGCGAATGTAACAGTTGTTATTTTTGATGGATGTTTTATGGATGATATAATAAGAGATAAGATATTAAAAAAGGGTGTAAGTATATTTAAATTAGGTGTTAATATAAATGATTTAGAAGAGCAAATTTATGATATAGTTTATGAAATAATAGATGTTTTAATGTCTAAAAAAGTAAGTAAAAATGTAATGGGTGATAAGTAACTTATCACTTATTTTTTTTACTATCATAGTTTAAAATAGGTGATGTAAATGATAACCGCGCGTGACTTAATAAAACATTGTAATTGTAAATTACTAATTGGAAACGAAGATGAAGTAATTAAAGAATGTTTTATAGATAGCAGAATAAAAACAAATGAAGGCACTTTTTTTGGTGTGAAAGGAGAAAAACAAGATGGTTCCTTATTTTATAAAGATGCGTTTTTAAATGGTGCTAAAATATGTGTTATATCAAAGATTTTTGATTTAGATTTAAACGGGTTTGAAGATAAAACGGTTTTAATTTCTTTAGATGTAAAAAAAACGTTACAAGCTTTAGCAGCTTATAAAAGAAGTTTATTTAAAGGTACTGTAATTGGAATAACAGGAAGCGTAGGTAAAACTAGTACTAAGGAAATGTTAGTAAATATATTAAAACAAAATTATAAGGTTTTAAGTACGAAAGGTAATGAAAATAGTCAAATAGGTCTTCCCCTTAATATTTTAAGACTTAATGATGAAGATGTCATGGTTTTAGAAATGGGGATGAGTAAAATGCATGAAATGCATAATTTATCTTTAATTGCAAAGCCTAATATTGCGATTATTACTAACGTATTTGATTCTCATATAGGTAATTTAGGTACTAGGGAAAATATTTTGAAGGCTAAACTCGAAATAATAGATGGTATGGATGGTGGAACACTTATAGTTAATAACGATAATGATATGCTTATGAATGTAAAAGAAGATATCAAACCTGGAATTAAGCTCATGACTTTTGGTATGGAAAATAAAAGTAACGTAATGGCTAATAATATTAAAGAGGGAGTAATTACAAGTTTTGATATTGACGATATAAAAGATTTAAGCATAAAGGGAAATCATACTTTAATTTATAATGCCTTAGCATCATACCTGGCAAGTAAATTACTTGGCATGTCAAGAAGTATGATAAAAAAAGGTATAAATGGTTATAGCAATGAAAAGCATAGGTTAGAAGTTATTAATTTAGGTAATAATATAACCTTAATAGATGATTCTTATAATGCTAGCTATGCTTCTGTTAAATTAGCACTAGAGTATATGAAAAACTTTAGTGTAAGAAAGATAGTAGTTTTAGGTGATATTTTAGAACTTGGTAAAGAATCTAAAAAGGTGCATAAAAAAATAGGAAGGTTGGTTGATGGTAAAAGGATAGATGAATTAATTACAATTGGTAAGTACTCAAAATACATTGGTAGGGAAGCTAAAAAAAATGGTCTTAAAAGAAAGCATATAAAACATTTTAAGACTGAAGATAAATCAAGAAATTACATTAAAGAATTATTAGATAAAGATAAAGTGATACTTATAAAGGGATCTAATGGAATGAATTTGATTGAAATAGTTAATTATATTAAAGAGATTGTCTATTAATTTGCTATATTCAGTTTTTTATTATCTTGACTTTTCTTTTTTTATAAATATAATATTGCGGTAAGGAAGTTAATATTATGTCAAAAATATATGTAAATGAAAATAAAATTTTATTAGATGAAATGATTAAAATATATAAACCAGAGGATATGGATTGGATGAGTTATTTAGTTACAGTAAAAAATGGATTAACTTTTCACCATATAGTAGAGCAGAAAAATGGTGGTATGACTACCATTGAAAATGGTGCGTTATTAACGAAAAAAGCTCATAGGGCTTTAAATATGTTATTAACAAGAGATAGTATTTTATATAATGATTGGAATGGTTTTTTTGTTGATTTAAATAGAACAAAGTCTCCAATGGATGATTATGAGAAAGGTTATAGTAAGTTATTAAAAAAGGCAACTTTAAAAGTGTTGTATGAAAAGAAGGATTAGTTTTTTAATCCTTCTTTTAACATTTCTTCTAATTTTTTGCAAGTATTTTTATCCATATCAGGAACGCCTTTTAATGAATAATTTAACCCTAAATCTTCGTATTTATGGACACCTAAAGTGTGATATGGTAATAGTTCTATTTTTTCTATATTCTTAAGTGGTTTAACAAAGCTTATAAGCTCGTTTATGTATTCTTTAGTATCATTTATACTAGGAACAATAACTGCTCTTATCCATAGTTTTTTGTTCATTCCCTCACATAGTTTTAAAAACTCTAATGAGGTATTTATATTAGCACCTGTCATACTTTTATAATTATCTTTGTTTGTTCCTTTTATGTCAAACATTACTAAATCTGTATATTTAAGTATTTCCTTACAATCAGGAATCGTACCAGCGGTATCTATACAAGTATGAATGTTTTCTTTTTTACATAGTTTTAAACACTCAAGTAAAAACTCCTTTTGCATTAAAGGTTCCCCGCCAGAAAAGGTAACACCACCATTATGCTTAAAATATGGCTTATAATTTAATATTTTTTTTATGAGTTCTTCTGGAGTATATTCATTACATTTTCCTTTTAGCATCCATGTTTCTGGATTATGGCAGAACTGGCATCTTAAAGGACATCCTTGCATAAATACAACGAATCTAACTCCAGGCCCGTCAACTAATCCCATTGTTTCTATACTGTTTATTTTTCCAATCATTATTATCACCATGTTAATTATATATTAAATAACTGCATAATCCAACAATATTTTTATAAATAGTCTATATAATAAATGACTTTGAAAGGAAGCTTTATATGAATTATTACACTGAGATAAAAAACGAACTAATAAATAACGAAGTATATAAAAAGGTAAAAGACTATTCTAAAAATAGTAGTGATTTAAAGACTTACTTTAACGTTGGTAAATTACTTAGTAAGGCTGGAAAACATTATGGTGAAAGTATAATAAAGAAGTATTCTATTAGGTTAACTAATGATTTGAAAAAAAATTTTTCTGTAACATCGCTAAAATACATGAGACAATTTTATAATTTTCAAAAAGGTCAGCCACTGGCTGACTCTTTAACGTGGAGTCATTATCAAGAACTATTACCTTTAAAAAGCAAGGATAAAATAAATTATTATATTTATATATGTCAAGAGCAAAACTTAAGTAAAAGGGCTCTCCGTGAAAGGATAAAAAATAAAGAATACGAAAGATTAGATGATAAAACAAAACTTAAACTTATTAGTCGAGATAAAGTTGATACAGTAGAATATATTAAAAATCCAATACTAATAAAAAACAAATACAATAATGATAAAATATCAGAAAAAATGCTAAAACAATTAATATTGGAAGATATTGATGATTTTCTAAAAGAACTAGGTCACGGCTTTACTTATGTAGAAAATGAGTATCCAATAAAGCTTGGAAACAGATATAACTACATTGATTTATTGCTTTTTAATATAAAAGATAATAGATATGTAGTAATAGAACTTAAGATAACAGAATTAAAAAAAGAACATATTGGTCAAGTGTAAACTTATATGAATTACGTTGATAAAAATATAAAAGATATTAACCAAAATTCAACCATTGGTATTATTATTTGTAAAAAAGGTAATAAGTTTGTTATGGAATATGGAATATGTAACAAATAAAAATATTATAGATAGGGAATATGAATTAATTTAAAAAAGGACATAGAAATGAGAAATTCATGTCCTTTTACTTTAACATCCTAATCTTTCATGGAACGTTCTATTTATTACTTCTTGTTGATGAGCCTTAGATAGCTTATCAAATAGTACTGCATAACCAGATACCCTAATAGTTAAAGTAGGATATTTACCAGGGTTATTCATTGCATCAATTAACATTTCACGATTAAGTACGTTAACGTTTAAATGATGAGCCCCTTTTTCAAAGTATCCATCAAGTACGTTTACTAGATTTTCTATTTGTTCTTCTTTAGAGTGACCTAATGCGCTAGGTACGATAGAAAAAGTATTTGATATGCCATCACGGCAGCAAGAAGCATATGGCATCTTAGCTACTGAGTTAAGAGAGGCAAGGGCGCCAGATGCATCTCTACCATGCATTGGATTAGCTCCAGGGGCAAATGCTATACCTGCTTTTCTTCCGTCAGGAGTAGAACCAGTTTTCTTACCATACATTACGTTAGAAGTAATCGTTAAAACGGATAAGGTATGTTTAGCTCCTTTATATAATTTATGTTTGCATAAGCAGGAATAAAATTCTTCTAGTAATTCTTTACCAATTAGATCAACTCTATCATCGTCATTACCGTATTTAGGAAATTCTCCGGTAACTTCAAAATCTATTGCAATACCATTTTCCTCTCTTATTGGTTTTACTTTAGCATATTTAATAGCAGATAAAGAATCAACAGCAACTGAAAATCCGGCAATTCCAAACGCCATTAATCTATCAACCTTAGTATCATGAAGGGCCATTTGTCCTTTTTCGTATGCGTATTTATCGTGCATGTAATGAATTATATTCATGGCATCTACGTATGTTTTAGCTACTTTTTCCATAGCGGTAGAGTAAGCAGCTCTAATTTTATCATAATTTAAATATTCATCCTCTATTTTTTCCAAACCAGGTACTATTAATTCTTTTTTTACCTCATCATAACCCCCATTAATGGCATATAAAAGGGTTTTAGCAAGATTACATCTAGCTCCAAAAAATTGCATTTGCTTTCCAACCGTCATAGCAGACACGCAGCAAGCGATAGCGTAATCGCAGCCATGAATCGGTCTCATTAATTCATCTGATTCATATTGAATTGCATCTGTATCAATGGATACCTTAGCGCAGTATCGTTTAAAGTTTTCTGGTAAACGATCACTCCATAAAACAGTAAGGTTAGGTTCTGGCGATGATCCTAGGTTGTATAGGGTATGTAAGTATCTGTAGGAATTTTTAGTAACTAGTGATTTACCATCCTCAGTCATACCACCAATTGATTCAGTAACCCAAGTTGGGTCTCCAGCGAATAATTCATTATATTCAGGAGTTCTTAAGTGCCTTGCCATTCTAAGTTTCATTATGAATTGGTCAATTATTTCTTGGGCTTCTATTTCCGTTATATCACCATTTTTTAAATCTCTTTCAAAGTATATATCTAAAAATGTAGATGTTCTACCTAAACTCATTGCTGCACCATTGTTTTCTTTAATTGCTGCTAAGTAACCAAAGTATAGCCATTGGGTTGCTTCTTTTGCATTGGCTGCTGGTTTTGAAATATCAAAACCATATTTTAGTGCCATCGATTTAATTTCATTAAGCGCGATTATTTGTTCTGATACTTCTTCTCTTAATCTTATCTTGCTTTCGGTTAATTCTTCTTTTTCGAGATTAATTAAGTCTTTTTTCTTTTCTTCTATTAACCTGTCTATACCGTATAGACAAATACGTCTATAGTCACCTATTATTCTTCCTCTTCCGTAAGCGTCAGGAAGTCCGGTTAAAAGTCCAGCATGCCTTGCTTTTCTAATATCTGTTGTATAAGCAGAAAAAACACCATCGTTATGAGTTTTACGATATTTAAAATCTTCTTGTATTTTCTCATCTAATTTGTATCCATAGGCTTCTAATGCTTGTTTAGCCATCCTCATTCCCCCAAATGGGTTAACGATTCTTTTTAGTGGCTCATCGGTTTGGAAGCCAACGATTACTTCATCTTCCTTAATTAGGTAACCAGGTGCGTATGCATCAATTCCAGATACTGTTTTAGTATCTACGTCATAGATTCCTTTTTCTATTTCTATTTTAGACATTTCAAAATATTTATCATTTAATCTCTTTGTTTTATCGGTTGGCTCTGCTAAAAACGAAGCATCGCCAGTATATTCTGTGTAGTTATCCAGTATAAACTGTTTAACGTTTATTTCTTCTTTCCACAAGTTTCCTTTAAAACCTTCGTATTCTTTCATTTTTTACCTCCTATAAAAACCTATATAATTATACATGAAGATAAAAAGATATCAATGCTGCAAACGCAACATTGATATCTTTTGCTTAAAAATTTACGATAATTTACATATTATTATTCATTATAACAGGATTTTCTTAAATTTAAATAAACCATAGTATTTGCGATTAATGTTATTATGAACATTATAAAAAGTGTCGTAACGAAGGCTTTAAAACTTAGCTTAAAAGAGGAGATACTTATTTTTGCTATACTAATAAATATTAGCCAAACCACTAAACTAGTAAATATTATAAAAGTATTTTTTTTAAGCGTAAAATTTATTATTTCGTAATCATAAAAACCTAAGTTTTTAACCATCGATATTTCTTTTTTTGAATTACAAACGTCTTCTTTTAACAAGTAATATATTGTTATTAAATAAATTAGTGAGATAAAGGTTAATATTATGTTTGTAACTTTTGTTTTTTCGGGCCAATTTAAGATGCCAAAAACAGTTATGATAAGCACGATAAAAACGGTAATAACAAAAATGCTTAAAAGCGTTTGCTTTTTATTTTTAATAATATCTTTTAGGATGATTTTACTGGAAAAACTTAGTTTTTTCCAAATAAACGTATTTTCTAATTTTGTTTTATAAGATTTTTTTTGTGTTATTTTTCTTAAAGATAAATTACTTAAACAAATAGCTTTTAAAGAAACTATTAAAACGCTTATTATGGTAGTTATTAAAAAAGCAAATAGGGTGTACTTTAAATTTAATGGGTTATCGGTTGTTTTAAATATTATTGGTATTATTTTATAAAATAATAGTCCGCCAAGTATACTTCCGATTAAATTAACTGAAAATACATATAAAACGTATTTAAAACAAATACTAATTTTTCTATAACCTAGTGATCTTAAAATACCAATCATTTTTTTATCATTATCTATTTTTAGGGTTGTTAAAATGGATGATGATATGGTTCCAATAATTAAAATCGCTAATGAAAAAACGCTTGATATTTTCTTCATTTCATTCATTTCTGTTTTAACTTTTTTAAAAGTAGGTATTTCATCTTTGCTTTTAATTAATATATCTGGCTTTTTAAGCTTTGATAATTGCTCTTTTTCTTTTTCTAATTCTTTACTTGTTTGGTTTATTAGTTCATTTAATGATGTTTCGGCAAAAGATAGGGCGTAGTAGCCATTTAACCTTTCTTGTAAAGAAGATATATTATTTTCAATAATTGTTTTACGATCCTTATACCAATCATTTAAAACAGGTGAAAGAGTGGTTTTTATCTTTTCTTTGTATTCGTTTACATAACTTTCGTATTCATCTGTTAAGTACGATGTTTTATTGTCTAATGTGACGTAAAGTCCGTTATAATAATCATACCCGAAGTTTCGCTCTTCAACGTATAAAACGTTTTTTTTATCTTCCGTTTCATATTTATTTTTTACCGTTCCTACGATCTTTATTTTTTTAGCTTTTAGCTTGTTTTTATCCTCAGGTTTAAGGGTTATTAAATCACCAATACTTAAGTTGTTTTTTATAAAGAATTCTTCTTGTACCAACCCTTCATTAATACTTATTGGGTATCTACCATTAGTTAGGGTAAGTCTGTTTATGTAATCGTTATCTTTTGTGCTTTTATTTTCGTTTATACTAATAACTTTAAACTTAAATTCATCCTTTGTGGTAGTAGCATTAACATTTAGAAATCTAACCATCATAATTCCGTTTATGCCTTCTATTTTTTTTAATATATCATAATCACTTTTTAAAAAACCTAATGAAGAAGAAATACTAATATCCATTATGTTGCCTTCTTTATCATTACGTTCTACCTCAAGGGGAGTGCTTTTTGCCGTTAAGTTAAATCCTACGTAAAAACTAGCCGATAGTATTATAATGATAAGTAATAAAACAAATCTTTTTTTATTAAATCTTATTTCCCTTAAAGCGTCTTTTATGATTAGCATTTTAAATCACCTATTACTTTAGGTTTTTTATTTATAATTACGTTTGTTACACTTTTGTTTTTAAGTTTTATTACTCGGTTTGCAATCTCTGTAATATCATCATTATCCGTTGTTATTATAACGGTTTTGTTATCTTTTTTGCAAAGTGATTTAAGCATTTTAAGTATCTGCTTTTTATCCTTTAAATCAAATTCTTTTATTATTTCGTCTCCTAAAAACACGTTGGTATTCTTAACTAATGATCTTAAAATCGCAACTTTTTTTTGCTCTGCTAAAGAAAGTTCGTGATAAAAACAATCTTTCTTTTTTAAAAGGTTTAGTTTTTTAAGCTTTTCGTTAATGTCTAGTGGATTTTTGGAAAGAACAGAACCTAGTTTGATATTTTCGTAAGTAGTTAAGTTTTTAAACATTAAGTCGTCTTTTGATGAGATACTGACGCTTTTTCTTCTGTATTTACAAAGCTTTCTTTTATTTAACTCACTTATTAAAAGCCCATCTAATAAAACTTTCCCACCAGTTGGTTTTATGTTTCCTCCTAAAATGTTTAAAATTTCTGTTTTTCCAGAATCAGATGGTCCTATTATGACTACTAATTCACCTTTTTCTATTTCAAAACTAACATTTTTTAAAATACCATCTTCTAAATAAACACTATTAAATTCTATATAAGCCATAATAAAACCCTCCTTTTCTGTTATTATATTACCCATCTACAATTTAAATGTCAACGAGGTTTAAATAAATATTTTTATTTTTTTTTAAAAATGTTATAATAAATTTAGATGATAGATAAAAAGGGGATGAAGCGAATGGAAAACAATGATTTCGAAAGTTTAGATGAATTAGAGGAAACAGAAGTTTTTGATGAAGATGAAAAAATTTTAGAAAAGGATAATATAAATTTTGATGATTTAAAAAGTGATGCGATTTTATCAAACGAAGATGATTATGTTTCTTCTAAAAGTGATGATTTTTTAAATGGTGATGAAAAAGAGGTTGAAAAACCAAAAATAGAAACTTTACCAAATGAGATTGGTAGGGTAAAAAACGTAGGTGCTGATTTAATAACGGTTGAAATAACAACTAATTTACCATTTGAGAGTAATTTAATTGACCATCACGTTATATTTAGAAATGCAATGGGTCTTCAAATGGTTGGTCTTGTTACTAACTTAAATAGTGAAGTGGCAACCGTTAAGTTAATAGGAGAAATACAAGGTTCTAGATTTGTTCCTGGTGTACTTACGAAACCAACCATTGGAAACGTATGTTTTATTGCTACGAATGACGAGATGAAACTAATCGTAGTTGACGATAGAAACAACGTTTTAAAAAAGGTCCTTATTGGTAATATGCCGCTTTATAATAACACGCCTGCTTATGTATCTACCAACACTTTTTTTAGTAATCATTTTGCTATCTTTGGTAATACTGGTTCTGGTAAGTCTTGTGGTGTTGCTAGACTATTTCAAAACGTATTTTTTAATGGACAGCAGGTGCCACGTAATGCTTGCATCTTTATTTTTGATGCATATGGTGAATACGAAAGCGCGCTATCGGTTCCAAACAATCAAATATTTTTTAAGAGGTATTCAACTAACGTAAGAACTGGGATGAATAATTTGATTAGGATTCCTTTATGGCTTTTAGATATTGATGATTTTGCGCTTTTGTTAGACGTAGATGACGCATCACAGCTTCCTATAATAGAAAAGGCTTTAAGATTAGTTACCGTTTTTTCTGGAAATGAAGAGGATACAAGGGTTTATAAAAACGATATAATTGCAAAAGCTATTTTGGAGGTTTTATATAGTGGTGGTGCTGCATCACAAATACACGATCAGATTTTTGCAATTTTAACTTCGTTTAATACTCCGGATTTAAATCTTGAAACACCAATTGTTCAGCCAGGTTATACCAGAAGTTTAAGACAGTGCTTAATAATTGATAAAGAAGGAAAAATAGGTGAAATTGGGCTTGTTTCCGAATTTATTAAGAAATTTATAAATGATGATTTAAAATTAGAGTTGCCTGATGGAACTATTCCGTTTACGCTTGAGAATTTAAGGGAAGCGTTTGATTTCGCTCTTATTTCTGAAGGAATTTTAAAAAGTGATAAAATATATGATAAAGCAAACGTTCTTAAGGTAAGATTGGATTCTATCATAAAGGGCGAATACGCAGAATATTTTAAAGTCGATAAATACATTGATAAAACAAACTTTATAAAGGGTTTAATAACCGCTCCTAACGGAGCTAGGGCTCAGATAATAAACATTAACATAAGTTATTTAGATGATAGGTTAGCTAAAACGATTTGTAAGATATATTCAAAGTTACTTTTTGATTTTACATCTAAATTACAACAAAGAGGTTCATTTCCGGTTCATTTGATTCTAGAAGAAGCTCATCGTTATGTTCAAGAAGATCAAGATATAAAAATATTAGGTTATAACATATTTGATAGAATTGCAAAAGAAGGAAGAAAATATGGCGTTATTTTAGGGCTTATCTCACAAAGACCATCAGAGTTATCTGAAACGGCATTATCACAATGTTCAAACTTTTTAATTTTTAAAATGCAGCATCCTCATGACGTATCATTTATAAGACAAATGGTTCCTAATATCACGGATGAAATAGTTGAAAAGATGAAAGGGTTGCAACCTGGAATGTGCGTTGCGTTTGGATCGGCCTTTAAACTTCCTACGATAGTTAAAATGGAAATGCCATACCCACAACCTTTATCGGCAAACGTAGATGTATCAAGATTATGGTATTAAAGAAATCTAAAAGGGTTTCTTTTTTTTCTATATAAGTTCATACTCTCTATCAAAAATATTTTCATTAGTAACATATTCCATAACAAACTTATTATCCTTTTTACAAATAATAATACCGATAGTTGAATTTTGGTTAATATCTTTTATATTTTTATCAACGTAATTCATATAAGTTTGCACTTGGCCAATATGTTCCTTTTTTAATTCAGTAATTTTAAGTTCACAAACTACGTAACAATTAAAATTAATGTTATAAAGAAGTAAATCTATATAGTTATAACGATTACCTATTTTTATTGGATGCTCATTTTTTATAAAACAAAATCCATTACCTAGTTCTTTTAAAAATGATGGAATATTTTCTAGTATTAATTGTTGTAACATCTTTTCTGATATATCATTAGTATTATATTTATTTTTTATAAGTATTGGATTTTTAATAAAATCTTGTACTTTAGTTTTTTCATTATTAATAAGTTTAAGCTTTGTTTTATCATCTAATCTTTCATATTCATTATTTTTAATTTTATTAATTAGTTGTCTATACGAGAGATTTTGTTTTTCTGCTACATTAATATAATATTTTATTTTATCTATATTTTTAAGCTTTATTAATTCTCTATAATGAGTCCAACTCAATTGTGAACGCAGTGCGTTCATTTTTTCATCTTTAAATATAATATAAAATTTTTTCATATTAAAAAGATTTCTATAATTATATTTTTTACCAAGGTCCTTAGTCAATTTTTCTGAATATCTTTTTATTATCCCTTCTCCATAATGTTTACCTGCTTCACTAAGTAATTTGCCAACTTTATAATACGTTTTTAAATCACTTCTATTTTTTGAGTAATCCTTTACTTTTTTATACGTTTCATTATTTATTAGTTCGGTTTTTATCTCGGTGTAATAATTCATATTAATTTATTCCTTTCTTTAATCTTGTTATTATACTAATCATTTTTGTGAATTATGTAGAAAAAAGAAGTTTTTAAGATTGGAACTCAAAAGGAGGGATGATATTTATTATTGTGATAAATAATAATAAAATAAATAAAAAAAAAAATAAAAATATTTTTTTCTTTTTCTTTTTACACAATCTGACATTTTTATCTTTTTTATACTTTTAATACTTGACTAGATAAAAATATAAATTATATAATTAACATGTAAAATAGTAAACGATAATTGCTATCATCACTACTATTTTAGTTACGTATGGAGGCATTATGAATAAATTGTTAATTTCTGTTGAAGTTCCTTCAATAGAACAGAGTTTTAATTTATTTATTCCTATTAACAAAAAAATGGGTACTATAAAAAAGGTAATAATAAAAACTATTAATGAATTATCTGATGGTATTTTGATAGATAAAAGTTATACTTTTTTTGACATTGATACTGGTGTTAAATATGGAAATGACATATACGTAAAGGATACAGGAATTAAAAATGGGGCTAGAATAATAATTATATAGGAGGTGAAATTATTATGGCTATGACAAGTTTAAACATTGATTTCCAAGCTACAAAAACAGCTGGTGGTAATGTGCAATCTAAAGCTGCAGAGTTTAAAACATTGCTAAATCAAATTCAGTCTTTAAATGATAGTTTAAGGAATTCGTGGAAAGGTGCAGATGCTGAAAGTTATACAAAAAAAATATCTGAGCAAGCGCAAGTAATGCAAAGACTACAAGCAACTATAGATGAAGTTGGAGCTTATTTAATAAAAGTTTCAAAAGCTTATGAACAAGCGATGAACGATAATAAAGTACAATAAGGAGGAAAATAAAAATGTTTTCAGGATTAAGTTATAATGAAATAGCAAGTATTGCCGAACAATTAAAATCAAAAGCAACAAACATGGAAACAATATTAAATGCTGTTTCGACAGAATTTAATAAAGTAGGAAATGATGGAACATGGTCAGGTACTGCAGCTACACAAGCAAAGCAAGAATTTGATGCTTTAAAAGCTAAATTTCCAGAATTTAAAGAAGCAATTGATAGTTGCGCAAAATATCTTAGTCAAACAGTTGAAAGATATAAAGCCGTTGACCAAGCTGTATCTAGCCAATTATAAAAAAGCAATTGCTTTTTTATAAAAAAATACTAATTTTAGTATTTTTTTATAAGGGAGTGATTATATGGAAATTATAATTGATGATAATCTAAAACAAACTATAAATAATATTAATAATGATATTATGTCATTAGAAACGAATTATAATAGTGTTAAAAATCAAATAGATCTATTGAGAAAAAATTGGATAGGAAGCGATTCTGATTCTTTTTGCAATAAATATGAAAACGAATTTTATCAAACTTTTAAAGATACGATATATGAGATGAAAAAGTATAAAACATTTATCGAAAAAGGTTATCAGACTTATGAAGAAATAGATGAAGAATATGGAAAAGATATAGAGTGGGAGTGATGCTATATGAGAATTGCATATAATGAACAAATAATGCTTGATGTTTATAATACGCTTAATATCGAAATTGATCATTGTATAAGCATTTTAGAAAATAGGCGTGATTATATAAAAAATCTTAAAAAAAAATCTCAATGGAAAGGTAAGGGATATGATTACTGTAATACTAAATTTACTAATTTTTCAAATAATATGATTGCACGTTTTTATGCGATAAAAAGTAAAAATTCGACTATTTCAGAATCTCTTGAAAGATACAAAAAAGTTAATTCTGATGCAATTAATATGTTAGGTAATATGTAGGTGTATTATGGCTTTGGAAAATATAAATTCATCAAAACTAGAATCAGCTATGAATAGTTTAAAAAAAATTGATTTTAAAAGTTTACAAGAAGTTGATACTGACTTATGTAACTGTGCTTCTTACTGGACTGGAGCTCCTGTAGCTAAATTTAGAAAGTCTACTAAAAAAATGATTGAGAGTTATAATTCTATATTAAGCATTGCTAATAGTTGCGATACCCTACTAAAATTAACTAAACAATATGAGAATTTAAAATTAAAAAAATTTAAAAATCAAAAATTATATGATGGAGCTAACTATTTATATCATCACACATCAGGTGATGCCCAAGTTGCAGCGAAACAAGAAAGAGACAAATATGCTTTATGGATAAAAGATAATGAAAATAATATGAGAAAATTAGAAAACCAAGCTTCTAATTTATAAAGGAGAATAAAAATGGATACTAGTAAATATTTACCTTTAGGGACTGTAATTTTACTTAAAGGTGCAACAAAAAAGTTGATGATAACAGGGTATTGTTCATATGACCCAACAAATAAAGAGAAAGTATATGATTATACAGGGTGTTTTTTTCCAATAGGAATAATAAATAGCCAACAAATGGCATTGTTTAATCATAATGAAATAGCAAAAATATATTATTTTGGGTTGAATGATGAGGAAAGCAAGGCGTATAGAAAAATTTTAAAAGATAAGATGGAAGAACAAAAAAAATAATGAGAAAAGGGTGAAATTTTTATGTCAATATATAATGTATCAAAGATAAAAAATATATATAAAAATTTCACGGATTCAAAAACAAAATTTGATAAAAGTTACAAAGATTATAAATCGGGTTATATATATACGTGTAATGATCCTTTTTTAAATAAAATAAAAAATAAATTAAATGAAAAATTCAATTATTTGGATAAAGGCTTTAAAAAAGTGAATCAAGTATTATCCGATTATGTAAACGACGTTGAAATTGCGGATTTAGTAATAGCGGGAGAAAAAACGACTGGTTCCATTAGATCTTCAAATGTGGCGTCAAAATTAAAACAATTGGGAAGTCTTGCAAATTACTCTAGTAATATTGCATCAAAAACCACTATAGCAAAATCGAAATTTAAAGAATACATAATTGATCCAATAGCAAGTATGACATTAAAAGAATACGGTTGCTCGGTAGGAGTGGCGTTAGTTGCAGAAGCTGAAGGTGTTGTTAGTGTATTTGATAATATAGCTGATGGAATATTATATTATGGTGGTATAGCAGTTGGCGAAGTTGTTGGTTTATTTGATGAAGAAGCAGCAAAAGAAATACAGGATATAGCTAAAGAGGCTATTAAAGACGATCCTTCAAAATATTTTTCAGACTTTTATAATAACACTTCTATTGGTCAGTATTATATGCAAAATTCTAATATTAAGCAAGGAGATAGTTTATATTCTTTTGCTAAAGGATATGGATCTTCTGCAACAAAATTAGTTGTTGCAACTGCATGCCCTAATGCTATGTCTGCGGGATTAGGATTTTTTGCAGGTTCTGGAGAAAGTGCAGAGCAAAGCTTTAAAAATGGTGCAGGATATTATGATGATGCTTTAACAATAACTCTTAATGGTACTACTTCGGCAATAGATTGGTATGGACAAAGTAGAATGGGTAAAAATATGGTTACTGGTATAGATAGTTTACAAAATGCCGTTAAAAATGGTGGTATTAAATCTATTAAAGACGGTATTGTTCAGGTGCTTAAAACAGATATAAGTGGAAATGGGAAAAAAATAGTTGGAAATATTGTAAAGGATGTTTTGAAAGATCCAGATACTTATCTTGATAGTTTTTCAGCGGCTTTCAATAATATTAAATTTTCAAAGAACCCTACTACAGGTAAAATGGAAATTAATATTGATTATCAAAATTTTTCACGTGAATTTTCGCAGAATCTTGTTATGAATATATTTTTTAGCTCACTTACTACTTCTTATGGAACGGCTAGCGGATTAAAAAATGTTGATGGCTCAAATATTAAAAATGCTGAAATTTCTTCAAGTGCTGCAAAACCAAAAATTGATAATAATTTAGACTCTCTTGGAAAAGAATATGATGAGTTATTAGCTACATCAAAGGAAGATTGGTTTGTTAAAGCTAAGGAAGCAAGAGATAATGGTTGGGCTTGGAATCTAAAAGAAGTAGATGAAGTTGATAATATAGTTAAACGTATGGGTGAATTAGAAGGAAATTTAGGAATAAAAAATACAGGTGTTCCGGAATCTAAAATTTATGATTATTCAGGTGCCAAAAAAGAAGCGGATGCTTTGGTTGATGAAATAAGAAGAAGACCTATACCTGGTTTTGAAAATATAGATACAAATTCTCAAGAGTATAAAAAAGCAATGCAAGAAATATATTCAAAACCAAGTCCATCAGGGAAACAAGATTTATCACAGGTAGAAAATCCGTTTGATAAAAAAAATATTGTAAAATTTACTGATGATATTAAAATAAATAAAGCTTCTAATATTGAAAGTTCTAAAGAGTTTAAAATAGTGGAGGATATAACAGGTGGAGCTGCAGCTGATAAAAATGTATTAAAGCAAGTAGACGAAATATTAGATATCGATATTAATAATTTAAAAAATGCTGATACTTCATTACCAAAAAATAATCTTACAAGTGCATCAAATGATCAATTTTTAGGAAATCAATCTTATGATTTTAGTAGGCAGGGTAGTGGTATTAAAACTATCAAAGATGGAAATGATTTTTATATAAATTCAAAAACTTTTACGGTTGATGATATGAAATCCATAAACAAAAATTCTAGATTTAAAAAAACTATTGTTTATATAACTGATGATACGAATCCAAGTATAATTTTTCAACAAGCAAAAAAACCTAAAAATATAGTTGTTAGAGTAGGTGACTTTGAATATTTGAGTGATGGTAAAGGAATAAGAATAAATCAATGGAGAAATACTGCATCAGTTGAACCAATTAAATCTTCACCTGTAAAAAGTATAAATCAAACAAATTTTGAAGATGAAGTTGGGAGAACTGCTGCGAAATTAGCAGATGATTATAATTATTTATATTTCTTAAAAGAAGATGGTACGTTAGAAGAATTAATAAGACAAGGTCAAAAATTTGATAGTTATACCGGAGTAAAATTAACAGATGTAGATGCTACATTAGAGAAATATCCAAAGCGTATAGATGATTTACAAGATTTAGTTTTTAAAGATGACGTAGTTATGACTTCTCGTCAGAGAAATTTATATGATGCGATGAATGATTCTATAGAAAAACTAAATAAACAGTTTGGGGCAGAATATGGACCTGACATAGGTATAAGACAAGTAACGGCTTATGCAAATGGAGAAGTTGATTTAAACCATATACCAAGGGATTATAGGGATGTTATTAAAGATTACTCTTATGATGAACTTCAGGAATACTTTTTAGTGAAAAAACAAATAGAAATTTGTAATGAATTTTCAAAGAATGGAAAAATGACTGATAATTATACTAATACTTTCTCAAGGTATGTAGATGCGGATAAAATTGCAGAAACAAAGAATGTGAATATTTTGCTTACTGATGAGGCGTTTGAAATATTTTATCCAGAGGAAAATGCAATGGCATTTAATAATGGAACAAATTCTTATATGAGTCTTAAGTATTCAGATGACATTATAAAAGCAAATATGAGTCATGAAAATATACATCAAATGTCATCTAATAATGGAATTTCTGGTATACATATTGATGAAAGACATCGTGGTATAAATGAAACTTTTACGGAGTATTTAAATAATCTTTCTTTAAAATCTGATTATCCTAAAAAGCCTTATTGTGGCTATCAACCTATGGTTGATAGATTGGATTTGTTAGTTCAAAAAGGAATATTTACTAATGATGATATAATGAATGCATATTTCAATAATGATATATCACCAATAAAGAATAAGGTTAATCAATTAGCTGGTTCAGATAACTACTATGATAATTTTGTAGCAGCATTTCAAAATGCACATGATAATAATCAATATAATGATTTAGATACTTGTTGTATGGATTTAGATTATTGGAATTCTAGAAAAACTACGCAAAGAGATTTCGGTGATACTTTAGATTTGTCCGAAATAACTCAAGAAATACCAATACAGTAGTAAAATATTTAATAGGAGGAATTATGGAAACTAATAAAAATATAATGAAAATTTATGAAAATACAGTTGATAAATTTTTAGAGAACTTTCCTGCTTCAGAAGTTGAAAGTATAAGAAATATGTATCTTTCATATCTTATAAGAACATATTCTCGTTTAGAATTAAATGATAGGACTATTGAATATTATTCTAATCTTGAAGTTATAAAATGGAAAGATTTTAATATAGAGGGAAAAAAGTCAATCATATTTGAAGATGAAAGCTTAGATGAATTAATAAAATTGTCAATGGAAGGGTTACAATTTGCTGATCAATTTAGAAAAGATGGTACAATGTTAGATAAAAAAATAGCGAATGAAAAAATAAAATTAATGGATGAATTATTAAATAAAGTTTTAGAGTTTAATAAAAAGTTAGCAACATATTATTATTCTGAAGGTACTTTAGATTTTTCTTACGCAGCAGGATTAACGGATTTAATGAGCTTGAGAACTGGAAGAAATAGATAATATTGTAAGGAGAGAGTAAAAATGAGGGTATCATTAATAAAAAGGGATAGAATAAGAAGTATGAATATTCCAGATGAGGCGTCTGGAAACTTTTGGGTTACTGATTATGATGAAAGTGGTAAGGAAGTAAATTTACTTAATATAACCGAAGAACAAGGTGTTTGGAAGCTTGTTAGTAACCAAGAATTTTATTGTGAAGTAAATAGTGTTTATTCAGCAATAGTTGACCTAAAAGAGTATACATTTTGTACTATAAAGAATGCTTCTACGAATGAAACTATGCTTATTTATACTTCTCCTTCTAGTGATGATAATGTTTGCGATTATTATATTAGTCCTAATGATGTTAAAGAAATATTAATTGGTAGTAAAACTGGCTCTAATATAACTTTTAATGTACTCGATGGTGAACATGCTAAACTTGTTTTTGAAAATGGCAAATATGTTTTATATGCACTTAGCAAAAGATATGGTACTTATGTTAATAATTTAAGAGTATCTCAAAAAAAGACTCTAGAGTATGGGGATACAATCTTTTTAAATGGTCTTAAGATAGTGTTTATGAAGTATCAATTTAATGCGAAGTTAAACATATACTATCATGGTAATAGTTTACAGGTAAATGGTCTTACCACTGCTACTTATGATAATATAGAAGAGTCTTTTAGCGAGGATGCAGAAGACTTGGATATGAAGTGGTATAAGGATGAAGATTATTTTCATAAAACCCCCCGTTTTGTATCAGAAATAAAGGAAAAAGAAATAAAAATAGATGTTCCTCCCACTAAAGAACCTGAAAATGATATGCCAGTAATACTTACGGTAGGCCCAATGCTTACTATGAGTATGTCGTCTATGGTTATGGCTTTTACTTCGATTGCTAACCTTCGAAATGGTGGCGGATCTCTTTCTTCTGCATTGCCATCTATTGTTATGTCAGTTGCTATGGTTGCATCAACACTTTTATGGCCGACTATAACTCGTAAATTTGAAGATAGAAGAAGAAAGAAAAAAGAAAAAGAAAGAATAAATAAATATACTAAGTATATTGATGGAAAAAGGAAAGAAATTCAAGATGAGCTTATAAGTCAAACTAATATATTAAATAGAAATTATCCTTCTTTACTTAATTGCAATAAATTAATATTAGAAAAAAATCCTATTCTTTGGCAAAAAAGAATAGAGGATGAAGATTTTTTGAAAGTTAGTTTAGGATATGGTAGTTATCCTATGAAACTTAAACTTACTTATCCCGAAGAACAATTTACTATGGAGGAAGATGAGCTTAAAAGCGTATCTGATAAATTGGGTAGGGAGCCTAAAATACTACAAAACGTACCTGTTCCATATTCTTTTTTAGATAATCATATTTCAGGTATTATTGGTAAGTATGAGGATAGAAGTGATTATTTAAAAAAGCTTATATTACAACTAATAACATTTCATAGTTATATAGATTTAAAAATAGTTATTTTAACAGATAATGATAAGAAAAGCTCTTGGAAGGATATAAAGAACTTGCCACACTGTTTTACGGATGATAAAACACTTAGATTTTTTGCTTCCAGAAATGAGGAATATATCACGACCTGCTCTTACTTAGAGAAGGTATTTAACACAAGACGTGATGTAGAACAAAGAGATATTAATCCTCATAAGTATGATAAAATATTTCTTGTTATAACCGATTCCTTTAAGATGGTTAGAAATCAGGGATTTATAGAAAATTTACTTAAAGAAAAAGCTAATTGTGGATTCAGTTTGATAATTTCAAATGGTAATATAGCAACTCTACCAGAGCAATGTAAAAGCTTTATAACTGTCAATTCAAAAAATGGCAATGCCATTAAAAATGTTATAAACGAAGATAAACATGATTTTGTAATTGATATTAATAACGGTATTAATTATAATGAATGTTATAAAATACTTTCTAATATTCCAATTGAAACGAGTGATAATGGATCGTCTAAAATACCTGATAGAGTAGGATTTTTAGAAATGTATGATGTGGGTCGTGTAGAACAGTTAAACGCTCTTAACAGATGGCAAAAAAGTAGTCCAATGGAAACTCTTACAACCCCAGTTGGTTATGGTAAGAATAAAGAAATTCAATATATAGATTTGCATGAAAAAGCTCACGGACCTCATGGATTAGTCGCTGGTATGACTGGTTCTGGTAAATCAGAATTTATCATTAGCTATATTTTGTCGCTAGCAGTTAATTATAGTCCTTTAGAGGTTCAATTTATTTTAATTGATTATAAAGGTGGCGGACTTGCTGGGGCTTTTGAAAATGCTAATTCGGGGAAGAAATTACCTCATCTAGTCGGTACTATTACTAACCTTGATGCAAGTGAAATAAAAAGAAATATATCATCTATAGAATCTGAACTTAAAAGAAGACAAAAGTTATTTAATATAGCTAGAGATAAAACGGGTGAATCAACGGTTGATATATATAAGTATCAAAGACTTTTTAGAGAAGGTAAGGTAGATGAGTCAGTAGCACATCTATTTATAATAAGTGATGAGTTTGCAGAACTTAAAACACAACAACCAGAATTTATGGAACAGCTAATTTCAACAGCTCGTATAGGCCGTTCTTTAGGCGTTCATCTAATTCTTGCAACTCAAAAACCAAGTGGTGTTGTGGATCCTCAAATATGGTCAAACACAAGATTTAGAGTATGCTTAAGAGTTCAAGATACAGGAGACTCAGACGAGGTTATTAAATGCCCTGATGCTGCGTTCTTAAAACAGACTGGTAGGTTTTACTTTCAAGTCGGTTATAATGAGGTATTTACTCTTGGGCAAGCGGCTTGGGCGGGGGGTCAATATATTCCGAAGGAAAAGACTAAAAAACAAATTGACACAACAATAAGTTTTATAAATAATGTAGGTCAAATAGTAAGGCAAGTAGAAACAAGAGAAAAAAAGGTAAATACTAATGAAAAAAAATATGGTGAAGAATTATCTAACGTAGTAAATTATTTGGCAGATATTGCAAATGAACAAAAACTTAAGTCAAGGCCATTATGGCTAGAAAAAATACCAAGCTTTATTAAGATTGGGGATTTAATTAAAAAGTATGATTATAAGTTAAAAACAGGATTAATAGATATACCAGTTGGTGAGTATGATGTACCGGAACAACAAAAACAAAATTTACTTACTGTGCCAATAAGTACAAAAGGTAACACACTGGTTTATGGTGCACCAGGATCTGGTAAAGAAAACTTTGTAATGACTCTTATTTATGAAGCAATGGTTTTATATACACCAGAAGATGTTAATTTTTATATAATGGATTTTGGTGCAGAAATACTAAAAATATTTAAATCATCACCGTATGTTGGTGACGTAGTTCAAATGGATGAAGAAGAAAAAATAGTTAACCTATATAAAATGTTGAATAATATGATGGAACAAAGAAAAAGTTTATTTTCTAATTATAGTGGTAACTTTTTTAATTATAATGCTAAAAGTGGTTCTAAGGTTCCAAGTGTAGTAGTTGTGTTAAATAATTTCGAGGCATATCAAGATACGTATGAAGAATATGAGGATACTTTAAACGTATTAACTCGTGAATGCTCTAAATATGGGATATACTTTATAGTAACTTGTAATACACCAAATGGTATGAGATTTAAAATCAAGCAAAATTTTTCACAAATATATTGCTTACAACAAAATAATGAGGAGGATTATTCTACTATTTTAGGTAATATAAATAAGAGCTATCCATCTAAACTTTTTGGTAGGGGTATTATAAAAAGTGAAAATGTTTACGAATTTCAAACTGCTTCAATTGATACTCAAGATAAAACAAATGATTTAATTGAAACTAAAATAAGGGAAGACAAGAATAAATATAAGATTAAAGCAAAAAATGTTCCAATACTTCCAGAAATAGTTAATTATGAGTCTATTGAAGATAGTTTAAATATAAATAGTATAGATACTATAATAGGAATTGAAAAGAATAGTTTGGATATTTCTTACTATAACTTTACCAAAAATTTAATAAACGTAATATCAGCAAATGAACCATACATTATGAATAATTTCACAAATGCTTTTATTAGTCAATTAAAAACAAAAACAGTATTTCAAACAATGGTTGTAGATGCTGGAGAAATAGATATTAACGAAAGTGTTAAAAACGGTATTCTTTATGAAGAAAATGATTATAATGGCATATTTGAAAAAATATTAAAGTATGAAAATGATTGCTATGATTTATATGTTAAAAACAATTATAATACAAACATACTTAGAAACCAGAAACGGGTATTGCTTATAATAAATGGTATTGACGGTTTTAAAAGTAAGTTGTCTATAGAAAATCAAAATAAGGTAAATGATTTTTTTAGCAAGGCAAAAGATTTAGGTATCATTAACTTCATATTAATTGATAGTATCGATAATATTAAAAAAGTTGAATATGAAACTTGGTTTAAAGAAGGCTTTAATTCATCAGATGGTATATGGATAGGCGACAGAATAAATGATCAGTTTACATTTAAGGTATCTGTTAGAACTGATGAAGTAAGAGAATCTGTGGAAGATGAATTTTGCTTCGTACTTAAACGTGGTAAACCAGTACTTGTTAAGTACGTAAGTCATTTTACAAGTGTGGCAGATGATAAAGATGAAATGTTAGAATTAGATTAGAGCAAAAGAATTTATATATATCTTTTGCTTTTTCTTTATTCATTTTTATAAATATGTTAAAATATAAATATAATTAAGGAGGATAGGATGAAGGAAAAGACTAAGAAGTTCATATTATTAGCTGTTATATGTACAGTAACCCTTGCGGTTTTATTTATTGCTTTAAAATTAAACGAGAATAGAAAAAATGATATTTTATCAACTTCTGGAATGAAAGATTATTTAACAGAAATAAAATACGAAGAAATATCTACGCATGTTATAGAGCAACCTAATGCAGTAGTATACGTTTCAAGCAGTAGTGATGATGAATCATTGAGTTTTGAAAAAAAATTTAAAACGGTAATAAAGAAATATAACTTGGAAAATGAAATTATATATATTAATATAAATGGTGAAACAATTATTGATCCCGTTTATCAATATGCTCCAGAACTTATTTTTTATGAGGGAGGAGAAATATCGGATATAATTGATTGTACGACAATAAAAAATTCAAAAGATATTGTAAAAGAACTAAAAGAAAGAGGAGTAATAAGTGATTAACGTAGTATTGTTTGAACCTGAAATACCTGGTAATACTGGTAATATTATGCGTACTTGTGCTGCTACTAATACGCACCTTCATTTAATTAAACCGCTTGGTTTTTCTTTGGATGAAAGCTATATAAAAAGAAGTGGTGCAAATTACATACAGGACTGTAATTATACCGTTTATGAAAACTGGGATGAGTTTAAGAGTAAGAATAAAGGTACTTATTATTACTTAACTAGGTATGGCAAGAAGCCTCATACTTCGTTTGATTATAGTAATAAGGCTGAGGATATTTATTTAGTATTTGGAAAGGAAAGCAGTGGTATTCCGCTTGATATATTAAAAGATGATTTAAAGCACTGCTTGCGTATTCCAATGACTGATAAAGTAAGGGCTCTTAACTTATCTAATTGTGCCGCGATAATGGTTTATGAAGTATTAAGGCAACAAGATTATAGAGATTTATTAAGAACGGAACCTTTTAAGGGTGAAGATTATATTGAAACAGGAATAGATACTAGCGAAAGCTAGTATTTTTTTGCAGTAATTGATAAAGAAAATAGAATTATTAAAAAATAGTTAAAATAAACATTTAATAAAATTAGAAAATACTAATCAAAAACTAATGTAATAGTAATTGATTGGTATTTTTTATCGTAATCAAAACAAATGTTTAGTATAATAATTTTGTTATATAAAGTCCAAACTTCGCTTGTACGAAGATATCTAAGTGATGAATTGTTGATTTAAGTGTTGGAAAAATTTAAAACAAAGGAGGTTATTTGCTAGGGTAACAAAACATCACGCCTTAGTTTGCAGTAAAAAAATATACAAATAAGGAGATAATAATGAAAAACGAGATTGTTTTATTTTAAGATGATGAATTAAAATTAGAAGTAAATATGAAAGATGATACTGTTTGGCTATCTTTGGAACAAATGGCAAAATTATTTGAAAGAGATAAATCTGTAATATCTCGTCATATTAAAAATGCATTTTCAGAAGAGTTGGATAATCCAACTGTTGCAAAATTTGCAACAGTTCAAAATGAAGGAAAACGTGAAGTTTCACGAGATATAGAATATTATAATTTAGATGTCATTATATCAGTTGGTTATCGCGTCAAATCTAAGCGTGGTATAGCGTTTAGAAGGTGGGCTAATAAAGTTTTAAAAGAATATCTGTTAAAAGGTTATGTGGTTAATAATAAAAGATTAGAGTATTTAGAAAAAACCATAAAGTTAATAGATATAGCAAATCTCGCTGATGAAAGATTAGAAGATGCTGATGCTAAAAGTATTTTAAAAGTAATAGGCAATTATTCTAAAGCTCTTAATTTACTTGATGATTATGATCATAAAACCTTAAAATTAAGAAAAGAAAATACTAGTGATAAGATAATTACCTATGAAGATTGTAAAAATTTAATTAATACATTGAGATTCAATGAAGAAAGTGATATATTTGCACTCGAAAGAAATAAAGGTTTATCAAGTATAATTAATACTTTATATCAAACTTATGATGGTAAAGATGTGTATCATAGCTTAGAAGAAAAGGCTGCTAATTTTCTTTATTTAACGGTTAAAAATCATGTTTTTATAGATGGTAATAAAAGAATAGCAGCAACTTTATTCATATACTTTTTACAATACTATAATATGCTTTATAAAAGTGATAAAAGAATAATTGATAATAATACATTGGCTTCTTTAACAATTTTAATAGCTGAATCTAATCCGGAAGAAAAAGATATATTAATTAATTTAATAACGAATTTTTTGATATAGAAAAAAGGAACACCGTGGTGTTCCTTTAATTATTTACCTCTAATTTTATTGAATTAATATTATCCATCATAATACTAACATAATCCTTTTTATCTTTTCTATCAGTTGCACTTAAGGTTGATAGTGAACTTAGTCTAGCGGTTTGCACTTTGTAATTTTCCGTAAGGGATTTAATAGTTTTATTTTCTTCTTCATCATCCATTAAGAATATATAATGTATCATTTTAGATTCCAACATTTTTTTTACATCAGAAACTATTTTATCAGTTAAATTTTCGTTTTCTTCCAAAGATATTACCGTAAACCCGTATTTTTCTAAATACTTAAAGGCATCGTTGCTAACAATTAGTATGTTACTATTTGCGTTTCCTGCTATACTTTTAAGCTCGGCATCTATTTTTGATAAGCTTAATTTTAGTGCATCATAATTATCATCTATTTTCTTTTTTTCTATTTTCTCATCAATGTATTCTTCTAATCCTTTTTTTATATTGGAAGCCATCATTAAGTAGTTTGCTGGATTAAGCCAAGTTTCCGCAACATCATTGGTATAATTCATTCCAAGCGAAGCGTCTATGATTTTTATTTTCTTGTTTTTGTTTAGTAACTCTACCGCATAGTCCTTTTCTTTTTGTATGGTTCCGTTATAAACATATAAATCACCTCTACTGTAATCGCTTAGTTGTTTATTTGTTAAATCGTAGTTTTTATAGTTTATACCATCTGGATATATTCCATATATAGCGATATCTTCACCATAAAGATTATCAAGTATGTATTCAACGGGATAAACGCTTGTGTATGCCGTCATGGAACTTGTATTACCATCTTTTGTGCAACCGCTTAAAGCTATTAAAGATAAAAATAGCCCTATTATTATTAATATCTTGCTTTTCATTTTTTAATCTCCTTTTTTGGTACTGGATCATATCCAAAGGTTCCAAGCGGATTACATCTTAATATTCTTTTTATTCCTAAAAAGCATCCTTTTATTACACCATGTACTTTAATTGCTTCTTTAGTATATTCTGAACAAGTCGGAACGTGTTTGCAATATCCATGAAAAGAACCTGGAATCCGTTGGTATATGTTTATGATTCCTATTAATATATTTTTTATCATATAAACATTCTAACATTATTATAATAAAAATGATAGTATTATATTAAAAAATTATCTTTTTAGTTTACGTAAAACATCATTTTTTGATGTTTTTTTTATCTAATTTATATAGACTTTTTATTAAGAAATATGGTATTATAGTGGTAGCTAGTGGAATATAGTGGTAGATTGTGGGGGATAAATATGTTCATGGGAGAATTTCATCATAACATAGATGATAAAGCAAGAATTGTTTTGCCTTCTAAGTTTAGGGATGAATTGGGTGATACGTTTGTTATTACGCGTGGCCTTGAAGGATGTTTATTCGTTTACTCTAAAAAAGAGTGGCAAAACATTGTTTCTAAGCTTAAAGAACTTCCGTTCACAAAAAAAGATGCTAGGGCTTTCTTAAGGTTTTTTCTATCTGGTGCGCAAGAGTGCCAAGCCGATAAACAAGGAAGGGTAGCATTACCAACTCCGTTAGTTTTATACGCAAATTTAAAGAAAGAATGCGTTGTTATTGGAGTGAATGACAGACTTGAAATATGGTCAGAAGATACCTTTAGTGGTTACTTTAATCAAAACATTGATAATATTTCTGATTTAGCAGAAGACTTATTTGATAGCGTGGGGGTATAAATGAAACATATAAGCGTTTTATTAGAACCTACGATTAATGCTTTAAACATTAAGGAAAATGGTATTTATGTTGACTGTACTTTAGGTTATGCTGGTCATTCAAGTGCAATCTTGAAAAGATTAAAAAAAGGGAAATTATACGCTTTCGATCAAGATGAGGAAGCAAGAAAATTTAGTGAGAACTTACTTGGTAAGATTGGGTCTAACTTTGAGATTATTCCTAGTAACTTTGTTAATTTAAAAAGTGAGTTAAAAAAAAGGGGCATTGATGAGATAGACGGCATTATGTTTGACTTGGGTGTTTCATCACCACAGCTTGATGATGCAGCAAGGGGGTTTAGTTTTCACACTGATGCACCACTTGATATGAGGATGGATAAATCCGGAAATTTATCAGCTTACGAGGTTGTAAATGATTATCCATATGAAAAATTAGTTAGGATAATAAGGGAATTTGGTGAGGAAAAATACGCTAATTTAATAGCAAGAAAAATAGAAAAAGAAAGGAAAGCAAAACGTATAGAAACTACCTTTGAACTTGCTAACATAATTAGTGAAGCTGTTCCGGCTAAGTATAAAAGACTTAAAAATCCAGCTAGAAAAACTTTTCAAGCAATAAGAATAGAGGTAAATAAAGAGTTGGGGGTATTACCGATTGCAATTAATGATGCCATAGATTTACTAAAAGTTGGTGGTGTTATTGCGGTTATTACCTTTCATTCTTTGGAAGATAGAATTTGTAAGGAAATATTTGTAAAAAGATCAAAGGAAAATGATTTTGTTAAGAACCTGCCCGTTGTACCAGAAGAGTTCTTACCAGAATTAAGGGTTTTAAAAAAAATAAAACCTAGTAAAGAAGAAATAGAAAATAATAAAAGAAGTAGAAGTGCAACACTAAGAGTGGCAGTAAAACAAAGGAGAATATAACATGGCAAAGCAAAGAAGAAGGAAAACTAAGTTTGAAAGAATGACGATTGGTTTAACGGTTACGACTGCTTTTTGTGTTTTTGTGTCGTTGTTTTTTTTCAAAGCACAACTATCTTCGGTTAATATAGAAGTAGAAAAATTAAAAAATAAGGTTTCTAAACAGCAAAAAGTAAATGAAAGTTTAACCATGAAAGTAAATGAACTAGTATCGCTTGAAAACATGCAACTTGTTGCAGCAAAAAGTGGATTGGAGTATAATAATAATAACATAATTGTTATACAAAAATAATTATGTGAAACATGGATGTTAATTAAAGGTGAGAATGATTATGAAAAGAGAAATGTTGAATAAAAACAAAAATATGACGGCAAAAGTTTTTACTCTTATATTTTTCTTTTTTATTTTTATTTTAATATTAAGGTTAGGTTACCTATGTTTAACGGGTGAAGTAGATAAAATAAACTTAAAGGAATTTTCAAATAAGAGAAATACTAAAGAAGATACTTTATATGCCTTAAGAGGAAATATATATGACGTTAACGGGGATGTTTTAGCACAAACGATAAATTCTTATACCATAATTGCATATCTTGATGCCTCAAGAAGCGAAGGATATAAAACGCCACAACACGTTGTTGATAAAGAACTTACCGCCTCTAAGTTATCAACGGTTTTAGATATGAGTGATGAAAGAATTCTTGAAATATTAAATAAAAAAGCTTATCAAGTAGAATTTGGTTCTGCGGGAAGGGGTCTTACAGAACTACAAAAAGAAGCGATTGAAGATCTTGGACTTTATGGAATAGATTTTATTACAACCAATAAAAGGTATTACCCTAACAACACTTTTTTATCTTACGTACTTGGTTATACTACAACTGATGATAAAGGAAATATGATAGGTGAGATGGGTATTGAAAAATGGTACAATGATGCGATGACCGGAACTAATGGTTTTGTTCGTTATCAAAAGGATTTAAACGGTTATAAGTTTCCTAACTCTAACGAAATAAGAAAGGAAAAAGTAGATGGTAATGACGTTTATTTAACAATTGATTCTAACGTTCAAATGTCACTTGAAACAGTTGTTAACAAAGCCAAGGAAGAATCAGGTTCTCAGTGGATCGTAGCGGTTGTTGCAGACGCTAAAACAGGAAAGATACTTGGAAGTGCAACTTCTCCTTCGTTTAATCCGAATACTAAAGATATTTCAAATTATTTAAACCCACTTGTTTCTTATACGTATGAGCCAGGCTCAGTTATGAAAACGTATAGTTTTATGGCGGCTTTTGAGTCCAATCCTGACTTTGATCCGTCAAGTAAAACCTGTTTTACGGGGCCTTATACGATTGGCGAAGATACGGTTAGCGACTGGAATAAAACTGGTTGGGGAGAAATTTCTTATCAAAACGGATATACTTTATCATCTAATACTTGTGTAGCTAATTTAATAAAAAATTATTTATCTAAAAAAGAATTGATGGATTATTATAAAAAATTAGGATTTGGATCTTTAACTGGTATTGATTTGCCACATGAATATGCCGGTAAAGTAAACTTTAAATACGACGTTGAGGTTGTAAATGCAGGATTTGGTCAAGGTATAACAACCACTCCTATTCAACAAATAAAGGCATTAACCGCAATTGCTAATAATGGCGTAATACTTAACCCATACATAGTTGAAAAAACTGTTAATCAATCAACTGGCGAAACTACTTATAAAGCTGAGGTAAAAGAAGGAGAAAGAGTTGCCTCTGCTAAAACGATAGAAAAAATAAAAAATTTAATGTATTTGGTGGTAAATGGAGAAGCTTCTGTAACTACGGGTAGCAGTTATAGGATGGACGGTTATGATTTAATAGGTAAAACTGGTACTGCTCAAATAGCTAACCCTAAAACTGGCAGATATTACGAGGGTAAATATGATTATATTACTTCTTTTGCAGGAATGTATCCAAAAGAAAATCCAGAAGTTATAGTTTACGTTGCAATGCAAAGAAGTTATAATTCGAAAGTTTTGCCAGAAACAGTAAAAACCATTGTAAAAGACACAGCTAAATACCTAGGAATTTTCGAGGAAGCTCCTGAATTAAATAAAGAAGTTATAACCTATGAGCTAAGTAATTATAAGAATAAGCAAATAGAAGATGTTAAAACAAGTTTAGATTCCATTGGTGCAAGTTACGTTGTGTTTGGAAATGGCGCTAAAGTAATTAATCAATATCCTTTTAAAAACACTAAGTTAAATACAAAAAACAAGGTATTTATATTCACTAACGACACTAATTTAGTAATGCCGGATTTAACCAACTATTCAATTAAAGATGCTAAAATAGTCCTTGAGACGCTTGGTATAAGATATAAAATAGAAAGTTTTGGTTACATAAGTGCTCAAAGCATTAAACCAGGAACTACTATTACTGATGATATAGTAGTAACTTTATATTAAAACTAAAAATAATTACTAATAGAACCATTAAAGGTTCTATTTTTATGCTTGCTATTGTGATAATATATTATTAGGTGATTAACTATGAAAAAAATAGAACTATTATCTCCTGCGGGTAACATGGATTCGTTAAAAGCAGCGATAGAGGCCGGATGTGACGCCGTTTATTTAGGAGGCAGGTTATTTGGTGCAAGAAGTTTTGCGGGTAATTTTACTAATGAAGAGATAATTAATGCAATTAATTATGCGCATTTATATGGTGTTAGAGTATATGTTACAATTAATACGATTATTTACGAAAGAGAAGTAGAAAATTTTATTGATTACGTTGGCTTTCTTCATAAAAATAACGTAGATGCGGTAATAATTCAAGACTTAGGAATGCTTGATTTGGTAGGTAAAACATTTCCAAATTTAGAGATTCATGCTTCAACCCAAATGCACGTTCATAATTTTGAAGGAGCTTTATTTGCAAAGCAAATGGGAGTAAAAAGAGTTGTAATGGCTAGGGAAACTCCATTATCAGTGATTGAAAAAATAAAAAAAGAACTAGATATAGAAGTAGAGGTTTTCGTTCATGGGGCTTTATGCGTAAGTTATTCCGGGCAATGCCTAATGAGTGCCTTAATAGGTAAAAGAAGCGGAAATAGGGGTTCTTGTGCTCAGGTTTGTCGTAAAGCTTATGATTTATATGATATTGATGAAAAAAAGTTAAATCAAGAAAGATATTTGTTAAGTACTAAAGATTTGTACACTTTAAATAACTTGGATAAATTACTTAAGATAGGCGTTGATAGTTTTAAGATTGAAGGAAGAATGAAAAGACCCCAGTACGTTTACTTAGTAACTAAAATATATAGAAAAGCAATTGATAATTATGTTAAAACAGGTAATTTAAATATAAATGATGAAGATGTTTTAGAACTTAAGAAAATCTTTAATAGAAACTTTACAAAAGGATTTATGCTTGGTGAGGAAAATGATAAATTTGTATATCAAAAGCGTCCTAACCATCAAGGTGTAAAGGTAGGTGAAGTTGTTAAATATTGCCATGAAAACTTATTTATAAAATTATTTGGCGATGTTAATATTAATGATGGTCTTAGAATAGAAGATGATAAAGAAGACAAAGGCTTAGTTATAAACGAAATGTTTGTAAACCAAAACAAGGTAAAACAAGCAAAAAAAGGTAGTGTTATTATGATAAAGTACGATAAATTTGTTAGCGCCGGAAAGGATGTTTTACTTACTACCTGTAGTAGCCAGATAAAAAGAATTAATGAGGTTTTAAAAAGACCAAAAAGAAAGGTTTTAATAGATGTTTACATTAGCATTAAGAAAAACGAAAAAGTTTTAATAAAAGTAGATGATGGAAAAAATAGTGTTTCTTTAAAATCTGATTTTATTGCAGAAAGAGCTGCTAATAATCCACTTAAAAAAGAAACTATAGTTAATCAGATTAAAAAAACAGGTAGCACCATATACGAAGTTAAAGACGTTCATTTAAATCTTGATAAAAATGTTTTTGTAAACATAAAAAACCTAAACGAATTAAGAAGGGAGATTCTTTTAAAACTAGACGAAAAAAGATTGTATAAAACTTTGTTTTGTAAAGAAAAGTATAATATTATCGTCCCTGATTTTCAAAGGAAAGAAAATAAGTCGGTATTATTGGATAACGTTTATGATTATAAGAATAATTTACATAATGATATTATTTATACGAATAATAAAGATTTACTCAAGTATGATAATGTTGTTTATAGACTGCCTAGAATTTTAAATGATTATCCTTCTATTAATAAAAGAGTTTTAATAAGTGATGTTGGAGGTATTGTTAAATATGATGATTTCGATACTGATTTTTCATTTAACGTAGTTAATTCTTATACGTTAGCACTTTTGCATAAACTTGGAGCTAAAAAAGTAACCTTATCTTATGAACTTAACGTAAGTCAAATAAAACTTATGCTAGATAATTACGTTAAAAGGTATAAAAAGCACCCTAACTGTGAAGTAATAGTTGATTCTTATCCTGAGGTTATGATATCTAGGTTCGACTTAAATAAAATGTATAATGTAAAAAAATCGTATTTAAAAGATGAGTTTGGTAATACATATACAATTAAAAGTAATGACGATTTTATGACCATTTATAATTATAAAAAAATAACTTATGATAAAAAGGAAGAGTTATATAAAATTGGAGTAAACTACTTAAGAACTAATATAGACCATGTTAAGTGAAAATAATATAAAACTTTTATTATAAAAGTTTTAAATTTTGGTATAAAGTGTTTATTTTTTGGGGAATATATAAGATTTTAATAATATTGTACTACCAATTTACTCCTTTTAAATGAAGTTTCTTTTTAAAATTATTGGAATATTTAAAAACTAGTGATATAATACTAACTACTTAAGGAGGTTTTTGTATATGAAAATAATTACTGATAATGCTGTATATGTTCAAAAAAATGATATTGCCTATTTGAATCAAACTGATTTAGCAATACCAGCATCTATATTTATGAAAGTCTTTGGTAATGGTATAGTTATTATTGATGATAGCAATAGATATGAATTTGTTAAATTTGAAGTACCAGAAGAAATTGAATTTTTTAAAGGCATTAATTGGATGATAGATTATAATGAAGTTAAAGATTTATCAGAAGAAGAAACTATTGCATTAGGTCAAAGTATTGCAGAAGAAAAAAATAATATTGCTCAAAGATTTAATTCTATGACACCAGAAGAAAGAAAAGAGAATATGAATATGGTATCTCAATGCGAATTGCTTGACTTCAAAATGTATTCATTAAGAAATGTTTTATGGTTTAAACAAGGACATATAAAAATGGAATTACCAGAAGGTGTGGATTTACCTGCTGGATTTGAACAAGAAAAAGGTATTAGAAAATTAATCAAAACTATATTTAATAAAAGGAAGAATTAATAAAAATTATTGGGATAATTACTTTATAACCAATAATTTTTTTGTTTATTGATTTAAATTAATACTTAAAAACTTTTGTGCTACATGCTTCATGCTACATAATAAGGGTAATACTATACCTTATTATGGCGAAGACTTTAGTTGCTCTGCAACTAGTCTCGCCTATAAAACTATACTTCGATAATAGGCAAGCCATAGTATCTTTTTAATATTTAAAAATTAATGTTTTAAAAAACTTTTCAAATTTTTACTACTAATTTACTACTTTTGAAAGTGAAAATATAAGAAATTATAACAATTTATAAGAATATCACCCAAAAACAAAAGTGCCGTAAACACTTATAAATAAAGGTTATAATGACATTTAAGAACTTATAAAAAACTACTTAAAATATACTGTACTTTTGTTAATAAAAATTAATGATTTTACAATTATACGTGTGTATAATTGTTTTTTTCTGTGATTTATAGTACAATGAAAAAGAATAATAGAAAAGGATGGTACGTGGATGAATACTGATAGTAAAATCGCTTTTTTAAAGCAATATGGGGTTGATGCTGAAACTAGTATTGAAAACATGATGGGAATTGAAACCTATGATGAAATTTTAAATGATTTTTATGATAGCTTACCAGAAGAATTATCAAAAATTGATAATTTTAAGAATGCTGGGGACATGAATAATTATGCAATATTAGTTCACGCCATGAAAAGTAATGCTAGAAGTTTTGGCTTTATGAAACTAGGTGATATAGCATACGATCATGAAATGAAAAGTAAGTTGGGGGACGTAAATTATATTAACGAACATTATGATGAGTTTTTAAACGCGGTAAAAGAGGTCCAAGAAATAATAAGACAATATAAAAATATATAAAAAAGGTAAGGGGAGGTGCTTTTTGTGAACGAAAAAATGCTAGAGGAAAACGTTATAAAACTTATGTCTGATAACTTAGTAGATATTTGTTTGATTGATGTTTTTAACGATAGTGTAACAAGTTATGTATTAGTACAAGGTAATTTTACTGTAAAGGAAAAAAAGACGTTTACGGAGTATTTAGAATGGTTAAAAACTAATACTGAAGAGCAGTATTTTAAATCTTTTATGAACGCTATTTCTATTCCTAAATTAGAAGAAGAACGAAAAAATGGGAAAGAAAAAGTAACGTTAAATTATAAAACCTTGAATAATAAAACCTATAATATTACATCAATGCTTATAAATAATGAAAATGGTAGTGCTGTTTTGGTTTTAAAAACTAAAGAACATGAAGTTAATTCTAATAATAAGGTGGAACAAGAAATTAAGTTTAATAGTTTAATTGATTCATTATCAGACGCGATTATTAAGGTGCAAAATGCTTTTAACCTAGACGATAAATCTAATATAAAAAACTTAGGAGATTATATAAACTCTGTTTTTAGCGTTTTAACTAGTAATTATCCAGAACTTAAAAAGTCACTTAATAAAACTTACGCAAATGTTTCATCAAGAAAAGAGGACGTAATTTTAATAGTTGATGATGATATGGTTACCAGAAACATGATTAAAAAGGTGTTTGATGGGACTTATAACATTGTTACCGCGAATAATGGAAAAGAAGCTTTAGAGTATTTAAAAGAAAACGAAGACAAAGGATTTAACTCTTCGGCTGACCACATAATTGGTATTTTTCTTGATTTAACAATGCCGGTTTTAGACGGGTTCGCGGTTTTAGAGTACTTAAGTAAGAAAAATTATTTAACAAAATTACCCGTTATAATTATTTCAGGTGATTATGAAAAAGAAACTAAAGCTAGAGTATATAATTATAACATTGCTGACATGCTTGAAAAACCTTTTGATTTTGAGGTTGTAAAACATAGGATAGGTAATTTTATTAACCTTTATAAATCAAGCAATTCATTAAGTAATTTAGTAAGTGATCAAAACGAGGAATTAAAGGATTTAATTAATCCTTTTGTAGAAAGCTACAGATATGATTATAAGGATAATATCATAAGGGTAAATAAATATATAAAGATACTTGCAAATAAGGTTATGGAAGATTATCCAGAATATAACTTAAATAGTGATTTAATCCAAAAAATGGCTGATGCATCAGCTTATTATGACGTAGGATTTTATTCTGTTCCAAAAATGATATTAAGTAAAACTAAAGATTTTACAAAAGAAGAAATAGAAAAAATAAAAAGTTATCCAGTGTTTGGAGCTAAGATGATTAATTATATACTTAGCTTAACGAGTGATTCTTTGTACAAAGAATATAGTATTAATATTGCTAAATATTATCACGAAAACTATGATGGAACTGGATATCCAAGTGGGCTTTTAGGAGATAAAATTCCATTGGAATCACAAATAGCATCGGTTTGTATTATGTACAATAATTTAAGAAGAAAATCAAATGAAATTGCTAAAGACACGATAATTAGTAAATCAGGAGTAATGTTTAATCCAAAAATAGTTGGAAGTTTCATGAAAGTGGCTGATTTATTTGAAAAAGCAGTTTAAATAACATAAAGGAGGGCTACGTATGACTTTGTTTCCTAGTATAGGATTAACAATTTGTGGATTAGTATTTTTGTTTCTTATTATGCTAATGTACCTGTCTAAAAAAAAGTATGATAACTTAGAAAATACAATCTACCGCTTTATGCTTATTTTAACAATGGCGCTTTTGTTTATAGAACTTTTTTTTGCAATTTTTATGTGGAAAGAAAACGTACCACCGGTTATTAATGAAATTTTAGCTAGATTATATATTTTAGGTTGCATAATATGGGTTGCTTCACTTATTGTTTACATATGGAGTATTGGTAAGAAAAGTATCATTAAGGAAAATAATAAAAAATATAAAATAAGAATTTCGGTAATTTTATTTATTATAATTTCTACTTTGTTTTTAATTTCATGTATGTTACCTGTTACCTATGATGGAGGTAATGGTGATTTGTACGTAATTGGTGGTGAAGCGGTTTACGTTCTTTATTTAATGGGGTTTGTTATGATAATAATTTTATTATTTGCTCTATTAAATAATAAATCAGAAATACCGTTAAAACAAAAATTACCACTTTACTTTGCGTTTATATTATTCGTTGGAACAACTGCGGTTCAGTGGATTACCAATTATGATTTTAATGATTTAACTTATATTTTTGCGGTTGCGATGGTAGCTATGTATTTTACCATTGAAAGTCAGGATAACAAGCTCGTAAACGAACTTGAAAAAGCAAAGGATGAGGCAGTTTTAGCAGATAAGGCAAAGTCTGAGTTTTTATCTAACATGTCTCTTGAAATAAGAACTCCAATGAATACCATTTTAGGCTTTTGCGAATCTCTTTTAAAAGAGGAAAAACTTACCCCGCAAATAGTAAAAAGAGACATACAAAGCGTTCATGATGCCAGTGTTAGTTTACTTGATTTAATAAATAACATACTTGATATTTCAAGAATAGAATCCGGAAAAGAAATAAAAGAAGAAAGAGAATATTCATTAGAATCACTTATTTTTGAAATTAATAGTACTATTTCTTCAAAGATAAATACTGATGAGATAGACTTTTTAATAAACGTTAACGAAAGTTTGCCGTCTAAGTTTTATGGTGATCAAGTTAAGATTTATAAAGTGATAGTTTGTACTTTAGTAAATGCAATAAAATATACTAATTATGGAAAAATAACGCTTGACGTTGATGGAAATGAAAGTGCCGATGAATACCTTCTTCATTTTGTTATTTCAAATACTGGGCATGCTATGAAAACGGAAAATTTTGAAAAAGATTTTAATGATTTTGTTAAGCTTGGTAACAGTACTCAAAATAACATAGACAGCGTAACTTTAGGGCTTATAATCGCAAAAAGACTAATAATTATGCTAGGTGGAGATATGGAGTTTAAAAACGAGGTTGGAAAAGGAACTAAATACTTTATTTCTTTAAAGCAAAAAGTGGTATCGCAAGAGAAAATTGGAAATATTTTTGAAAGCACTAGCATGAATTTATCGTCAAATGACAAACTGCTTGATTTGTCTGATAAAAGTATTTTAATCGTTGATGATAATAAGATTAACATAAAGCTTGCTAGTCGGTTTTTAGAACAATTTAATTTTAAGATATCGTCAGCCTCAAGCGGGGTTGAGTGTCTGGAAATGGTTAAGAAGAAAAAGTATGATTTAATCTTTTTAGATCACATGATGCCAGAAATGGATGGTATTACCACCATGAAATTATTAATTAGTTCTGGTTATAGTATTCCACCAGTAGTTGCGTTAACGGCTAACTCATATGATGGTTTAAAAGAAAAGTACATAAAAGAAGGTTTTAGTGACTATCTATCTAAACCAATAAATTTTAAGGAATTAAACAAGTTGATAAATAAATATTTTGGTAAAGAAAAAAATGGAAAGGAGTAATTTATATGTTAGCTGGATTAATGCTTACCATTGGAAGCTTATTATTTATAATATTATTATTTATAGTATACTTCTCTAAACAAAGATTTTTATCCATAAGAAATAAGATATATCGTTACATGCTTGTTGTTGAAATAGTTCTTATTGTTTCGGAAATAATTGCTTCTTTCATGGTTTACTATGGTAATAGTGAGATACTTAACTTAATTATTTATCGCTTGCATTGGTTCACCGGAATAGTTTGGTTTTCACTTCTTTACTATTATAGTTTAGTATTTTTATATAACATACAATCAGATAATTTATTTGAAATAATATGTATGAACAAAAAAACAAAGTTTATTACGATAATTTTCCTTGTTTTTGGTTTGATTTATTTTTTCGTTCCATTTGAAAGATTAAATGCTAATAATATTTCATATATACCTGGCGCTGCTTCTTACTATGTTTTAGCCTTTTGTGCTTTTTCTGTTCTTATAATTGCGATTCATACGTTAAAGAATGGAAAAAATGCACCATATAGAAAGAAGATGTCAATCTGGTTAATGATTGTAGAACTTTTAATTATATTTATATTACAACTGGCTTTTCCTTACATTGCATTTTCACCTATTGGGGCAGCTGTTCAAATGTTCTTCTTGTATTTTAACATTGAGAATCCTGATTTAAAGATAATAAGTGAATTAGAAACGGTAAAAAGCGAGATAGAAAGATCAAACAAGGCAAAATCTGATTTTCTATCAAATATGTCACATGAAATAAGATCGCCAATGAACGCAATCGTAGGTTTAAGCGAAAGTTTACTTAATGATCCTAAATTTAATGAGGAAAGTGCGAGATCTGATATTAAACATATTTCATCTGCTGGTAATAACTTACTTGACATAATAAATAATATTTTGGATATTTCAAAAATTGAATCAGGTAAAGAAACCCTTGATTTAAAGGAATATTCGATTGGAAACATAGCCATGGAACTTGCTAGTATAATAGAAGCTAGAATTAACGATAGACCAATTAAGCTAATAATGGATGTTGCAACTAACATTCCGATGAAATTATACGGTGATTCTACTAAATTATTTCAAATTTTATTAAATATTTTAACTAACGCGGTTAAGTATACCGAAGTAGGAAAAATAAAGCTTTCGGTAACTGGCGATGTAGATGGTGATGAAGTTAAATTACATTTTAAGGTCTCTGATACTGGATATGGAATTAAAAAAGAAGACTATGATAAGTTGTTTGAAAAATTTAGTAGGCTTAAAAATGCAACTCAAAATGAAATCGAAGGAACCGGGTTAGGATTGGTAATAACAAAAAAATACGTTGATTTGATGGGCGGTAAGATATGGTTTGAAAGTGAATATGAAGTTGGTACAACGTTCTTCGTTGATGTAACTCAAAAAATCATTAATAAAAAGGGTCTAGGCGTAATAACCGAACCACAAAAATCAGATAAAGATTTAACATATACTGATTGCGCTGGTAAAAGAGCTCTTATTGTTGATGATAACAAGCTTAATATAAAAGTTGCTACAAGACTTTTAGGACCATATAATTTTACTGTTGACACTGCCTCTTCTGGTAAAGACTGTATATATAAAGTAAAAGAGGGGACTAACTATGATATAATATTTTTGGATCACATGATGCCGGAAATGGATGGTATAGAAGTTCTTCACGTTTTAAAAAAACTTGATGGATATAATATTCCGCCAGTAATTGCATTAACTGCTAATGCGATAACGGGGATGAAAGAAATGTACTTAAAAGAGGGGTTTGATGAATATTTATCAAAGCCAATAAACGTTTGCGAACTAAACAAAATTATTGCAAAGTATTTTAGAAAATAGTTGAAAGGAGTGGTATTATGAAAAGATTTTCTTTAGTGTGTATTTTATTTTTAATTAGTTTACTACTTACTGCTTGTGGTGAGAAAAAAACTTTAACTGCTGATCAAGTTTCATCAAAATTATCTAGTAATGGCTTTACTGTAATTGATGTTACTAATCAAATGGAAGATAAAAATATAAGTTATGTTGTTTCAGCTAATAATGGAAGATTTCAGATAGAATATTATGTTTTTGTTAGTGAAGAAGAGGCAAAAAAAGCTTATGAAAGTAATAAGATAGGTTTTGAGTCTAATAAAAATAAAGGTAAAGAAAAAACTGGTGAGACATACCAGAAGTATACTAGGCAATTAAGTGATACATATAATCTTTTAACAAGGGTTAATAACACACTTTTATATTCGTCTGTAAACATTGAATATAAAAAAGATTTAAATAAAGTTATTAAAGATTTAGGGTACTAAAACAAATAAACCAACTATTTTAGTTGGTTTTATTTTATATTAAATTATTATTTTCTTTTTTTTCTTTTAAGTTTGTTAGTAACTTTTAAGCTTGGGAATGATTTAATTAGTCGTTTGCTAAACTTTGATTTTTTTATTAATGTTTCTTTAACTCTTAAAGTTATTTCAGCTGTATTATCATCTTCTCTATTAAAAGTAACATTTTTAAAACCTAATATTATTTTAAATGAAACTATGTTATCAATCATAAATAAAACAAAAATAATTATTGAAATACCTTTTAGGATGTTGTTTGGAATAAGTAACAAAACTTTAGTTATTAAAGGATTAATAAAATACATAAGTATTAGTCCCGCAAATCCAAAGGGAATCATTGTTTCTAGACATATCCTACCGTTTATATTGAATTTGTTTTTGCTGTAATCCCACCATCTAGCATTAAATAATTTTTCCATCATGTAGCTTGTAAAATATTCAGTAAAAGAACAAATCATAACAGCCATAACAAATAAACACACAGGATCTTTTAAATACCTGTTTAATAATAAAACCATTAATACTGCAGCAGTTCCATAAATAGGACAGTAAGGGCCAATTAAAAAGCCACGGTTAACGAATCTTTTATGATGAATATATTCGGTTATTATTTCAATTACCCAACCGATAAAAGAATATACAATAAACAATAAAAAATACAAATAGATATTAATAATACCACTTCCTTTACTACTTATTATAAGTATACCACGTATATTGCTTAACTTAAATATTTTATTTAACCAAAAAAATAACTAAAAATAAGCATTTTTCGAGGGTTTTAAAAAGTTATGTAGAAAAATATAACTGAAAGGAACATTAATATGCTAACTTTAAAAAATATAAAAAAGATATATAAAAGTGGTAATTTAATTAGTGAGGTATTACATGACGTCAACTTAAATTTTGAAAAAAATGAATTCGTAACAATATTAGGCCCATCTGGTTCTGGCAAAACAACACTTTTAAATATAATTGGTGGTCTTGATTGTTATACGAAAGGTGATCTTATAATAAATGGTAAGTCAACTAAGCGTTTTACAAATGAAAATTGGGATTCATACCGTAATTCATGTGTTGGTTTTATTTTTCAGGATTATAATTTAATAGAACATATAAGTGTTTATAAAAACGTTGAGTTATCTCTTACTTTATCTGGTATAAAAAACAAAAAAAAGCTAGTTTTAGACGCTTTAAATAAAGTGGGTTTAGAAAAGCATATGCATAAAAAACCTCATGAATTATCGGGCGGACAAATGCAGCGGGTTGCAATAGCAAGAGCACTTGTTAATGATCCGGATATTATTTTAGCAGATGAACCAACGGGGGCTTTAGATTCTAAAACAAGTATCCAAATAATGAAAATAATAAAAGAAATATCAAAGAATAAATTAGTTATTATGGTGAGTCATAATGAAAAGTTAGCACGTAAGTATTCAAGTAGAATAATTAAAATAAAAGACGGAATAGTTACAAGTGATAGTAATGTGGTAGTTGGTAGTAAAAAAAGTGAAAATTTCATTATGAAAAAAACAAAGATGAGTTTTATAACCGCTATTATACTTAGTTTAAATAATATTAAAACAAAAAGGGTAAGGAGTGCTTTAACTTCTTTAGCAGCATCAGTAGGAATAATTGGTATAGCACTTATTTTATCAATTACAAACGGTTTTAAAAAGCAGATTGATAATTATGAAAAAGATACTATATCTTTATTTCCGATAGTTATTGCAAATAAGACAAAACAAATAAGTGATGAGAAAGTAAAAAGTAATAATTTAAGTAGTACTTCTAAGAACAATAAATTACAAGTTTATGATTTTCAAAACAAAAGTGAATTTTTCGAAAATAAAATAACGCCGGAGTATTTAAACCATATAGAAAAAATAAATAAAAGGTATTTAAATAACATTTCTTATTTCAGGGTAAATAAATTTAATATGGTAACTTTTAATGGTACTAATTATAATGAAGTAAATGATAATATTAATTTTATAGAATTACCTTCTGCTTTTAAAGAGGAATCTTATATAAGAGAAAAATATGATTTATTAAAAGGAAATTATCCTTTAAAAAGTGATGAGGTTGTTTTAATTGTTGATGATAAAAATAGAATTGATAAAAACTTATTATCCTTTTTAATTGCTAATTTTAAAGATGAAGTTGATTTTAATGATGTAATAGGAAAAGAACTTAAGTTAATAAATAATGATGATTTTTATAAAAGGGTAACCGATGATGTTTTTGTTAAAAATAATATAAATAAAGATTTATATGAAAATAAAAATAATAAAGTTATAAAAATTGTTGGAATATTGAAAAATAAAAACGATAGTGACATGAATGGTATTGATGATTTGAATAATGTTTCAAAAATAGGATATTTAAAAGGTTTAGTTGATGATGTTGTGAATAGTAATTTAAATAGTGCAATTATAAAGTCACAAATTAATTCTTCTGGAGTTGTATTCATGGGAGGTATAAGTTTCGAAACTGCTGGTATAACAAAAGAAATGTCACTTACAATGCTAGGAAAAGATGATATTCCTTCTACGATTTATATTTATCCTAAAGATTTTAATAGTAAGGAAAAAATTATTAATCATTTGAATTTATATAACGTTGGTAAGATGGTTCCTGAAAAAATACTGTATGATGATTACGCAAAAGAAATGGGAGATTTATCTAAATCAATAGTAGATGCTATAGCTATTGTTCTTATCGCTTTTTGTTCTATCTCTTTAGTAGTTTCATCAATTATGATTGGAATAATTACTTACGTATCAGTAGTTGAAAGAACTAAAGAAATAGGAATATTAAGAAGTTTAGGGGCTAGAAAAAAGGATATATTAAGAGTTTTTAACGCTGAGGCTTTTATAATTGGAGCTTTATCAGGTATTTTTGGAATTGGTATTAGTAAATTTTTACTTATTTTTGTAAACAAAATATTATATGATTTAACTGGTTTAGAAAATGTTGCTTTGCTAAAATATCATCATGCTTTTTTATTAGTAACATTAAGTATCATTCTTACGTTAATATCGGCATTTATACCTTCTTTAATAGCAAGTAAAAAGGAACCTGTTAAAGCACTTAAAAGTAATTAAAATATAGTTAAACAATTAAAAAAATTTTAATGACTGTTAAATTGATGTTATACTATTAATAGAAAGGTATTATTATGAAAGTATTAAGTATAAAAGAACCATTTGCGTCATTGGTTGCACTTGGCATAAAAAAGATAGAAACAAGGAGTTGGAAAACTAATTATAGGGGTGAAATATACATTCATGCTAGTTTAACAAAAAACGTTATAAAAGATGAAAAAAGAAAAGAAAAATTACTTTCGCTGTTACCTAATAATTATGATTTTAAGCAAGGAAACATAATATGTAAAGCTTATCTTAAAGATTGCATATACATGGGTGAAGAATTTATTAATAACATAAAAAAAGACGAAACAGAGTATCTTTGCGGTCATTATGAAATAGGCAGATATGCATGGATATTAGATGATATAAAAATTTTAGATAAAAAAATTCCTGCTAAAGGAAAACTTGGTATTTGGAATTTTAACAATTAAGATTAAAACTTTTTCTTGATTTTTTTGATACATATGGTTAAAATGGTTAAGTTGATTAAAGTTTTTAATAAATTATAAATGAGGTGTATTATGAAAAAGACCAAAATTATATGTAGCATTGGGCCAAGTAGTTATGATCCTAATGTCATGGAAAAAATGGTATTAAATGGTATGAATGTTGCAAGAATAAATTTTTCTCATGCTACTATAGAAGAAAGAAAAAAAGTTATATCGTCAGTAAAAGAGGTAAGACAAAGAACTGGTAGGAACGTAGCTGTTTTATACGATACAAAGGGTCCCGAATTTAGGTGTGGGATGATGGAAAACAATGCTATAACCTTAAAAGAAGGAAAAATAATTAGGGTAGTAAAAGAAGAGTGTTTAGGAAACGAGGAACGTTTTAGTGTTAATCATAAAACGGCAATAGACTCTCTTGAAGTTGGAAACATCATATTACTTGAAAATGGTTTAATGAGAATAGAAGTTGTCTCTAAAGAAGAAGATGGGGTAACTTGTGTGGTAATCAGTGGTGGCATATTAGGTAATAAAAAAAGTTTAAGTGTACCAGGAGTTAAACTTGATATTCCATTTATTAGCAAAATTGATATGGAAGATATTGTATATGCTCTAGAACATGATGCAGATTTTATTGCACTATCTTTTGTATCTACTAAAGAAGATGTATTAGAGGTAAGAAAAATACTTAAAGATTATAATAGTAACGTTTTATTAATTTCTAAGATAGAAAGTATGACCGGCATTGAAAACATAAAAGAGATAGTAAGAGTTTCGGATGGTGTTATGGTTGCTCGTGGAGACTTAGGGGTTGAGGCTCCAATGGAAGAGTTGCCTTTCTTACAAAAATTAATAATAGATGAATGTCGTCATCAGGGAAAAATAGCAATAGTAGCAACTGAGATGCTTGAGTCAATGAAGAAAAACGTGCGTCCTACAAGAGCAGAAGTTTCTGATATTGCAAACGCGGTAGAAGACGGGACTGACGCTGTTATGTTAAGTGGTGAAACAACGACTGGTAATTATCCTAGTGAAGCGGTTAAATACATGGCAAATATTTGCGAAAATGCCGAAAAACATTTAGCAAATAACGTTAATTTTGACAATGTGACAAAAGATGAAATAGGGGCTATATCATCTAGTGTTGTAGAAACCGCAAACATTCTTAACTCGAAATTAATAGTAGCTGCAACCATGTCAGGACAAACAGCTAGAGTAATAAGTAATTTAAGAAGTAATAATCTTATATTAGCAACTTGTACTAGCAATAAAGTGGCAAGAAGTCTAGCACTTAACTATGGAGTATATCCTAAAGTAACTAAGGTGTATGATACAACTGATGAAATAGTAGATGATGCAATAGAAAATGCTAAAGCTTTTATTAAGCTAAATAAGGATGACTATGTAATTATTACCGGAGGTTTTCCAAAAAATAGTTCAACTAATTTTATGAGAATAGAAAAGATATAATAAAAGTCATAAAACAAATCTAAAAATGGTAGGTTTGTTTTATTTAAGTGATATAATTTCTATGGATTTATGTAAATAATTATAATTATAGATTAGAATCATTAGTTAATAAATAAAAATTTTAGAGGGTTAAGATTATTTTAATGGAGGCTAAAAAATTATGCTGTATAAGAGTTATTATGATTCTCCGCTTGGTAGGATTTTATTAGTTAGTAAATCAAATAAATTAATCGGATTGTGGCTAGAAGGTCAAAAGTATTATTTAGGAAAAATAAAAGGGGGTTTAATTTTAAATGAAGAAGAACCAGTTTTGAAAAAAGCAAAACTTTGGTTAGATGACTATTTTAATAAAAAGCGACCAGATATTAATACAATCGAATTAGATTTAGTGGGTACTGATTTTCAAAAGCTGGTTTGGAAAGAATTATGTGATATACCTTATGGAAAGGTTACAACTTATAAGGAAATATCAAGTAATATTGCTAAAAAAATGAATAAAAAAAACACTTTTTTTAGAGCGGTAGGTAGTGCTGTAGGTAAAAATCCTATATCAATTATTATTCCATGTCATAGAGTTATTGGATCAGATGGAAGCCTCACAGGTTATGCTGGAGGACTTGATAAAAAAATAAAATTACTAGAACATGAAGAAATTAAAACTAAAAAGATATGATTAAAAAAGAGGTAGAAATATGGATGATAGAAAAAGATGTTTTTGGTGTAATTTAAATAATCCATTATATATAGATTACCATGATAATGAGTGGGGAATGCCTTGCTTTGATGATGATTATTTATTTGAAATGTTAATATTAGAATCTTTTCAAGCGGGACTTTCATGGGAATGCGTGCTTAATAAAAGAGAAGCTTTTAGAAAAGCTTTTGATAACTTTGATATTAATAAAATAGTTAATTACGAAGAAGAAAAAGTAAATGAATTACTATCTAATAAATATATAATAAGAAATAAACTAAAGATAAATGCATCAGTTAATAATGCTAAAATCTTTATAAAAATAAAAAAGATGTATGGATCTTTTTATAATTATTTAAAAACTTTTACTAAGGATAAAATAATCTATGAAAATGATAAGACTAGTAATACTTTGTCAGATAGTATTTCTAATGATTTGAAAAAACGTGGAATGAAGTTTGTTGGAACAACCATTATTTATTCTTATTTGCAAGCAATTGGTATTATTAATTCCCATGATAATGATTGTTTTATGTATAATAAAAAATATTAAATAATGAGAAGTAAAATTATAAAGGATAAAAGTGAATATTGATTAAATTAATATTTTATGTTATTATGAATACAGATGAAGGAAACTTCATAAAATAAAAGAGGAACACTTAATATTTGCGTGCCTAAGTGTTGCCATAAAAATGGTGTCACCTAACTACGTGTTAGGTGATTTTTCTTTTTATATTAAAACTACAAATAGCAATAATATAAGTAGTAAGATAATAATTATCAAAGCAAAGATTAACAAATCTTTCTTTTTCATATTATCGCCTCCTTCCGTAAGGAATTTGGCAAATCACCCAACTATTAAATGTTCCAAACGCATAATAGCACAGGTAAAATATTAATGCAAATGGCATAAAATAACGTTTTTGAATAAGTTTTATGACAGAAAATATTTTTTGTATAGACAAATTCTATATTATTGTAATTATTAATTAACCAAAAAAATAATTTTAATTAATTAAAAAAATTAAATTTTTCTTACATTATTGTAAGGTTATAAAGAAATAACCATGTGCTATAATATAATTAGGTGACGCTGATGAAAAAGATACTAATCGTAGAAGATGATGAAAAATTAAGAAAAAACTTAAAAGAATTATTAGATGCCTCAGGTTATGAAGCACTTATTTTAGAAAACTTTAAAGACTCATTAAAAAGCATTTTAGAAAGTGATGCTAACTTAATCTTACTTGATATAAATATTCCATATATAAACGGAGAAGTACTAATAAGAGAAATTAGGAAAGAATCAAACGTTCCAATAATAATGGTAACAAGTAGAGATTCTGAAACTGATGAGGCTTTATCCATTTCATTTGGAGCGGATGATTATATAACAAAACCATATAACCCAAACATCTTGCTTCTTAGAATAGGAGCAGTTTTAAAACGAAGTGAAACTACGCCCATCATCGTAACTTATAAAGACTTAAAAATAAACATGCAAAAAGGTACCATAACAAAAGATGATGTAGAACTTATCTTAACTAAAAACGAGATGATTATTTTTAACTATCTTTTAAACCATCAAAACAAAATAGTTACAAGAGATGAACTTATGACTGATTTATGGAGCAACAACGAATACATAAACGATAATGCGCTAACCGTTAACGTAAGTAGGTTAAGAAGCAAGCTAAAAGAAGTAGGATACGAAAACATAATTGAAACAAGAAAAAAAGTAGGGTACATTCTATCATGAAGTTTATAAACTACGTAAAAGATAAAATTTGGTACGTAATTTTATTCATTGTTTCATTAGCCTTTATCTTAACTTTACTCGCCGCTTTTAAAACCAAGATAGAACTTACTATCGCCATATTATTAGTAATTACCATCTTTTTTATAACAAGTATTTTAATAGATTTTTTTAAGAAAAAAGATTTTTATAATAATTTGTTATCTAACACCCAAAACCTAGATAAAGCTTATCTTGTTTTAGAAACCCTTGATAAGCCAAACTTTTACGAAGGAAAGATACTTTATCAGGCACTATACGAAATAAACAAATCAATGAATGAAAACGTTAAGAATCTAAAACTTCAAGTAGATGATTTCAAAGAGTATGTGGAAATGTGGATTCACGAAGTTAAAATTCCATTATCATCACTCGTTTTAATGCAGCATAACCATAAAGATAAATTTAGTAAAGACCAAATAAAACAAATAAAAAGAATTGAAAACTATGTAGAACAAATACTTTACTACGTAAGACAAGAAACCGCAGAAAAAGATTATTTAATAACTGATGTTTCATTAAATAAGATAATAAACAAAGTACTATTAAAAAATAAAGATGACATACTAGAAAACAAAATAAATTTAATAGTAGATACATTATCTTACAATGTATCTACTGATTCTAAGTGGTTAGAATTCATCATAAACCAAATTATTAATAACAGTATCAAATATAAAAGAAATATAAAGTCTTCTAGTATTAAGATTTATGTTATAGAAAATAATGATAAACTAGATTTGGTAATCGAAGATAATGGTCTTGGAATAAACGAAACAGATTTACCAATGGTATTTAAAAAATCATTTACCGGACAAAACGGAAGGATAAAATCAAAGTCAACTGGTATGGGACTTTTCATTGCAAAAAGCCTGACGGATAAACTAGGACATAAAATTAAAATTGAATCAAAAGAAAAAGAGTACACCAAGGTAATAATTACATTTTCTAAAAATCATTATTACGACGTAGTTAAGTAACGTTACAAATTTGTAATACATGGTAACATTAAAAGTGCGACAACTAAGCATTTCATAATTTAAAATGAGTTATGAAAGGAGAAATATTATGGAAAATATTTTAAAAATTGATAAAATTGAAAAGTATTATGGTAACAAAGGATCTCTTACCAAGGCAATTGATAACATATCGTTTGATGTTAAGGCAGGTGAATTTGTTGCGATAATGGGAGCTTCCGGTTCTGGTAAGACAACGCTTTTAAACCTTATATCAACGATTGATAAGGTAACTTCTGGACATATTTATGTAGAGAATAGCGACATTACCAAATTAAAAGGAAATGCTTTAAATAAATTTAGAAGGGAAGAGTTAGGATTCATATTTCAAGATTTTAACTTACTTGATACCTTAACCGCTTATGAAAACATAGCTCTTGCTTTATCCATTCAAAACGTATCTGCAAGCGAGATAGATAAAAGAATAAAAAAGGTAGCAGGTGACCTTGGAATAACTAGCGTTCTTAAAAAGTATCCATACCAAATGAGTGGTGGTCAAAAGCAAAGGGTAGCATCAGCAAGAGCAATCATAACTGATCCAAAGCTAATACTTGCGGATGAACCAACTGGTGCGTTAGATTCTAAATCATCTAAGATGTTACTTGAAAGTTTTAATTACTTAAATAATGAAAAGAAAGCAACCATCTTAATGGTAACTCATGATGCCTTTACTGCCTCATATGCAACGCGCGTTATCTTCATTAAAGATGGTAAAATATTTAATGAGATACATAAAGGTAAAAATACTAGAAAAGAGTTCTTTGACAGGATTATTGATGTTGTAACACTTTTAGGTGGTGATTTAAACGATGCTCTTTAAACTATCACTTAAAAACATAAGAAAAAGTATTAAAGACTATGCAATATACTTTTTTACGTTGATTTTAGGCGTTGCAATATTTTATGTCTTTAACGCAATTGATAGCCAAACGGTAATGTTAAAGGCTACCAAAAACATGACTCAAATAATTAAGCTTATGACTAACATGTTATCAGGCGTTAGTGTGTTTGTCTCTGTAATACTCGGATTTTTAGTTATTTACGCATCAAGGTTCTTAATTAAAAGAAGAAATAAAGAGTTTGGTATATACCTAACGTTAGGTATGAGTAAAAGAAAAATATCTTTGATATTATTTTTTGAAACCTTATTTATAGGTGTTATATCACTTGCCATCGGGCTAGGATTAGGAGCAGTACTTTCACAAGCAATGAGTGTTTTAGTTGCAAACATGTTTGAAGCAGACATGACTAATTTTCACTTTATATTTTCTAAAGCAGCGTGCATAAAAACACTTATCTACTTTGGTATAATGTACTTACTTGTAATGATATTTAACACCATAATCGTAAGTAAGTGTAAATTAATAGACCTTATAAACGCTAGTCGTAAAACAGAGAAAGTAAAACTTAAAAATACCTTTGTTTGTGTACTTATATTTATATTAGCGGCAGGCACTTTAGGATATGCTTACTATTTAGTAACTGCTGGATTTGCAAAACTTGATACTGTTAATAAAATATTTATTCCAATCGTACTTGGAGGAGTATCAACGTTCTTTGTTTTCTGGTCATTATCAGGACTTCTTTTAAAAATATTTATGAGTTTTAAAAAGCTGTATTATAAAGGGTTAAATAGTTTTACCTTAAGACAAGTATCAAGCAAGATTAATACGATGGTATTTTCTATGACCATAATATGCTTAATGTTATTTGTAACTATTTGTGTTTCTTCTAGTGCTTTATCAATTAAAGAATCAATGACGAAGAATTTAAATGATTTAGCACCAGTAGACGTTCAGTTAACCAAGATTATTTTTGATAAAGAAGATGAAGTATCAAATGAAGAGGTTAGAAAAGATTTTGCGTTAAGTGTTTCTGAAACCATGGAGAAAAATGGTTTTAGTCTAAAAGATAACCTAAAGGATATGGTAGCATTTAATATTTATAAAACAAAAGAGTTAACCTTAGGAAACTCTTTAAAGGATAACTTTGATGAAGTATCTGAAAAATATAAGTATTTAAGATATGATGCTGAAGAAAAAATAATGCGTATAAGTGATTATAATAAGGTAGCTAAACTTTATGGTAATAAAACTTATACTTTAAAGGATAACGAGTACATGGTTATCGCTGACTTTGATAGTATGATAAGAGTAAGAAATATATCCTTAAAAAGCGGTCAAACAATTACTTTGAATAATAAAAGTTATTCACCTAAGTATGATTCTTGTCAAGATGGCTTTGTCGAAATATCATCTAACCACGTTAACGACGGAATAATATTAGTTCCTGATAACGCCATAGATGGTGTTAGGGTTTCACATAAGGTAGTAATTGGTAATTATAATGATTTATCTAAAGAAGAAAAAATAAAAATGGGCGAAAAAGTAGATAAAATCGCTCATGATATTTGGGATAACACTAGTTTAATCTCAGTAAATAATAAATCTGACATAGCTGAATCATCAATTGGTCTTGGTGCATTAGTAACCTTTATTGGCCTTTATTTAGGAATAATATTCTTAGTATCATCAGCAGCGATATTAGCTTTAAAAGAACTTTCTGAATCAACTGATAATAAAGAAAGATATAGGATGCTAAGAAAGTTAGGTGCAGATGAAAAAATGATTAATAAAGCACTATTTAGACAAATTGCGATATTCTTTATGTTTCCATTATTAGTTGCAATAATTCACTCATACTTTGGAATTAAGTT
>CAYOWI010000007.1:0-52229 GCA_964407685.1 uncultured Muribaculaceae bacterium
ACAAAAGAAAAAGTAAACACATCTTTTTTGTGTCTACTTTCATTTTACAACTTCAATATTAAATCAAGTCTTTTTATCCTAATTATTTACAATTATATCCTTGTTTGAAACACTAACAGTCACACCATCTTTTTTATACTTTTCATATTGGAATTCTATTACATCTTTCATCGTTGAAACATAAGCAGATAGTGATTCGTCAACCTTAGCAGTTATGTTTAAATCCATTTTAGTAACTTCATTACCTTCAAAAAGTGCTTTTATTTTTGAATTCATAACCATTCCAGACTCGTCTTGAACCATTGTACAAGTAAGCATCTCCTTCTTTCCGCACCCTGATAAAAAAAGCGCTAACACTACCAACATAATTGGAATAATAATTTTTATCAATTTTTTTGCAAAATACTAATAAAACTTCCAATTTCTTATATCTTCTATATCTTCCCCTGTTTCTCTTATGTAACTAGCATGATACTTTAATTTATTTTCCATTTCATTGATAATTACATCTTTATTTGAAATATCCAGATTATTAAGCGCATCAATCACCAAATTAAACCTATCAATTTTATTTTTAACTCTCATATCAAAAGCCGTTGTAATTGTTCCTTCTTCTTGGTATCCATGAACATGTATATTATGATTATGCCTAAAATAAGTAAGTTCATGAATTAGTGTTGGATAACCATGATATGCAAATATTATGGGTTTATCAGTAGTAAATAATCTATCGTACTCATCATCACTTAAGGCATGCGGATGATTAGTAGTAGAATCAAGTTTCATTAAATCAACTACGTTAATAAATCTGACTTTTAAATCTGGTAAATATTCTTTTAATATTTTAGTAGCAGCGATGGTTTCTACTGTTGGAGTATCTCCAGCACAAGCCATTATTAAATCAGGATTAGGATCATTACTAACAAAATCCCAAGTACCAATACCTTTAGTACAATGCTTAATGGCCGCATCCATAGAAAGCCACTGATATGACGGATGCTTAGACGCTACTATTACGTTAACATAATTTTTACTTTTTAAGCAGTGATCCATACATGATAATAAACAGTTAGCATCAGGTGGTAAATACATTCTTACAACATCTACCTTTTTATTAGCAATATGATCTAAGAAGCCTGGATCTTGATGGGTAAATCCATTATGGTCTTGTTGCCATACGTTTGATGCTAAAAGGAAGTTAAGCGAGGATATAGGCTTTCTCCAGTTTATTTCATTGCAAACTTTAAGCCATTTAGCATGTTGTGCTGCCATTGAATCAACTATTCTAATAAACGCTTCATAGCTTGCAAAAAAACCATGCCTTCCGGTAAGTAAGTACCCTTCGAGCATTCCTTCGCACATATGCTCTGAAAGCATAGAATCCATCACCCTACCGTCTTTTGATAAATATTCATCATTATCTTTTACATCTAATTGCCAATCTCTATTGGTAACGTCAAACACATCATATAATCTATTGGACATAGTTTCATCTGGTCCAAATATTCTAAAGTTTTTATTTTCTTCATTTAACTTAAATATATCTCTAATAAAACTACTTAGAACTAACATATCTTGTTTTTTAACGGAACCAGGATAAGTAATATCAACTGCATAATTTCCAAAATCTGGCATTATCAAATCTTTTCTTAAATATCCACCATTCGTATATAAACTAGATCCCATTCTTTTACTACCCTTAGGGCAAAAATCTTGTAATTCTTTTATTAATCTTCCATTTTCATCAAATAGCTCTTCTGGTCTGTAACTTCTAAGCCAAGCTTCAAGTAATCTTAAATGTTCTTCTTTTTCCATAGAAATAGGGACTTGGTGTGCTCTAAATGAACCCTCTATATTTTTTCCATCAACTTCCTTAGGCCCAGTCCAGCCTTTTGGAGTTCTAAGAATTATCATTGGCCATCTAATTTTTTCATCATCTGAAGAATCTTTTATGTGTTTTATATCTTTTATGGCAGCATCCATTGTAGCCATCATCCTTTTGTGCATAGAAAAAACTTCTTCACCAGATACTAAATAAGCTTTATAACCTAATCCGTAAAAGAAACTAGCTAGTTCTTCGTCCGTCATTCTAGAAAAAATAGTTGGGTTACTAATTTTATATCCATTTAAATGAAGGATTGGCAAAACTACTCCATCTGTTTTCTTATTTAAAAATTTAATTCCGTGCCAACTCGTTGCAAGTGGCCCAGTTTCAGCTTCACCATCACCTACTACGCAAGCTGCTATTAAATCAGGGTTATCAAGCACCGCACCAAATGCATGTGAAAGAGAATAACCTAACTCCCCACCTTCATGAATAGAGCCAGGTGTTTCAGGAGCAACATGAGATGGAATCCCACCTGGGAAGGAAAATTGTTTAAATAGTTTTTTCATACCTACTTCATCTTGAGTTATATTAGGATATTTTTCGGTATAGCTTCCTTCTAAATAAGTATTAGCAACCATGAAATTACCACCATGACCTGGCCCTGATAAATAAATCATGTTTAAATCGTATTTATTTATTATTCTGTTTAAATGTGTATATATAAAATTCTGGCCAGGGACAGTTCCCCAGTGTCCTACTATTTTCTTTTTAATATCCTCTTTAATTAAAGGCCTTTTTAAAAGCGGATTATCAAGTAAATAAAGTTGTCCTGCTGATAAATAATTAACCGCACGAAAATAACCATCTAATATTTCTAATTCTGTCATAATACCCTTCCTATTCTATTTTTATTCTATCGTAATTATATCACAATACAAACAAAAATAAGATACTAAATGTATCTTATCAAATATATTTTTTAATTACTTTATTATAATCTTCTTCTAAATTCTCTTTTCTGATGTAATTATCAAAACCATCTTCAACATAATGTTCCTTTATAGATTCTTTATCTTTTTTTAACATTACTACAGTTGGAACTTTAAATCCTTTTTTAGCTTCTTGTAATTTTCCTAAAACGGTTAAAGCAGAATCAGGGTTCATCTCATCTTCTAATATTATTAAATCAAAACTTTCTCCGTCTTTTACTCTTTGCACTAAATCATTACTATACATAGTAGTTAAAAGTTCTATATCATACTTAGAAGATAAAGCATTAATATCCCTTAAAGTTTGTCTTTTATCGCTTACTACCATAACCTTTTTCTTATTAAATATATATTCACTATAATAAGTATTTTTATTTAATTTTATTTTTTGGTCTATTACAGCAGTAAAAGTGCTACCTATGTTCTCTTCACTTTTAACGTTTATATATCCACCTAGCTTTTTAATTATCTTAAATGCGAGTTTTAAATCAATATCTAAATTATCCAATTTTAAAAGATCGGTATCTTCTAAATCACTATTGCTTTTTAATAATTCATTTACCTTTTCAACCGTCATACCACAACCAGAATCTTCGATTGTAATAATAAGTCTACATACATCATATTTAACTATTTCATTAACATCTACATCTATATACCCTTCTTTGGTATATTTTATAGCATTTGCTAAAATGCTTGTTAATACTTGTTTAAGTTTTACTGAATCTCCATAAAGTTCAGTAGGAATATTTTTGCTAATATTACTTCTAAGCGAAATATTATCATTAAGTTTTGTCCTAACACTTTTTAAAGTGGTATTTATCAAAGTATAAAAGTTATAAGTTTCCGTAGAAACAGTAAGTTTACTAGATGCAAGATTAGATATATCAAGTACGTTATTAATTATATTTTTTAAGCTTCTAGCATTATTTTCTATAATCTTTAGACCGTTATCTATGGAACTTAAATCTTTTTCGTTTTCAAGCATTGTCTTAACTTCTATTATGTTGTCAATCGGTCTTTTTGTTTCTTGAGACATACTAAATAAGAAATTGGATTTTTCTTCACTCATACTTTCAAGTAATTTCTTATTTTTATTTAATTCATATATCATTTTTACATCCGGGTTTTCAATGGTAAAGAACATAATTAAATCAGCATAAGCTGAAACAAGAGAAATTAATAATATTTCTGGGGCAATACTTCTTATAACAAGTGAGGCAATACCCATAACAGCTAAGACAAACAAAGGAATAAACTTCTTATTGGTAGAGCTTTTTATATTTCTTATTAAAGATTTTAAAACCAATATAACAATTAAAATAACATATACCGCTAAAACAGCAAACAAAACGTTCATTGCTGTGCCATTAGTATCAATAATACCATTTTCATTAATTACGTTTACATCTAAAAAAAAGAAAGATAAAGAAACAATAACATTTATAATAACCGTAATTTTCTGAATTGTATTTCTTATTTTTTTATTGTTATTAACGGATACTATCAAAACATAATTGAATAATGCCCATACCCAAAATAACATAAGAATATAATCTACTCTATGAATATTATATATGAACGTTGGTATACCATATAAATTCATCAAAATAACCAGGATACTCGCTACTACTGACTCTAAAAAACCAACGATTATCAAATTAGAATAAGCCTTTGTTTCATCGTTTTTAATCCTTTTTTTAGAGTAAAATACAACTAAAATCAAAACATTTATAAGTACTGCACATATTGGAAAATATAAATTATTCATAACTCCTCCATATTATCTAATTAGAGTATATCATAAATAAAAACAATATAGCAATTAAAAAATCATCCATTATATTAATGATGATTTCTTTTTGATAATAAAAATGCATTATTGGAATTTAAATTCAAACAATCAAGATGTTTAAAAGCCTCTTCCTGCTCCACTTTAGCTTTATCAACAAAGTGTTTTTCTTCTATATCTTTTTCGGTAAATTTCCATTCTTTTAGAGCTCTTTTAATGTACTCATCCCAGTAAGAGCGTAAAGGACTAGGCATTTTATAATCCGGAGTAAAATAATCACTTGGTGTTAGTATTTTTTCATATTTCTGAGCTAAATCATCTCGTTTAGTATAAGAATGCTCTTCCCATATATCAAATAAAAGTTTCCCAATTTGCCCTTTTAGTAAATCAAGCCCCTCAATTTTCTCCTCTTTAGATAAGATTTTATTACCATATATTTTTCTATAATCTATTAATTCACCAAACTTAACACATGCTCTTCTTTTCCCTAAAACATGATCATTATCAATTAAATCAAATGCTACTGGCAAAACAAGTGCGTTTTGATTTACCGCTACCTGAACCATGTAATTATACCCATCATAGTAAGGTTTGTTTTCAGAAAAGTTCCAAGAAGCTTCATAATACCATAACATATTATAGCCAGAACCTAATATATCATTTATAATAACTTTTATATTTTTTCTATCCTCTGGATCTTTCATATCAAGATATATAATACCATTTTTTTCTAGTAGTTTACCCGAAATATCTGGGTGTACGTTTTCAAAATCACCAGATAATAAAACCATATGATAAGGTATAGCTTCCATTTCTATTGCAATATCCTGCATTCTAACGTGGTTAGGAGCAAATATAACAGGTCTACCAGAAAATGAAGGGAACCCTTTTTGAAAGTCCTTTTTATACCAACTCAAAGTATTAAAAGTTTTCATTGTATAATATAACGGTTTATGTAAATGCAAATTTTTTTCTATGCTTTCTAATTCTTCTGCTAAAAGGCCATTATCTATCCTAAATTGCCTTCTTTCTTTCAATTTTTTTTGCTCTATATTTATTTCTTCTTTCGTCACCAAAATCACCCTTTTATTTCATTTATTTTTACTACTTAATACTACGATTAGGTATTTTATCACAAAATAATGAATATATCAACAAAAAATAAAAGTATCGCATAAAGACGGTACTTTTACTTTATTTCTATATATTTTTTATCTTGATTTTCATCTTTTTTAGGAACCATAACTTTTAATACTCCGTTATTAAATTCAGCTTCTACTTTATCTTGATCCAAATCTCCTAAATAAAATGATCTTTGATATTTACCATAAGTTCTTTCACGGTGAATGTAATTCTTATCATCACTTTCATCTTTGCTATCAGTAGATTTTTCAGCAGTAATTGTTAAATAATCATTTTTAGCTTCAATTTTTATTTCATCCTTACTAAATCCAGGAACATCCATTTCAATGTGATAATTACCATCCTTTTCATAAATATCACACTTCATGTTTTCCTCTCTTGCTGTAGGCATAAAATCATCAAAGATATCTCCAAAATAATTTCTTGGGACTAAACTCATATTTATCATCTTCCTTTCAATATATGTTATACCACCTTTATTAGCACTTGTCAAGTTTGAGTGCTAACAATTTTAATTCTATTTTATTTTATGTAAATAATAGTTAAATATACAAAAAACAAAGATTAATTTTTATCCTCGTTTTCATACAAAGTTTTATAAACCTTACTTGTTTCAAGCAGTTTTTTATGATTTTCAGAACCTGTTTTTTCATTAATAATATAATTGAAGATAACATAATTAAATCTTTTGGTCGAGTGAATTTAGTGATTAATTTAAAGCTTATACATTTTTAGAAATTTTTTTATCTTTATATTCCCTCTTTATTTTTATTATAATAGGTTTTTTCTATTTCTTTTAAAATAACATCAAAGACAGATACAAATAAAATACCAGATACTATTCCAAGTATTACTTCCATTGTTATTATTCCATGCTTTAATGCTATTTTAGAATTTCCTAAAACTATGTTTTGCATAGTGTAAAACAAACTGCTTCCAGGTACACTAGGTATAAGACCTGTTAACACAAATATCGTTGATGGACATTTTAAAATTTTAGCTAAAACATTTGAATATGTCGATGTTGCAATAGCACAAACACCAGATGATAAAAACACATTATTGGTTAAATTATAGGTAATAATATATGCTAGATAGTTTATAAAACCACCTATCATTACATAAATTAGTTTATTTTTATTTGCGTTAAATAAAATACCGAATCCTAAAGTACCAAGCGCTGCATATAAAAGGTTAATCATATTATACCTCCTAACATTAGAAGTGATAAACCAACACCAGCAGCAATAGTAAGAGCTAAAAATATTCCTTCGGTAAATCTTCCTATCCCAGATAGCGTATCACCTTTAAATATATCATTAATAGAAATAAACATAGAAAGTCCTGGAATAAGTAACATTATGTTTCCAATTATAACCTTATCATAACTATTTCCAATTCCAAATTCATTTAAAACTATTGATAAAAAACCAATTATAAAACTACATAAAAAACTATATATTAAACTATTAATATTACTATGTTTAGTAAATCTATCTATAAAAAATAAAATACTTGCAACAATAATTGCAGCAAAACCATCCGTTAAATTTCCTCCAAAAAACAAAGTAAATGAAGTAGCAGCCAAAATTTCCCCTATAAGTATTAAAGCGTTATTTCTTTTAACTCTAGCCTGTTCTATTTTTTTTAACACCATGTTCCTTGAAATATTTTTTTTGCATATTTTCCTTGATAAATGATTTAACTTTTCTAGTTGGTCTAAATCTATTTTATGATAGATTATCCTTCTAGATTCAGTAACACTATCCTTTTCATTCCTTAAAGTCACAACTATTAATGAATTCATAGTAAAAACTTCCATATATTTAATACCATAACCTTTGCATATTATTGATATTGTTTGTTCAACCCTAGACACCTCAGCACCACATTTAAGCATTCGCTCTCCAATATCTAATGAAAGACTAAGGATTTCTTTTAGACTTAATTTTTTCATACCCTCTCCTATAAAAAATAAAAGACCATGAGTGGGTACGCATGGCCTAGCAATAAGGGAAGTAAATACTTGTACTTCCAGTTTTAATAATACTATATTTTCAAGAAAATGCAATAGTTTTTTTACTTTTTTCGACATTTTTTTATAGAAAGTTATTTTTTAAAGATTTTTTTTATATTTTTTGATTATTATTAACATTTTTAATCAAACTTACACCAGTCATCTCTACTGGTTTTTTTATATTTAATAATTCAAGCATGGTTGGCGCTATATCAGCTAGTTTACCATCATTTAATTCAATCCCTTGCTTTGTAATAATACAAGGAACAGGATTTGTCGTATGAGAAGTTACTGGATTTTTATTTTCATCCCACATAACATCACAATTACCATGATCTGATATTATTATTAAAGTCCCATTAAGCTTCATTACTTTAGCATATATCTTAGATAAACACTTATCCATGTGTTCAACTGCTTTTTTTGCGGCTTCATAAACACCGGTGTGTCCAACCATATCACCATTAGCAAAGTTCATAATCGTAACATCAAAGTTTTCTACTTCTTTTAAGAAATTATCAGTTACCTCATAAACACTCATTTCAGGTTTTAAATCATACGTTGCAACCTTAGGTGATGGAATGATTATTTTTTTCATATCATCATATTCTACTTCTCTTCCACCATCAAAGAAAAACGTAACATGTGGAAACTTTTCAGTTTCTGATATTCTAAGCTGGCTAAGTCCATTTTCATGTAGGTAATCAACTAAAATATTTTTTAAATCTAAATCGTTAAATGCATGCATTGATAATACCGTTTCAGTAACAGGAAACATAGTTAAAGTTTTGATGTTATCATAATGTTTTATTATCATATCCTTTTCTTTTGCCATAGATTCATAACAAAACGGATTACTTAAACACGTAAATAATTCTCTTAAACGATCTTTTCTAAAATTAAACGAAATAATACCATCATTATTATCAATAGGTACATTATTAATTATTCCTGGTACTATAAACTCATCATAAATTCCTTCATTATAGTTTTTTTCTATTAATTCCTTATAATTATTATAAGTCTGCCCAATACCATAAACAAAAGTATCATAAGACAACTTTAACCTATCGAAATTATTATCTCTATCCATTGCATAATACCTACCATGCACTGTTGCAATCTTTCCTAAACCTAATTCCTCTATTTTTTCATTTAATATATTTAAATATTTAATAGCACCTTTTTCATAAGTATCTCTACCATCTAAAAACACATGTATGTATACATTACTAACATTTTCTTTCTTACACATATCAAGTAATGCTAATAAATGATTAATGTGTGAATGAACCCCGCCGTCACTTAACAATCCCATAATATGTAAATTAGAATTATTTTTCTTAACGTGATTTAATACTTCTAAAATATTTTCATTTTCAAAAAAGGTTTTATCTTCTATAGCTTTCGTAATTGCTTGTAATGGTTGTAACGCAACTCTTCCTGATCCTAGATTCATGTGACCTACTTCACTAGTTCCCATTTGTCCCTCTGGAAGTCCAACCGAAGGCCCACTTGCTTGTAATATAGAATGAGGATACTTTTTTATTAGCATATCAATGGTTGGCTTATTAGCATTTAAAAATGCATTACCATCTTTTTCTTCTCTAATTCCGCACCCATCTAAAATACATAATACTAAAGATTTTTTCATAGTTAGTCATCTCCTTTCATATTATAACAAAAAAGACTAGTTTTAGTAAAGAAACCTGTCTTTCGTCACACAACAATTCCGTGTGTTCCTTTATTTTATAAGTTATATAAACATTTCTATAATTTCTATTATAACACCTGATAAGGCCCCGATTAAATATAGAGTTAAAAGTATAATTCCGTTTTCTTTTTTATTTTTATTAACTTTAAATAATACCAATAAAGCAACTCCACTACCAGTAAGTAAGCCTGATATGCAAGATGCAAGTGATAAAGCACCATTTAAATATAACTCGGTTATTATAACACTTGCTGCACAGTTTGGTATTAATCCAATTAATGAAGAAATAAACGGACTAAAGAAACTATCCTTTAAAAATAACTTACCTATGTTTTCTTCTCCTAAATAGTGCATACCTATATTAAGCAAAAATGTTACTACTACTATAAACAATGTGATATTAAACGTATGCTTAAGCGTAGACTTTAATATACCGTGATTACAATCACAGTGATGTTCCAAACAAAAGTCTTTTATTTCATAATCTTTTTCATTTTTATTTTTCTTTCTAAAAATAAAATCTATTATGAAACCAACTGTCATTCCAATTAAAACCTTTATTAATAATATTTTAAATATTATCCCTGCTTTTGCACCATTAGATATAAGAATTGGAAGCATTTCATCAGACGTTGACAAAAAAATCGATATAAGTGTTCCAATTGTTATTATCCTTGTAGCATAAAGATTAGTAGCCATAACGGAAAAACCACATTGAGGTACTGCACCTAATAAACTACCAATAAAAGGTCCAAACTTACCAGCCTTTGTTATTTTATTTTTACTTTTCTTACTAAATTTATGTTCTATGTACTCCATTATTAAAAATGCAATAAATAAAAATGGTATTAATTTTAATGCATCTAATATTGTATCTATTATTATTTCTTTCATAATTTTCTCCTTTAGAATTCGATAGCTAGATAATAGCACATTTTAATATAATATGCAACAAACATAATAAGTGATAAAATCCAACGTTCATATTATAAGGTGAAAGGAGATAAAAAATGAAAGACAACAATAATCATAAAAATCACAATTGTTGTTCTGGAAGCATAATGTGCGATTTTCTAAAAGATAGACAAAATTTTAGAAATGTAAGATTCGTTATTGGTGCGACTGGGCCTACCGGAGCAACTGGACCTACTGGTCCATCTGGTGGAATAACTGGACCTACTGGTGCAACCGGACCGACTGGGCCTACCGGGCCTACCGGAGCAACTGGACCTTCTGGGGCAACCGGCGCTACTGGAGCGACCGGAGCAACTGGAGCAACCGGCGTTACTGGTGCAACCGGACCTACTGGTGCGACTGGACCTTCTGGGGCAACCGGCGCTACTGGAGCAACTGGACCTTCTGGGGCTACTGGTGCTACTGGTGCTACTGGTGCTACTGGAGCAACCGGACCTACTGGAGCAACCGGACCTACTGGTGCAACCGGAGCTACTGGAGCAACCGGACCGACTGGGCCTACCGGGCCTACTGGTGCAACCGGACCTACTGGTGCGACTGGACCTTCTGGGGCAACCGGCGCTACTGGTGCTACTGGCGTTACTGGAGCAACTGGACCTACTGGTGCTACTGGCGCTACTGGAGCAACCGGACCTACTGGTGCGACTGGACCTTCTGGAGCAACCGGACCTTCTGGAGCAACCGGACCTACTGGGGCGACTGGACCTACTGGACCAACCGGGCCACGAGGTGAAGAAGGAATTGCAGGATTAACCGGCCCTACCGGTGCTACTGGGGCGACTGGACCAACTCCAAATTTAGCTATAGGAACTGTAACTACTGGTGCTCCAGGTTCTCAAGCAAGTGTAACAATAACACCTGCATAACATTTTAAATTTTTTTAAAGAAAGGAATGATTATTATCAACCCAGATTACTTATTAAATTTTGTTATTCCACAAGGGCCTACAGGACCTAATGGTATAACAGGTGCTACCGGTCCTACTGGAGCTACTGGAGCTACTGGGTCTCAAGGTTTAGCTGGCGCTACTGGACCTACTGGTGCAACTGGACCTCAAGGCTTAGCCGGCATTACTGGGCCTACTGGGCCTCAAGGTTTAGCTGGTGCTACCGGGCCTACTGGAGCTACTGGTGTTACTGGTCCTACCGGACCAGCAAATGGTTTAAATGCTTATGGAGGAAAATATAGTGACGCTCCTCAAACAATCAATTTAGGTGTTGGTACACAAACGCAAATAGCTTTACCTAGTGCAATGCCAAACTTAAATACTACATATACTCCTGCTAATAGCATTACGGTAACTCAAGCTGGTACCTATGAAATTAACTATTATAGTAATGTATCTGTAGCACTTGGTACAACTGTAACTTTAGCGGTCAGAAGTAACGGAACTAATATTCCAGATACCGTTATATCAAGAATATTATCCGTTGGTGTTGGATCACTTTATAGTGGAAGTGTAATCGTTACATTACCTGCAGGAGCAGTAATCGACATGGCAATATCAGCATTACTTGCAGTTGGTGTTACTCTAGGTTCTGGAGTGAATGCTAGCTTAAGTGTAAAAAAACTTAATTAGGAGAAAATATGAATAAATTAAAAATATGTGTTTATGCAATAACTAAAAATGAAGAAAAATTTGCTGAAAGATGGTATAATTCCATGAAAGAAGCAGATGAAGTATACGTATTAGATACTGGATCTACAGATAATACTGTGGAAAAGTTAAGGAAATTAGGTGCAAAAGTAACAGTTAAAGAAATAAAACCATGGAGATTTGATGTTGCTAGAAACGAATCATTAAAACTCGTACCCGAAGATTATGACGTATGTGTATGTACTGATTTAGATGAAGTATTATCTCCCGGATGGAGAGAAAAGATAGAATTACTATGGAAAGATGAAGTTAATCATTTAAGATATAACTATAACTGGAGCCACGATGAAAACGGAAACCCTTTAGTTAACTTCTACATAGAAAAAATACACGCAAGAAATAATTATGAGTGGGTACATCCGGTACATGAAGTATTAAAATATACAGGCAAAAAAGAAATATTTGCAACAACTGATGAAATAACCGTAGACCACTGGCCTGATGATACTAAATCAAGGAGTAGTTATTTACCGCTTCTTGAATTATCGGTCAAAGAAAATCCTAATGATGATAGAAACGTTCACTATTTAGGAAGAGAATACATGTTCTACGGGAAATACAATGAGGCAATAGACACATTAATAGGGCATCTTTCACTACCTAACGCAACATGGAAAGATGAAAGATGTGCATCAATGAGATTTATAGCTAGATGCTATAAAAATCTAAAAAGATATGAAGAATCTAGAATGTGGCTTGATAAAGCAATTATGGAAGCGCCATACTTAAGAGATCCTTATGTTGAACGAGCACTTCTTGAGTATGAACTTAAAGATTGGGAGAAAGTTAAAACTTTTTGCTTAGGTGCTTTAGAAATAAAAAGTCATGCTAAATCATACATAAATGAACCTTTTAGTTGGAATTATACACCATATGACCTTTTATCAATAAGTGAATTTTATTTAGGAAATTATGATGAAGCCTTAAATTGGTGTGATAAAGCCATAGATATGGAACCTGATAACGAAAGATTACTAAACAATAAAAAAATAATTCAAGAAAAAAAGGACTCTATTAATTAGAGTTCTTTTATCTTATAAAATTAGTTGATATTCTTTTTTCTTTTTCCGGATATTGTATACCGTTTTTCTTTCCTACTTCAATGCATTTTAATATCCAAGACATGTTATTTCCAAGTGTTCTCATGGTTTGAAGACCTTCTTCATCTTTAATAGCTTCTTCTTTATTATTACCATGAATTTGATTCCAATACTGGCTTCCTACAACAATCATATTTTTTATAGTAAAATATTTATTTAAATCATCAAATGTTGTAGCAGCACCACCTCTTCTTGCACTTACAACACAAGCTGCAGGCTTATAATCAAAACAATTTTTATCATAAAAGCACCTATCCATAAAGGATTTCATAAAGCCAGTAGGGCCAGCATAGTGTACCGCTGAACCAAAAATATATCCATCTGCCTTTTCTGCTTTCTCTAAAAATTCATTTACTTTATCATTTATAAAACACCTTTGACTTTTGTAACATACTCCGCATCCAATACACCCAGCGATTGCTTTATTGCCTATCCAAAATATTTCGGTATCAATACCATTTTTATTTAATGCTTTAGAAACTTCCTCTAAAGCTAAGTTAGTTGCTCCATCTTTATGTGGACTTCCATTTACTAATAATACTTTCATTTAAATCACTCCTATATCTTTTAAATTAGATAATATATATTCTACTGACGCATGAATAAATTTATTTATAACTTCCATATCAAATACATAAGCTTTATTTTCTTTTGTATTTTCTATTATAATACCTGCTTGATTAATTATTATATCAATTTTATCCATAGGAATTTCTTTTATAATGTTTTTAAACTTTGGTACTTCTTCATAGAAAATACTTAAATCCATATTATATTTATCGATTAATTTTATGTTTAAGTTAGTATAGTCATTATAAAAATAATCTCTTTTTTTCTCAAATGGAATATTTTCTACAGTACCATCTAATTTATATATAATACCATTCTTATAAAAATCCGGTTCAAAGTACTTAAACCATAAATAGTCAGTATATAAATGAATGTAATAACCTAGTACAAAATCATCATTTAGATTATACCTATACTTATTTAAAAATTTATCTAAGTGAGGTAAATCCTCATCAGTATCTTGAAAATGAGAATCTTTTTTTGTCATTCCAATATGCTTTGTAATATCAGGTGCAATACTTCCTATTAAAATATGTTTATTATTACGTTTTAACACTTTATTAATTTCATTTGCTACCGCAATGTGTATCATGCTACTTGCCATATTATTAACCCTCCATTATTATTATAGCATGCTTTTGAACACAAAAAAAGAATTGCTAACCAGCTTTAGCAGCAACTCATTGATTGTTAATCATAATATATTTTTTTATAACATTTTATTTTAGTTAATGTATTTCAATAACTCTTCAAATTTTTCATACCCTGATTCAGAATTTAAATGTCCACCACCAGGTATTATAATTTCTTTAGCATTTAATTTTTCAGATAATGAATGTAAAACAGGTTGTGGTATATATGGATCATCATCCCCATACATGCAAATAATTTCATTTGCATAATTTTTAACATCCTTTAATAAGGCATCTGATACATAGAAAGTAGGATTAACCTTATTATGTAAATCATCGGGATCTGGTGCTAAAAGACCATTAAAGCCACTAATTAAAATTAACTTATTAATTTTTATCTTTTCATCTAAAATATATTTAATAGCACATGCACTACCTGTAGAATGACCAATTAAAATCGTTTCATTGTTAATCATTCCATAATTTTTATATACATCAAGCATTTTTTTCCATTCATTATAGTTCTGTTTTTCTATTTCTATTGGGAATTGAGGAATAACACATAACGTATTTTCTGAATCAATTTTTCTCTTAAACCATGGAAACCAATTTTCTATATTACTTCCCATGAAACCATGAATAATAAATATATTTTTCATATTAATTCTCCTTTAATAATAAAGCATTAAGCTTATCAATCAATTCTTCTTTTTTATCAGTAGTGTAATAACCATCTATATGACCAAGTAATTTACCACTTTTAAATACTAATAACGATGGTAATTCAGTAATACCATATTCTTCTATATTATTACTTTCCGTTTTATAATATAGAGTATCTTTAGGAAGATTACTAGCAAGTTCCTTTACAGGAATTGATTTTAATAAACATTGTGCTTCATCAGGATTATATATTTCTATTAAAGTTAAACAGTCTTTTTCAACTTTATCTTTTATCTCATTTAACTCAATTTTGAAAAAATCTGATATAGCAACTGCTCCATACCTATCTACAAATAAGTCTTTTGTAGTTCTAGGATCATCATCAATTTCTTTTTTTAGTTTTTTATATTCCTCATCTGTTTTAGCCACACTAAAAGCTCCAATAGGGCATTCCTTTTCACATAATCCGCAAGAAATACATTTGTCATTATCTATAACTATGCTCTCTTTTTTATCATACCAAGATATTGCACCAGTTGGACAAACTGCAATCCCACTACATTCTTTTGCATTATCACAAATTTTAAAATTAACTAATACTGCCATTCTTTCACTCCTTTACAAAAATATATGCATGTATTTTCCCAATCACTTCTAATTTTTCTACATTAAAATTTTAATATGAATCAACTAATCATAAGAATTCAAAACTTTTATTTTAAGTTTTTTCTTCTAATCATATTAACTGCTACTATAGTTTTCTTAATAAATTCATCAACCTCTTCTTCAGTATTATACTTACTTAAACTTATTCTAATTGGACTATAATTTTTTAAATCTGCTTTACAAGCTGTTAATACATGTGATGGTTCAGCAATTTCTGAATTACAAGCCGAGCCGGTTGAAACATAAATATTAAATGATTCTAAAACCAATAATAATTCTTCTGCCTTTACATTTTTAAATGCAATACTAGTGGTGTTAGGTAATCTGTTTTCTAAATCTCCATAAATCACTACATCATCTATTTTATTTATTATTTCACGTTCTAATTTATCTCTTAATAGCTTTACTTTCTCATTTGATTCATAATTATCTTCTATTATTTTTTTAGCAGCTTCACCTAATCCAATAATATATGGTACGTTTTCTGTACCACCTCTTCTATTATTTTCTTGGTGACCAAATATAAGCGGTGTATATTTAACAGTACTTCTTACATATAAAACGCCAACACCCTTAGGAGCATTTATTTTATGCCCTGCTATTGTCATTGTATCAATATTCATATCATTAACATCTATCTTTAACTTACCTATAGCCTGTACGGTATCAGTGTGAAATAAAATACTATTTTCTTTAGCAATAGCTCCTATTTCCTTTATTGGATATATGTTTCCTAACTCATTATTGGCCATCATAACTGCTATTAAAAACGTATCTTGTGTAATAGAATTTTTTAAAGTTTCTATATCTAGGCTGCCATTTTTATCTACTGGTAAATACGTAACATTATATCCTATACTTTCAAGAAATTTCATTGTTTCCATTATCGATGCATGTTCAACACTAGTAGTTATAATGTGTTTCTTTTCAGGATTATTTTTAACGGCACTCATTATTGCAGTTACGTTACTTTCACTTGCACAACTAGTAAAAATTATCTCACTATCTAAAGCACCAATTAAACTAGCTATGTTTTTTCGAGCCTCTTTTATTTTTTCCTTCACATTGCTGCTAAACGAATATATACTACTCGGATTTGCATAGCATTCCTTTAAATAAGGTTGCATTACTTTATAAACATCTTCATCAATAACAGTGGTTGCGTTATTATCAAAATATATTTCTTTGACATTCATATTATCGCTCCTCTAATTCTCATTTATATTTCTTTCTTTATATTTTCTATTACGTCATCATAATTCTTAACAGCACACTTTATATCTTTATCTTCCTTAGGATCACTTGTTGATATATAATCTAGAAAATGAAATTTAAAATTCATCCACTCACTAATGCCCTCAAAGTATTTTACTATTCCATTTATTTCTTCTTCGTTCCCTTCTTTAGTGCCATGTCCAGTTAATATCAAATATATGTCTTGACCTTTAAATAAACTATGATTATAAAATGGATACAATCTATCAAGTAAGTTTTTTAATAAACCACTTATACTACTCATATAAAGAGGACTTGATATAACTATTTTATCAGATTTTAATATTTTATCATACAAATTGTTTGTTATATAATCATTTAATACGCAATGTTTTTCCAGTGATTTTATACATGAATTGCATCCTAAACAAAACTTAATATCATAATCTGCTAAAGAAACTAATTCATCATCTTTATCCATTAAGTCTTTTAATAACGTATAACAATTCTTTTTTCTACTACTTGCATTTATAAATAATTTCATGTATTTATCTCCTTTCTTTATTTCAAAGCAAAATACGACATATTTCATAATACATATTTAGTATAACATAAATTAAAAAATAATTTTTAGGAAAAGAAATACCTTTCAATACTAAAAATATAGATTTAATAAATTAATATAATTTTTACATGATAAATAATTATGAAAGTTGGTGATTACTAATGCTTACTATAAATTGGAAACAAATTTATGAAGTTAATTTAAATAGTAATAAACAATGGATTTTAATCCTTTATGATATTTCACAAAATCATTATGTTGGAATTCCTGTTTATAATGAAGAAAAGAAAAATAGTATTTATCTAAAATCAATTAATAAATATATAGTTTTAGATGAAATGTCTGATTATAATCGTTCTAACATAAAAAGGTGTATTTATATAAAAGGTAGGCCTATAAAAATAACAAATAAAGAATTTGATAATATACTAATAAAATCTAAGGATAATCTTTTAAAATATGTTAAAGATAACACAAGTAATGATCCAGATGGCATATCATATAATATGTGGTGTAAAAACAAATTAAAACTTATAAAGAAAAGTAGCGATATTGTTAATAATATAAGAGTTGGAGCTATATGTTGGGTTGATTTGGGTTATAATATTGGAAATGAGCTTAGAAAACTTAGACCTGCAATATTATGGAGAAGTTCATCTAATAAAAAAATGTGGACTGCTATACCACTTACATCTAAACATAAAAAGGACAATTATTATTTTCATTACGATTTAATTAACAATAAACTAGGAACTGCTAAAATAGAAAATTTAATTAATATAAGCACTAATAGAATAAGAGAACCATATTATATAAATAATAAAATAGGAAAAATTACTAAAAAAGATAATGATGCTATTTTAAAAATAATTAAAAAGTATTATGCTTTCGAAGAAATTAAAGAAGAAAATAAAAATGAAAAAAAACGAGATTTTATTCTTAATAAAACTAAAAAAAATTATGAAAAAGTATTGATTTAATTTTTTAAAATGATATAATTGAATTACTTTAGATTGTTGCAGGTGTATACACCTGGTAGAAGTTTTTCAAAAGGAAGAGATTATCTCTTCCTTTTGCTTTAATAAGACCAAAAAAGATGACATATAAATCATTTTTAAATATATTTATCTTTTTTATATAACTAAATAAAAACTCATAAAACATAAAATATATTGACTTATATATACTATTATAGTAGTATATGAGTATAGGAGCAGAAATGCTTTATATTGTACAATATCTTTTGATATTATACTATGACAGGTGCCGTTAGGCATTTTATAAGACTAGTCGTTCGACTAGTCTTTTTAATTAGAAATCATATACCATTGTTTAAAATAAGTACATTTGCCTTTCTCGTTTAATTCTATTTCATATATCATATCAACTATTCTTCCATGTCATTGAAATCAATGTGATATCTACCATCTTCTAAAACCAAGTTACTGCTTATTACTTTTCTATTATTATCGGTTACCACCTCAGAAAAAGGATAATATACCGGATTATTAATTAACACATAATCTTTTTCTTTTGTTAAAACTTTGACCGCGGTTGCTAGCGCAAATACAACGCCTGGTGTTTTAATAAGCCATTCTTCTTTTAAAGATACATTAAAGTTTTTCTTATACCAATTATAAACAGATTTAAAATATTCTTGATTAGTTTGTGAATAACCTAATATTAAACTTCCTAATATACATGAGCTAACTATTATTATACTATTTTTAAAAGTAAATTCTTTTACTTTTACATTATTATCTTCATCCTGATTATTTTTCTAATTAATAAAACCGCTTATATTTAAAGGAGTAAAGATAAAAATAGAGAAGAAAAATAAACCATATAAATTATTTTCAAAAAATACATACGCCATTATTAAATAATTTATAATACCAAAAATATAACTTACTTTTTTTCCAATACTTGCATAGTATGAGCATAATAAACTAGTAAATAATATGCTTCCTCCTATTATCAAATCTTTCGATATAACACCAGATATTATAGAAAGTACCAAACTAAAAAGTAATATTAATAATTCCTTTTTGTTCATCTTTTTCATTTGACCCCTCCTTTATTTTATATTTCAATATCTAACCTGTATGGACAATGATCAGAACCCAATTGCTCTTTTATATATTTTACACCTTTTATATTCTTTTCAAGTGTTTTTGATATAAATATATAATCAATTCTCCAACCCATGTTTCTTTGTCTTGCATTAAAACCATTTGGCCACATTGAATATATATTATCATCTTTAACTAAGCACCTGAAACTATCAACTAACCCTAAATTTAATAATTCATCTATTTTAGCTCTTTCTTCATAAGAAAACATATTATTTTTATAATTAGTTTTGTAATTTTTAACATCAACTTCCTTATGTGCAATATTAAAATCCGTACAAATAAAAACTGGTTTATTTAATGTCTTAATTAATTCTAATAGTTTATCTATCGCTCTAAATTTATAAGGATGATTTTCTTTTTTTCTTCCACCATGTGGTATATAAATGTTTATCAAGAAAAAGTTTTTATATTCTAGCAAAAGAAATCTACCTTCTTCATCAAATTTATCTAAACCTATTTTACTAATAACTTTAACTGGTTTTTCTTTAGTAAACGCCATTGTTCCACTATAACCTTTTTTGTTTGCAAAATTATAGTAGCAGTTATATCCAAAATCTTCTAAAACCTCTTCATTCATTTTTATTTCTTGCAAACAAATTATGTCTGGGCTATTTTTATCTATTAACTCTTTTATACTATTTGTTTTTTCAGCACTTCTATATCCATTTATATTCCAAGATATTATTTTCACAATTAATTCTCCAACTTATTTAATTTTACATTCATTATCATAGGTATACAATTCAAAAGGGCCACCGGTTTCTATAAGTTTATACCCAACCCGTTTAGCCGTCCTTATAGAATATATATTATCCTTTCTTATATCAAGAAGTGGTCTATTCATTTTAGAAGTAATAGAACGTAACGCTTGAGTAGCAGCCCCTTGATTTCTATACTTTTCAAAAACTTCATAAGCCACATGATCTCCAACGGTAAATAATATTCCTACAATATTACCAGTATCTTTATCAAAGATACTGAAAAAAAGTTCGTTATCCGTTCTATCTTCCTCTATCAATTCAACATTCATTATTTCACCTCTAAACTTTATATATACTTTAAATATTTTACCATATAATGATTTTTCTTTGTACTTCTTATTATGCCGACAAACTTATACTTACCATATTTTCTTATACTAAATATATCATTTTCTTTAAGCACGTAAGAATTTTTATTCATAACTTCATAGTTAACTATCACTTCTTTATTTTTTATTTTATCTACCACCTTACTTCTAGATGAATTAATTATGGATGAGATGACATTATCAATTCTAAGACTTGATATTATGATTTCGTTTTCTTCATACGTTTTTTCGTAATTATCCAAAGTATTTAAACTTACTTCTTCTAAGATAACCTTATTTTTACCAATTTGTTTTAGATTATCTTTTACATATAAGGCCATCTCTTCAGTAATAAACAAATAATAGTCTTCATTATATAAAACAATATCTCCAAAGCAAGATGAATCTATGTTAAGGGCAAATAAACTTCCTAATATATCTTGATGCCTTATCTTTTCCACAGTATTAATTTTAAAAAGTTTAACATTTGGAACTTTTCCTGTGTATAACATTACTTTTTCACTATCTTTATAAGGATAATATACGTTATACTCATCTTTTTTAAGTTTTGCTGTGGTTAACTTAAGTTCTCTTCCATCTAAAAATAAGGTATTCTTACCCATTTTTATTTTTTCCACAGCATTATTAATTTTATAAATATCAGATTTCATAAGTATTTCACCAATTACATTATAACACAATAAAAAAACTTACTCTTTAAAAGCAAGTTTTAATTTTGTTTATTTTTCTTAAGTAAATCTATTATTATTAATACAATATCTATAAATACTGGAATTATAAATATAAAGTATAAGAAATATAAAATATATTTTGCTTTAGAACCAATTAATCTTATTTTGTTAATTAATAAATTAGCATCTTTATTTTTATAACCATAATATATATTTATTATTAACAAAATTATTGTAATTACAAGTGGTGTATTGCTTTCTTTTCCTTCTGTTTTTGCAGCTATTTCAGCCCTAGTTGTTCTTGTATGATACTCAACTATTTCGTTTACCGGTTCTACAATAACAGTTTCACTAACCTTTTCACTTGAAACTTCAGTGCCGTTTTCATTTACTATTTTCTTAAACGTTACTTCTTTTTCACCATTTTGACCTTTTCTAACAACTTCTTTTTCACCACTAGTTAAAGAGCCCTTTGTTTCCGTACTATAATAAATATTTTCTTTTAAGGTTTCTATTTTTTCATACTTACAACTTCCATCTGATACGTTTGCGCTATAATTATAATTTATTGCAGTTTTATCCATACACCCATAAACTTGTCTTATAGTTGGTGTTGTTCTTTTTGTGGTTGTATTATAACTTCTGCTGCCAGATGATGCGCCTCCACCATTATGACAGTGATATTGACCGGTAGAAAGTCCCCATTTAGCACAGTTAGTCCTGCAAGTGTGGCATCCTCTCGAATCTGTTCTTCCTGGATGAGCTGATACTAACAATATAGGAACCATAAAGATAAAACTTCCTAAAAACAAAATTCTTAATACTTTTCTCACCACTCATACTCCTTTACCACAAAAAAAGCTAATACAAACATCAAAGTCTGTACTAGCCCTTCAACTACTTTAATTATAACATAATAATTATATTTTTCAAATCTAAAGACTTTGTTGTATAATATATTTGGTGATACTATGAATAAAGAGATTAAATTAGGGGATATAAATAAATATCAAAAAGAATATTTAAACGATGAAAATAATATTAGTTTAGAAAATGATATTTATGAAAATGGTTTAGAAAATGTATGTTTAGATAAAGAACTTGTTAAAAATACTTCTTACAAGTTTAATATACAAATACCAGAAATGAAAATGTATGATCAAAAACAAAGCTACGAATGTAATATTTATGCATTTTTAAGAATGATAAAAAGTATTATGAAAAAAGATAATAGTGTAAACACTAAAGGTTTAGATTTATCTGCAACATACATAGACTTTTATGATAAATTAGAAAAGGTAAATACTTTTTATAATGAGTTATTAAAAGAAAATGATATAAGTTTAGAAATGATTAATGAAAAAGCTAATAAATATATTTGCATAGCAGGAACTTTTAACTCTTGCAAAAAAATAATTAATAAATATGGTCTTGTTACATCTAAATCCATGAAAGAAGTAACTAACAAATATGATGCAAATAAGGTTATAGAATTGTTAAGAAAAAAAATAAAAACAGACGCAACCATTTTAATTAATAGAAATGGAGAAAATGATGATACATTAAAAGATATATTAATAAATGAAGCTTATATCTTCCTATCTAAAGTAATTGGCAATCCACCTACTATGTTTGAGTATAAAAAAGAAAAACTAACCCCTTTAGAGTTTAGAAATAAATATTTAAAAACATCTTTAGATGAATATATTACGGTAACTCCTTATGATAAAAATGATTTAATGAATAGTTACTCATTTATTCCTAGTATGTATTTAAAAGAAAATGAAGAAATAATAACACTTTTCCAAGATAAAATTGAAAAAGCTATTATTTCTCAATTAAAAGATGGAATCGGGGTTTGGTTTTCAGCAGAAGAATCTACTTCTTTAGATTACGAGACTAACATATTAGATGATGATATTTTTAAATACGATGAGATATTAAACATAAGAAAATTACCAAATAGTTATAAACTTGGTTTAGATATAACTAATTATGATCATGCTATGTGTATTACTGGTGCTTATATTAAAAATGGTGAAGCAAAACAATTTAAGGTAGATAATAGCTTTGGTTATCATGGGAAATATAAAGGACATTTAATAATGACCAATAACTTTCTTAAAAATTGTGTAATAACATTAATAATAAATAAAAAATATATAAACAATTAAAAGAACTTAATTAAGTTCTTTTAATATGCATTATCAATCAAAGTAGTTATTAAATCAGTATAATTAATACCAATACTTTCAATTAGTTTAGGATACATACTAATAGATGTAAAACCTGGCATGGTATTAATTTCATTTATATATATTTCTTCACTTTTTTCATCATAGAAAAAGTCTACTCTAGCATATCCATTACAGTTTAATCCTTTAAATATTTTTTTAGCATATTCCTTAATTTTATCCACTATGCTTAACGGTATATCATCTGGAATTGTAGTTGTAGATTTACTATTTACATATTTAGCATCATAATCATAAAACTCGTTAGCTGATTTTATTTCACCTATATTCGAACATAATATATTTCCTTTATTTTCTAATACTGCAACTTCTAATTCTCTTGCTTTAATAAATTTTTCTATAATTACTTTACTATCATACTTTTTAGCTTCTTTCATAGCTTTTATTAACTCTTTTTTATTATTTGCTTTACTAATACCTATTGAAGATCCACCATTAGCAGGTTTAACAATAACCGGCAACTCTATTCTTTCCATAATATCGTTTATTTTATAATCATCATTAATAACAATATATGGAACTTGTTTTATATTTAAGCTATCAAATATAATTTTAGACATTGCCTTATCCATTCCAATACTACTTGTCAAAGTCTTACATCCAACAAATGGAATATTAAATAGTTCTAGCATTCCTTGTAGTTTCCCATCCTCTCCATTTGTTCCATGAGTTATTGGGAATACTACATCAAATTCTTTTATATATTTTATTATATTATCAATTTTTAATATGTTAGCTTCTTTCCAATTATCATTTTTCAAATAACTTAAATCATCACTAAACTTATACCAAGTATTATCAAAATCAATACCAGTAACTTCAACTTTAAATAACTTTTTATCAATATTTTCAATTATACTTTTAGCAGATTTACAAGATACATAATGTTCGCTTGAATTACCACCAAATAAAATTAATATTTTTTTCAAAAAAAACACCTCATTAAATTATATTTAATAAAGTGGTTATTATGTTTAATTAGAAATATAAAATTTTATGTACTCGGTAAATAATATCCATTTATTTTTGAAAATGAAAACCCTTATAAAATAAGGGTTTATTTACTTATGGGGCAATAAACAAACGAGTTTTGCACCCAAGTAGTAAAAGTATTTAGTAATACTTGATAAATTAAGTATAACATAACTTTAGGATTTACTACAATACTTTTTAAAATATTTTATAATTCAGATAAACTAGCCATAGTATTACAAAATTGAGTTTAGCAAAATTTTTCCCATTTCGTGACTTTTGCTTGATTTTTTAATTAATATTTGGTATAAAATTATTTTTTTTACTTACTTATTCCGATTTTATATTTTTGGATATATAAGTCTATTGGCATTTCTTCTATTTCAAAATTATCACTATTATAATATCTAATATCATTTAATTTATTATCATATAAATCTTTAACAATTTTTATAGTAACAACATTATGTACGTTATCTAGAATACTTTTTATAGATGTAGTACTCATAAAATAGGAAAGAATTTGTTCTCTATAATCTATTATTTCTCCTGTCTCTTTATTTTTTAATAACACTACTTTTATTTTCTCAGGAGAAATAATTTGGTCAGTATAGCAATCCTTTGGGTCAGTTGTCGTAATATCTGTTACCCCTGAAATAGTTAAATAAACACCATCACCAATATATTCAAAAAAATCTTTATACTCCATAATTTGATGAATCCTCTCAATTACTCCAGGAATTGCTTCTAACTCTGCAATATCTTCATCATCTAAAGGTATTCTTTTCGCAAGCTCATGATAAGATTCTGTTTTATCTTTATAAAATTCAATTGCTTTTAAACCACGATCTCCAGCATAAGAGTTATAGTAATACAATAGTGAACTATACATTAATATAGCATTTTGAATACCTAGTGATAGAAATATAGCATTTCTTTTATCTCCAATAGATCTAGTTCTTCCACCGCGATTTGGAACTAATCCATTTTTACTAATACTTTCTAAGTTTTCGTAATCGGTAATATGATAATATTTTTCCATTTTAATCACCACTAACATTTATATAGGTTATCATTTGTTTGTTAATAATATTATATCATGTTTCTAAATTTTTTAATTCAAGAATATTATTATTTTTTGACGTAAATATAATAAAAGTATTTTTACATAAAGAAAAGTGAAACTGAATTTCAGTCTCACTGTAACTCACAAATGGGGCGGAGTGTGGGAATCGAACCCACGTATGCTGGTGCCACAAACCAGTGTGTTAACCACTTCACCAACTCCGCCAAATAAATTACACATTAATTAAATGCTAGTAGTATTTTATCAGACATATCAAATAAAATCAATATTAATTTTAAAAAATCCTATCAATAGGATTTTTTTATGCATTATTATTTTTATATGATTCCTTGAGTTTATTAAAAGCAGCTTTTTTAGCTTCTCTACACTCTTTACATCTTACTGGCTTATTAGTTAAACCATTACGATCATAAAATTCTTTTTCCCCTACTGTAAAAACAAATTCTTTACCACAGTCTTTACAAACGATAGTTTCGTCTTCGAACTTTTTGTCCATTTTTAATCCTCCTTATTAATATTGATTTAATGTTTTATGATATAGAATACAACTTAAATAAGGAGTTCTTGTCAGTAAAAATATAAATCTTTAATTAGTATACCACACTCAACTATCCTCGTCAAACAAAGCAGCACTTCTTATGGTATTACTTCCGTATTTTTTATTTATATTATCTAGAGCTTTCTGAACTTTATCTCTTTTTTCTATTTTACCCACTTCGTCAAACAAAGATATTTGTTCATATGGCTTATCTGTGAAATTACTTACACGTAACCCAACTAACCTTATCGGATCTTTCTTCCACATACTTTTTAATAATTCGCATGAAACATCATATATATCCTCGTTCGATGATATCGGATTAATAAGCTTTTTTTGATGGGCATAACTTAAAAAAGCACTATTTTTTAACTGAACAGTAACAACCGTAGCATATTTATTCTCGTTTCTAAGCCTTATTCCTACCATACAAGATAGTTTATGTAATACACTCTTTAATTCTACCAAATCAAGTACATCTTCTGGTAAAGTAGTGGAATGTCCTATTCCTTGATTTTTTGGCATAGGTTTTTCAACGGATGAATCATCTAGCCCATTAGCATATTCGTACATGGTTTTTCCCATTGATTTAAAATGCCTAATAAGAAGATTAACGTCTGCATGAGCCAAATCATAAATTTTATCAATTCCCATTTCATGAAGCTTTTTGCTGGAACTTTTCCCCACCATAAACAGATCATCAACGGATAAAGGCCACATCTTATCTTTTATCTCGTTTTTAAATAATGTATGCACCTTATCTGGTTTTTCGAAATCACTCGCCATCTTTGCACATAGCTTCGAATTACCAATCCCAACATTGACCGTAAAACCAAGCGTATTTTTTATCTCATCTTTTATTTGATACGCGGTTTTTATTAAATCTTTAAATATATTTTCCATTCCAGTCATATCTAAGAAGCATTCATCAATTGAATACCTTTCTACGGTCGGACTATATTTTTGTAGTATTTTATAAAACTTTTCAGAATATTCATAATATTTTTGCTTATTAGAACTTACAACGTATAATTTATCAACTTTCCTTCTAGCTAGATAAATAGGTTCTCCTGTTACTATACCAGCTTTTTTAGCAGGCATACTTTTAGCGAGTACTATACCGCGTCTTTTTTTCTCATCACCGCCAACAATTGACGGAATCATTCTTATGTCTATTTTACTACCGTTTTTGAGCATTTCTAACGCTGACCATGATAAAAAAGCATTGTTTACATCAACGTGAAAAATAATTCTTTCCATCATAATCACCTCTAGTTCATATTATTTTATTTTAATCTATTTTTATACTACCACACATACAAACGTTTGTAAATTAATTTTTTGAAACTAAAAAAATCCCAAACGGAATTTATTTTTTTAAACAAATATATAATATTATGGATAGTAAAACAAATGCAAGTATCAAAATAACAATTAAAACCTCATTACCTTGCTTTATCCTTTTTGTTTGAACTTTAACCTTTGTGTTACTTACGCTTTGTCTTACAAATTTAAGAACACTTTCATCACTTATGTTATTTAAAAGACGCATTGTTTCATTAGTAGGGTTACCAGGTTCCTTTTCCCTTGTCTGCTTATCTGCTAAAATAAACTCCGGACTCATTATTCTAAGGTTTTTATCACTTGTAAACTTAGTTAACCTTATAACACTACTTTTAGATACGTTTGGAATAATCTTTGTTTTTAACCTTGCTTCCTTATTATCTTTGTTAACGCCATACGTTTTTATTTTAAAATTATTATCGATAAGAGAGTAAGGAAAAAAACCAACCGTGGTGTTTTGATACTTTATTTTAAAACCATAATCATCCTTAGAATAGCGTTTAGAATCAGATATCACATCAAACTGATACTCTTTAGAAAGTTTCTTTATCTTACGCCTAATACTATCCGACTTTTTTTCTTTTACTAAAATATAAAAATCGGTATGATATTCATAAGACTCTTTACCCGCTACTATATATGGTACGATACTACCAGATACCACGATGGAGTTTTTAATTTCTTCATCTTCTATTAACGTGATAATAATGTCAATTATATCGTTATAGTTACTGTTCATGTTGCTCCTTTTATCTAATTAGTATTTTTATACCTTTATTATATAACATTATGTTTAAATTGCAATTAAAATTATAAAAATAAGGAAACAAATTAACGTCAATACGTAGTGAACAATGTTCTTAAACCTAATATCTAAAGCGAATTCTGCAATACTAGGAATAAAAATTATACTGACTAATATCATGGAAGCTAATAATCTTATATCTAAAGTATCAAAATAAAGATTAACCGCCATAAAAAGGATAAAAAATTGAATTAAAATATTAAAAATTATATGTGCCTTCATATTAATATTATATGAAATATGTATTATATTGACATAAAAGAGAATTGATTATCTATCTAACATGTTTTTTAAATTTAAACTAGCATTATAAACATCTTTTTTACTAACATCGTTATTTTTGTCGCTAACTATTTTAACTGCCTCTTTTAAAGAACATTTATTATTTTTCATTTCATTAATAATTAATGCTTCTAAAGAAAAGTCCTCGTTTTCTTTTTCCTGTTGTGGTTCATTACTTACTAATATTACGTATTCCCCTTTTTCTGCGTTTAAATTTGACATCATGACGCGTTCTACATATTCTATTTTACCATAGATACTATTTTCATGAATCTTAGTTAATTCATTACATATGCACACCACGCATCCTGGCAATTCGCTTTTTAATTCATTAAGAAGTTTTAAAATACGTTTAGGAGATTCATAGATAACTTTTGTTTTAATATCTGAACGTTTTATTTTATCAAATAAACTTTTTTTATCCTTCGCAGCCGTTGGCACAAAACCATAAAAAGAAAATGATGAGGTATCTAATCCTGAAATTGATAAAGCTGTTATTACGGCAGATGATCCTGGTATACCAATTACTTTAATATTTTCTTCTCTTGCCCTTTTCACTAAAATATATCCCGGATCAGATATACAAGGTGTGCCCGCATCTGATACTAAAGATATGTTTTTTCCTAATTTTAAGTCTTCAATTATTTCTTCAGTTCTTTTGCTTTCATTAAACTTATGGTACGAAATCATTTTTGTTTTAATATCAAAATGGTTAAGCAATTTAATCGTTTGTCTTGTATCTTCTACTAGTATCAAATCACTTTCTTTAAGAGTATTAATAGCTCTAGGAGAAAAGTCATTTAAATTACCTATTGGAGTTGCAACTACATATAAAATTCCCATACTATCACATCCTTAACTAAGATTATACCATCTAAAAAGGACTTATAAAAGTCCTAGAAATTAAACATCAACCACTCCGGTTTAACAATTAGTAAAATTCCAATAATAAACATCAATATTCCACCAATAAGATGTGAATATTTGGTGTATTTTGTCGAGATACCCGTTAATTGCATCGTCTTAACTGCTACCGCAAAAATAATTAAATCATCAAGCATAAAAAAGAATATATAAATTACTATATAAAGCCAGTATTCAATCGTACTTAAATCATTCATTGCAAGAAGACTTGTAAAAATAACCGGTAATCCCGCTGAACATGCAAGTTCTATTAAATTAACTGACAATGCTAATAACATTACGCCTAAAATTGCAAAGATAAATGACTTTTCATGCGTAAATTTTTTGATTTTAGCAAATACTCTTTTTCTTTTCTTTTGATCAACTACATCACAACCATCGTCTTTTCCAATGGAATTGGCAAAACTATTTAGGTTTATCGCACCACCAATAATAGCAACGATAGCGATTATTGTCCTAACTACCGAAACACCACTAACCATTTTAGCAAAGGAAAGCCATGAAACCATAAAAGCCATATATACAAGGGAAGATGTAATTAAAAAGGTAAGGCCTAAAACCCAAAGTCTTTTTTTATCTTTCATTCCGATTAGTGTACTTATTAAAAATAACAATACCCACATAGCGCACGGATTAAATCCATCAACTATTCCTATTAAAATCGATACGACTGGAAGGGAAAAACTTTTTAAATTAATTTCTCCAACAAATGGTAACCTAATTACATAGTTAGTTTCCCCTTGTTTTTTGTTATCACTTTTACCATTTATTTCACCACTTACCACTCCAAGTTTAATTCCAACTTCGTCGATAAAACCGTTTTTCTTAGCTTCTTTTATATGATACCTATATATTTCTTCTGTTGAACCTTTAGCATATCCAAAAATAGCAGTGTTATCAATTATTGTAAAAGGAACCCCACGAACATTTACGTCCATAAATGATGCAATATCATTCATGATTTTCTTATTTTCAAAATCATTCCAAACTTCATATTTATATATTTTTAAATCATATTTTTTCTTTATACTGTTTAAATAGTCCAAAGCTTCTTCACAATGAGGACAAGTTTTGCCATAAAACATGTATACGTTAACACTTTTGGCACTCGCTTTTAAATTAAACAAAAAAAACGTTACACCAAACAATAAAATACAAATAAATATTCTCTTAATACTTTTCATTTTATCTTTCCTTTAAAAAACTTAATATTTCTTCTTTTCTTTTTTCTCCAGTTAAACGTTTTATCTCATTATTATTTTCATCTAACATTATTACAACCGGAAGTTTATCACCAACGTTATATTTAATTACTTCTTCCTCATCTAAATCATAATCATATTCGGTAATATCTAGGGTTGTTATTTCTTTTAAAACTTCGTCCCATATTGGTCTTTGAACCAAGCACCCAGGACACCACACTGCATTAAATTTTAGTATTTTCATCTTTATTTAATCTCCTATAACATTCATCAAATACGTTCATAAACGCTTTTATTTCTTTTTTCGTAGTAACGTATGATATGCTTATTCTTATACTGTTTTTAGCACGAGATTCATCTTCATATAAAGCATATATTGTTTTGGAAATAGTATCATTATTACTACATGCACTTTTAGTAGAAAGATATACCCCTTTATTATTTAATAATTTAACTAATTTATCAGCTTTGTTAACACTAAAGTTTATTATCTGATTAATACTATTTTTTGTTGTATTAATTTTTATATTTTTATAAGAGGCTAAAAACTTTTTTAATTGTTTATTTATCTCACTTACATATCTTTGCTTAATATCAAATTTCTTGTAAGCTAGATATAAAGCCTTTTCAAGTGATACAATAAGTTCCAAAGTAGGCGTACCACTTCTATACTTAGTTGTTGATAGCCCACCATCAATTAACGGAAGCAATTTAACACCCTTTTTCTTTAACAAACAACCGATTCCTTTTATTCCAAAAAATTTATGAGCTGAAAAACTAACTAAATCCACACCATCTAAATTAAGTTTGGTTTTTCCAACCATTTGCGTAGCATCAACATGAAAATAGCAATTAGGATAATTATTTAAAACGTTTAATACGTCTTCAATATTTTGTTTTATTCCAAGTTCGCTATCAACTCCTACAACGGAAACTAATACGGTATTGTCAGTAATTAATTCTTTTAAATGATTAATATCTACTAAACCATCACTAGTTAGGTTAACAAAGCTAACACTATACCCTTCATTACAAAGCCTGTTAATTGGTGCAACAACAGATGAATGTTCCATCTTAGTAGTAATAATATGTTTTTCCTTATTAGCCTTACAAATTCCCTTTATCGCTAAATTATTAGCTTCACTAGCTCCAGATGTGTAAATAAGCTCATAATCACTCATGTTTAAAACATTAGTAATATTTAAAGTGGCATCCATAATTCTTTGTTTTGCCAAAACACCTAAATCATGTGACGAATTAGGGTTTCCCCGGTACATTTTGCATGCTTTATTAAATGTTTTTATTACTTCATTACTTGGAAACGTAGTTGCTGAGTAGTCTAAATATATCATTCATCTTCACCTATTCTCATTATAACATTCATACTAAAAAAAACAAAGAGCGAACAAAAAAAACGCCTTTTTTATGACGTTTTTATTTGCTTACTGATTCATTGGCAGGAATAATATAAGTTACTTCTCCGTTTGGCTTAATTATTCTAGTATATGTTTTCTTTGCTTTAATAACTTTTGTATTATTTAGTGATTTAGTATCATTAATAGTAGTTTTAACATCAGCACTTGCTACGTTACCCTGAATTTTACTTGGGTTCTTAAAAGTTAACACTTGTAAAGGAGTCCTAGCGGTTAGAACACCTACACCACATACTGTCATCACCAAAGCAACCGATAAACACGCACCAATTTTACACCAAGAATCCTTAATAAGCTCTGGATCAGCTAATTTTGGTCTTCCTACCTTTGCTTTTTCTTCTTTTTTAGCCATAATATCAACTCCTTACTCTTCTAATCTAATATAATATTAACACAAAAAAATGTAATCCAAACATTTTTTTTACTACTTTACAGCTTGCTTTACTAACAAGCATTAATTTTATGGTGTTAAAAATCTTATTTTATACATAAATTATTTACTTTTCTTACCTTTATTTTTTTCTTTTTGCTCCTTTATATACCTTTCCATATACATTACATAATCCATTGAAACATTTATATCATAAGTTTCTCGAATTAAGCGATCAATATCTCGAACGGTAACACTATATGGATCTTGATCAATTTTATGTATTATATCTAATTCATTAATATAATATATCTCATCCATATCAATTATTACTAAATCGCCTTTTTGCATATACTCTTTATTCTTTTTATCATTTGATAAAAAACCAACTTCTTTATCATCTACATAATATTCTTCTTTATTTCCCTTTTTTATACTAAGAACATCTGGCAAGTAAACTTTATTGGGCTTTAATAATCTTCCTAAATTTCTTGGGGCGGCATCTGACCATAAAATCCCATTTTCTAGTAACTCTTTAAATACCAAATACACTTCATCATCAGTTATATTTTTGGTGTCTACTCGTTCATATACTTCTACACACTCATGTTTTTCATAATAACTATTTTTATATCTTTTTTTACCCTTAATATAGCGTCTTATTATTGGTTGTAAAAGTCTTTTGTTATAAGGAATTTCATATGTGTTTTTTTCACCCGTTTTCAAAACCTTATCTCCTATAATAATTACGTTAGAAAAAGCACCATTTTTAAATTTTATATCTTTTAGCTCCTTTTTTTCTATTCTAAGCAAGTCTTTTATAAGTTCTAAATAAAAATCGTATAACCAAGTTTTTTTTAATTCCTCTTTATTTATATTAGTAAATATACTTATTACAAAATCCACGTTAGCGTTTAAGAAATCTTCTATTTCTTTTATTTTGTTTGCCTTTTTAATAATTGTATTTATTATAAATGCCAGTTCTATTTCTGACATTTCCTGACCATCTACGTTTATTTTTTCAGAAAGATTATTTAAAATAATTATAAATTTTTCTATGTTTTTTTCTATATAATCATCCGATATTTCATCTAAATAAACAAAAAAATCAATTACTAAATAGTCAAAATAATTGTTTTGTTTAAAATCCTTTGTTGAATTTTTTAAAATGGCATCTAATATTTTGTCCTTATATTTATCAATTATTTTTTCTTGATAAATTGATCTTAAAAAGTAAGATAAATTTTTAAGAAAATTTTTATCTTCTACTAATATGTTAAAATTATCTAATAAATAATTAAAATAGTTCTTAGTAAATCTAATTAACATATAACCATTATCAGAAGTAACACATTCTTTTATTATACTTTTAAAATTTAGTTTTATTAAATCATCAAAAACGCAACTATATTCTTCACTTAATATTATATCTAAAATACTTCCTTTAATATTTATTAAAAAATATTTAAACATATTATCCATTATTTCTTTTTTATCTTCTCTTGTTAATAAGGTTTTTAATATTCGATCTTTTTGTTCATTAACAGATATTAATTCCTTATTTTCAAATAGTTCATAAATACTACATGTTTTAAAATCTATATTCACTTAAACCACCCATTTTAATTATATCATCAAAATAAAAGTAGAACTACAATTATGTAATTCTACTTTACTATTACTAGACTATCATTTTTTATATCAACGATTAAATTATCTCCAGTTATAATGCTTCCATCTATTAATTTTTTAGCCAACAAAGTCTCTAATTTTTTAGATAAAAATCTTTTAAGTGGTCTTGCGCCATAATTATGATCATATCCATTTTCAACAATCCATTCTTTAGCTTTTTCACTTAATGTTATGGATATTCTATTTCCAATTAATTTCTTATTTAAATCACTTACTAATTTATCTAGTATTTCATAAATAACTTCTTTGGATAATGAGTTAAATATTATTATTTCATCAACACGGTTTAAAAATTCCGGTCTAAAATAAGCTTTTAACTCATTATTTATAACATCTTCATCTACTTTACCATCAAGTACGTATTCACTTCCCACGTTAGATGTCATAATTATAATAGTATTTTTAAAGTCTACCGTGCGTCCATGACCATCAGTTATTCTTCCATCATCTAGTATTTGAAGTAAAATATTTAAAACATCTTTATGAGCTTTTTCTATTTCATCAAATAAAACTATGCTATAAGGATTTCTTCTTACTGCTTCGGTTAACTGTCCACCCTCATCATAACCTACGTATCCTGGAGGTGCTCCAATTAGTCTTGCAACAGAATGACTTTCCATGTATTCACTCATATCTATTCTAACCATGTGTTTTTCATCATCAAAAAGCTCATAAGCAAGCGTTCTTGCAACTTCTGTTTTACCAACACCAGTAGGTCCTAGGAAGATAAATGATCCTATTGGTCTATTTTCGTCCTTAATACCTGATCTTGATCTTATAATAGCATCACTAACAAGTTTTAAAGCTTTATCTTGGCCTTTTACCCTTAACTTCATGTTTTCTTCTAAGCGAAGAACCTTTTCTTTTTCACCTTGAGCAAGTTTAGTTATAGGAATATTAGTCCATCTTGCTATTACGCCTGCGATAGATTCATCAGTTACCCTATCTGATAAAATTTTATTTTCGTTGGCTTGTTTTAAGTTATCTAATCTTTTTTCTAGTTCTGGAATAGTACCATGTCTTAATACTGCAGCGCTTTCTAAATCATAGTTATTTTCAGCCATTTCAAGTTTAAATCTAGCATCTTCTAACTCTTTTTTAGTTTTCTTAATATCAGATTGGATAGCTTTTTCTTTTTCCCAATCATTTCTAAGAGAGGATTCTTCTTCCTTCATCTCTTTTATTTTGCTATCTATTTCTTTTACTCTTTCACGACTAATATCATCTTTATCCTTCTTAATAGCTTCTCTTTCTATTTGAAGTTTCATAATTCTTCTTGTTAAACTATCTATGTTTTCAGGCACAGAATCCATCTGAACACGTATTGTTGCACAGGCCTCATCAATTAAATCAATTGCTTTGTCAGGTAAAAATCTATCAGTTATGTACCTGTTTGAAAGGGTTGCCGCCGCAACTAAGGCTGCATCTGATATAGATACACCGTGATGTACTTCGAACCTAGGTTTTAACCCTCTTAGAATTGTAATTGTATCAGACACCGTAGGTTCTTTTACCATAACTTTTTGGAATCTACGCTCTAAAGCACCATCGTCTTCTATATATTTACGATACTCATTTAACGTAGTTGCACCAATACAGTGTATCTCTCCTCTTGCAAGCATTGGCTTAAGCATGTTTCCGGCATCCATTGCACCTTCTAATTTTCCAGCACCTACTATCATGTGAATCTCATCGATGAACATAATTATGTTACCTTCGGACTTTTTAACCTCATTTAAAACGTTTTTAAGTCTTTCTTCAAACTCGCCACGATACTTAGCCCCAGCAATTAATGATGCCATATCAAGTTCCCAAATTGTTTTATCTTTTAAAGTGCTTGGTACGTCACCTTTTACTATACGCCCAGCAAGACCTTCTATAATAGCAGTTTTACCAACACCAGGTTCACCAATTAAAACTGGATTATTCTTGGTTTTACGAGATAATATTCTTGTAATACTTCTTATTTCTTCATCTCTTCCAATTACTGGATCAACTTTGCCATCTTTAACGTACTGAGTAATATCTCTACCATATTTTTCCAAAACATTTTCATTATTTTCTTCGTTCATATTAAACATAAATATCACTCCCCTTATAAATATATTATGCACCTTTTTTATTGCACTATAACCAGTATAAAGCAAAAACTAGCACTTGTCAAGTTAGAGTGCTAATGGTATATAAAAAGAACGTGGTAATATAAATTAATCAATTTTTCTATTATAATTGCTCTATTTTTTTTATAAAATCATTTAAACTTTTATACCAACTGTACATTCCTTTTTTCTTTTCCGCAAATTTTTCTTTCTCTTCTAAAGTGGCATATGGTTTTTTCATATCATATCTTTTAAGGCATCTTTCGTAACCTTTATTTATGCACGTTCTCATTACAATTACTTTACCTTTCAATTTAGTAATATCCTTCATGTTTCTAAATTGTGCTGAATCAATTAAGATTGTCTTATTACTATTTTTAAAGTAATCTAAAATTTCATTATAACAATTATCAAAATGATTAATTAAATCTTCTTTATCTTTATTCTTAAATAGCTTTCTTATTTCTAAACTTTCTTTATTATCTGATGATTGTTTGCCAAAAACTATATCAGTATCAATTACAATATAGTTAGGATCATTTATATATTTATTACTAAAATATGATTTGCCTGATCCAGACTCACCAGTAATATTAATAATTTTATCGTCTGTTATTTTTTTAATATAAGGTTCTTTATCAACAAACCTACTTATTAATAAATCTGATTTAATTTCATTTAATAATTCCTCAAGTTCCACAATGAGTTCATTTAGATTTTTCCTATCATTCTTATCTTTATGTTCAATAAAGTCATTCCATTCTTCTAATACTTCATCTATATTTTCTCTATTTATCTTATCCCTTAACATCTCCATAGCAGTATTTTTATAATTCATTACAGCAACCGCAGCAAGTGCTTTGTAATATGATTTTTCCGGGATATTAGATATTTTATAAAAATGTAACGCCATTTAATCAGTTACTTTTCTAGGGTTTTTAACAATTATTTTATTTGTTCTATATATCGTAGTAGCACCATTCATTTTTACATTTTCAGCATCTTCAGGAATTTCTACATCATAGATTGTGTCACCTCTATGTAACCATCTTAAAATGCACTCCTCATCGCAATAATTAAAACCGCCAAATTCTTTTGGATTATCAGCATTTGGATTCCAATTATTACTTATATTTACTTCACCTAATTTATATTCAAAATCTTTTTTAGCCCCGCTTGTTGTTCCATACATTACTTTTACAAACTTCATATATTATCACCTTGATTTTATATTAATTCCATATAAACTTTTCTTAAATCCATCTCGTCTATTTTTAAATCTCTTAATATCCCATAAGCTTTTTCTATACTCATTTTTAAGAAACAATCCTTTTCTTCTAAAATCTTTTTTATTATCAGTTGCTTATCTAATTCCTTTTTATTATCTTTATTTAGCAGGATTAACTGTTTATTTATATCTTTTAACTTATCTATCATTTTTTAGCACCTACTTTGCTCTCGATTCCCGGGATTAACGGATCACCTTTGGAAACATACTCAAATATGCCATTATCAAATTTATCTTGTAATTCTTCTTTAGTAATTGAAACCAAATTTTTATTTGGATTAAAGTAATAGTATGTATTTTCATCCGGATTTCTTATTAAACTTACTGAATTTAAAGTAATTATCATACTTGACATAGCAACATTTTCCCTTTCAAATGGTTCATTGTTTCTTATTATAGAAATTCTTACATTTTTAACTCTCTCATCTTCATTAAATAATATTTTCTTTAATTTAAGTATGGTTGCTAAAGAATCTATTCCAACAAACTTAGCGGAATTAACTTTATTTATTAATATAGATAATTTTTCATTTAAACTAACCGGTTTAATGCTATCAGTTGCATGCTCATAATCATTCATAATTCCTTCAAAAGAATTCATGCTGTTAACTTTTTTATTTTTAGCAGCTTCCTGCTCCACAACCAATTTATACATTCTCATAACCATTTCATTAAATTCTATATTAGTGCTAAAATTGCAATTCATACATTTTAGTCCATTTAAAGGTCTGTTTAATTTTGCCTCTATAAGATCGCCATTTAAAACAGAAGTTACAGAATCTGCTTTAACTAAAAACTTATCATCCCTAAATGTCAAAGAGGCATGTCCATAACCATATGCTTCACCCACTAAGTTTTTATACTCGCTTTCAAAATTAATGCCTAATTCACTTAAAAATTTACTATATATAATATTAAATTCAAAACATACCACCTTATTATTAGAAGGTGTGATCTTTGATGCATAATTAATATCTAAATGTTTTTCTACTGCTTTTCCTTTTTGATTTACCGCATAGTATTCATCATCATACGTTAGTGTTTTACACATTTTTATATAAATATATATTGCCTTTTCTAATTTGCTAGTATTTTCTGGCATTCCATCTAATATAAATTTTTTTAACTCTTTATTAATTTCAAATTCTTTATGTTTTGTATCTTTTGTTTTTAAAAATCTATTTATAGCTTCTATATCTATTTTTTTAAATGTTCTTATATCATCATATCTTTTTATTATGATTTCTGGCATGATATACTCATTTAAAACACCACTATTTCTAAAATATCTATAAACAGCATAAACAAAGTGATTTTTCGCAATACCATTAATAGTTTTAACGGTATTATCATAGCATAATTCATCAAATTCTTTATTAGGCATAAGCATTAAATCAAGCATATCTTTAACTTTAATATGATATTTTATACCATCTATTAAGACATCATAAATTTCTTCATTTATTTTTTGTAAAAATTTATCAAATGATATAGAGTTTTTAAGTTCATTAAATCTTTTTTCTTCTTCAGAATTCAAAAATAAAACCTTGTTTTGAAACAAATATTCAATACCTTTTATTATGCTTAGTTTACTGTATTCTATGTTGCCAATTGTATCTCCCATATAAATTGAAGCCACATGAAAGTCTTCTATTTCTCCATTAAAATATTTATTTACATAGGAATAATATCTGTCATCTTCAATAACTTTTTTCAAAAAATCTATTTTAACATCAACACCATCTACTTCTATTACGTCACTTTCTTTTAATTCTTCTAATTCACTATTTTCAATAAACAAATAATTTTTAGTTGCTGCTTTTAAATAAGGATATTTTTCAAGCTGCTCATTAATACTTAAGTTTTCCACTATATCACCTTTTTTAATAATCAATTTTAATATTTTCTATATTAATTAAATTTTTATCCTCAAATTCTAACTTAAATAACTCCGGCGCATCGTAATTACCACTAAACACTAGTTTATTTTTAAAATAAAGTGTCCTTGTTTTACTTTTTGTATCAATAAGATTAAGCTGGCACCACTTTGAAAACAAAAAACACATTGCGGTTGCATGCGAAACGATAACAACTTTTTTACCCATATACTTTTTTAAAACTTTAAGTAAAGCACCATACATTCTTTCTTTTACTTCCTTGGCACTTTCACCATTTTTCATTTTAAAGTTTTCATCGTTATACTGTTTTTCATAAAAATCATCGTCAATTTCATTCCAATCATCTATTCCAAAACGTCTTTCCCCAAAATCTTCATCAACAATAACACTTAAATTATTTCTATCTGATATATATTTAGCAGTTGCAATTGCTCTTGCGTAATTACTAGATATAACCACATCTATATTACTAAGTTCATCAAGTTCACTTAATTTTTTTGCTTGTTTTTCACCAATAACGTTTAAAATCTGTTTTTCATTATTGATTTGAAGTGTTTCATTCATATTTTCTTTCACAATCTGTCTAAAAGGTTCTGAATGTCTTGATATGTAAATTATAGTTTTCATATATAATCTCCCAATTTAATTTTAACAAAAGAAGCTTATATTAGTAAATTTTTATTTAATTCTATGTAAATCCACCTGTAAAAACAAATTATGGCACATTTCTTTTTATTTTTCTATATAACAGCTACCCAATAAAAAGGAACAATATACATGAACTCAAAAACGAACTAATTAATAATGAAATATATAAAAAAATAAAAGATTATTCTATAAATAAAAGCGATTTTAAAACTTAAAACAACCGAGCTAAAAAAAGAGCACATAGGTCAAATACAGACTTATATGCACTATATTGATAAAAATATTAAAACTAACATTCAAAACAAAACTATAGGAATTATCATTTGTAAAAAAAGATAATAAATTTACTATGGAATATTGTTCTGATAAAAGAATTCTTTCTAAAGAATATGAATTAATATAAAACTTAAATTTAAAAAGAAAAGAAATTATCTATATTTTAGTAATTTCTTCTTACTTATCTCTGTTTAATAAATAATTTGCGAATTCCATAAACAAATCTTTGTTTTGGACATCCATAGCATCAATTATACTGATTCCGTCATCCGTGTATTTTTTAACTAAGTTTTCAGCATTTTTTCTTGCTCCTAATTTATCAAAAAGATTAATTATAATATTACTTTCTTCTTCTGTAACATTAGGATTACCATAATACTTGCTAATTACATCTAGTTCTTCTTTACTAGCATTATCTATAGCATACTTATAAATAATAGTTTGTTTTCCTTCTTTTATGTCATTAAGCGTTTTTCCCATACTACTAACACTTGAGTATAACCCTAATAAATCATCTTTAATTTGGAAAGCAATACCTAGGTTAGTTCCCATTTCTATTAATTTTTCTTTATCTTCAGCACTTGCGTCTGCGCTAGCTGCTCCAATAAGGATTGGACCAATTATAGTATACCAAGCTGTTTTGTTGATGTATATATCATATATAATTTTATCATCCATATTTTTATGATATTCCAATGATTTTAAAGGAAGCTCTACGTCTACTATTTCCCCATTTACAGTGTTATGTAAGGTTTTAGAGTATATTTTAACAATCTCATCTTTTAGTTCTTTACTAATATTGGAATTATTTATTATTCTATATGAAATAAAAAAACCTAAATCGCCAATGCAAATTCCCTTAGCAACACCAATATGGCCTTTATATTTAGCATTTATAGTATCCATACCGCGCCTTTTATCTGCTTCATCAATAATATCATCATGTATTAGAATCGATGTTTGAAATATTTCTACAGCAGCTGCAATATCAACGTAAGAATCATCATCTTTACCAAATAACATTTGTCCTAATTTTATTAAATATCCACGAACTCTTTTTCCGCCACTAGAAAGCCTTTTAAGTTCCATTAATGATTCTTTTATAAATGAATTGTCTTCATATTTTTCTATTTCTCTATCTAATATTTCGTTTATTTTATTTTCTATTTTTTCTTTGCTTATTTCAAATAAATTTTCTTTCATTTTAATATATTCACATCCTATACATAAATTATAACATATGATATAATTAGTTTCCACATTAAAGGAGAATTTTATGGAATTAACTACTTTTATGATTAGATTAATAATATGTTTTTCGCTTAGTATTTTAGTTGGTTTAGAAAGACAATTAAGACACCGAATGGTAGGTCTTAGAACTAACGTTTTAGTATGCATTGGTGCTTTTTTATTTGTATATTTATCATTTGGAATAAACGCAAAGGACCAAACTAGAATAGCCGCACAAGTAGTATCAGGAATTGGTTTTTTAGGAGCTGGTGTAATATTAAGGGATGGTAGTAAAATAAAAGGTCTTAACACTGCTGCTACTTTATGGTGCGTCGCTGCTATAGGGGCTTTATGTGCATCAGGACTAGTAGTTGAAGCATCACTGGGAACACTTTTCGTTTTGCTATCAAACATTATATTAAGATTAATTTCCTTGTTTATAATGGACAAGGTAAAGGCGTCATTAAAAGAGAAATATACAATTAGAATAAGCTGTAAAAAAGACAAAGAAGAAAAAGTACGCACTAATTTCGCTAAAATAATTGATAAAAATAATTTGGTTTTAACAAGCTTTGAAAAAAGTGAAATAACAGAAGAAAAAGTTAAGTTAAAGGCGATTATTATAACATCTACGCCAAGCAAAGTAGAAATGGTTATTAATAAAGCCAGCACAGATCCAGGCATCATAAGTATAACTTGGAAACACGAAAAAGAATCTAAAACAGATAATGAAGATAGTGATGAGGAATAAGGTTTTATTTCTTTTTTTATTTTTATATGTTATAATTGGGTAAAATAATAAGGTAGTGATAAAATGAAGGAAAATAAGACAAAATTTTACGAACTAAATGAATGTAAAACAGAATTTCTATTTGAAAGTGATGCTGAAAAAGTTATTTTAAAAGAGGCAGCTAAACCAAAAAAAACAAAAGTATATAAAAAAATAATAGTAAATACTATCATTATTTGCCTTTTTATAACGGGAATGTCACTTACTTTAAATCAATACCAAGCAAATGAAACAAAAAAGATTTCTGCATCTTTAGGAAGATTAAATAATTTAAAAAAAGTAGATGAAAAACTAAATGCTTCAAGCAATAATCTAAAAAAGATAAATAATAACTATGAAGATAAATATTCTATAATAATTAATAAGGCTAACCCAATTAGTGAAGATTTAGTTAATGATTATACATTAGTTACTGTTCAGGATAATATATACAATAATATAAAACTAGAGGAAGAAACATATAATAATTATTTAAAATTAAAGGCCAATTTAATGGATCGCGGCTACTACATAAATATAAGAAGCGGTTATAGAACTTTTAATGAATCTACACTTATATATAATAATTATGTAAAAGAAAAGAGTATTGATTATGCAAATAAGTATGTTGCAAAACCCGGAACTTCTGAACACAATACCGGCCTTGCATTTGACTTTATTATCTCAAAGAATAAAAATACATATAAAACAGATTATGAAAGTGATGAGTATTTTTATTTAGAAAGCATAGCTTATTTATATGGTTTTATAATAAGGTATCCTAATGATAAAGAAGATATTACTGGTTATAATTATGAACCATGGCATTTAAGATACGTTGGTACCAGTCTTGCTAAATATCTAAAGAAAAACAATCTAACACTAGAAGAATACTATAAATAAAAAAGATGCTAAAAAAAGCAATTTTCTTTAGCATCTTTTTTATAATTCATCTAGATTCCACCTCACCGGCAATAATTCATCTACCGTTTTAACTTCTTTGTTCGGCAATAATACTTTCGTATTAAGGTTTTCATCGCTAAGTTGCCTTATAAATTCTAAACATCTACCACAAGAAACAACAACGTTATTTTCACTTGCGGAAACTATTTTTATAATCTTTGATTCTCCTGCTTTTAACATGTCAGCAATGGCACTATGCTCAGCACAAAAACCTATTCCACACTTTGCATTTATTGATATTCCAGTATAGACATTACCAGTGCTAGTTAATAATGCGCAGGCAACATGTCCGCATCTAACATAATTACTAACCACCGTATCCCCCGCTAGCTTTTTTGCAACTTCCAGAAGAACTTCGAATTCTTTATCCAATATTATCACCCTTTTACTCTATTGTAATTATAACACGTACTATTAATTTATTTAAGACTTTTATACTCTTTTGTAAACTAGCATAGCTTTTCTAATAGCATTTCAAATATCTCTAAATGCCTTTTCTCATCTAATATTATTCTCTCAAGCATCTCTTTTATGTATTTGTCATCAATTATTTCTTTATGATGTTCATATGTTTTTATAGCCATTTTTTCAGCTTTAATATCTGTTTTTAGCATATCCCTTAAATCATTATCATATACCACGTTACTTGAAGACCACATAACACAATCACCCCTAGATGATTCACAAGTTTTATATACTGGAGATTTGCCTAATAGTTTAATTGTTTTACCCAACATTTCCAGGTGTTTCATTTCAACAATAGAGATTTCTTCTATAATCCTAGAAAACTCTTCATTTTCCTTAAAAATCTCAAAATGCTGATAAGAATAAAGTAATGAAGCAGTAAGTTCACTTACATCACCAGCATAATCTTGACTTAATAAGTCTGCATAATATGGATTTTTTTCTTCTACCCTAACCTCAGGATAAGGTATATCTAATTTTACTTTCATTATATCACCAATTAATTATATTCATAATTAATTTATAAAATAACATATACTTAAATGGTGATATAATGAATAAACATTTAATTCAAATAAATGAAGTTTTTAAATATAAAATCAACATAACATACCCAATAACAAAATATATAAAAATTAATAAAATAATAACTGAGATGATTAGTAACATATTAAATGAATTTATCTCTATATCAAAAAGAAATAAGCAACTAAATTTTTACTATACTTTATACATAACCTATGATACTTATATGTATAAAAACTTAACACAATATATTTTTAAGATAAGTGAATTTACTGGTGGTGCACATCCTAATAATTACATAAAAACATTTAGATTTTATAAAGATAATATAATAAACATAGATGATCTAGTTAATAATGATAAAAATATCCTAAGTAAATTATCAGAAAACACAAGAAAAATTTTCTTATCAAAAGATATGTTTAAAGATAATAGTTTAATTAGTATGGTATTGGACGGTACTAGGCCTAACAAAAGCAATTTTAAAAACTTTATCTTTACAAATAACGGATTATTAATACTATTTGATTATTATCAAGTAGCACCATACTATCTAGGTATACAAAAAGTAATAATACCATACAATAAATTATTGTAAAAATACTATCTTTTATGTTATAATTTAAGTGTTCCATTTAGGGGATTAGTTAAATGGTATAATAATGGTCTCCAAAACCGCAACTGTTTGAAATGATTAAAAATGGCTAAAACCGTTGTAATTATTAAGAAAAACCGATATTAAAAGTTCTTAGTAAAATGAAATTTGTGCCAGTTTTTGTGCCACTTTGGAATAACGGCAATAATTTATTTAAAAATTTATATTATTTAGGGAATTAGTTTAATGGTAAAACTATGGTCTCCAAAACCATCGATAAGTGTTCGATTCACTTATTCCCTGCCAGTAAAATCAACGATTTTTCTTATATAAAAAGAAAAATCGTTTTATTATATATTCTCTTCTATAGTATTAATTTTATTTTTTAATAAACCCATCATATTACCCTTGTGATTAATATATACTTCTTCTTCATTATTTCCTAATTTTCCTATTGGAATATATTCGTATAAAATACCGTATAAATTAATACCATTTTTTAATGTAACTTTTACTTCTTTTCCCATCAATTTTTTGCATTTATTTATAAATTCACTTGTTCTTCCCATAACCAATTTCTCCTATTTAATAATATTAATTATAGTTTACCACGAACAATTGTATTATTCAAGAAGCTTTGTAAATATTTTTTCAAATTTACAATATTCGACAAGGATCAACAATAAAATATGATATTATACACAACTCGAGGGGGGGAAAAGTTATATGAAAAATATGAATAGATATGAAATCGAAGAATTTGCTAATAAATATTTTAAAGTATATGGTACTGATATAAGGAAGGTATCATATATAATATATGACGATATTATTGAATATTTAGTAAATGATCATTATATATTTTCAATTAAAAAGTCATCAAATAAATGATGGTTTTTACTGTTCTTTTAATACTTTTTCAATCATTGATATAACTACATTATTAAATGATGTGTTATTTTCTTTAGCTATTTTTTCTATCTTATCAATCAATACCTTTTTTATATATAAGGACTTGTATGATGCAGGTTCTTTATTTTGAGTTGGTTTGGGTTCAAACATATTAAATACTCCTTATCTCTCAATTCTTAATGAGTATGCAAATCTTATTAAGGTTTCTTTCTTTTTAATATAATAATAACCTAGTGACCATCCAAGATTATCAGCTATATATCTATCATCAAAATTATGTTCTTTATCTAGATATGTCCAATATATCATTTTTCTTTCTAATGTGGTCATCTGATTATATGATTCCCTAATATAATTAATATAATCTATTTTATTATTTAATTCATCAACAGATAAAGAGTTATATTTATCATTTGAAGTTTCTTTACTTTCTAAATTCAAAATATAGGTTTCCTTATCAGGTAATGAATACTTGGTACAAACGGATAAACAACATAGATTATAATCATTTAATATTTTTTTTATGTTATTTTTAATCTCATTTATATCTTTCACAATTCAAAATTACCTTTCAAAAATATTTTTTTGCAAACACAACATATCACAATAAATATGAGAAGTCCAATAAAAAAACGCATATTTTAAATTTTTGCTAACACTATTCATATATATATTGCAACTAGTGGAGACACCACCATAAATATATGTTGAGACACTATGATAGTCTTTTTGGAAATTCCTTATTTTTCAATGGTTTTAGAAGATTTCTGCGACTTTGAACCGTTCTACATTTTACCTGAAATGAATATTTTTATATTTAAACTTTCCGACTAATAAGAGACTTAATCAATAGATATTACTATGTTATAATGGAGTAAAGTAGCAATAGTATGCAAAAAGGACAAACTAGTTGCTACTTTTAATATTTATATTAGAAATTTCTAACAAAAGATACTTGATTTTTTATTTTTTTCTGATATTATAAATAACAATCAAATTTATAAAAGTTAATGGAAGTAGTACATATCCAATTACTACTTCCATTTTTCAAAATCATGGAGGTGCTTTCTATGAATGTAAATTTAGATTTGTTATTATATAAAGAAATTGTTGTCGTCAGTGATTCATTCACTAAAAACAAATTATCTGAATTAAATAAAATTAAGGGTACTTATCTTTAATAAGGATAAGTACCCTTTTCTAATGCTTCAATAAAAAAGGAGGATTTATTATGGTTAATAAAAGTTTATCTAAAAATATTTTAAAACACTATGATGGTTTAAAAGTAATTAATAAGGTACAAGAAGTTTTTGAACTTATTAATTATTTAGATAATGTAGTTGATAATTTTGAATATCCATCTATCACTAGTAATTGTGTTGTAAGATATGAACAATTTGTTCGTGGTATTTCAAACTCAAGACTGGAAAATTTTGTTTTAGATAAATTAATTTACGAGCTACGTGGAGATGATTATAAAAGAAAACTATTTATGACCAAATTAACTATAGCTTTAAAAAAACTTAATAATATTGAACTTAAAGTTTTTAAATATTCTATCTATGATGAATTAGAAGTATTAGATATTTGTGAAAAGATACATTTTGGATTTACAAAAACGAAGGAAATAAAGAAAAGTGCTTTTGTTAAATTTCTAATGGCACTTAATATAGATGAAGATTGTGTAAAAGGAGGTGATAAATTTAGAGTACAAACCTATTTTCAAAACAAAGTTGGGACACTTGTACAAGGGTGATTGTTTAGAAGTGATGGAATATTTAATTAATCAAAATGTAAAAGTAGATGCAATAATAACTGACCCACCTTATGAAGTAACTGGCTTTACCTGGGACAAAGCTATTCCATTTGATAAAATGTGGAATTGTCTTAATAAATTAATTAAAGATGATGGTGCAATAGTTCTTTTTGGTAATGAGCCCTTTTCTTCTGATTTACGTAATAGTAATAAAGATATGTATAAATACGACTGGAAATGGTTAAAGACACAAGTAACAGGATTTCAAAATGCTAAATATCAACCACTTCGGTGTTATGAAGATATAATGGTATTTTCTAAAGGATCGGCTGTTACAAACGGAAAAATGCATATGAGATTTTTCCCACAAGGTTTATATAATATAAATTTAAAAGTTCGTAAAAAGGAAATTACATATCTAAAAGAAAGTAAATCCATAAATAAAGAAAAACAATCATACCTACAGGAATATTCAAACTTTCCTAGAAATGTTATTCAATTTCAAAGAGAGGCTTATACAGTGCATCCAACTCAAAAGCCTTGTGATTTGATGGAATATTTAGTTAAAACATATACGAAAGAAGGTGATATAGTATTAGACTTCACTTGTGGTAGTGGTTCTACTCTACTCGCTTGTGAAATTCTAAATAGAAAATGGATTGGTATTGAATTAACTGATAAATATTGTGATGTAACAAAACAAAGAATAAAAAAAGGAATTCAGTTGAAATTTCCATTTGAAGATAAGGAGGAATAAAAATATAGATGGAATATTAGATAGTGTATTAAAATTAATTAATGATGCAATGGGATACTTAAAGTTGTTCGTTATTGGAGGAACGGCTTTTTTTGTTGCAAAAGATTATGCACTTAAAATGGCAACTTCTGATGATAATCAAAAAGCAAGTTATGATAGAAAAATAAGGACTACTATTATTGCAGGTGTTTCTGCTTTAATAACAACGCAATTTGTATCGTGGATTTTAGGATACTTTAAATAGTAATTGACTTATAATAAATACCTTAAAATTCATAACTTGCATAACAAAATATTTGAAATGTTAATTTATTTTAATATTATTGAAAGTAATAAAGACTTTGAGTATATTAAAAGTAAGATAAAATCAAAAATGAAAGAACCTGATTTTATTGAAACTATTGCTAAATTATTCGAAAGAAAATATAATAAGTGTAGAAGTATCGAACTAAAATGTAATTTAAAAAACTTAATAGATGAATTAAATTTTGCAAAACAATATTTAGAAAAAGAAAGTTAGACTTGCAAATACTATAATGTTGAGTTAACATTCAGCTAACAAGGAGGAATTAATGAAAAAGAAAAAAATAGTAATAATTGCATTAGCAATAATGTTAATATTAATTTTATTATCAAGCATATTATTTTTTGTAATTAGTTCAGATAGAAATAAGAATTCAACTAAAAAGAAAGAGATTACAAAAACAACTACTATAAATAAAAATAATAAAGTTAATGATGTAATAACAACTAATGAAACAAAGGAAGTTATAAATACTACTTCTAACCAAACAAGTACTACATCTAGTAATAATAGTAAAAATATCACTACAACTAGAAAAAATAATAACGTTAATACGACTAAAGTAACTACTAGAAATATTACTACCACAACTACCAGACAAGCAACCACTACAACTACAAAAAGTTGTATTCCAAAAAAGTTTGTACTCTCTTGGTTTAGACCAGATTTTGATAATGAAATGGGATGTATAAACAAAGGCAATGAATATTCTGATAGGTATGGATACCATTGTTATGATATGATGGATGATTGCAGAGATACTTACTATATGCTTACTTTATTCGATGAAAACGGAACTTATGATTGGCATAATATAAAATAATTAAAAAGGAGGAAAAAAAATGAAGAATTTATTAAAAAAACTTAAATGGGCTATACCCATTTTTTTATTTGGAATAATTTTCAGTATTCCAACAATTAAAACAAAAGCATTAACTAGTGATTCATTTTATTATGAATGGATAGATCCGAAAGTTTATGTATCTAAAACAAAAGATGGTACTACTCGTTCTGAAAGAATTCGTATTTATCATAGAAATTCTGATGGTGCAATTGTTTATTGCATACAACCTGGTGTTGATTTTGCTTCAGGTGTTCCAATGACAGGATATGATAGTAATCAAGCAAGTATATCAGGTATGACGGAAGAACAATGGTTGAAAGTTAACTTACTGGCTTATTACGGATACGGGTATGGAAATCATACTGATAGTAAATGGTATGCAATAACTCAGTATGAAATTTGGAAAGTCTATAATTTAGGATGGGATGTTTATTGGGTTGATTCCTTTCACGGCAATAGAATAAATCAATTTGAAACTGAATCCCAAGAGCTATTAAATTTAGTTAACAATCATTTGAAAAGCCCATCATTTAGTGGAACAACTATTACCAGTGTTGTTGATGATACAATAAAACTAACTGATAATAATGGTGTATTACAAAGTTACGATGTATCAGGTAACGGAGCAAATTATAGAAAGGATGGGAATGATTTGTATATTATTCCAACTAGAATTGGTAACATTTCACTCTCATTAGAAAAGAAAAGTAATAGATTTGGAAGAATAAAATTAGTATATGCTGAACCTGGATGTCAGAATTTATTATTTGCGGGTGATTTAGATCCTGTTAGAACAAGTATTAATATTAAATCTATTGGTGGTAAAGTAACTATTAATAAGGTTGATAAAGACACAGGCCTAGCCATCGCCCAAGGTGATGCAACATTAAAAGGTGCTACTTATGGCATATATAAAAAAGATGGAACTAAAGTTAGCTCTATAACAACTGATGCTAACGGAATAATTACAAGTGGTGAATTACCAAACCAAGGTGATTATTACCTACTTGAAGAAAAAGCATCTAACGGATATGAACTTGATGGAACAAAATATTTTTTCTCGATCAGTAGTAATAATTTATATCCTACTATCACTACTTATGAAAAAGTAATAGAAAAAGATGTAAATATATTTAAAGTATTTGCAACTGATAAAACTGGTTTCTTAACTGGTGAGCCAAATATTAAATTTGATATTTATCTTAAGTCATCAGGTAAAAAAGTAACTAGTATTACTACTAATGAAAAAGGTTTTGCTACTGCTAAATTACCATATGGTACTTATGTAGTAAAACAAGTAACTACTACCCTTAACCACGAAAAAGTAGATGATTTTGAAATAGTTATAAATAAAAATACTGATGAACCTTATTATCAATTACTTTCCAATGCCGAAATAAAGGCTAAATTAAAGTTGGTAAAAATAGATAGCGAATCAGGTAAAACAATTCCGATGTCTGGAATTAAATTCAGAATATTTGATGTAAGTAAAAATGAATGTGTTTGTCAAAGCATTACGTACCCTACTTCTCAAAAAATATGTGAGTTCAAGACAACTAAAGATGGTGAATTTATCACACCTTATGCTTTAAATTCAGGTAAATATATTTTAGAAGAAATCGATAAAAAAATTGATGGATATTTATGGAATTCCACACCATATGAATTCGAAGTTGGAGAAAATTCTGAACTTACTACTGATGAAGATTATGGTACTATGATTTTAGTTAAGTTTGCTAATACTCAAGTTAAAGGTAAAGTAACTATAAATAAAACTGCTGAAGAACTAGTTATAGAAAATGGTAGCTATCATTATAATAAAGTACCACTTGAAGGAGCTGAATTTGGTGTATATGCTAATGAAAATATAATAACCAAGGATGGTGTTCTTCACTATAAGAAAAATGAGTTAGTTGCAACTATTAAATCTGATAAGGATGGTTTAGCAGAGTTAGATAATCTGTATTTAGGAAAATACTACATAAAAGAATTATCAGTGCCAAATGATAATTTAGTATTAGATACAAATAAATATGAATTTGAATTAACTTATAAAGACCAATATACCGAAGTTGTTTCTAAATCATTTAATATCTTAAATAAATATAAGAAAGGATCTTTAGCGTTTACTAAAACTGATTTATCCACAGGAAAAGTTTTACCAAATACTTTAATAGAAATATATACTGAAAATGATGTTTTAATATTTAGTGGTAGAACTGATGGAGATGGTAAAATTATAATTACTGATTTACCTGTTGGAAAATACACCATCGTAGAAAAGGAAGCACCTGAAGGATATGTTCTAGACCAGGAGCAAAAAATACCATTTGAGATTATGGAAAATGGGCAAATAGTAAAAGCTAATATGACTAATCAAGCAGTAGAAGTTCCAAATACAGGATTAAATGAATCTAAAACTATTAATGTTATTGGTGTTATTCTAACACTTCTAGGAGTTGTATACTTAATTTATGATAAAACTAAAAAGAAATAAAAATAAGGGCCGATTAATAATCTGAATAAGTCAACAGAAAGTGGACACTAAAAAAGAATTTATTGAAACCCTAGTTC
>CAYOWI010000008.1:0-45595 GCA_964407685.1 uncultured Muribaculaceae bacterium
GGTCATTCGGGTAAAGATTTAATGCGCCCTGCTATGCAAAAGTTACTGAATGACATTAAATCAGAGAAAATTGATAAGTTAATCGCTATTAAAGTAGATAGATTGACTCGTAATAATTGTGATGGCTTTTGGCTGCTTAATTACTGTGAAGAACATGGTGTTAAGATTGAGTTAATACTTGAGCCTTATGATGTGTCTACTGCAAACGGTGAAATGATATTCGGCATGAATTTAGTATTCGGCCAAAGAGAAAGAAAAGAAATTGGAGCAAGAACCAAAAGAGCAATGGAAGAAATGGCTTTAGAACATATCCACCCTAGTAAAGCACCTTATGGTTATACCAGAAATAGTGAAACAGGTCATTTAGAAATAGAACCTATTGAAGCCCAAGTTGTTAAAGAGATATTTGAACTATGTAAAGAAACTAAATCAACAAGAGGTATTGCCACTATTTTAACAGAAGAAAATGCTTATCTTAAAGCTGGTAAATGGCGAAGTGATAGAGTCTATAAAATACTAACTAATTCTATTTATATTGGAGTATTTGAGTATGGTAAATATAAACGAAAGAAACAAGATATTTTAAGAGTAGAAAACTACTGTGAACCTATTATTGATATGCAAACTTGGAATGTTACTAGGGCTAATTTAGAAAAGAATAAACACTCTAACTACGGCGAGCATATTCATTTGTTTACTGGGATAGTCAAATGTCCTGACTGTGGAAAAATTTTATCTTCTACTAATTCATTTAAAAACAGTGGAACACCTAAAGAAAAAGTGTATTATCACTTAACATGTAAGAATCCTAACTGCAAGTCTAAAGGACTTCATTATAGTAGTGATAAAATAGAACACAAACTAAGTCGAGTGTTAAATGAATTAACTAGGTATATGTACGATATGAATAATGAGATTATAGTCTGTAATTCTACTAAATCTAAAGATATCAAAGATATAGAAAAAGCCATTGAAAAACTAAAACTTCAAGAGAAAAAGTTAGTAGATTTATATCTCTCATCATCCTTGAATGTCGAGGTAATTAATCATAAAAATGATGCAATCAAGAAAGAAATCGAGAAGTTAAATAAGAAGAAAGAACTACTAGATCCGAACGATGAATTTAAAGAATATACTTTAGAATTATTGAGTAAGTTGAATTGCAAAGTAGAAAATAATGAAGTTACTTTTAATAATAAATTATGGTTTTCTTTCCTTTTCAACAGTCTAAATAGAAAAACCAAAAAGGAAATTATTGACAATTTTATAGCCTCTTTAGATATTACTAGAGATGATAAATACAACATTGAAATCAAAAATATCAGATTTACTGATGAGTTTGTCTCTAAAAATAGTGCCGAGTATTTAGAATATCTAAATGATATTTTAAACAATAATGACATCGGAGTTAAATATAAAGAACAGGTAGATAAAGAAGAATTGAAGAAATTAGAAGAAGATTATGTGATAGTTTCGACTCAAAAAATTGAAAATAATCTATATAATGAATTAGATTTACAGCAAATTGATGAATTAATAGATGAACATTTTTATGCAGATGGACTTATTTGTTGCCCTTATATCGAAGATAAAATTGTAGTCGATCAACTAATACTGATACCTAAAATGAAAGGAGCTGATAACTATGCGACTGCTTAATAATGAAAATATCTTTAAGAATCAAGTAGATACTATTGAACAATTTAAGGTACTTGCTTACTTAAAGCAACAATTTGATATAGATGAGGTAAGTCTATATTTAGTAGATAGATTTACTATAAAGCTCATTGATAAGAATAATGATGTAGGTTATTTTAGATATAATCCTAAAACAAAATCAGTAGATTTTTACGAAAAAAATATTAAAAATAGAAAAATGGAGAGATAAAAATGAGATTGAATTATACAAAAATTGGAGATTATTTCTTACCAAATTTAGCAATTACCGAGACAAAAGGAGTCATAAATAAGTATGGATATTTACGATTGAACCATCTAAAAAAGCATAAAGAGAACCTTTATATGAAACTTCTTATGCAAGATAAACTAACAAATCATCTTATTTCAGTTAGTAATGAAAGCCAAGATCGTGTTGATTTTCTTATCGAAAATTATAAAAAACTCGATGGACTGACTGAAAAAAATAAAGAAAATAACCAACTTGAATGGGTAAAATAGATGAATAATTATAAAAATATGGCTGAAGAAATTATTAAAAGCGAGTTAATTTATAATTAGTCATTTGAGAATGCCTTAAAATTTTGTCTTAGCCAGCACTGAACTTGTACTCCTAACAAGTTCTCTGGTTGGGATATTCCCAAACCCTATTAGAGAAAGAAATGACATTTTATGAAAACTAGAAACATTATAATTTATTCTTGATGTTTTAAACAATGCCTAATTTATTCATTAAATTACTATATTTATGGTTATATATTTGATATAATTAGTATGATAAATCATATAAAGGTATTTTATAAATTAAAAGTAAGAAGCATTAAGAGTTGATTTGGAGGTATAAAAATGCAAAGTGAATTGATGGATAAATATGTACGAATATCAAGAGTCATTATTACTTTAATGGTGTTTATAGTATTAAATAGTTGGTTTCTATATGATAATGATCCACAATGGATACTATCAATTATAATTTCTGGTGTTGTATTTTTTATCAATTCTCCGAGTGCCAAAATTTGCAAATTTCTTATAAATAAAGGCGATAAAATAGAAAGTAAAATATTAAAAATATTATATTACATTTTTGCTCTACCGATTGCTTTTTTAGTAATTCTTTTCATAATAGGTATATTATGTGCTTTAGGTGTAGCATTGTTTGAACAGACTGGAAAATTGAATTTAGGATGGGCAGTTTTGATTGCCTTTACTGGAATTGGAATTTTTACTTATATTTTAGTTCCATATTTTCAAATATTGATTATATTGTTTCTTAGACGTTTTATAAAAAATAGTGAAAAAAATTAAATAGATAGGAAAGTGTAACAATGGATAATATAATGGAAAATATGTTTGGAATAATCGAGATAATTATAACTGGCTCCTTTTTTATAATGGGATTATATTATACTTATAAGACAAAAACAGAAAAGAATTATTCAGGTAAAACTTATGGAAAAATTATAGACAATATAGTAAAAAATTAACATTTACCTGATAATGACCGCATAATTTATAGACGGTATTATTACGCTTTATGTGAATATATGGTTGGTGAAACTAAATGTATTAGAGAAACTAATATTGGAACGCTACAACCTAAATATAAGATAGGAGAAACTGTCATAGTATATTACAATCCAAATAACTGTCACGAATCTTATATCGAGGGTGATAATAATTCAAAGGCTAAAGCAATAGTTTATTTTGTTTTAGGAACAATTACTTCTATTATCCTATATTTCAATTTTTTCTTTTAATAAATTGTAACAAAAATCTATTCCATAAGTTGTAAAAACGTGGTATATTCTTTTTAGAAAGAGAACGAAGTTCGTAACTTGTATGTGATTCGCTCCATAAGGAAATACGCTCGAACTTATCGAGCTTTTTTATTACAACTAACTCAATTTGGGTTAGTTTTTTGTGTCTCGAATTCCACGTGTCAGGCTTGGAAGTCTTACAAAGACTATCCTACAAAGAAAGGATGGTATTTATGGTAAATATTATTAAGCAAGAAGTTGTTATTGAAGAATCATTAAAAAAGAAGTTAGAACTAATATGTGAATTTTCAAATACTACTCTAAAAATAATAAATGGTAGTATAGGAAAAATTGATAGAACTAACTTAACTTATGTTGAACCTCATAGAATAATAATTAATGATATAACATTTCTTGCTTTTAATTATTCTAATGAGATATTCATCGAGAACTTATCTAATAAAATAAAATTATCTGAATTAGAAGATTATTTAAAAACACCAAATCTTAAGATTTAGTGTTATCATCAATATTTTCAGTTTCGTCGGGTCTATCAACATTATTAATTGCATCTTTCATATCTTTATATAATGAATTGTGTGGAAAAACATTTAATCTATCAAATGCAAATAAAGTTCTTCCCTCAATATAATTAGCTAATCTATTGTTTGAATATGATATTGATTCAATTGAGTCTTCTATTCTAGATAAATGATTTCTACCATATATATTCTTTTTAAAAAATATAGTTCTAGAATAATTTATACTTTTATTATCATTTCCTTGAATATAAGCAATTTCTATATCTAACATAGGAAATACATACCGATTATTCCTTGAACTTCTTCTGTTGGATATAACATAAATTCACTTTTAAATAAGTCATCTAACATTAATTCATTATTGCATCCATTATTTTTTAATTTTTTAATTTTTAATTTAACATTTGCTGCCTCACTCATACCAGTGTTTTTTAATAGCTAATATAAGCATTCCATTTATCTGATAAAATTCAAATGATAATAATGGTTTCAAATTATCAATATATCTTTTATTATTTTTATTATTTGAAATAATTGTTATAATTAAAGCTGCCAATGCAATTATTGCGGAAATCAAAGCAATTATATTAGAAATGTTGTTACCCTTTAGAATTTTTATTATCTCATTTAATTGATGTTTTATATACATAAACATCACTCATCTTATTCAATATTATACCATATAAATTTACAAATAATTAAATATAATTACAAACATAAAATTATATGATACAATTAAATTGTAATATAACTAATTTACATTAATACATTGTTAGTAGTATTGATTATGCTTCGATATTATGTAAATTAATGAATGTGAAGTGAGATATAACATTTTATTTATTTATCAATTTATTAATTTATTGTAGAGGTGGCTTATGAAAAAATGTTTTTTATCAAGTATTTTGTTAATAATTATAATTTTAACCGTTTTTGTTATTTATAACGGATATAGGAACAGCAGAGAATCATATAAAGAAATCAATATTAAAACAAGTTATATAACCAAAGGGGAAATTACATACGGAAATAATAAAAGCAAAATAGTTATAGACAATATAAGGTGTAATAACGCTCAATTACTAATAGATGCTATTAGCGTACGTTTATTGTTTAGTGATGGCCCTAAAGAAAAAGAATTATCTTCTTATGGTATAGATTATATTGGTAGTAACGGGGGTAATCTAATAATACTTCCGAATAATACCCCTATTAACGAAATATTAAAAAATGTAACGATTGAATATTTAGACAAAGATTCTCAATATATAAATAAAAAAAATGTGAAAAAAAATAAAATAAAATTAGAAATAAAAACCGTTGATAGTAGTAAAAATTTAAAAACAGAGTTAATTAACATTAATTAACATTAATTAATTATGAGAGATCGCAAATGAAAAAAATAATAAAAAATGTTGTATTAACACTAATTTTAACACTAAGTTTATTTACATTTGCCTTTAAAGTTAAAGCAATCGAAAGCATAGAATATATTGAAATGGAAGATAGTGGATTTATTCCTATTAGTAATGAGGAAAAATATATTAAATCCGCTATTTACTATGATGAAGATGGTAAGGCAGAAGAAATAATAGAAACTGAGGTTTCTAAAGGATACTATGATGAATTACCCTCTGAGCTTCCAAAAACAAGAAGTAATGTTTATGGATATCAACTTTATACAACTAGTTCTGGTCAGAATTTAAAAAACACATATAATTCAAGTAGTTTAGGAGTTAAATTATCTGGAGCAGGTTCTGATGGTGTTGCCGGTGGTGTTGAAATTTCAATGCAGCTACCATCTGGTAATTTATCAGTGTTACAACAACAACTATTTGTAGAAGGTTCTGATAGTTCCAATCTTTTAGTTAGAGGAGCATATGAACATGCTACTTCTACTATTAGCTTAGCTGATTCTAAAAACTACAGCTTTTCACGTTCAGGACAAGGTGGAGTATTTGCATTTAATGGTAGCATTGGAAATAAATATGATAATATGATAGGTGTATAAATACAATATTAAAGTTTGTGTTAAATAGTGTTTAAAAATCAAGTCTAAAATACTGACTTGATTTTTTAATATATATAAATTCTAATTTAAAAGGAGGAAAAAAATGATATTTTTAACATTGGTAATTATAGTTATTATTTTGTTATTGTACTTGTGTAATATCAAGTAGATGTACAAGATTAGAAAGAAGATAAAATTATTAACTAATTTAAAGAAGTAACAGTACTACAAGTTCTTTATTGTTTTAAAATAATAAAAGGATTACAATTAAATTTTCTTATAAAGAGTTTTAAACATATTTAGAAATAAATAATATGAATTTTTCTTTATCTGGTGATGATAATTACTTTGAGACTAAAACATATTTAAGAAAATTCTTCAAATATTGACTTTTTTATCTTAATAATATATAGTATTTGTCATTAAAAGAGGGGTTTTATGACGTTAGAACAAGCAAAAAAAGCAAATGATTATTATGGTGAATATTGTCAAGAAATAAAAAAATATTATACTTATATGTTAAACCTTAGCAATACTGATTCTAAGATAAAGAGCATTGAACAATTATATCAATATGTAAAAGATATATCGTTTGAGTTATATAGTAAAGATGAAAACTTTGGGAAAAATTATTTTGCCATAACAAGCTTAGTTCTTAAGTGTGAAAGATTATTATCAAATGAATATGTTATAGATATTAAAGCAAATTATAATCCAGATGATAATTTATTTGTTTGTGGAAAAAATCCTGAAGATATTTTAAGCTATATTACTAATAATGCAAGGAATTTTATATGCTCTAAAGCTAATCATCAATTAAATTTATCTTTAGATAAACTTAACATGGTAGGGCAATGTTTACCAGTTAGCAATTATATAGAAAGTCTGTGTAGGGAAATAGGGATAAATTGTAAAAAAATAGCTTTGTTTCCAGGTTTTACAACAAAGCCTATTTTGTGCAATGGTATTAAGCAACATTATGCTGTTATTATCCAAATAGACGGAAAAGAGTATTTAATAGATTGTACTTATGCTCAGTTTTTTCAGTTAAATAGATGTATTTTACAAAGAATAGGTATCCCAAAATTAAGTGGGTGTTTATCCGGTGCATTTATGATAATGAATGATTCACGAATAAAAGTTGCGCAAAATCTTTTAAAAGATGGATGGATAAAATTATATGATGTCACATTAAAAGATTATATGGATGGTTTTGCATTATCATATAGAAACGGACTATATTATGAACAAACTAATGATTTTTCTTTTGAAACAAAGTATTCTAGTAATGATTATAAAAACTTTTTAGATGGTGAAGATAATCAGTTAAATTACGAGTCAGAATTTGTTTTGGATTTTCAAAAAAACCATTAAAAAATCCATATTTAACATTAAAAAAATAATAAAAAAACTTATATTGATTATATTTTTGAATATACTTAATTAGGTGATTTGAATTGAATGGGTCTAACATGTATGCAGTTGCTAACATAAAAGGAGACATTAGTAGTCCTAATTTAAAAGGAATTGCATATTTTTATCCGTATAAGGATGGAACGATGGTTGAAATAGAAGTAAACGGGCTTCCGGTTGGGAGAAACTATCAGATATTTCCAATTCATGTTCATGATGGACAAAATTGCAATACGGTAAATGGAGTTTTTGCAAACGTAGGAGGACATTATAATCCAACTTTAGAGAAGCATCCTTATCATGCAGGAGATATGCCCCCACTTTTTTCTAATAATGGATATGCATATTTAAAATTTTATACTACAAGATTTAAAGTATATGATATTGAAAATAAATTAGTTATAATTCATGAAGCAACTGATAATGCTGAAAATCAGGCCAATTTTGGCAGAAAAATAGGGTGTGGATTAATAGAAAAATACATAACGATTTAAAAAGAACCTTCATAGGTCCTTTTCTTTTGGTATGAATAAACATCTTATAAATAAAATTAATAATATAATAAACATAGGAAGAGCAATAAGTGGCATGTAAAGATTCTTAACCGTTATTATTGAATGCGGAATATTTCCGAATAAGAATTTACCCGCAAATATACAAATTATTGATATTATAATAACTATTACTTTATTTAATTTTACGTTTTGACTAAAGTTCTTAACACCGTTTATAATACCAAACGTAGATATGTTAGCAAGTGCTATCATGTAAAATACCCATCTAAAAGCAAGTAAGTTTTCTAAGTGAAGCTCAGAAGATGATATTCCTATTTTCTTAAGTAAGATGTACTCTGGATACCTAAATAATGCCGCCATTTCATACCCAAAACAAGATACGATAAAAAACATTACGAAGGTAAGTGATAAAGCGGTGTATAAATAAAATATAATTACGGTTCTATTATACTTTTCTGGTTTTTTAATCTTTGATTTACTAATTGTAAGTAGTAGCATGGTAAGAAGTGCGCATGATGCTGCAAAGTAAAGAGCGCCATCTAAAATGCTAAAGAAGTTAGCATTACTAATAATCGGTAATATGTTTCCAATTTCAATATATTTAGCTAGAAAGACTTCTATGATGGCCATGAATATAATACTTGAGAAAAAGGCAATTTGAGCCGTTCTAGCAAGTGTTTCAAGTCCTTTGAAACAAATTATTAAACATGTTGTTATAACAAGTAATCCAACCAAACTAAACGGTGTATCCCTAAGATATTTACTAGTTGCGAATATCACGATTGCCCTTATCGCCATCGTTAGCATAATCATGTATATTAAAATTATTAGAACGTTTAAAATGTTTCCTAAAACCTTACCAAATAACTTAACGTTTTTTTCGTATATGTTAAGACTAGGCATACTTGAATTAATTTTTAAATACATTAAAACTGGTATTAACCCTAAAACCACACCAAGCAGCATTGATATTAAAACTTCGTTTCCTGATTTTCTAAGAATAATAATATCGCTAATTCCTAAAAACAAGCTACAACATATAAGAGATAAAAACATTCCTATTTGAATTCTTGATACTTTATCATTCATGATTAATGCCCTCCCTTACGGATTTAATTGATAAGTTAGTAGAGTTAATGTTAACTTCGGTTTTAAGGCTAAATGAAACATCATTTACTATTTCGGATTTTTTATATCCTAATTCTTTCATTTCTTTATACTTTTTACCATAGAACTTAGAACCATACTTTAAAACGTCAGATTTTTCCTTTTTGTAAAGTTTATCGGTTGCTTTAACCATTAGGCTTTTTATTTTAGAAGCGGCCTTTTTTTCTAATTCCTTTATGTATTTTTCACTTTTGATAAAGTCCGCATCACAGTTATACTCAAGTAAGTCTGCGTTAACTTTTACGTTTATGCTAACAAGTGGTTTTTTGTCTTTAAAGGATAAGTCTTCTTTTATTTTTGAACCAGTAACCCTTATGCTAGCGTAGTTTTTATTGCTGCATTTAACGTTTACGTAAGTTTGGTTAGGTTCTCCTGCTAAAAAGTTATAGCCAGTTGATTCATCACTAGTTAAGTATCCTTTAAACTTGCTATCCTTGAAATATCCAAGGGTTCCAAATTTTAGTTTTGCTTTAGGATCACTTTCCGCGATGTTTTCCATTTTTTCTCCATCTTTAACATTTCCTTTGATCATGATTGAAGGGATGATTGCTTCTTCTCCTTCGAGTGATAAATCCGAGATAAACTCATCAATCGTAACAAGCGTTAAGGAGCCACTAAAGTTATCTGCAATGGAAAGGGTGGATTTTAAGTTTCTAGACGGAATAGTTTCAAGCGGGGTTATTATTTTTAATACGTCGTATGCTTTATCATCTTTAGCGACCATGACAAGGGAGTCTTTTTCAACCTGTGAGTCCCTTAAAAAATAGTCTAAATAATTAAGCGGATTCTTCTCCTTTAATAAATCTTCTGAAATAACCACAACCTCGTTATGACCTAAGTATAGTTCTTTAGGGGAATCAAGCATTATCTTTTCAAAGGCTTCGTAGATTGTATCACCATCCGATTTATAAATGGTAATTAAACTGTTATCTGATTCCTCATCTTTTTTAGCATTCATTATTTGTATTCCAACTTCGTACTTTGAAGGATCGTCTTCTTTTTTATCAATTGAGATTCCTGATACGATTGCGTATTCATTAATTTCCTTATAATTAAAACAACCAGAAAGAGAAAATAAAGCAATTAATAGGATTAATGTTTTAAAAACGCCTCTCATCTTCGTCCTCCTTGTTATATATGTTATTAGGATGTAGTTTAGCTTCCTTTTTTACTAGGATTGCATCAATCTGATCCTTTTTATTAAATGGTTCAAATGGTGCTAAATAAGGCTTACCACATGACCTTTGACTTACTAGTACGGTAACCATTATGATGCATCCAAACATAACGCCAATAAAACCAAAAAGTGAGGCAAGCAAGATTAATATTAATTGCCACCATCTAATTGAATTGATAAGCTCGATTGATGAAAAGGCGAGCGATGCAACTGATGCAATACCAACTATTATGATGGTAATAGGCGATACTATTCCTGCTTCAACCGCTGCTTGACCAAGTACTAAAGCACCAACGATTGATATTGAGCTTCCTCCTTTACCAGGAAAACGCATGTCACTTTCTCTTAAGATTTGGAACATGAAACTCATGACCAGTATTTCAAACACGGTAGAAAAGGGGACGCCATCTCTTTGAATTGAAAAGTTAATTAAAAGACCACTTGGTATGGCTTCTAGGTTATACGCCATAAGGGATATGTAAATCGCAGGGGTAAGTAGGGCAAGGATCATTGCGATTATTCTAACAACTCTACTTCCAAAGACGTTTAATCCTTTTTCGTAATAATCATCAGGATTTTTAAAAAAGTCAATGAACGTGCAAGGTAAGATTATTACTTCGTTTGAGTTTTCAACCATTAGGCAAACTCTTCCTTGAAGAAGCATTTGACTTACTAAGTCAGGTCTTTCGGTTGCAAGGTTAGTTGGAAATATTGCACGGTTAGGATTACTTATCGCATCAAGGATATAGTTTGCGTTACCAACGTATTCTATATCTATTTTTTCTATTTTTTTATAAATGTCATCAACTAATTTTTCATCACATATTCCGTTCATGTAAAAGAGTGCAACCCTGGTTTTGCTTTCTCTACCAACAACGCATTCTTTAAACCATAAGTTTTCACTACGAAGTCTTCTTCTTATCATTCCCGTGTTGTTTTCATAGTTTTCGGTAAAGGCATCGGTTGGACCTTTAAGACTTTTTTCATTTTCACTTTTCCCAATACTACTATTTCTGTTAGCTTTGTTTTCAAAAACTATTATCTTGTTTTCATCATCAAATAAGACAAGGGTAAATCCGTTAAAAAGATAATATAAAGCATCTTCAAGGGTGGTTATTTCTTTTGAACTGTTATTTGGAACGTAATTTTTAACGTAGTTAAAGATGTCTTTTTCCTTTAGTTCGTTTCCTTCTTCATCTAGTCTTCTTAAAATAAAATCATTTATGCTTGATGCATCACTTACGCTGTTGGCGTAAACAAAGGTAATCATTGTTTTTCCAATTGGAAAATCTTTATATGTAACATCTGGAGCCTGGCCAGTTTTCTTTTTCATTTCTTTAATAATTTTTTTTCTGTCTTTTCCTATTGTCATATTATCCCTCTTTTTTTAATAGTATTAACCATAAAGTTAAAAAAATTCCAAAAAAAAGGAGATCACACGGTTTCCCATGCAATCTCAAAAAGAATAAAAAGGGGTTGGCTAGTTGTGATACTAGCGCCAGCTGATATTTCCTTCAGCTGGTGCCATTTATACTAACCCGAATGAGGTTAAAAGTCAACCTTTTTTTTATAATTTTTAAAAAAAGTTTTATTAAAGTTTGTTACCGCAATTGATTTGCAAACAATCGTTTGTTATAATTGAATTATAAATGAAAAGAAGGTAATATTTATGACTTTAGAAAACTTACCAGGCATAGGAGAAAAAAGTGCTAAGCTTTTAAATAACTTAGGTATATATAGTGTGGATGATTTAGTACGTAATTATCCATACCGTTTTGACGTACTTGCAAAAAGAAGTATAGAAGATGAGAGATTCCATGATAACTTTGTAAGTGATGGAGTTGTAGAATCAAGTCCGGTAGTAAACTTTTTTAAAGGAAGAATGAATAGACTAACCTTTAGATGTAACGTTCAAAATAAGATAATTAAAGTTACGATTTTTAACCGTGCCTTTTTAAAAAATAACATTAAACCGGGTAGTGTAGTTACGGTAATTGGAAAGTATAATCCAAAAAGTGAGACTTTAACGGCAAGTAATATTTTACTTAAAGCGTTACCTAATGGTTTAGAGATAATTCCGGTTTATCATTTATGTAAGGGAATAACTTCTAAGCAGATGAAGAACTTTATTAATAACGCTATAAGTGTAAGTGGCGTTTCAAATAACATACCAGAAACGTTAAAAGATAAGTATGGGTTTATGGATGAAGAAGAAGCGGTTAAAGTGGTTCATAATCCAGCATGCGAAAAAGAGTTAAAGATGGCTTTAAAGACCTTAAAGTACGAAGAGATATTTACTTATATGAAAAAGGTAAGGGAGCTTAAGAAAAAGAATGAAGAACATAATGATTTGTTTATTAAGAACGTTAATGAAACTTTAGTTAATGACTTTATTAATAACCTTCCGTTTGAATTAACTAGTGATCAAAAAAAGGTTATAGACGAAATGATAAGTGATTTAAAAAGTGACGTTAAGATGAATAGGTTACTTCAAGGTGACGTTGGATCTGGTAAAACGATAGTAGCTTTTGTTTTAGCATATGCATCTTTTACCGCAGGTTATCAAAGTGCCCTTATGGCGCCTACCGAAATACTTGCAATTCAGCATTTTGAAAACGCTAGTAATTTATTTAAGGATACTAATTTTAAAATAGGTCTTTTAACTGGTAAGATGACTTTAAAAGAAAAAAAGGAAGTATATGAAAAACTAGAACGTAAAGAAATAGATTTACTTGTTGGTACTCATGCGCTTATTAGCGATAAGGTAACTTGGAATAATCTTGGACTTGTTATAACGGATGAGCAACATAGGTTTGGAGTTAATCAAAGACTTGCTTTAAAAAATAAGTCAGATGCACCAGACGTTTTAATGATGAGTGCAACGCCAATACCTAGAACGTATGCTCTAACTATTTATGGTGATACTGATGTATCTAGTATTAAACAAAAGCCAAAAGGAAGATTACCAGTTATTACTAGCGTCAAAAAAACAGATGAATTAAAAGATGTTTTAGAAGGTATATATGGTGCTTTAAAAAATGGTAACCAAGCATATGTTATTGCACCAATGATAGAGGAAAACGAGGAAACTGATTACACTAATGTTAACGATTTAAAACATAAGTTTGAACTTGCTTTTAAAAATTATACTGTGGAAATCTTACATGGTAAGATGACTAACGAGGAAAAAGATAAGGTAATGAATGATTATCTGGAAGGTAAAATAAACATTCTTATTTCTACTACCGTTGTTGAAGTAGGGGTAGATGTTTCTAATGCAACCGTTATGGTTATCTTTGATGCTGATAGGTTTGGACTTTCTACTTTGCACCAGCTAAGAGGACGGGTAGGAAGAAATGATTTACAATCATATTGTTATTTAATTAGTGATAAGGATAAAGAAAGATTAAAGATAATGGAAGAGACTACTGATGGTTATAAAATAAGCGAAGCAGACTTTAAGATAAGAGGTCAAGGTGACTTGTTTGGAAATCGTCAAAGTGGTGCTTTATCATTTAGGTTATCGGATGTTAGGAAAGATTATGACTTGCTTGTTAAAGTAAGAGATGATGTGAGTGAGTATTTTAAATAATTTATTATCTACCAATAATAAAATTAAGGAGAATTATAATATGAATCATAAAAGGATATTAGAGTATGAAAACATTAAAAGCCCAGAAGAATTATTACTTTTTATGAAAAGTAATATTAAATATGGCTTTACTGATGATGACGGAAATATTTATTCTACCTGGACTCAAGATAGTTCTAGCGAATTTCAAAATGCTTGCCGAACAAAATGGAAATTATCAAGCCCAAATAGATTATTAAATTATGGTTATGGACATTGCTGGGATCAAGTAGAATTAGAAAGAGATTGATTTAAAAAAAATAATTATGAATTTAAAACTATATTTATATGGTTCTTATTGGATTACGATAATAATTATACAACGCATACTTATTTAGTATACAAAGATAATGATGGTAAATGGTGTTGGTTTGAGCATTCGGATTATAAAAACAGAGGTATTCACAAATTTGATTCTTATAAAGAATGTATTAAATACCAAGCTAAAAAGCATATAGATTTTAATATTGAATGCGGAAATGAGATTAATAAAGATATATTAAAATGTTTAAGAATATATGAATATCAACAACCTCGATTTGGTTGTAATATGAGTGAATTTTTGAATAATATTTTAAATGAAAAGGAAATAACCCCTGATATCTCATACTTTCTAAAGCAGAAATAAAAATCAAAGTGAGATAATTTATTACACTTTTTTATAAATCTTAGAAAGGAATATCAAAAATTTTGTAGAAATATAAACTGGGAATTTGTTTGGAGCGAACCAAGATAGAACCAAAAGTACGATAGTTTCTAATGAAAATTATCTTGATTTATCCGGTAAAAACAGATTGAATTGATAATATTTAAAATAATTGACTAAGAATAAAGACTATGATATTATAATACCTAATTTGAAGAAGGGGTTTTATTTAATGAATGTTAAATTAGTTGAAAGAGATATAAAAGGTGCAAAAAGAGTTTCAAAATACGGGTATGATCCATATAATAAAAATAATACTTTTAATAAGTATGGCAGGGTATATCCATTTAATAATGAACAAATAAATCAGTATTATAAGAATTTTAACTATGATGGTGCTGTTCTTACAGTTGCATCTTCTGGTGATCATATGCTTCACTCAATACTTGCTGGAGCAACAGACATAACTTTATTTGATATAAATAGGTTAACTAAATATTTTTGCATGCTTAAATTAGCTGGCATTAAAACTCTTTCATATGAAGAATTTTTAATATACTTTCAAGTCGTGCCACTAATGGTTAATTTAAAAAATGAAAGATTATATAACAAGGTAAGAAAAGCCCTTTTGCCAGAAGATAAATATTTTTGGGATGAAGTTATTAAAGATGGATTAACTGAATATAATTTTTACCCTAGTGGCTTTGATATTATATCTTTTAATACTTCTTATTATGATGAAGATACTTATTACGATTTACAAGAAAAAGCCTTGCATTTTAAAAAGCTTAAATTTCTAGAAACTGATATTTTTAGTTTGCCAAGCAAACTAAAGTCTAGTGAAAAGTTTTCAAGTATATTTTTATCAAACATAATTGATTATGTTGATAATTTAAAATTTGAAGATTTACTAGCTAATTGTCTTAAAGAACATTTACAAGAAGACGGTTTAATACAAACTAATTATTATACTGATTATGATAAGTTAGGATTAAAACTTGCGTTATTTGAAGATGCGATAGCAGCTAAAAAAAGTATGTAATGAAAAGTTACGGCCCAAAAGAAGGTTGCACAAACTTTCTTTTTTTCGTATAATATAATGCATAAAGATAAAAAAGTACTTGGAGGATTACTTTTTATTCTAGCGCCAGACCCTTAAATGGGTGACGAGGTTCTGGGTTATCGAAATGTTCGGCGGATACTCAGACGGGTTTGTTACTCGTAAGAAATACTTTTAAAATATAAAATAAAGATTATAACAGAGGAGTATTTCACACAGTTATTTTTATTATACATTAAAAAGGAGAATTTAATAATATGTGTGGAATAGTTGGTTACGTAGGCAAGAAGGACAATTGTGTACGTGTTTTAATTGACGGTTTAGAAAAATTGGAATATAGGGGTTATGATTCGGCTGGAATAGCTTATGTTCATAACGGCTCTATTAAAATATTTAAAGAAAATGGTAAATTAGAAAATTTGAAAAATATCATTAATTTTTCTAATGATTCGAATATTGGAATTGGTCATACCAGATGGGCAACCCATGGAGAGGCAAGAAAAGAAAATTCTCATCCTCATCATGTTGGTAGTTTTACGATTGTACATAATGGAATAATTGAAAATTATGCATCTCTTAGAGCCGATTTGGAAAAAAAGTGTTATTCATTTAAATCTGATACTGATACTGAGGTTTTATGTGCTCTTTTAGATTATCTTTATAAAAAAGATAAAAACGTTTTAAATGTAATAAGAAAAGCTGGTGAGGTAGTAATAGGCTCTTATGCGATTGGTCTTATATGTGATGATGAAAAGGATAAACTATACGTTGCAAAAAATAAAAGTCCACTAATTATAGGTGTTGGACGAGAGGAAAACTTTATTGCTTCTGATGTTCCAGCAGTTTTAGATAAAACTGATAACTATATTGCGTTAGATGATGGGGATTACGGGGTTATAACCCAAAATAAAATAAACGTTTATAATAATGGAAAGGAAAAAGAATTTAAAGTTCAGAAGTTTGAATTTGATGCTGATCTAATGGATAAAAAAGGTTATCCACATTATATGTTAAAAGAGATTCATGAACAACCTGATGTGTTTAAGAAAACAGTTAATCCATATGTCAATACTGATTTTGATGGATTGGTTTCTAAGATGCCGGATTTTACTAAGTATAACAAGGTAAGAATAGTGGCTTGTGGTAGTGCTACTCATGCTGCGCTAGTTGGAAAACAAATGTTAGAGGAGTATGGTAACGTTAAGACTGATGTTGAAACCGCAAGTGAGTTTAGGTATAGCAAACCGTTTTTAAATAAAGATGAACTAGTTATAGTAATATCACAATCAGGTGAAACCGCTGATACTTTAGAGGCTTTAAAATTAGCTAAAGATAATGGCAATGATACCTTGGGAATAATTAATGCTAAAGGTAGTTCAATTGCAAGAGAAGCTGATATGGTTCTTTATACCGAAGCCGGAAAGGAGATTGCTGTTGCAACAACTAAGGCTTATTCTGCGCAAGTTGCTATGCTATCGTTAATAGCACTTAACCTTTCTTATAAAAAGAATTTAATTTCCAGTCAAGAGATGAAGGAAATTTTAAATAGTGTAAGGAGTTTACCAAGTCAAATGGAAGAACTACTTAGTAACGATGAAAGATATAGAAAAATAGCCGAGAGGCTCTCTTGCCATAATGATATATTCTTTATTGGTAGGAAAGTAGATTATGCTTTAGCTCAAGAGGGATCTTTGAAATTAAAAGAGATATCCTACACTCATAGTGAAGCGTATGCAGCAGGAGAATTAAAACATGGTACTATATCACTAATAGAAGAAGGAACACCAGTAATTGGGATAGTGACGGATGATTTAATAGCTCCTAAAACGATAAGTAACATAATTGAGGTAAAGTCAAGAGGGGCAAATGTTTTATACATAACTAATAGACTAAATGATGAAAAAAGTCGTTTGTATGATGAAAGACTTATAATTCCACGTACCCATAAGTTATTTCAATCACTTCTTACCATAATTCCACTTCAAATGATAGCCTATGAGGTGGCTAAAATAAAGAATTGTAACATTGATAAACCTAAAAATTTAGCTAAGTCGGTTACGGTAGAATAAAATATTATTTAAAAAGTGATTGACAATTTGCTTAAAAATCTTTATTATTATAATAGCGTGATGATATCACGCAAGGTACTTCTACGATATAGTTGGAAGTACAACCAAAACCCCCTTGGAGCCATAAGGCTCCTCTTTTTTTAAAATAGTAATAATATTACAATTTTTTAATATTTATTTGTATAAAAAGTCATCTTTTTTATTGTAAAATAAATAAAAAACTATTATAATTATAAATATAGAATAAGGAGGATTAGGAATGCAAGACTTTGAAACTATAAAAATATCTACCCCAGAAGGAAAGAAAATGGAATTAAAAATTATTACGGTTTTAAAAAAACCAGATAGTGATGAAAGCTTTCTTTTATATACTTTTGATGATAAAGCTGAAAACGTTGATATTTATGCATCGGTTATTAAGGAAGAAGAGGGAGAATATATTTTAGATTCTATTACCAATAAAGAGGACTGGGATTTAGTTCAAAAAGCAATTCAAGAATTATCAGAATAACAGGAGATTATCATGAATAAAGAATTATATGAGAACATAAAAAATGAGTTGAATTCCCTTGGAGAAGAATTAGCTACAATAAATTATGTTGGTGGGCATTTATTAAATGAAAAATTAAAGGGAAAAAGTGGTAAAGATTTATTTACCGTTATTTATGCTTTTTATGAATACATGAGTCAAAGAAAAGAATTTGAATTTATAAATAATGATGGTTGGGCTAAATTTTATCGTGAGAATCTTTTTGATAAAATTGCAAATAATGAAAAATTATTAGATGATGTATTAAAAGTATGCAGTAATGAGTTTAAAGAAAAACTATATACTTATGCTAAAACGGAAAATACACTTCACATGAAAGCGGGGAGTAATAAGTATCTTTCATTTTACCAAAGAATGGAAAAGGTAATGGTAGATGAGGGGCTTATTGAAAAAAAAGAAAAAGTTATTATAGCTGGTGATGAGACAAACGCATCAATAGATAAACAAATAGAAGAATTAAAGGAAAAAAAGGTTCAAAGAAGAGATGTAATGTTCGAAGAAGCAGCAGATAGTATCGGTTTGAATAAAGAAAAATTAATAAAAAAGGTAGGCCAGAACGAATCTTTTAATGTTGATGAAATAGTTATAGATGAAAAACTAGTCTCGAAGTTAGCTGCTAATTCTGCAATTGCTGCAACAACGCCAAGAAATATTTTTGGGAAAATAATTCAAAAAATAAAATCTTCAAGGCATTTTAAAAGTATTAATCTTAAAATAGATGAAATTGATGGTAAAAAAACGTTACAATTAAATAAAAAGAAAACGGTTTTTGATAAAATTGCTAATAGTGAAAACGCTTTGGTTAGAGCAATTTATAATTCAGCTAAGGAAAAATTTAATTTATTTAAATTATTGGTAAAACCTAGTAGTGAGGTAAAAGCTGCGGTCTCACAAATGTTATTAAATGCTAGTAAGAAATTTAACGATTTTAATTCTAAAAATATGGGGGAATTAAAATCTATGGATAAGGAATTTAGAGAAAGCCTTTCTGATTTGTTTCACGATATAGCGGATAAGGTTTCACCAAATGATACGACTGTAATACAAAATGATGCAAATAGCAAAATTGAAAATAAACAAACATATTTTTATACCAAGGATGGTCGTAAGGTTATAGTAAAATCAGCTACAAAAGTTGGTGAGGTGCCACCTTTAGAAGCTGTAGAGCAGGAAAAAGGTTTAAAAATAGCATAATAATTTGAATTAAAAAAGATATTAAATTCATAATAATAATGGTGATTTATATTATGAAGAAGTATCTTTTTTTATTGTTTTTATTCTTTGTATATCTTATGTTAGTATCGTTTCCTAAAACAACTAAAGTATTATCTTATGATGATAAAAAATATGGTGTTGTAAATGTTACGATGAGCTTTGAAGATGGAATAAACAGTAATGACTTAAAACTGTTTTTTGATAATTATAATAAAGAATATCAAGTTTATAATATTAATGTTAGAGATGGTGATATTTTAGTTTCTTGCTCGGATTTTGATAATTGCCTAAAGGTGGTATACGAACTTAATAATGAAGATTTTGAAATTAGTTACGTAGTTAATGGTTTTAGGGTTAATAATGTTTCTTTTTTAGCTTACAAAGAAGAAATAGACAAATATTTATATAATAAAGGCATTGTTTATAAAACTTGGTAAATATATGGTTTACTTTTTTATATAAAATAGTTATAATTTATTTAGTAAATGAGGTGTAGAATGAAAAATTTATGGAGTTTTATTAAGGATAAGTCTTATTATTTTTTAGGTGGAACAGTAATTGTTATAATTTTATTAATAATAATTACATCCTGTACTGGAGGTAACGGTAATAGTTATGATGCAATTGAAAATAAAATGGTTAGTGCAGCAAAAAGCTATTATGAAAATAGAAAAAATGCACTCCCAAAAGAAGAAGGAGAAACGGTTAAGGTAACTATTTCATCACTTGTTGAGGCTGAATTATTAAAGGAGGTTATTGATCCTAAGAATAGTTCTAATGCTTGCTTGGGATATGTTGAAGTAACTAAGGTAGAAAAAGAATACTCTTACGTTCCTTTCTTGACATGTAAAGGTAATTATGAGCCTACATATTTATCGGATAAAATTAAAGAAACAAAGCAAGATGAACTTGGTAATGGTGTTTATATGATAGGCAACGATTATGTGTACAGAGGTGAAGACGTTAATAATTACGTTTCCTTTAATGATTTATTATGGAGAATAGTAAAAGTTGATGAAAATGGTGATATTAAGTTAGTTTTAGCTAAATATACAACAGATGGTTATGCTTGGGATACTAAGTATAATTCTGAAAGTGAGGATAATTCAGGCAACACAACTAATTACTTGCTTACAGATATACGAAAAACTTTGAATACGTACTATGATGAGACCTTCACAAAAGAAAGCAAAGCTAAAATGGTTTCTAAAAATATATGTGTTGGAAAATACTTGTTAACGGATGCCTTTAGTACTGAAAAAGAATGTTCTATAACAAAAGAAAATGAAAAAGTTAGTTTATTAAATGCAAGTGATTATCAAAATGCTAGTTTGGATAGTGCATGTGTTAGTTTAAATAGCAGAGAGTGCGTAAACAGAAATTATTTAGCCTCTGATGATATATATACATGGACATTAAATTCGTCTTCTGAAAAAACTTATAAGGTTATGTTTATTTACACCACGATAGATGAATCATATGCTAGCAACGAAAGAAAGATAAATCCAGTAATTTATTTATCTAATAAGGTTATTACTAATAATGGGGATGGAACGATTGATAATCCATATATAATAAAATAATTCGGTTTTTAAACCGAATTGTTTTTTATTTCTATTAAGAATGGGGCTTTTATGTTATCTGTGTTTCTATATATTTTATAGTTTATTTTATTAGTGCCTAAATAATTAATTATTTCTTTAGACTCTTTTTTACCTTCTTCGTGAGGATAACAAACAACTAATATAATTCCTTTTTTGTTAAGTAGTTTCAGCCCATTTTTTATTGCACCAATAGTTGATTTATGATTGGTAATAATTTTTTTGTTACTACCAGGTAAATAACCTAAATTGAACGTAATTAAACTTATTTTATTTTTATAATCATGTAAATGTTTATAGAGCTTTTCATGAGAATCATTTATTAAGGTTACATTATTTATCCTGTTTTTATTCAATAATTTTTTTGTGTTATTAATAGCAATTTTTTGTATATCAAAAGCAAATACTTTTTTTGCTAATCTAGATAGGTTAATGGTATCATTTCCGTTACCACAAGTAGCATCAACTACTATATCATTAGTTTTTATAAATTGTTCATATATTAAGTTAACCCTGTTTAATATGCTTTTATTAAAACCTTGATAAGTTCCACGTTTTTTTAATTCTTTATCAATGTCATTTAACACGGATACTTTTTTTAGCGTCCAAATAGGTGCGATTAAATCATCCTTAGCACCGTCACCAGTTAATCTGTGGATAACTATATTTTCGTTTAATTCTTCTATTTGATCACATACGATATTTACGTATTCTTCTTTAGTTAGTAAATGAAAATTAGTTTCTTTACAAAATGATTCTAGTTTTGTATTTTTTAAAACATGAAGCATATGTATTTTTATCCCTTGTATATCTAATTTATTTAAATGCCTGATTGTGTTTAACATCATTTCTTTAGTTTCATAAGGTAAGCCGTTTATGATGTGAACAACTACGTTTATACCTATTTTTCTTAAATGCTTAACGCACTTATCAAAACAAGCCAAATCATGACCTCTATTTATTAGTTTTAATGTATTATCATGCATACTTTGAAGGCCTAGCTCTATTGTTAAAAATGTTTTTTTATTTAAATCCTTTAAATATTCTAAACATTCATCCGTTATTGCATCTGGCCTTGTTCCTATGTTTATACCAACGACATTAGGAAAGGTAAGTGCTTCTTCGAATTTTCTTTTTAATATGTTTACTGGCGCGTAGGTGTTAGTGTTAGCTTGAAAATAAGCAATGTACTTAGTATCAGGCCACTTATTATTTAATTTAGATTTAACACTATTAAACTGGGTTAGTAAATCATCTTCTTTATTGCCTGCAAAATCACCCGATCCTTTAGCAGAACAAAAAATACAACCACTACCATTTTTAAAATTTGGGCAGGAAAAATTACCATTTAAACTAACCTTAAAAACTCTGGTATTAAATTTATTTGTTAGATAATAATTAAGGGTATGGTATCTTTTATTATCTAAAGAATATTTAAACATTTAAATCACCTAAATTAAGTATAACAAAAATAAAGTATTATATGAAATACTTTATTTTCGTTTAACTATTTTATTTCAATTTTTTATTAATTAAATCTGTTAGTAAAACTATTATAGTTAGTATAAACCCAATTAATGTAACTATTTTCCCCTCTTTAAGATAAGGTGCCTCATAAGTAATTTCTATTTTATGAAAACCTTCTTTAATTTTAAATCCAATAAATGCATCGCTTACTTTTTCATATTTTATAACCTTATCATCAAGTTTGAACTCAAATCCATTATCGTAAGGCGTCTTAATTACGAAGTAACCGCTTTTGCTAACATCTATATTGCTTGATACTTTATCCTTTAAAATTTTATCTATTTTTAATTCATCAACGTTATGTTTTAAATGTGAAATATTTTTATAATTGATAGCATATATTTCGATACTTTTGATTTTATAGTGTCCTTTGGTAAATGTAAGATCAACAAAGTTAAATAGTTCTTTTTTGCTGATTGTGTAATCAAATGTGTAATTATTATTAAAATATTTCCACTGTTTACACGTTAATTTATTTTTAACATTATTTATTGTAATAGAAGTATCGCCTTTACTGCAGGATTGTGGGTTTGAAACATTTAATCTTATTAATAGTATCTTATCTTTGATTTCTTCATTTAAGTTTAATCTAAGTTTTCCAATATCTTTTGATACGTAAAAATTATCTTTATCAATTACTATATTTTTGATATTCGATATATCTTTAATGCTAACTTTGCTAATATTAGTATTAGAATTAGAATTATTATGTAAATTTTCTTTTACTATAATATTGTTCATTAGTGCTTCTATGTTATAAGGAAATGATAACTTATCATAATCCTTTTTACCCATAACATTTTCGCTAGCATACATAATTGGAAGGTAAATTTTATTTTCATATAGTGTATATTTATTTTCTGCCTTAATCTTTTCATAACCTAAAGGAGGCTCTTTATCAGTTATTAAGTATTTTACTCCCATAAAGGTTTCGAATAAAACGTTTTTATCCTCAAAGGTTATCGCTGAGTTTCTAAACTTCATGTTATTGTTAAACGTTTTATAGAAAAATTCATTGTAATTTTTATTATAGGTAGAAGAATATAAAGAAATAGTATTTTGTTTAATATTTAAAATTCTGTTTACGCTTGGTTGTTTAACGTCTATGTGCATACGGTAAATTGTATTGTCCTTGCTGGCGTAATCTACTAATTTTTGAATGCTGTCATTATTTATTTTTTTATGTTCATTTATAGTTATTAATCTATCGCTAAAGTTAATTCCTATGCAAATTATAAAACTTATTATAATAATTGGTATTAATAGTATTTTTATGTTTTTGCTTTTAAAATATTTTTTAATTATTAAGATATTAATCGTTGTGCAGATGGTATATAAAGTTGCAATCCATGGTTTGTTTAAAATAAATGCCAATAAGATGGTAACTAAATATGATAATTTAATTTTTTTAAACGAAATTTCATCTTTTGTTAATTTATCTAAAAATATTGCAATTATAAGCGTATATAAAGGAAGTAATGGTATTAAGGCTTTGCCGTTTAGATATAAACTGCCATTTAATAAATATATTAAAACGTTAAGAAAAACAGGTGAGATTAACGAAATTGTTAAAAAATTAATAGGTTTTTCTTTTTTTGCTATTATGCTAAATAAAGCAATTATTAGTATACTTGTAAGTCCAACTGAATAAGGATGATATAGTATGTATTCTAATCCGAAATGGGGTAGTAAAAGGGGGACTAATCCTATTTTAGAAGCACCATGAGCACGTCCGTTTAAAAGACAATAGAAGGTAGGGAAGATAAGTATCGCACTCATTAATATAGCAATAACGATTAATGATATAAACTTAAGTCCCTCTTTTAAAAATAATTTAAAAGTTACCTTATTATTCTTTTTTAAAAACACGTAAACTGCGTAAATAGTAATACATAAAATAGAAGTTATACTATAAAAATAACTAGTCATTATTATTAAAAACGTACTAATTATAAGTGGCGTCTTAACTCCTTTTTCAAAATATTTATCAACGCTCATTAAAGCTAGTATTAAAAATGGCATGTAGTTAATGAACATAATGTGTCTATGACTATGAAATATTAAAGGGCCAGCATATAAGAATAAAGCGCTTGCACAAAAACATATTTTAGAGCTGTAATTTTTATTTTTAAGCCATTTATAAAATAAAATTACACTTACCATTACTATTATAATACTTGTTATAGTAATATAATTATACATTGCCACATTTGGAAACAAATATGATAGAAGGATTATAGGGCTTAAAAGACCATAATAAGCAAAATAAAAAATATTTTGTCCACCACCTATATTTGGGGCAAAGTTGGGTATTAAATTTTTTGTTTCATAAAATAGATTCCTAAAGTACTCGGGAAAAACCCAATGCTGAACAACCCAATCCGTTTTAGAACCATACATAAATTTGCCACGGGTAATTAAGATTATGATAAATGTAAACATTAAAGATAGAATTAATATATTTATATAATCTTGTTTTTTGAATCTGTTTTTCATTTTGATGCACTTCCTACTACTAATTTAATTATTTTGCTTTCGTCCAGTTTTCATATGGGTACATGTGTCCAAATTTATCATCAATAAAACCTTGACTTTTATATACTTCTAGCATTTTTTTCTTGTTTTTTAATTCTTTATTGTTTAATTTATTTTTAACTTTTATATCCTTAATATCATTTTTCTTATAATATTTACCAAAATAATATAGATTATCTTTATCATAAAGGTTAGTAACTATTTTGCTGGTCATTTTGTGATGAATGTGTCCGTATTCACCATCTGGATTATGAGTTACAACAACATCCCAATTTTTATATTCTAAAATCTTTTTAATATCTTTTTTTATTTCTTCTTCATCATTTTTCCAGTTACTTCTTTTACCGAGAGTTTTATCTGGAAAGTTAAGCATTATTAGTTTATCGTTGCTATATTTTAATGCTTTATTTATTTCGTTTACTCTTGTTTTATTATTGTCACAGGTTATACAAACAACTAAATAGTCATCTTTAAGTAGGTGATTTCCGCCCCAGATGGTCTCGTCATCAGGGTGGGCTACTATCATTAGCTTATTTATTTTGTTTAAGTTTAGATCACTTAACTGTTTTTCTACTTCTACCTTATAAGATGGCTTTAAAAAGGTAAATAGTATCATTGACATTATAATAAAACTTAATATTATTTTTTTCATATCATACTTCACTCCAATTAGCTACATTGTACAAAATAGTACTGTGTATTGTCAAGTAGTAAATAAAATGTTATAATATGGGTGTCAATTTGTTATAGGAATGCTATAATTAAAAAAGAAAAGAGTGGTATTATGAAGTTATCGTTGGTTGTTCCTTGCTATAATGAAGAAGGAAACGTTAAAAGTTTTTCTGAAGAGGTAGAAAAGACCTTTGAAAAGGAAGCGTTTGATTATGAAATTATCTTTGTTAATGATGGAAGCAAAGATAATACAATGGATAAATTAAAAGGTATTGTTAAAACGTCAAAGCAAAATATTAAAGTAATTAATTTTTCTAGAAATTTTGGAAAGGAATCCGGAATATATGCTGGTCTAAAAGCTTCAAAAGGAGATTATGTATGCGTAATTGATGCGGATTTGCAGCAAAGACCTAGTTACGTTTTAAAGATGGTTAAGATATTAGACGAAAATAAAGAATATGATTCGGTAGTAGCTTATCAAGAAAGAAGAAAAGAAGGTAAAATTATAACAAGGTTTAAGAAAAGTTTTTATAAATTAATAAATAAGCTATCTGATACTAAATTTAGACAAGACGCAAGTGATTTTAGAACGTTTAGAAGGTATGTTGTAGACTCTGTTTTAGAATTAAAGGAGTATTACCGTTTTTCTAAAGGCTTATTTTCTTGGGTTGGATTTAATAATTATTACATGCCTTATGAAGTAAGTGAAAGAAACGCAGGAAAAACCACATGGTCTTTTTGGGGTTTATTTAAGTATGCAATAGAAGGAATCATATCTTTTTCAACTGCACCACTTAGGTTGGCAACAATAATAGGATTGTTTTTATCGCTTTTTACATCAATATATTTAATCATTGTAGTAATAGAAAAAATAGCATTTTCAATTGCGATACCGGGTTATGCTACGATCGTTGTGTTAATATTGCTAATTGGCGGAATACAACTTCTTTGTCTTGGAATAATTGGTGAGTATTTAGCAAGAACGTACGTAGAGACGAAAAACAGACCGATTTACATAACAAAGGAAGTTATTTCTAATGAAAAAGAATAAAGTAAATCAAAAAATGTATTTAAATAATCTTGCTTAAAACGTTAAATTATAATATACTATAAATGTTAAAACGTTGATGAAGAGTATTAGGTTAAGATTACTTTTAAAGAGAGTTTATGGTTGGTGTAAATAAACAAAGCATGTTAACTGAACTAGCTTCGGAGTTATTATGTGAAATAATAGTAATATAGTACGGTTTATCTCGTTATGGATTATTAAGTGTATACATAAATTATGTATAAATTAAGGTGGTACCGTGGACATATGTTCATCCTTTATTTAGGATGAACTTTTTTATTTAATAGGAGGAATTATGGTAGAAGTTGCTAAGATTATGTTAGAATTCATTGTTATTTTTTTGATAGTTTATTTAGGTTATTATTTATTTTCATATAGAAAGCTTAAAAAATATGATAGAAAAAAATCTCCTGTAAACATAAAATATCTAGTATTAAGGTATAATTTGGACATAGTAAGATTAGGATACAAAAGAGTTTTTAAAACGCTTATGTTATCAGATTCTTTTATCGTAGCGTTTATGTTTACTATAACTAGATTTATAGATAACGTTTACGTAAGACTCTTAGTAGCGTTTATACTTATATTCCCCTTGTTTGCGGGAGTATATCATTTAGTTGCGATGTATTATAAAAAGGAGTGTGAATAATTATGGAATATAATTTTAGAGAAATAGAAAAGAAATGGCAACGGTATTGGGAAGATAATAAAACGTTTAAAACTGACGTTTGGGACTTTTCGAAGCCAAAGTTTTATGCACTTGATATGTTTCCTTATCCATCAGGAGTAGGTTTACATGCAGGCCATCCTGAGGGTTATACGGCAACAGATATAGTATCACGTATGAAAAGAATGCAAGGATACAATGTTTTACACCCAATGGGATATGATTCGTTTGGTCTTCCAGCGGAACAATATGCGGTTCAAACTGGTAATCACCCAAGTGGTTTTACAGACAAAAATATAAATTATTTTACAAGTCAATTAAAAGAATTAGGATTTGATTATGACTGGGATAGAGTGATTTCTACATCTGATCCATCGTATTATAAATGGACGCAATGGATATTTAAACAGTTATATAAAGATGGTTATGCAAAATACATTGATATGCCAGTTAACTGGTGTGAAGAGTTAGGAACCGTTTTATCTAATGATGAAGTAATTGATGGTAAATCAGAACGTGGTGGATATCCGGTTATAAGACGAAACATGAAGCAACTATGTATCGATCAGCCTCGTTTTGCGGAAAGACTTTTGGAAGGCTTAGATGAAATAGACTGGCCAGCATCTACTAAAGAAATGCAAAGAAACTGGATAGGTAAATCAACTGGTGTTGAAGTAGACTTTGACGTAGTAGGTGGAGGTAAGTTCTCTATTTATACAACTTGTATAGAAACTATTTATGGAATTACGTTTATGGTTATCGCACCAGACGGAGAACTTATAAAAGAATTAATGCCTAGGGTAGAAAATAAAGAAGAAGCAAGGAAGTATATTGACGAAACACTTAAGAAGTCTGATATGGATAGAACTGAGCTTAATAAAGGTAAATCAGGTTGCGTGCTTAGAGGAATAGAAGCGATAAATCCAGTTAATGGTAAGAAAGTACCAGTATTCTTAGGAGATTTTGTTTTAGGAAATTATGGTACTGGTGCTGTTATGGCCGTTCCATCTCACGACCAAAGAGATTATGAATATGCTATAGAACATAAAATTCCAATGATTCAGGTAATTGATGGAAGGGATGTAAGCGAAGCTGCTTTTGAAAAGGGTGATTACTTAGGAAAAGGATGTAAGCTAATCAATTCCGAAGAATTTACTGGCTTAACGGTAGAAGAAGCTAAAGAGGCTATCACTGATAAATTAATAAAAATGGGTGTTGCAAGAAGAACGACTAACTATAGATTTAGAGAATGGATATTTGCAAGACAAAGATATTGGGGAGAACCAGTTCCGGTTGTTCACATGGAAGATGGTACAGATTACATACTTCCTGATGATGAATTACCTCTTGTATTACCTGAGTTAGAAGATTACAAAGGTCATAATGGTAAAGCGCCTTTAGAAAACGCAGAAGAATGGAAACATTATGAAAAAGATGGCAAAAAAGGTATTCGTGAAACTTCAACAATGCCAGGTTCTGCAGGATCTAGTTGGTACTTCTTAAGATACATTGATCCTCATAATACACACGAGTTCGCTAACCAAGAATTATTAAAACACTGGATGCCGGTTGATTTATATATTGGTGGACCAGAACATGCTGTTGGACATTTAATGTATTCTAGAATATGGAATAATTACCTTTATGATAAAGGATTATCACCAGTTAAAGAACCATTTAAAAAACTAGTTCACCAAGGTATGATATTGGGTGAAAACGGAATAAAGATGGGTAAACGTTTTCCAAAGTTCGTTGTTAATCCAAGTGACATAGTAGAAAAGTATGGTGCTGATACATTAAGATTATACGAAATGTTTATGGGACCATTAGAAGCTTCTAAACCATGGAGTATGTCAGGTGTTGAAGGAGCTAAAAAGTTCTTGGATAGAGTATGGAGATTATATACTGAAGAGCAAAAAGAAATGGGCGAAAACAAAAACTTAGAAAGACTTTATCATGAAACGGTTAAGAATGTTACAAATGATTATGAAAAATTATCATTTAATACGGCAATAAGCCATTTAATGATACTTGTTAACGCGATGTATAAAGAAAGTATTATTCCTAAAGAATATATGGAAGGCCTTGTTAAGATGTTAAATCCAATATGTCCTCATATTACCGAAGAGTTATGGAGCATGCTAGGACATGATGGTACAATTGCTTACGAAGCATGGCCGGTATATGATGAAGCTAAACTTGTCCAAACTGAATTTGATATAGCAGTGCAAGTAAATGGTAAATTAAGAGGAACTATTACCATATCAGTAGATGATTCTGAAGATGTGATCAAAGAAAAAGCGTTATCTTGCGAAAACGTTAAAAGACATACTGATGGAAAAGAAGTAGTTAAGGTAATTGTAATTAAAAATAAAATAGTAAACGTGGTGGTAAAAGGATAGTTTAAGCGATATTATAATCTTTACTAAATAAAAAAATAATTATGGTTAAAGATATAAAATTTGTTAAGGAGTGAAGATGCGTAGTGAATTCAAGAGATGCAGCTAATTATTTGATTAGATTATATTATTGCGATAATAGAGAATGTACTTCTTCATCAGTACAAAAACTTTTAGTTATAGCACAATTATATTCTTTATACGTTTATAATGAGCCTTTATTTAAAGACGATTTAAAAATAATACCGTTTGGTTTTGCTGTTCCAATTATATTAGATACATACTCTGATAATATTTTTGCTAAAGGTCAGTTAAGAACAGAATTGAAGAATGATTACAATGAATATAATGAAATAATTAAAAAGCCAAACTTAAGTATAGAAAAATTTCAACTATCGAGTTTTTACGACATTTGGTATCCAATTACAAATGAGCAAATGAAGCTGCTAGATTTAATTTATTGCCATTTCGGAGCATATTCTGGAAGATGCATTGGACATCTTATGACAGAATTAAAAATATATAATAAAAATAGGCTTTATAAAAAAGTTAATATTGTTGAGTTAGAAAAATACATAAAAAATATTCCAGAAGAAGATAAACAAAATATTATAATAAATTTTATTGAAAATGGAGAAAAAATGCCCGCTAATAAAACTAATTATACTGATAAAGATTTGATTGAAAGAAGAATAATAAAGGGCAGTAAAGAAGTTTCTGTTAAATTAAGTGATCGAACTAAAGCCAACTTAGAATATTTTATAGGAATTTCGCTAGAAGAATTTAATAATTTAAGTGCAGAAGAACAGGATCGTTTTGTTGAAAAACAAAGTGGTAAAAAACCAACTTATTCTAAAAATAGTTACGTTGATGGATATAGTATCAAAACTATGGATGAAGTGGATAAAGGAATAAATAAAATTATTAAGACAGGTTATGTTAAAAGATTTATTAGAAAAATAAAAAATAGTAAACAAAATAAGTAAATATGCTTATTTTGTTTTGTTTTGTATGATAAAAATGTTATAATATGTAAAGAAGATTTAACCATAATAGAAATAGGTGATTAACTTGAATATAAATGGACTTTATATAAATTATTTAGATTTTGGAAATAAAAAAGGTGATGTGATAGTTTTGCTTCATGGTTGGGGACAAAATATAGAGATGATGCAAATGCTTGGAGAACCTTTTAAGAAAGATTATCGTATTATTGCGGTTGATTTCCCTGGATTTGGACTTTCTCCTGAACCTAAAGAAGCTATTGATGTAACCGGCTACACCGTTTTAATTGAAGAATTATTAAAAAAACTAGATGTTAAAGAACCGATACTTGTTGGGCATTCGTTTGGTGGAAGGGTATCTGTTAAGTTTGCATCTAGAAATAATGTAAAAAAAGTTATTCTTTTATCGCCTGCCTTAAGAGGTCACGATAAAAAGGGCTTGAAAACTAAAGTATTTAAGTTTTTAAAAACGGTTCCAGGAATTAAAAACTTAGAAGGTTGGGCAAAAAATCATATTGGATCTCGCGATTATAAAGCGGCAAGTCCTATTATGAAAGATGTATTAGTTAAAACGGTTAACGAAGATTTATCAGATGATGCTAGAAAGATAAAAGCACCAGTAATCTTAATTTATGGTGATATGGATAGTGAAGTTCCGCCAGAAGATACTAAAGAATACGAAAGGTTAATACCTGATTGTGGTCTTATTCTTTATGAAGGTTGCACACACTATGCATACTTAGAAAGATTACAGCAAACAATAAGTATAATAGGAAATTTTATAAAGTAAGGAAGTGTATATAATGTTTTATATTAGTTTAATACCATTTATAGTTTTACTTATTTATGATTTGAAAAAAGCACTTCATATGGCGCAGCAAAATCTATATAATGATGATTGTAGGTTTTTAAAGTGGACCTTAAAAGATATTAAGTTATTTAAAACCCCGCTTAAATGTTCTTTGGTAGTTTTAATTACTTATTTAGTGTTAATAATATTTAAGTTAGAAGCTAGCATTATAACAAGTATATATTTCTTTGTTGTATGCTTAATCATTCTTTTAATAGAAATAAAGGAAAATAAAAACGCTGATACGAAGATTAAATTAAAGATTACCGCAAGGGTAAAAAGACTTATTTTTACTAACATAATTTTATTTTTATTAGTATGTTTAGGTTTATGTTTTGTTAAAAATATAAACATCATATATTTATGTTTATTTATATATGATATGCTTTTAAACTTTGTTATTATGTTGGTGGTTATAATAAATAAACCAGTTGAAAAATTAGTTTATTTATCCTATAAAAATAAAGCTGTTAACAAGTTAAAGGGGATGAATAATTTAAAGGTAATTGGTATTACTGGTAGTTATGGTAAGACAAGTAGTAAAAACATATTAAGTGATATATTAAACGTTAGGTATAATGCACTCCCTAGTCCTAAAAACTTTAATACACCATATGGACTTATCATTACGGTTAATAATCATTTAGATAAGTTTGATGATATATTAATCGCGGAAATGGGAGCTTATAAAGTAGGTGAAATAAAAGATTTATGTGATTTAGTTAAACCTAAATATGGTATTTTAACAAAGATAGGTACTGCACATATCGAAATATTTGGATCACAAGAAAATATCCAAAAAGGTAAGTTTGAACTTATTGAAAGTCTTCCAAGTGATGGTATTGGAGTTTTAAATGGTGATGATGAACTACAAGTTAATTACAAACTTAAAAATAATTGTAAAATTATTTGGATTGGTATTGATAATAAAGACGTGGATGTTCGTGCTCTTGACATTAAAACGTCTAACAAAGGTACAACGTTTAACGTTATCTTTAAAGGAGATAAGAAGAAGTATGAGTTTACAACTAGATTATTAGGTTATAATAACATATATAACATATTAGCATCACTTGCTTTATCTAAAGAATTTGGACTAACTGTTGATCAAATGAAAAAAGCGGTACTTGGCGCCCGAAGCGTAGAACATAGACTAGAACTAAGATCTTTAGGAAACATAACTTACATAGATGATTCTTATAATTCTAATCCGGTTGGGTCTAAGATGGCTCTTGAGGTCTTAAAAGATATGCCAGGATTAAGAATGGTTATGACACCTGGTATGGTAGAGCTTGGTGATAAGTCATATGAGCTTAATAAGAAATTTGGAACGTACATGAAAGATTCTTGTGACGTAGTAATTTTAGTTGGAGAAAAAATAACTAAACCAATTAAAGATGGTTTAAAAGAAGTTAAGTTTAACGACAAGAACATATATGTTGTTAAAAGTACGAAAGAAGCTTTTAACCTTGTTAAGAGTTTATCTAATGGTAAAGAAAGTTATTGCTTAATAGAAAATGATTTACCTGATATATATAACGAATAGGAGTTGATTAAAGTATGAAAATAAGAGTTGGAGTTTTATATGGCGGAAAGACAACAGAACACGAAGTTAGTATAATAACAGCTGTTCAAGCAATGGAATTTTTAAATAAGGATAAATATGAAGTTATCCCTATGTATTTAACAAAGGAAAACGAGATGTACACAGGAGCGCCTTTAAAAGAAATGGACGTTTATAAAGAACCAGAACTTTTAAAACGTTATTGTAAAAACGTAGTATGTTATAACAAAGATGGGGCATTAGTTTTGCAAAGGAAAAATGGTTTATTTAAGAAAACTATTGGGGCTGTAGATATAGTTGTTCCTTGTGTTCATGGTTATAACATGGAAGATGGTAATATTCAAGGTATGCTTGAAACGTTTGGTATTCCGTATACTGGTAGTGATATTTATGGATGTACTGTAGGTCAAGATAAGGTATTCCAAAAACAAATATTAGAAGCAGAAAATATTCCGGTTACTAAATATATGTGGTTTTATGATAATGAATACTTTGAAGATGAAACGAGAATTTTAGAGAATGCTAAAAAAATTGGTTATCCTTTAATTGTTAAACCTGCAAGACAAGGTAGCAGCATTGGAATTAGCGTTGCTAAAGATGAAGACACTTTAAAAGAAGCAATTATAGAAGCTACTAAATATGACGATAAAATCTTAGTAGAAGAAGTAATTGAAAACATGATTGAGCTTAACTGTAGCGTATTAGGATCTAACAGTTACATGGAAACGTCTAGCATAGAGCAAGTTATGGGTAAGGACGAGATATTATCATTTAACGATAAATATATTGGTAGCGGAGCTAAAAAAGGTGCTGCTAAAAAGATGAGCGGTGCATCTAAAGGAATGGTTTCTGCTGACCGTGTAATACCTGCTGATATTCCAGAAAAGTTAGCTAAGGATATTGCTGAAACTTCTAAAAAAGCATTTAGAGCATTAGGTGCATCAGGTGTAGTTAGAATAGATTATTTATATGATAAAAAAGCAAAAAAATATTATATTAACGAGCTTAACACTATTCCAGGGTGTTTATCATTTTATTTATGGATGCCATTAAACAAAGAATATGATGAATTATTAGATGATATGATTAATATTGCGGTTAAACGGTTCAAGAAAAAACTAAAGAAAACAACTATTTTTGAGTCAAATATTTTATCAACCTTTGATGGTACAAAAGGTACTAAGGGTATGAAAGGTAAGTTAAGGCATAAATAAAAAGAGCCTTAACTCTTTTTATTTGCTACTATCTTGTTCTTGATTTTCATCTATTTTATTTTTTTCAACTTCTTCATAATATTCTTTACCATTTTCCATGGTTTTTACTTTTTTTTCTATAACTTCATTGCAGTTACAATCCTTACAACTTTTTTTCTTATCTTTATTTTTCATAATATTCATCCTTTCTTTTATATAATTAACAAAATGATTAATATTTATTCACTATTTATTGACTTTAGCGTATAATAATATTAGCTGGGGTGTTTTGATGGAAGTATTAAGTTATAATGATTTTTTTAGAAAATTTATATCAGAAAAATTAACAAATTTAAAAGATGGAAACGAAAATGAATATGCTTTTTTTGTAAGTAAGTTATATGATGAACTTTTAGAAAATAAAGAATTTTTTGATATATCAATTAGTATTATGTATTTAACATCATATGTTGTTAATTATGTAAGTTTTAAAATGTTTCCAGAAGATGAAACTCTTATAAAAAACATTGAATTTTTAAGAAGTTTTTCATCAGTGGATGAATTTAAAAAAACAGTAGATATAGACATTTTTAGGGATTTATGTGATGATACTGTTTTATTTGATACATCATGTTACTATGTGAGAAAAAAATATATTATGGAATCAATGAATAATAAAAAGTTTTTATTAAAAATGGTACCTGATTTTATAATTGATATGATTATATATGGTATAAAATATACACCTTCTTATATATTAGATGAATATTATAAAGTGCTAAAAAAAACTGGGGATAAAAACGTAGCATTAGAGGATAGTATTTGTTTTGGAACTGAGTTTTTAATAAAATTAAAGGAAGATGATATAGATAATTATAAAGAGGTTTTTTATAATATGGTAAAAACATATTATGTGTATAATAAGTACTTATTATCTAATAAAGAAGATTTAGATGAATGTGCAATAGATATTATTTCTATGATAGAATCTAACGTTAATGACTTAATGATGTTTTCTTCTAATAATAGCGATTTGCTAGAACCTATAGTAAGGGATTATTTATCATATAGTTTGCTTCCTGAAGATAAAAAAATAGAAATTGAAAACTTTTATAAGAATGAATATACACAAATTATGTTAAAACGTCCTTTTATAAATAATCCAAATACGAAAATAAGGAAGAGGTTTCATGATGTTTTTGGTGTAATAGATTTTTTTAATGAACAAACCGTTAGTTATTATGCTAACGAGTTAGAGGATTTAAAAAACAGCGATATTTTTGATGAAATAGTTAATGTATTATATATAGATTGTATGAGTATTAGTTATTATGATTATTTAGCTTTTCCGGTTGACGAAGATGTAAGGCTCGATTTTGAATACTTAAAAGAATTTTCTGATATTAAAGATTTTAAAATTGAATTATTAGAAAACGATATGGTACTTTTTGACGCCATTGCAAAGTCTATTTCTTTTTATAATATGTCATTGCTTGGTAAAAAAGAATTATTAAAAACTTTAATTAATTCAAAGGCTCATGAGACATATATATCTAAAGTGTATTTGTTAGATATTTTTGAGTTTAATCGGGATTTTGATATGTTTGATGCAATTGAATTATACGATAAAATATATCTAGAGGTAAGGGATAAAAAAATTGCTGCAGCCAAGGCAACTGCTTGCTTAGGAGCAGATTTATTAGATTTAAATATATTAGATAAGAAAAATTATGATTCTATGATTTATGAACTTTCAAAAACTTTTTATGAGTATAATAAGTATCTTTTTGATCAAAATCTTGAATATGAAAGAGAAAACGAGGAAATAATTATTTCGATGGAAAAAAATTTAGATGATTTTCTTAATAAAGCAAAAGATGATTTTGGTCTTCGCGAAAAAATAATTTATTCTTTTTATAAATATGTTTCTTGTGATAAAATAAAAAAGCAAGATATCTCATCTTACTTTGATGAATTAGATAATGCTGGTAAGGTTAAAATATTTAGTAAAAAAAATAAAAATTCCAATTAAGGAATTTTTGTTTTTTTTATGGCGGAGTGAGAGGGATTTGAACCCTCGCGCCAGTTGCCCAGCCTACACCCTTAGCAGGGGCGCCTCTTCAGCCTCTTGAGTATCACTCCGTCTGACAAAATTAATTTTACACTATATTAATTAATTGGTCAAGGCTTTAAATCTGTTATTCTTCATATCCGACACATTTTTTAAATAAATTAACATCTATCTTATTGTATAGAATATCAAATACTTTTGGCGATAAAATGGCATTTGATAAAAGAGGTAAGATTATGCTTAGTAAATAAACCAAAGTGCAAGCTATTACGCCTTTTATTATTTCTTTATTAGATTTAATAGTTTCTTTAAATCCAGCTGATGTAAACTGAATTATTAAAAGTATTAGCATAAGACCAATTATTGGTGATAAATACATAAATATATTTCTTATTATGTAACTTCCCATATTACAAATAAATGCTAATAATATTAATATTAATTTTATTATATAACACATAAAACTTTCTAATAATACCCCTATTGTTCCTAATATCTTTCTAATGGGTTTATAAGTGCTAAACTTAATCCACTGTCTTAAATATTCCCATTTTGTTACCATATCATTATCTTTAGAATTATCATAAGATTTATGATTAGTATTATTTTTACTATTTTGTGTATATCTATTATAACTTTCGTTTACCTTATTTGTTATATATTCGTCATAATTTTTTCTTTTTTTATCATCTAATAGGATTTCTTTTGCTTCGTTAATTTTAGTAGACATTAAAATTGCTTCACTAGTTTTATTAATATCTGGATGCCATTTTTTCATTTGCATCTTGTATGCTTTTTTAATTTCTTCTTGTGTAGCATTTTGTTTAACACCTAATAATTCATAATAGTTCATATTGTTTTTCTCTTTCAAAATTATTATATATTAAATTGTTTAATTTGTAAAATTCATCCTTTTGTTTTAAATTATGATTATGGTACATATTCTTATTAATGTAAAGTCGCGTTTAAAAGCGTGACTTTTTCTATTTATTTTGATAAATTACTCAAATATGAATGTTATAATATGATTAAGAAAGGAATAAATGATATGAAAAATTTAAAAATATTTCAATATGGTTGTGGAAAAATGAGCGTTTACACCATGCGCTACGTAATAGAAAATGGTGGAGAAATTGTTGGAGCAGTTGATGTTAATCCAGATGTTATAGGGAAAGATATCGGTGAAATAATAGGGTGTGAAAAACTAGGTGTTATTATAAATGATGTTAAAAATGTAGAAAGTTTATTAACTGGATTAAAACCAGATTGTGCGATAGTTACGACGATGAGTTTACTTGATGATGTTAAAGATGCACTACTTATTTGCGCTAAATGTGGAGTTAACGCAATAACTACTTGTGAAGAAGCGTTTTATCCAATGAATTCTAATCCTAACTTAACAAAGGAAATTGATAAACTTGCAAAAGAAAATGATTGTACGATTACTGGTAGTGGTTATCAAGATGCGTTTTGGGGCAATTTAATTACTACTTTAGTAGGTGCTAGTCATAATGTTACTAAAATAAAGGGAAGCTCTTCTTATAACGTGGAAGATTATGGTATTGCACTTGCTAAAGCACATGGAGCAGGACTTACTAAAGAAGAATTTGAAACAGAAATTGCATCAGCGGATGAAATATCTGATGAAGAAAGACAAAAAGTAATTGAAAGCGGAAAGTATACTCCATCTTACATGTGGAACGTAAATGGATGGCTTTGTGATAAGCTAGGACTTACGGTTATTAGTCAAACTCAAAAATGCGTGCCACAATTTAATAGTTATGACATAGAATCAAGTACTTTAGGCATGACGGTTAAAGCTGGCATGGCAACTGGTATGAGTGCGGTTGTTACAACAAAAACTAAAGAAGGAATAACTTTGGAAACAGAGTGCATTGGTAAGGTGTATAACAAAGACGAGTTTGATAGAAACGAGTGGACTGTTTATGGTGAACCTGATACAACGCTTGTAATTGAAAAGCCAGCAACCGTGGAACTTACATGTGCTAGCATAGTAAACAGAATACCAGATGTAATAAATGCAGATGCTGGTTTTGTTCCAACATCAAGGATGGGAGAGTTAAAAAAAGTTAGGTAATTTGAAACTTAAAAAGAATAGAAATACCTATTCTTTTTTAAATTTTAGTGTTTTTTGTATTTACATAATTTTTTTTTCACAGCTTGACTGAAAAAATTAGAAAATGATAATATATAAACAAGTGAGGAATAATATGTGGAAGAAAAAGAAAGAAAAAAACAATAAAAATAAAAAAGAGACTAATTTCAGGATCTTTAGCAGTAGCAATGATTTTTTCTTTAGTACCAAATATGGAATACTATATTACTAAGTATAATGTTGAAAAGGAAATTACTTTCTCTGATTCTAGTGCTTTAAAAGAAGATAATATTAGTGATTTATTTTGGCAGAATTTACAAAAAAATAATAAGTTAACTGCTGAAGAAAAAGAATTAATATATGATAGTTTTAAAGAATATTTTTTGGATAAATATTCTAAGTATTTAGATGAAAATAAATCATTTTATTATGAGGGTGAAGATGTTATAAAAAAATTTGCTGAAAATAAAAACCAAAAACTTGAAAATTTTAATTTTATGTATAATGTTAGATATTTTGATGAAGATGATACTATTGTTATAGTTGCTTATACAAATAATTTTCCTCTTGAGGAAGATAGACATATTGAATATAAATACACGTTAGATGAGTTTGTAAAGTTAGATTTTGATAAGTGGTGTAAAATGGCAAATGAAGATATAAAAGATGTACCAATTGAAACTAAAATATATAAGTAAATAAAAATGACCATTTTAGCAAAATATGGCTAATGTTTATTTTTATACAAGTTTAAGCACAATTTTTATTTAATAAAATTCATATTATATACTGGTGAATACATATGTTTAAATTCATAAGAGAACAAATACAAACTATAAAAAAGGGAGATCCTGCAATAAAAAGCACTTTAGAAGTATTTTTATATCCATCTTTTAGAGCACAAATCTATCATAAAATGTCTAAATTTTTTTATAATCATAGAATGTTTTTTATAGCAAGACTAATCTCTGAGTTTGCAAAAAGAAGAACAGGTATTGAAATTCATCCGGGTGCAACTATTGGTAAGGGATTATTTATTGATCATGGAACAGGTGTTGTAATTGGAGAAACTGCAATAATAGGTAATAATGTTACAATGTTTCATGGGGTAACACTTGGTGGTACGGGAAATGAAAAAACTAAAAAAAGACATCCAACAATTGGAAATAGCGTGTTTATTGGAAGCGGTGCAAAAGTGTTAGGAAATATAAATATTGGTAACAACGTTAAGATAGGAGCTAACGCAGTAGTGTTAAAAGATGTCGAAGAAGGTAGAACCATAGTAGGCGTGCCAGGATACGTAGTAAAAGAAAATGTAAAAAAAGATAGATAATTGTAAGTTTTTATATTGCATTTCTTTTAATATGTTATATAATGAAGATGACGTTTTTGCAAAAATTGGGTGATTTTATATACCCACCACATAGAAATATGTGGTTTTTTGCGTTGTTAGAAAGGAAGTGACAGACAATGGCTTTAACCGAAAAAGAGTTAAAGGAAGAAAATGGCTACTTACGAAATACATCAAAGGAAATATCTAATCAAATAGATGTTTTAGGGAAAGAAATTCACGTTGAAGAAAGTAAATTAACTGAGTTTAGAAAGGTTTTGTGGGAAGATAAAGGAAGCATAGATAAAGTTGAAATGCAAACCGGTCTTATGTCATCAGAACTTGAAGCAGGCTTTATGCTTATGAAAATGGAGTATTATAAAAAGCTTTTAAAAGTTAAGTATTCACCATACTTTGGAAGAGTTGATTTTAAAGAAGATGGTGAAGCTGTAAAAAGAGTTTATATAGGTTTAACTAACGTAGAAAAAGATTTACATTATTTTGTTTATGACTGGCGAAGCCCCATTGCTAGTTTGTTTTATGATTATGGAATTGGTCCTTGTAAATATGAAGCACCTGATGGTGATATAAATGGTTATATGTCACTTAGAAGACAATATAAAATAGAAAATAATAAACTATTAAGAGTGTTTGATAATGATTTAAACGTAGTTGATGAATGTCTTCAGGAAGTATTATCAGAAAAATCCTCTGATAAAATGAAGAACATTGTTAACACCATACAATCGGAACAAAACGAAATAATAAGAAACGTATCAAATAAACATTTAATAGTTCAAGGAATTGCAGGATCAGGTAAAACATCGGTAGCACTTCATAGAATTGCTTTCTTACTATACAAAATAAAGAATTTAAGATCATCTAACGTACTTATTTTTTCACCTAATAATGTATTTTCAGAATATATATCAAACGTACTTCCAGAACTTGGAGAAGAAAACACCGGGGAAACTACCTTTCATGATTTTGCCACAAGTTATGCTAAGGAATTTAAACGGGTAGAAACTTTTACTGATTTTATTGAAAGGTTTTACGATAGAAAAGAAAATAATCCAGAATTTGTTAAGTTTAAATTATCTAAAAAGATGGTAGATGTAATAGATAAATATGCAAAAGAATTAGAAAGAAACATACAAATAATAGATGATATAGAACTTAAGATAGAAACCATAGAAAAGAAATACTTAAATAATTTGTTAAAAGATAAGTTTGATAGGTTGCCACTATTTGAAAGAATAGATAAAATGGCCGAACACTTATGTGATAAAACAGGAATTAGTTATGGTAAAGGAAAAAGAAGCTTTATAAAACAAATTAAAGAAAGACTTAATATAAAGCCTGATTTTAAGAAGATATATGAAAATTTATATAAAAGTAAAGCCTTTATTGATGCTTATGGTAAAGAGAAAATAGTAAAACTTAATACAAAAGAAATTAATTATGAAGATGCATTATGCTTTATATATTTAAAAGGATTATTAAACGGTTTTCCATACAGTAACTTAATTAAGCAAATAGTTGTTGATGAAGCTCAGGACTATAACGAGATGCAATACATAATACTAAGTAAGATATTTAAAAAAGCATCATTTACTATACTAGGAGATGTTAACCAAACGATTAATCCATATATAAAGTATGATACTTTAGAAGTTTTAACAGATATATTAAACGAAAATAGCAAGTACGTTGAACTAAATAAAACTTATCGTTCCTCTGGTGAAATAATAGCTTACACTAATAAAATACTTGGTTTAAAGTACGTTAGTGCGATTAGAAGAGAAAATAACGTACCAGTTAAATTTAGAGATGATATGAACGCAATAGAAAATGACATAAACGCTTTAAAAGAAAAATATGCATCACTTGCGATAATTACTAAAAGTAAAGATGAAGCAATAAAATTATATGATAAATTAAAAGATAAAATAGAAGGTATAAGTCTAATGGAAGATAGTGATAAAGAGTTTAATAAAAACTTAGTAATTGTTCCAAGTTACCTCGCGAAAGGTTTAGAATTTGATTCGGTGATTTCTTATACTGATAAAGATAATAAATATACTAAAGACGAAAGATATCTATTTTATGTTGTAGCAACTAGGTGCCAACATGAGTTAATAATTTATAATGCTCCAAAAATTCTTTCTTAGACCTTTAATTACTTGATTTAATTATAACTGGTTGTTTTTCTTTTGTTTTATGCTATAATATGATTTCAAGAAAGGAACACAATAAATTATGAGAGTAAAAGCTGTTGAGAATGGTACGTTAACTAAATATAATAAGGTTTTAAAACCTTATGAAGAACAAAAAATAGATGAAACTGTAAATTTAAAACCATTTCTTTTGACAAAGGATTTTTTGCTTAAGTTAGAAAAATCTTATGTTATCAAGCCTGAAATAACATATGTTGATAAGGAAAAACTTTCCATGTCTAATGATAAGGCTTACAAGAAGTGATAAATATATTATGGATAGATTACCCACAAATTTGGAATTAAAAGATTTTTATATTAGAAGATTATTATGTGATTTAGTTTTAATAAAAGATGAAAAAGTAATTGCTTCATTACTTAGTAGCAATAAAGGACAACGCAAACCAAGTTTAATTAAACTAAAGGGTGATAAACCTTCTTTGCAATCTAAAAAATATATTGATCCAAATGGCTTTTCATCATCAGAAGAAGATAGAAAAGATGTAGTATTAACGCTTCATTATTATAATGATTAAAATAGCTTTTAAAAGCTATTTTTTTACTTACTTGCTTTTTATTATTTTCTTTAGTAAACTTATATAAGAAAAGGACGTGATTTTATGCTTCAAGTAAATAACCTTAGTTTAACTTTTGGAAAAAGAACTTTATTCAAGGACGTGAATCTAAAGTTTACCGCTGGTAATTGTTACGGGGTAATTGGTGCTAATGGAGCAGGAAAGTCTACTTTTTTAAAGGTACTATCAAAAGAAATTGATTCTACAACGGGAGAAGTTATCTTAACAGACAATGATAGGATGTCAGTGCTAAAACAAGATCATAATGCTTATGATGATAAGGGTGTTGTTGAAACCGTAATCATGGGAAATCAAAGACTTTATAACATAATGAAAGAAAAGGAAGAAATATATTCTAAACCCGATTTTAATGATGAAGATGGGTTAAGAGTAGGGGAATTAGAAGCAGAGTTTGCTGAGATGGATGGATGGCAAGCTGAGGCTGATGCAGAGATTCTTCTTTCTGGTATTGGTCTTGATAGAGCATATTATAGTGATAAAATGGAAAACTTATCTGGTGAAGATAAGGTTAAGGTTTTGCTTGCACAAGCTTTATTTGGCAACCCAGACATATTAATTTTAGATGAACCAACTAACTATCTTGATATAAATGCTAAAATATGGCTTGAAAACTTCTTGCTAGATTTTAAAAACACGGTAATTGTTGTTTCACATGATAGACACTTTTTAAATAAGGTATGTACTCATACACTTGATATTGATTATGGTAAGATTAAAATGTACGTTGGTAATTATGATTTCTGGTTAGAATCAAGCGAACTTATTCAAAAGCAAATGAGGGATTCTAATAAAAAGAAAGAAGATAAGATAAAAGAGTTACAAGAATTTATTAGAAGGTTTAGTGCGAATGCATCTAAATCTAAACAAGCTACATCAAGAAAGAAACTCTTAGAAAAAATAGAACTTGATGATATGGTAGCATCATCAAGAAAATATCCATACATTAATTTTGATATTGATAGAGACTTAGGCCGTGATGTTTTAGAACTTAAAGGTGTTAGTAAAACGATTGGTGGAGAAGTAGTTTTAAAAAACTTAAACTTAACCATAAATAATACCGATAAAGTAGCTTTTGTTGGAAAAAACGAACTTGCTAAAACTACGCTTTTTAAAATTATAACTGGAGAATTAGAGCCAGACAGTGGAACGATTAAGTGGGGAACAACCGTTTCGTATTCATACTTTCCTAAGGATCATGATGATTATTTTAAAGAAGATGTTAATTTAGTAGATTTTTTAAGACCTTATTCTAAGGAACAAGAAGAGGCGTTTTTAAGAGGATTTTTGGGTAGAATGCTATTTTCTGGAGAAGAAGCTTTAAAAAAGGTAGGAGTACTTTCTGGTGGCGAAAAAGTAAGGTTAATGTTTTCTCGTATGATGTTAAAAAAAGCTAACGTTATAATATTAGATGAACCAACCAATCATTTGGATATAGAATCAATTACATCTCTTAATAAAGGAATGAAAAACTTTAGGGGTGTATGTTTATTTTCTTCTTATGATTATGAGCTTATAAATAGTGTTGCAAATCGTATAATTGAATTTAAGGAAGATGGTAAGTACGTTGATAAAATGTGTACCTATGATGAATATTTAAACAGAGAGTAAGTTTAATAATAACTTGCTTTTTTTCATAAAATGATTATAATAAAGACATTTAAAAAAGGAATTTTTTAAAGGAGGTGTTTAGCCTTGAAGAAAATGCTTACGTTTGTTCCTCTTGGTATTGGAATAAGTGCTGGAATAATATACTTAGTAAACGTGTTTAATTATCGTGTTATTAATAACTCGGTAACAATGCTTCAAATTTTATCTAACTTAAGAATCTATTTATATATTTCTATAGGCGGTTTTGTTTTATACTTTTTTATAAGGGTTTTGAGTTCACTTTCTTCAAATAATTCTTCTAAAGAAAATTTGACTATAAAAGATTATGAACCGTTTGAAAATGGTAATTATGAACTTAATCAAAAACAAGAGGTGGCTGAAACTAAAGTTAAAGAAAAAACTATTATAAAACAGATTGTATTAACTGGAAATAAGTACTGTTCATGTTGTGGAGAAAAAATATTTGATACTGATACCTATTGTAAATCTTGTGGTTCTTACCAAAAGAATAAGAAATCCGGTATTAATCCAGTATTAAAAAATGTTATAAATGTATTAGAGATAGTTATTTTAATTTTAGTTTTATACTTTTTACTTAATTTACTTTTTGAATATAAAGAGCAAACAGATAAAGATTTTATATCTCCATTTAAAATTGAAATTACAAAGTAAGTGCGGAAAGTTAATGTTTTTAAAATTTTGTAAGGGTAACATCCCACATTTTTGTAGTAATTATAAGTGTATTTTAGCTTAATTTGTTTTTACTACTTTTTAAGTAGTTTTACGGTTAAATCGATATCATCATAATTGATTTTATCGATTTTTAATTTGTCTAAATTTTGTTTACCACTGCATATTCCCCAGCAGTTTTAATAGTAGAAGCATGATTAAAACAAATTTCTTCACATAGTTTCTTTTTAAGTTCGGTATCATAATGCATAGTCATAAGACCACTTCCTTTCTGTTGTATACATTACAAGATAATTGTATAAATAAAATATTAAATTGTCTACATACCCTCTTTAGTTGTCTACTTTTAGTTTACCACTGCATACACCCCCTCTCTAAGGTGTCTAAAAAAATTATAAACAGCCACTTAAAAAACCTTGACCGGGGGGGGTATATGCTATTATAAACATGGTAATAA
>CAYOWI010000009.1:0-39802 GCA_964407685.1 uncultured Muribaculaceae bacterium
TTTATTTATATATGTTCCGTAACCATTAGCTTTAATAACAGGCATAATATTAGTATCTTTACCTACTATTTTTTTAATTTCTTTTATGTTATGTTTAAAATTATCAATACTTACTTCCATAACCGTAGGTCTTGTAACATTTTCATTCATTTTAAAACACTTCCTTTATTAATTTATATGTTATTAAAATTTTACTATAATACTTATAAATCTATATGTTGGTAATATCATATACCATCTTACTATAAGAATTAAGTTATAAGCATTAAAAAACTAGAACTTTTTAATTTTCTAGTTTCTAAATTCATAAATAATATTCTTCTACTTATTTTTTTCTATAAAATCTTTTAGTGTCGGAACAGCTAGCAATAAAAATCCATAATTATTAAAGTAAGAAATAACTTCTGATGAGCTTCCACTCCTATAATATCCTTTTATAAAATCATCGTCCTCTTCCATTTTTCCTGTGTAAAATTTTATAAAATTAGGATTTAATTCTTCTACAATTTTTAAATATCTCTTTGCATTTTTAATATCATCTTGTTTATAATAATAAACCATTAATGGAATAATCATTTCCATACTATATTCTTCATCATACTTTTTATATAGTTTTAATAGATTTTTTTCATCTTCAAGGTATGAATATAATGCCATTAACATATACCTTGTACCAGTATTATCTGATTCATTTAACCTTATTATTTCTTCACTTGTTTTAATAGCGAGTTTCATTTTTCCCATATGAGTTTGTAACATCGCCTTACTACATAATCCCCTTATGTAAGGTCTAGTTTCAAAGATACCATAAAAGTGTCCAATACAATCTTTTTCAAAGAAATCTTCATCTGTTAATTTATCTTTTTCTTCTTTAAGAGTCTCGTTTAACATAGTTTCTTTTTTCAATAAATTATCTTCCATATTAATTAAAAATAATTTAGCATCAAAAAGATCAGGACATACTTTCAATGCTTCTTTAGCATATTTTTTAGCCTTACTTTTTGTATTAGCTTCATACGCCTTATCTAACAATTCATAAGCATCATCCTTAGGCGTGTTTGGAATATCATCTAATAATCCCATATTATACTTAGAGGTAAACTTTTGGATAGCCTCTTGTATATCCATATTTTTTTCATCTGCTTCTTTTATTACTTTTTGAAGCATTTCATGCATTTTGTTATTCATATTAAAAAATTCCTTTCATGGATATAATAACATATACTTTTTATAAATCAATATTTTTTATATATGATTGTTCTATCAATAATAATTAATTAGTAAAAGAATATAGTTTAATAATTCTTCTTTGCGAATACAACTTATCTTACTAAAAATTTTTGATATTCCGCTTTCTAAAATTTTCTAGGCATTAAATATTATTTTTTATATTCATCTAATAAGATTTTTTTTATTTTGTCTATATCTGTAAAAAACAAATTATTACCCTTTCTTTTTAAATAAAGCATATAATTGAAGTTTTCTATAATATCTTTTTTTAAAGCATCTGCAACTTTAGTATGAACACCATTCTTAATATGAATATGATCAATATAATTTTCTAAAACTGGAAATGCATTTTGAAGTAAAATAACCGATTTTTTATTTAATATTTTTCTTATCATTATAGTTTTACAAGAACCATATTTTTCTATTTTTTTATTAATAATATTTTGGTATTTATCTACCTTACTACTTATTGGAATAAACCAAAATATATCACCTTCTTTAAAAGCAAAATATGTTGGTCTAGTATGACCATTTTCGTGATTTTTCATTAATCTATTATCACTTATAAAATCAAAAAATTTATCTTTTATATGATATAAATATCCTTCTTTAAACTTCACCATAATCCTCCATAATGGTAAGCTATTATACATATAAAAAAAGAAAACTATGTCGAAACATGGTTTTCTTATACATTTAACAATCGGGATCATTTATTATTCGCACCACCCGTAAGCGAATACATCTGTTTTTCTACTAATAATATACATTAGTTTTAAATAGATGTCAAGGTTGGAAAATGTCATATTAAGTATAATATGGTTTTCCATTATTATTATATGTAATTTTAGTATTTTTATTTATTATAATTAGCAAGCTCTTCTCTTAGCATTTCCATAGTTTTAGCTGGATTTGCTTTACCACGAGTCTTTTTCATAACCTGTCCAACGAAGAAGTCAATCATTCTCGTTTTTTCAGGATTATATTCTCTTGCTTGTTCATCATTTTCTTTTAACACTTCCATAACAACATCATGAATAGCAGCGTCATCAGTTATTTGCATCATACCTTTTTCCTTAACGATAACGTTAGGTTCTGTGCCTTCTTCTACCATACATTCAAATACTTCTTTAGCTTGTTTTGAGGATATTGTTTTGCTATCAATTAAATCAATTAACGCTTTTATCATAGCTGGCTTAACAGGTACATCTTCTATTTTCATTTCATTAGTGTTTAAGTATCCCATAAGCATACCAGTAACCCAGTTACAAGCTTTTTTAGGATCAGCACCTAACTCAACACATTCGTTAAAGAAGTCTGAGTTTTCTTTAACTTTAACTAATACTTCTGCATCATACTTAGAAAGTTCATATTCATCCATGTACTTTCTTACTCTATCTAATTGAAGCATAGGAATTGTTTTTCTAATTTCTTCTAACATTTCATCTGTAACTGGCGTTGCTGGAATATTTGGCTCTATGAAATATTTATAATCAATTGCATCAGCTTTGTCTCTCATCTTAAAAGTTTCACCAGTTTCATCATCAAAACGTCTTGTTTCTTGTTCTACTTTCTCGCCTCTTTGAAGAATTTCAGTTTGTCTTTCAATTTCATAATCAATTGCACGACCAACGTTATAAAATGAGTTAATGTTCTTCATTTCCACTTTGGTACCTAACTTCTCAGTATCTGAAATTGATACGTTAACGTCACATCTCATTTGACCTCTATCACTTCTAGCTTCTGATACACCACAGTAAACGATTAATGAACGATATGTTTCTAAAAACTTTAAAGCTTCTTCTTTAGAATGTAAACAAGGCTCTGTTACTGTTTCTAAAAGTGGAACACATGCTCTGTTATAATCTATTAAAGAATATGTATCATAGTGGTCTAAAGATGCAGTATCTTCTTCTAAGTGAGTATCATGAATTTCTACTCTTTTAATCTCACCATCAACATCAATATCAACATAACCATTTATACCAACTGGTTTAGTCATTTGTGTTATTTGATATCCTTTTGGTAAATCTGGATAATAATAGTTTTTTCTGTCAAAGATTATTTCATCAGGAGTGGTACAATTCATTGCCATAGATACTTTTAAAGCTCTTTTAACTGCTTCTTCGTTCGCTACTGGTAAGATACCTGGAAAACCTAAATCTTGGTATGCTACGTGTGAGTTTGGCGCTTCTGTATATCCATTTGTAGCAGGAGAAAATACTTTTGAGTTTGATTCTAATTCACAGTGAATTTCTAGTCCAATTGTTACTTTATACATATTACTTTTCCTCCCTTACGTTAAGTGGTACAAAACCAATTTTTTCTTCTAATGCTGCAGCCATGTTAATAACTGTGCTATCGGTTTTTATTGGACCGGATATGTTAATTGCAACTGGCATACCTTCTACCATTCCAGATGGAATTGAAATTGATGGGAAACCACCAAAGTTAGAAATTACCATGTTTTCTGCAAATAGCAAATAGTTATCTGACATAACGTCACTAGTTTCTCCAAAATGTGGAGCGATAGTGTTAGTATTTGGCATAATGCATCCATCGTATTTTTCAAATAACTCATTCATTTTATCAACGATTAATCTTCTAATTCTCCCGGCGTTCTTAAATAGCTTTTCTTGGTTTTCTTTTTGAAGAATAAATGACCCTAAAACAAATCTTCTTCTAATCAATTCTGAGAAACCTTCGGTTCTAGTATTAATCATAACCTCAGCTGGAGTAGACCCACCTTTTCTATTTCCAAAAGGAATACCAGTAAGGTTCGAGTTATTACTAGTTGCTTCAGCGCAAGAAATTGCCATATAAGAAGGATATAAGCTTCTTAAAATATTTTCATCAATACTTTCTTCTTCTACTTCCATACCACATTCTTTAGCGTATTCTAATGTCTTCATAAAGTTATCATAAAACTCTTTAGTATTTTTTAACTCGTCGTTTAACTCTTTAATGTAGAATAATTTCTTTCCTTTAACGCAAGTAGTATAACTATCTACTAAATTAATATTAGATGAATCTATTGATGTCATATCTCTTTCATCTATTCCTTTAATTGCATCAATTACGTATGCAACATCTTTTACTTTTCTTGTAAAACATCCTACGTGGTCCATACTAGATGCAAAGGCAAATAATCCGAAGCGTGATACTAATCCATAAGTTGGTTTATATCCTACAACACCACAGTATCCAGCAGGTTTACGAATAGAATCACCTGTATCAGTTCCTAGTGCATAAGGTACGATTCCTTTTGCTACTGCTGCGGCAGATCCAGCAGAAGAACCAGCTGTTTGTCTTGTAATATCCCATGGGTTTCTTACAACACCAGTATGACCTGTTGTACCTGTTCCACCCATTCCTAGTTCATCCATAACGGTTTTACCCATCATAACAGCACCAGATTCTTTTAACTTTTCAATACAAGTTGCATCAAATACTGGAACATAATCAGCTAAAATGTTTGATGATGCGGTAGTAAGAATACCTTTAGTTGATAAGTTATCTTTAATAGCACATGGAATACCAGAAAGTACGTTATCAGTTATTTCTTCTTCCTTAGCATCATCTAAGATAGTTACGAAGCTATTTAGCTCTTCTTGCGAAGCGTGAGCTCTTTCTAACGCTTCGCGAGTCAACTGGATACTAGTTACCTTACCTTCTTTTAAGGCTGCATGTATTTCTTCTAAACTTTTATCTAAATAACTCATTATTCTTCACCTCCAACTACTTTTGGAACTTTAACTTCATCATAGATTGTTTCGTGTGCGTTTTTAACCGCGTCTTCAGTAGTTAAAGTACTTGTGGCTTCATCTTTTCTTAATTTAGCATCTTTATTTCTAAATGGAAAAGTCATAGGTTCTACCTTTTCTATTCCTTCTATTTTTCCAATTAAGTCCATTTGTTTTATGATTGTTTCAAACTCCTTTTCAAAAGTATCAAACTCTTGCGTCTTCATCTTAAACATTAATTTTAATGCGTAATCTTGAATGTTTTCTCTTGTTATTTTTTGCATCCTTTATCCTCCTTTATTTTATTATTATATCTTCCATATCATCTGGAACAATTACGTTTCCAAAATCTCTAACAGTTGTTTTTTCTTTTTTTATTAATTTAACGTTCATCTTTATTTTTCTTTTCAAATTAATAATCACAATTATTTGGTGTTCTAGGATAAGGTATTACATCACGTATATTTTCTACACCAGTTAAATAAATTAACAATCTTTCAAATCCCATTCCAAAGCCTGAATGAGTACAAGTTCCATATTTTCTTAAGTTTAAATACCACTCTAATCCTTCTTCTGGAACATTCATTTCTTTCATTCTGTTTACTAATTTTTCGTAGTTTTCTTCTCTTTGTGATCCACCCATTAACTCACCTGCTCCAGGCACTTCTAAGTCAACTGCTGCAACCGTCTTACCATCATCATTTTGTTTCATATAAAACGCTTTAATATCCTTAGGCCAGTTTTTAATAAATACCGGTCCATTAAAGTATTCGGTTATATATTTTTCATGTTCTCTTGCTATATCTTCACCATATTCTGGCTCAAATTCCCATTTTACTTTAGCCTCTTTTAAGATTTTGATAACTTCTTCATGATCAATTCTTACAAAATTACTATTTACTAATTTATCTAACTTTTCTTTTAATCCTTTTTCTACAAACTTATCAAAAAATTCAATTTCTCTAGGGCAATTATCTAAAACATACTTAACTACGTATTTTAGCATTTCTTCCATAACATCCATATCACCATTTAAATCGCAAAATGCCATTTCAGGTTCTATCATCCAAAATTCTGATGCATGAGTTTTAGTATTTGAGTTTTCCGCTCTAAAAGTAGGTCCAAATGTATAGATTTTCTTATATGCCATAGCATATGTTTCGCCTTCTAATTGTCCTGAAACAGTAAGTGATGCTTGTTTACCAAAAAAATCTTTTGAGTAATCTACTTTTCCTTCTTTTGCAATCCTGTTCAAATCCAAAGTTGTTATTTGAAACATTTCTCCAGCACCTTCACAATCACTTGCTGTAATAATTGGAGTATTTACATAAACAAAACCTTTTTCTTGGAAAAATTTATGTATAGCATATGATGCAGTACTTCTTACCCTAAATACCGAATTAAATAGTGCTGTTCTAGGCCTTAAATAGGCTTGTTCCCTTAAAAATTCTGTAGTATGTCTTTTTGGTTGAATCGGAAATTCTTCTGTTGAAGCTCCTTCTAGTTTAATATTAGTAGCTTTAATTTCAAAAGGCTGATTACCATTAGAATTTGCTACAATTCCGTTTACGGTAATCGCACTTCCTACTAAATACTTTTGTATTTCATCAAAATTATCTAAATTTTTCTCATACACTATTTGTACATTACCAAAGGAGGTTCCATCATAAAAATCAATAAATCCAAATTCTTTTTGTCTTCTATGATTTCTTATCCATCCTTGTAAAATAACTTCCTTATCAATTAATTCCTCATATTTTTCATTTAATTCTTTAGTATCCATAATATCAATCCTTTCTATATAAAAACTTTTTTATTTTTTCTAAAGCAAATTTACCATCTTCAAATATTGGCACTTCGTTACCATAAATATCCGTACCAATTATATTTAAATCACTTGTTCCAATCATGAAATCAACATGATTTTTACTTCTGTTTATTCCATTTTCTAATAACTCTTCATCGCTCATATTTTCACCATTTGGTATACATTTAGGAAATCCCGTACCTAATGCCAAGTGGCATGATGCATTTTCATCAATTAATGTAGAGTTAAAAATCATATTTGTCTTTGATATAGGAGAATCATAATCAACAAATGCACATTCTCCTAAAAAGTTCATACCGTCGAATTCTTCAATTAATTCTAGTAATTTTTCATCATCATTACTAGCCCAAACTTTTTCTACCTTACCATTTTTAAAAGTTAACTTAAAACTATTTATGATTTTTCCTTTAATAACTATTGGTCTACTTGAACAAACTGTTCCATTCACTTTATTTCTATCAGGTGTTGTATACACCTCTTCTGTTGGCATATTAACAATTAAATCTTTTTTTCCATCAAAGCTTTTCTTAGCAGCTCCCCACCATATCACATCTTTTAAAAGCCCTATTTCTAAATCAGTTCCTAAACTATTTTTATATTTTAATTTAGAAAGTTTTAATTCATTTAATAGATTTCTTCTTTCTATGTTAGTTTTTATTTTCTCGCTCCAAGCTTTAACCGGATCTTCTTTATCAATTAAAGTACACTTAAATATAATGTCCCATAGTTCATCAACAGAAGATAGATTTAATTTATCAGCCCATTCTTTTGTTGCAACTGCTGCTATACACCAAGGAAAATCACACTTTCCTCTTGCCCTATATGCATCTTGTTTTGTTGTCATCTGTGCATAACGCATAGCCCTCATCTTTTCTTCATCCACTTCACTTAAAAGACTTTTTCCACTATATGAACTAAGAAACAAAATAGAACCTTTTTTGTCATATACTTCTTTTTCAATACTTCTATCAAAATAAGGATGCTTTTTTATTTCTTCAATACTCGAAGTTTCTAATATTTCCTTAGCTTTAGCTTCATCAAATTCAATTAAATATACATCTGTTATACCAAGTTTTCTAGCTTCCTCTTTTACAACATTAACAAAATCTTGTTGCTCTGTTAAATAACTTAATAAAAGTGGTTCTCCAGCATTCATAGATAAGCATCTAGTTAACAAAAATCTGGCATATTTTCTTTTTTTATCATCCATCACTAAAACCTCCTTATAAATTAAAAAACAGCAAACAATCCCATAGGGACGAATGCTGTTTGTATCCGTGGTACCACCCAGTTTACTATTAATAAATAATAGTCACTTTCTGAAATAATAACGGTTTTTCTTCCGTCTTAGCCTACTTTAATTAAATTTCGGTAAGATGCTCCAAGGTGTTCTTTCTTTAAACTATCTTACTGATATTCCACCATCACCAGTTCTCTTTTAAGAATCGTTTAAATACTTTTCCTTTTCTTCGCTTATATATATTTAGATTATATCATACTTTTATTATTTTACAACATTTTGTTATTATTTATGCTTGTTTTGCAACCTCTATTAACAATATAATTTATTAAATATATAAGGCTGTTAAAGCGGTCAGTCACAGAAAAGAAAAAAAGTAGCTTAATTAGCTACTTTTAATTTTCTAATGGCGCTTCAAGTAGGACTCGAACCTACGACCTGCCGGTTAACAGCCGGATGCTCTACCGACTGAGCTATTGAAGCATTATGTCGGTTTCCTTTTTAAGGTACAAACAAATTATATATTAATTAAAAAGCTTTGTCAACAACTTTTTTTTGGAAATTTCATTTACATATTTATATTTTATGTTAAAATATAAAAAACATTACTAAAGAGGTGATTTCTTATGAAGAGGATTTCCTTTAATGAAATTATTTTAAATCCTAATTATGAAGTGTTAGAAGGCTCATTTGGTGAAGTAAGAAGATGTTTTTACAAAGAAAAACCTTACATTATAAAAACTTTTAAGGACTTATCATATTTAAAAGGGAAAAAAAGAAAACTGTCCTTACTAAGTGAAATTGATAAGCCGGGTCTTTATGTTTATAAATTTTGGGTAGAAAAAAACAGTTGTTTATCAGAAATAAGTGAGGGAAAAGAGATTTTTAAAGTAGAGAATAAAAATAAGACAGAAGCTTTAAAAAACACCAAGAATTTAATTTTAACCATGCACGATGAAGGTATTATTCATGGGGATTTAATAAATTCCAACATATTAGTAAACAAAACAGTACCTTCCATTATAGATTTTGATAATTGCAACTACAAGGGATATGATATAAAATTTTCAGATGCAAATGATTTTACCCAAGCATTTATGAAAAAATATGGTATTAATGAAGAACTTGATATTTTTTTATTTAATTTATTAACTTTTTCAATTATAAATGATTGTAAAATGGAACTTGTACGACAAGAAATATTAAAAAATAGGTATGGGTATTTTGATAATAAAGATGGAATAAAAATATGTAACAGTTTATTTCTAGATGATAAAGTTCCAAACAAAGATTTTCTAATTGATACAATAGATGAAGCTAAGCTCACTTTTTAGTTTCATCTATTTTTATATTATATTGGCTAGGACCCTTGATAGCATTTCCATTTATATCAAATCTGGAACCATGACACGGGCAGTCCCACGTCCTATCTACCTCATTAAAAGTTAAAAAACATTTTAGATGTGGACAAATATTAGACACCGTATGTTCATTTCCTTCCTCGTCATAATATATACCTACCCTTTTTCCATTCTTCTTTGTAACTAAAGCTTTATCTTTATACCATGAAGGATTTTTTTTAATTAAATTTAATGCATACGCTTTAGCATTCGAACTTAAGGTATTAACAAAAAAGTTTTTTATTTTCTTTAAATTCATACTTCTTAATGGATCAAATATTTTTTCATACTTATTTTTTTTATGGTTTAATAAATCAGCTAATATTTTCGCAGCAATTGTACCATTTGTCATTCCCCACGTATTATATCCAGTTGCCATAAAAACATCCTTTTCTTCCACTGATATACATCCAATTAAAGGCAAGAAGTCATTAGTCATAACATCCATGTTGGTCCACTTATAATTTGGTAATTTACCAGTTATTTTTTCAGAGACATTAATGGTATCATCATAATTATCTTTATAATTTAATTTATCACATATCTTTGAAGAATTGGATAAATATATAAAAAATCTACTATCTTTTTCTTCGTAAAACCTAAAAGATACCGTTGGATAATTACTCGTAATTCCATTTATTTTTTTATTTTTGTCTATCTTTGTTGCGGTAATATATGATTTTTCCATATATGTTTTCAAAGGAGTAAAACCTGGAATTATAAAAAATGGATAATTACATGCTATGACAATTTTTCTTGTTTTTATTTCAAATCCATTTACTATCGAAACATAATAACCCTCTTCTTTTCTTATTCTAGTTGCGATGCTATTTTCGTAAACTTTTATGTTATTTGATTTTTTTAGCTGTTTCATTAATCCCTTTAAATATTTAACAGGATTAAATACATAGGTATTTTTAACTGATATCAGTCTATTTACTCCATTATTTTCAAAAGTATCAGAAACATTGGAATAATTAGCTCCTACCTTTTTTAAAAACTCCTCTTCTTTAATAAACTTATAAACTTCTTTTTCGTCAGTTGTAAAAGTAACAGACTCAGTCTTCTCCAAACTACAATCAATTTCGTTTTCTTTTACATTTTTCTTAACTATTCTTATTGCTTCTTTTTGTGACTCATAGTATAGTTTAGCTGTTTCATAATCATAAATATTACATATGTCTTGATATTTTAAGTCCTGAAGATAAGTAAGCTTACCCGTACTTTTCGCAGTAACTTCATTAAAGCATTTTCCTCGATCTATCAAAATAACCTTAAAATTACTATCAATTAAATTATAAGCCGTGGTAACTCCTGTTATTCCTGCACCAATAATTAATACATCTGTTTTAATATTTTCATTTATAGGTTCTAGTTCTTTTAAATTATTATCTTTTTGCCATAAACTTTTTTCCATAATAAAATCACCAATAATATAATGGTGATTTTATTATAAGGTTATTCACCTTTACGAGTTAAAACGTTAACATACGGTAATTTTTCTGTTTTAGAAACCATTTCATCGGCAGTATATTTAATGTTAACATCATCTTTCATACCAAGCGAAAATTGAAGAAATAGTTTTTCTAGGTCTATTAGTCTATTTTTTTCTTTAAAATTAAAACACGTCTTAGCCTCATTCCAAAGTTGTTTTTCCATCTCATCCCTGCAATTATAATTAAATAATTCTTCAATTGCATAACTTGCTTTTAATGGTTTTTCAAGAAGAATATTTCTAATTATGCTTGATAACCTCGTTGCATTAGTTTTTTTAACTGTGTATTTATAAGTCATCACTTCATTGCCAGTTGGTATTATTTCTATTTTTTCACATTCATAAAAACCATTATTTGAATTTTCAGGTATCGAGCCATAAAACTCTTCTATTTCAGTTTCCACACCATAATACTCGTCTAAATTTTTAAGAACTGATAATAAATAATTATAATAAACCAAAACGTCTAACCTAACTATTTTTTGTTCCTTTTTTCCATATATTGTAATTTTTTTCATTTTACTGCACCTTTTTCAATATATTATACACAAAAATTTAACTTTACAACAAAAACTAAAAAAAACATAAGTTAAACTTATGTTTTAAATCCATGGTTGCGGGAGTAGGATTTGAACCTACGACCTTCGGGTTATGAGCCCGACGAGCTACCGAACTGCTCCACCCCGCGATATAATAAATTAAGTGGCGGAGGAAGAGGGATTCGAACCCCCGCGCCGGTTGCCCGACCTCCCGGTTTTCAAGACCGGTCCCTTCAACCAGACTTGGGTATTCCTCCGGATACATTAACTATTATATGCACAAACAAAATACATATAACAATTAAACAGCAATAAAATTATAGCATTCACATTTTTTTTTGTCAATACATTTTTCAAACTCCCATCATATTTTGGTCTTCTATTTCTTTATGGCTGCAATTAATATTCTTAAAAAGAATATAATATTATTTAGCTTTATAATCTTCATTATATCGACGGATATTTTAAAAAAAACTAACCATATGGTTAGTTAATTTCAAATGGTGCCCGAGGCCGGACTTGAACCGGCACGAGGTATGAATCTCGCAGGATTTTAAGTCCTGTGCGTCTACCAATTCCGCCACTCGGGCAATGGTGTCCTGTATGCGACTCGAACGCATGACCCTTTGATTAAAAGTCAAATGCTCTACCTACTGAGCTAACAGGACGTACTACTAAAATAATTTGGTTGCCTCGGCAAGATTCGAACTTGCGCATGTCAGAGTCAAAGTCTGATGCCTTACCACTTGGCGACGAGGCAATCTAAAGTGGTGGGGAGAGGTGGATTCGAACCACCGAACCCGAAGGAACAGATTTACAGTCTGCCGCGTTTAGCCACTTCGCTATCTCCCCGTTTATGGTGCCGAAAGCAGGACTTGAACCCGCAACCTACTGATTACAAGTCAGTTGCTCTACCAGTTGAGCTATTTCGGCATAATAATGGTGGACGCTATAGGACTCGAACCTATGACCCCCTGCTTGTAAGGCAGGTGCTCTAACCAACTGAGCTAAGCATCCATATATACGTGAGAACGTATATAAATATATCAATATTTTTAAGTATTGTCAAGTAAGTTTTAGGAATTTTTGTTAATCTCTTCCATTTTTTTGTTTATCCAATTTGGTAAAGCTGTTTTAAGCAAGTAAAAGCCAAAGACGGTTTCCTTTATCTTTTTTCTTTTATTTTCCCGTAGATCTTCATTAACATCTTTAGCAGATAACCTTAGTTGATTATGCTCCGGTGAAATCGATAGTATTTTTACATTAATAATGTCACCTATTTCAACGAAATCTGTTATATCTCTAACAAATTTATCGGTTATCTCTGATATATGAATAAGTCCACTATATTCATCATCAATTGCCGCAAAAGCACCGTACTTTTCAATCGCCGTAATTCTTGCTTTAACAACATCTCCCTCCTTGTATTTACTCATAATTAGCACCTTCCGAAATACATTATACCACATATTTGCAAAACTTTACAAACCGGCTTTACTTTAAAGAAACCATAGAGTATAATTTATTTGGTGATAAAAATGGGAAAAACAGAAGAAAAAATCATAGAAATACTAGAAAAAATAAAACCATATTTAAATAATGACGGCGGCGATGTTGAATTCGTAAAATTTAAAGACGGAATTTGTTACGTCAGACTTAAAGGTGCATGTGCTGGATGTATGTTTGCTGATATAACAATTCAAAACACCGTAGAAGAAATGTTAGTTTCTGAAATACCCGAAGTTATAAAAGTTATAAACACAGATGAAGCTTTAGATTAAGCTTTTTTTATTAACCAATCTACGGCGGGGATATATTTATTATATAACTTTGATAAAAATAAATACACATTATTTAAAAACAATTCATAATCATAAGACATTATAGCTATATCTTCGACTAATTTCTCGTTTAATTCATTATTTACTATATCATCATACAAATCAAAAAAATAAGATGGGTAAAGAAGTCTTCCATAAAATAATAATGCCTCTTTATAACTTATATAATTATTTAAAAAATACTCTCTTATTATTTCATAAGCATTTTCACCATTAAAAAAAGCTGATTTTATATACTCGCATACGTCCCTAATTCTAAAATCATAAATGTATCTTAATGGGTTATATAATTCAAAAAGATTGTTTCTTGAATTAATCCTTTTATGACATACACTTATAAAAGTGGTATCTTCTATTTTATTTGCATCTTTTACATAAGATATTGCATTTTCTGCTAAGCCAATGTAATAATTTGCATAATTACAAAGATTAGGATATTTTTTGCCAATCTCGTTTATTTGAGCTTCGAAATAATCATTTTTAGTTTCCCACAAATTAACCCAATCGTATCTATTTAATATTTTTTCGCATTCTATACCAATTGAGTTATTATTAATATAACACACATCTGATAAGTTTATTCCCGCATTACAATTAACATATAACTCCATTAATACAAATGGTATATTATTAACATATGTTATTATTTGGTTTTCGTTATTAATAATTATTTCGTGAACCAAAATATTCCTTGAAATCATTTCCTTATTTATTTTATATAAACAATCTATATCTGAAAGTGGTCTTGTAAATGGTTCGAAAACATACTTACAATCGAGGTATTCAAAAAAATATTTATTATCTTTATGAGATATTTGCTTTGGATGAATACTATAATAGTAATTAAGTATGTTTTTCATGTATAGTAACCTCCCATTAAATAATATGATAAAAACAGTAAACATATGCTTACTGTTTTACTTTGCTTCCTCTGTCGCTCTTGTTTCTCTTATTACGATTACCTTAACAGTTCCCGGATATTGCATCTCGTTTTCTATTCTATCTTTGATGTCACGAGCGGTTTTATAACTTCCTACATCATCAATTTTTTCGGGTTCAACAATTACTCTTAATTCTCTTCCTGCTTGCATCGCATAGGCTTTTTCAACACCATTAAAATCCATAGCAATTGACTCTAATTGTTCAAGCCTTTTAACATAATTTTCCAAGGAATCATTTCTTGCACCAGGCCTTGCAGCTGATAAACTATCAGCGATTGCAACAAGTACCGATATAACTGAGCTTGGATTTTTATCTCCATGGTGTGATTCTATAGCATTTATGACAACACTATCTTCACCATACTTTTTAGCTAAATCAGAACCTATTTCAACATGGCTCCCTTCAACTTCAAAATCAATTGCTTTACCAATATCATGAAGTAAGCCTGCTCGCTTTGCAAGGGCTACATTTTCTCCTAACTCAGCAGCCATTATTCCAGATAAGTGAGCTACTTCTTTTGAGTGTTGCAATGCATTCTGACCATAACTTGTCCTAAAATTTAGCTTTCCTAAAATAGTTACTAATTCAGGATCAAGCTTCGTAATTCCAAGTTCAAACATTGCTTCTTCTCCGTATTCTCTTATTTTAACATTTAACTCCTTACATGTCTTATCGTATAATTCTTCAATTCTGGAAGGATGTATTCTACCATCTTTTATTAAAGATTCTATAGTTTGTTTAGCTATTTCTCTTCTTAGAGGGTCAAAGCTAGACAAAACTATTGCTTCTGGTGTATCGTCTATAATAAGATCTACTCCTGTTACAGCTTCAATGGTTCTTATATTTCTACCTTCCCTACCAATTATTCTACCTTTCATGTCATCGTTTGGAAGACTAACAACACTAACTGTTTGCTCATTCGTTACGTCTGATGCGTATTTTTGCATCGATTCTACAAGTAAATTTTTAGCTTTCTTATCAACCTCTATTTTAGCTTCCAACTCTTTTTCCTTAATGTAAGCCGAGATTTCTGCACTCATAGAAATTTCAACCTGCTTCATTATTTCTTCTTTTGCTTGCTTTTTAGAAAAACCAGATATTTTTTCCAGTTTTCCTATCTGTTCTTTAATTATGCTTTCTGCTTTTTCTTCTAATTTTTGAATATCTTTTTGTTTTTGGATAATTCCATTTTCTTTTTCATCTAGCATTTGTTCACGATTTTGAAGTAACTCATCACGTCTATCTATGCTATTTTCACGTTGCAACAAACGTTCCTCATTAGATTTTATTTCACTTTTCTTTTCTTTTATTTCCTTATCCGTTTCTAACTTTAATTTATAAGCTTCTTCTTTTGCTTCCAAAAGTGCATCTCTCTTAGCCTTTTCTGCATCTTTTTTTGCTTTTTCAATTATGTTAGAAGCCTTATATTCTTCATTTTTACTTTTTATTGCCATAATAACAAAAGCGATAATGGCTCCAATAAATAATCCAACTATTAGAAGTAAAACAGGAATCAAAATACTTCCCATTTTAGTTCCTCCTTATTTTGTATAATAAATATACAACTATATTGTAAAATTTATCTGGTTTAATGTCAAGAAAAGTAATAAATAAAAAAATAATTAACGTAAATTAATTATTTTTTATCAACTCTCCATTTGGTTTTTATCAACAGTATATTTTTTCAAACGTAGCTATTACCTTTTTTGGAAAAATAACTGCTTTGATTTTGATCATTATTATTTAATTTAAACTTCTGTAACATTTTGTTACTATAACATATTTACCTAAAAATTCTATTAAAAAACTTTGAAAATGGACTTTTTTTATCGTTTTTCTTTTCTTTGATATTAATATAAAGTTTTTCTTCATGAATTATTTTATTACCAAGCTTTATTATCGCTTTGCCCACTTCTTCGTTATTAGAACAATCTTTTTTTTCTTTTATTTGGTAATCTATGTTGATCAAGTCTTTTTCTTCGTTTGTAATTGGATAAAAATAATCATCTAACGCATATATATTTTTATTTGGTAAGTTCATATTATCTTTGTCAAAGACTTTTTCCATACTGTAATTATTAAAACCATATTCATAGAGTTCTTTATGATTTTCAAAATCATTACCATCATTTAAAGTAACTACTATTAGGTTTATATCATTTTTACTAGCGGAGGTAACAAGTGTTCGATGTGCTTTTTCGGTATACCCTGTTTTACCACCAGTAGTGTATTTATACGTATATAAAAGTTTATTCTTATTTGACCAAACATAAGTTTTTTCTTCAGTTTTAACCGTATGTTTTTTAGTTCCAACTATTTTTTTAAATTCTGGCAAACTATTTGCATAACGCATTAAAATAGCCATATCATACGCGGTTGAATAATTCTGTGTCTTTTCATCTAATCCATGCGGATTAGCAAATGTAGTATTTTTCATTCCAATTTGCTTTGCTTTTTTATTCATCTTATCAACAAATTTTTCTTCTCCTCCTAGATAATCTGCAATCATAAGTGCCGCATCATTACCACTTTGCATCATAAGACCATATACCATGTCTTCTAACTTCATTTTCTCACCGATACTTAAATAAATAGCTGACCCATATGAATCTAAAACTTTATCATTAACTTCTACCATCTTATTCATCTTTCTAGATTCTATTGCAAGCACTGCCGTCATTATTTTTGTAGTTGACGCGATTAACTTTTTTTTATTCATGTTTTTAGAAACTATTACCCTTTTTGTATCTTCTTCCATAAGCACTGCTGCTTCTCCTAAACTATAAGCATTTATCTTTATTGGAATAATTAAGAGTAAAAATAATACCAAAAATATTTTTTTCAATTGTATCACCTAAAACATTGTATGAAAAAAAGACTTTAAATATTAAAGCCTTTTATTTTGATAGTAAATCACATACTAAATTACTTAATTCAGTTGGATTGGAAACAGGAAGTCCCTCTATTAATCTTGCTTCGTTATATAAAATCTTTGTATACTTCTTTAACGTTTCTTTATCGTTTTCATATAAGTCTTTTATCTTATCTGCTATATCGTGTGATTCATTTATTTCAAGAACTAACTTAGCATCAATATGTTCATCAGTTGGCATAGCGTTTATTACCTTTTGCATTTCTACGGTTACTTCACCTTCACTAGTTAAACATATTGGATGATTTTTTAACTTATTAGTATATCTTATTTGTGATACTTCATTATCTAAGCATTCTTTCATGAAATCAAACATTTCTTTTTCTTCTTCGTTCTTTTTGTTTAACTTTTCTTTTTCTTCTTTGCTTGATAAATCAAAATCATTAGATGATACATTAACGAACTTTTTATCTTCGTATTTATCTAACATTTTAAGAACAAACTCATCAACGTAATCAGTTAAGTATAATACTTCTTTGTCATTATCTTTTAAACTTTCAACTTGAGGTAACATATCTATTTTATCTATTGTCTCCCCACAAGCATAATAAATGGTATCTTCATTTTCATTCATCCTTGATACGTATTCTTTCAAAGTAACGTTTTTCTTTTCTTTAGATGAATAAAATATTATCAAATCTTTTAATTCATCTTTTTTAGCGCCATAATTATCATATACACCATATTTTATGTTTACTCCAAAAGTTTTAAAGAAAGCTTCATAGTTCTCTCTATCACTTTCAAGCATACTTTGAAGTTCTTTTAATACTTTTTTCTCGATTGTTTTAGCGATTACTTTAAGTTGTCTGTTTTGTTGCAACATTTCTCTTGAGATATTAAGTGATAAATCAGGTGAATCTACAACTCCTTTTACGAAGTTTAGGTAATCTGGTAATAAATCTTCGCATTTTTCCATTATTAGAACTCCATTTGAGTATAGTTCTAATCCCTTTTTATATTCTTTAGTGTAAAAATCATAAGGAGGATTTGCAGAAATAAACAAAAGTGCATCATAACTAACTAATCCTTCTACGTTGGTATGAATTACCTTAAGAGGCTTAGTATAATCAAAGAATTTGTCTTGATAAAAACTATTATATTCTTCCTCTTTTATTTTCTTTTTATTTTTCTTCCATAATGGAACCATACTATTTATTGCATCGGTTTCTGTTACCTTTTTTGTTTCTTCGTCTACTGTATCCATCTTTATAGGATATGTTACGTAATCAGAATATTTTTTTATTAATCCTTGAATTTTGAATTCCTCTAAATATTCATCATAATTTTCTTCGTTTTCATTTTCCTTAATGTGTAAAGTAATTGTTGTACCATTATTTTCTTTATCACAAGAAGTTATTTCATAACCATCCGCCCCAGAAGATACCCATTTATATGCTTCATCTGATCCTGCTTTTTTACTTTCTACGGTAACTTTATCTGCTACCATAAAGCTTGAATAAAAACCAACACCAAATTGACCAATAATATTAGTTTTATCTTTTTTATCTAATGCTTCTTTAAACGCAAGTGATCCACTTTTAGCAATGGTACCTAGGTTTTCTGAGAGTTCTTCTTTATCCATCCCAATACCATTATCAGAAATAGTTAGTAGTCTTTTTTCTTTATCTATATTTAACTTAATACCTAATTTTTTCTTATCCACTTTTAGCTTCTTGTTTGTTAAAGCCTCATAAGCTAATTTATCTAACGCATCATTTGCGTTAGAAATTAGCTCCCTTAAAAATATTTCCTTATTTGTGTATATTGAATTAATCATTAAATCTAATAACTTTTTAGATTCTGCTTTAAATTGCCTTTTTGACATATTAATCATCTCCTAAAATAAATTATAGCCATAATAATTAGCACTGTCAATAGAATACTGCTAATTAATTATTAAAAAAAATTAAGAACTATTTTGTTCTTAATCTTAATATAATCCATGAAGTTTAGATATATCATCACTAGATAATTGATTTACTTTCCACATACCATTTTCCTTAGTAAGTGATAATTCTATCGTATGTGTTGTAGTGTCATTTACTTCTTGCATTTTTTCTATTTTATAATCCATGTATTTTTCTTCAGAGAAGTTGCCTTCTTCATCATTAAACTTTTCAGGATTATTTTTTAATTCTTCTTCAGTTTTTAAAATAGCACTTCTATAATTAAGAACCGTCAATTCTACCGTTGCCACAGCTTCATCTTTTTCTTCTTTTATATCTTTTATAGCATACGCAAAACTATCATATTGTTTTTCCATAAGATCTTGATACTTTTCTTTTGCACCGTCGTTTAAATCTTCATTTTCAATTGTATCTTTTAACTGTGTAATTATATTATCATCTTTTGCACGGTACTTTTCAAAGAAAGTTTCAACAGCTTCTTCTGGCTTAGTATCATTTAAGCTACAGCTACATCCTGTAAAAAGTAATATTGCACATAAAACAACCAAAACTTTTTTCATTAATATTCCTCCTTCTGATATTAATTTGGCAAGGAATATTTTTTTTATACTATCTTTTTAAAACTTTAATAAGACTTTTTAATTTTTCAATAATATTAAAATTAGCATTTTCAACCTGATTTTTAAGTTCCATGTAGGCTTTTTCATCATCACTAGTTTCTTTATCAAAGCATTCAAAATACATATATTTTATTTCAAAACTTCTTTTTTTCTCATGAATATCATTAATATATTTTAACAAAGACTCAATTATCTTACTTTCTTTCCGGGTGTAATTTCCATTTGCTTTACAAACAGATATAACGTTATAGTCTATCTTTGATTCTTCAAGGTCAAAAAAAGTTGATATAACGTCGTCAGCTTCGTCAAATAATAAATTACTTTTGCCAATTAACTTACCTTCTAGATCAAAAGCAAAAGCCATTGCTTTTTGATCACAAAATAAGATACAAGCATACTCTAAAGTTCTTACTATACCTTTACAAAAAACCTCAGTTTTATTATTTATTTCTTTTAAAAATTTATCACTTACCAATATATCGTTATTAGAAAAATCAAGTAAGCAATCACTTGAAACCTTAAATGTTGGAATCACTTTAATATGTTTTATATCATCGCTTTTGTTCCATTCATAAAACTCGTAAGCCTGTTTTTTAAAATTAACTAAAATATCATATGTGTTTTTCATGTTTTTCTCCTTTTATTAAAATCGAAGTATTCATTAATATAAATCCTAATATTAAATAATAAAATTCTGGTAATTTTATTACATAGTAAATATATTCTTTAAAATTATACCCAAAGCTAAACAAATTTATGTATAAAATTAAAGTCGAAAAACCAATTATCATAAACCCAAAACCAGATAAAAATAAAAAGATTTTTAATAGCATTCTTATATCACCTAATAAATATTATTTATTTTAAATTAATTTTAGTATATAATGTAATATATACTAGGAGGATAAAATGAATATAATACAGATTTTACAATATGTTTTTTTAGGAGTAATTCAAGGTTTTACTGAACCAATACCAATATCATCAAGTGGCCATTTATTAATATTTAAGAATTTATTTAACTTTGATATGTTAAATGACATTAATTTTGAAATAGTTGTTAACTTTGGATCTTTTTTAGCAATTTTATTTTTATATAGAAAAGAAATTATTAAAATAATTACTGATTTCTTTGGATTTATAAAAACAAAAAAAGATACCTATAAAGAAAATTATAAATATGCATGGTTAATTGTTATAGGTACGATTCCTGCGGGAATATTTGGAATAATTCTAAAAGATAAAATAGATGCTGTATCAAATAATGTAAAGCTAGTTGGGCTTGCGCTTTTAATAACTTCACTAGCACTTTTCTTAATAAAGGATATGAAAGGTAAAAAAGAAAAAAAAGAAATAACCTACTTTGATTCTTTAGTCGTTGGATTATTTCAAGTTATAGCATTATTTCCAGGTATATCAAGAAGTGGTTCTACCGTTGTTGGAGCCATGACAATGGATTTTAAAAGACAAACCGCAGTAAATTACTCTTTTATGTTATACTTACCAATTAGTGTTGCAACGATGATTCTTGGAGTTAAAGATTTAATAAACACCCCAAATATATCAAAATTATTACTACCATATGCCTTTGGAATGATAGCAAGTGCAATAGTTACCTACTTTAGCGCAAAATGGTTCATAAACATAATGAAAAAAGGAAAATTAGGTTATTTTTCACTATATTGTTTAATTGTTGGAATATTCGTAATATTATTTTTATAAAAAGAGATTCATTTTTGAATCTCTTTTTATATTAGTAAACCTATTACCATTACAACTAATAAAAGAACAACACATATAACCATTTTTATTATTATGTTTTTCTTTTCCTTCTCATCTAAATCGTTCATTTAGTCCTCCGTATTATATTTACATTTTAACATAACAGCGTTTAAACTTCAACTTAAATGTGCAAAAGGAAATTTTCTAAACCAACTTCTTTATCTACTCTACCACTTTTTATATTATAATCAAGTTCGTGTAGTTTAATTATCATATCCTTTAATTCGAAATTTAAATAGTCGGTTTGCAAAGCAAGTTTAACACGGTAAGGATGAACCTTTAAAACCTCTGCTATTTCTTTGCTGCTTTTACCATTATCACTAAGTAATTTTACTTGGTATGTTAACAAAAACTGACTTGCTAAAAGAGCAATAATCTTTATTGGTTCTTCCCCTACCGTTATTAAATCTCTATAGCATTCAAATATTTTTTTATAATCTTTTTTCATTATTCCATCTGTAAAATCAAAAATATTATCATTAAAAGCCTTACTTGAAATATCATTAACATCCTTAATGGTAATTATTTTATCATCTTCTTTATAAACAATCATTTTTTCTATTTCATTTATCAATATATCAACGTTTTTGCCAACGTAATTAACAAAATAATTAGCAGTCTTATAATCTATATTATAACCCTCTTTTTTAAACTCATTTGTGACAAACTTAGGCAAATCTTTTTGATCAATTACCTCTTTTTGAATGACTTTGGCTTTATTCTTTAAAATTTTAACTATTTTTTTTCTTTCGTCTAATTTTTCTGAGACCACACTTAATATAACAATATTATCGTGATTATCGTCTTCTAAATAGTTACTTAAGTAATCTATATCGTGATTAATATTTGTATTAACCCCTGTTAGAAAAAAAGCATTTTCGCCTATTAATACCTTCTTATCACCAAATAACGATATACAAGAAGCATCATCTAATAAATCATCTATTTTACTTTCTGACAAATCATATTTAACAACATCTGTTATACCAGATACTATATTATCTATTTCTCTTTTTATTAAACTGTAATCAGTTCCATATATTAAATAAGTATTCATGTATATCACCTATTTTCTTTTTTAAAGTTATATCTTTTATATTTGGCACATAAGAATACATACTATCTTTATATACCATATAATTATTTATTTTATTTTTGCATAAATCCGATATATCTTCTAATCTATAATTAATACCTTCATAATTACAAAGTGGCATAACATATCTTCTTTTAGCTTTTAAACTAACGCAATAATTTAACGGTCTTTCGTCTGTTCTTTCTAAATGAGAAGCATTTTCAAATTCAAAGAATGAATTAATGTTATGTTCAAGTAATTTTACTACATATTCTTCTGATTTAGTATATAAATCCTCGAGTTTGATAATATTTTCATCTATTAAAACTTTTAAGGCATCTGCAATATATTGCATTGTATATTTATCTTCATTACCTTGTAAAACAATACTATATTTATACGATGCATCAAAGAACTTTTCGCAGGCTTTTTTATCATCAAATCCTATCTCATCTTGACCTTCTTCATTTTTTAAAATAGTAATATGTTCATATACTTTTTTTATATCATCTGTATTCCAAAAACCTTGCCAAATAAAAGCCGTATGTAAAACTCCATCTAATCTATCAGAACATAACTTTGGTTTTTCGTTTTCTACTACACCATATTGATAAGCCTCTTTTAAATCTTCTAAACTAATATTATCTTCTTTTAATAAATTAGTTAGTTCACTTGAAGACTCAATTATTTTAAAGATATTTCTTTCCGATGAATTTTGTCTTTCAGTATCACCTAACAAATAGTCAATCACATGACTGAAAACAGGGGTTCCTAAATCATGAAACAATGCCATTAAAGTTTTAGATTTATCTTTAGTAAGATGCCAAACCATTAGCGCGCATGAAATACTATGATCCAGCCTTGAATAAAAGAATTTAACGTTATGTAATTTAGTATAATCACAACCACAAAATTGCCCTACTTTTGAAATCCTTTTAAGTTCCTTTGTATATAAATACTTTTCTATAAATAAAGGATAATCATTACCACATAAAATTAAAAAATATTTTTTTAGTTCATCATTAACTTTTTCATAATAAAGCATAAAACCACCCTTAAAATAATAAATATCTTATATTGAAATTATAACATGTAAACAGAAAAAAAACGAGTATAACAATACTCATTTTATATCAAATTATCTTGGCTTGAAAATAATTTATAGTATTCTTTCCTTTTCTTCATAAGTTCTTTATGACTTCCAATTTCATAAATTTTCTTATCTTTTATAAGCATTATAACATCAGAGTTAACAATGGTAGAAAGCCTATGGGCAATGGTAATCGTTGTTTTATCTTTTAATAAAGTATTAATCTTCTTTTGAATTATGCTTTCAGTTTTAATATCAATCTTACTAGTTGCCTCATCCAAAACTAATATCTTAGGATCATTTATTAAAATTCTTATGTAACTAATTAGCTGTCTTTGACCATCAGATAAAGTATTACCATGATTTTCTAATACGGTGTAATACCCTTTATCAAATTCATTTATCCAATTATCTAAATCAAGTTTTTTACATATTTTTATAACTTCTTCATCGCTCATTTTAGAATTACCATATTTTAAATTATTCATTATCGTGTCAGTAAATAGATAATTATCCTGCTGCATTATGGATATTTGTCTTCTAAGTGTATTTAAATCATAGTTCCTAATATCTATATCATCGATTAGTATTTCTCCATCATTTATATCATAGAACCTTGCCATAAGGTTTGCAATAGTGGTTTTACCACTTCCAGTTTCTCCTACTATCGCTATTTTTTGTCCAGGTTTTACTTCAAAAGATACCTTATCTAAAATTACTTTATCTTCGTTATACGAAAATACAACATCTTTAAATTTAATATCACCTATTATTTCTTTTTTTACTGGATTTTCTATATTCGTTATCGTAATTGGTTCATCTATCGTTTCTAATATTCTTTCTAAATAAGTTACCGACTCAATAAAATCATCCATTGCTACAAAAAGGTTTCTTATCGGATTCCAAAACCTGCTAGAATAACTTCCCATTGCAACTATCGTTCCAAGAGAAATACCCGGCACAAGATAAAATACACCTATCGTATAAATTAAAACTTGAACAACGTTTGAGACGATGTTAGTACTACTCCAAGTTATGTTTCCATACACTATATAATCACACCAAGATTCAAAATATTCATCTGTTAATCCGTCGTGAATTGCACCATTTTCTTTTTGTCTATTAAACACCTTGGTTGTATCTGTTCCTTTTAATGATTCATATAAATAAGCATTCATATTTGAGCGTTTATTATTTATCTTAAGTTTCTTTTTTCTTTTTATCTTGGTAGTAAAATTAAATATCAAGCTTAATATTATTACTCCTATAAACGTTATAAACGTTAGTTTAACACTCGTTATAAGCATAAATATTATCGTTAAAACAAGACTTATTAACTGCAAAATCGTATCGATTAATCTATTTGTAATAAGTGATGATACACTTTCGGCGTACTCGGTTAATCGAACTAAAATCTTACCATGTGGCCTTGTATCATAATAATTAGAAGATAAATATTGTAAATGTGAAAATAAATCGTTTTTTAAATCTTCTACGATGTTTTGGTTTACCTTTACTAATACATCATTTTTTACCTTAATTGTTAATATAACTCCTATTTGAATAGAAACACCTACCAAACATAATTTAACTAAACCATTAAAGTTCCAACCATTTGTAATATTATCAATTCCGTATTGTATCAGCTTAGCATAAATAAGGGTTAATAAGGTTGATGCTAAACTTACGATTAATGCTATAAATAACTTTTTCTTATAGTCTTTTAGATACTTAAGAGCACGCTTAAGGTTTTTAAAACTAAAACTTGTATTACGCTCGTCAACGTCATATTTGTTAACTCTCATAGCTTAATCCCCCTTTTTTGAATATCATAAATTTCTTTATAAATACCATTTTTCTTAAGTAAGGATTTATGGGTACCACACTCTTTAACGATGCCTTTTTCTAAAACAAATATTTCATCTGCGTCTTTAACTGAAAGGATTTTTTGTGCAATTATAAGCTTAGTAGTATCTAGGTTTAAATCGTTTATGTTTTTAGTTACTTCTAGCTCGGTTTCAAAATCAAGGGCCGACGTAATATCATCTAGTATTAAAAGATTAGGATTAACAGCAAGCGTTCTTGCAAGTGATAATCTTTGTTTTTCACCACCTGATAAATCAACACCACCCTCACCGATTACTTCATCAATTCCGTTTTTTAAGTTAAAAACATAATCTGCTTTTGCAATTTTAATATATTTAATTACTTCTTTATCCGTTAACTTAGAGTTTCCAAAACGAACGTTATTTCTTATCGTATCAGAAAACAAGAACGGAGTTTGACTAACATATCCAAAATTATTTCTTAAAGAACTCATTTTATACTCTTTAATATTTATTCCATCAATTAATATTTCACCACGACTTACGTCTTCTAATCTAAGTAATAATCTTGCAATAGTCGATTTTCCACTACCTATTAAGCCTATTAAAGCATAAGTCTTCCCTGGCATAATATGCATATTAAAATCTTTTAAAACAAAAGTTTCATCATATTTTAACCACACGTTTTTAAATTCTACTTCATGTTTCTTACCTTTTAATTCTAAAGTGCCGTCTAAAATTTTTGATTTTCTAGATAAAATCCATTTCATTTTGTTTAAAGCAACACCAAAGTTTTGCCAGTTATCTAAAAGCGTGCTAGCGTTTTCAAACGGGTTTTTTAAGCACCATAAAAGAGAATCAAAAACAAGCCACTGTCCTATCGTTATTTCGCCATTCATAACGAATAAAAATCCAAAAAATATAAGCAGTGCACAAATAAGTTCGTTAAGTGCGGTAGTTGTTACATTGTAATTTATAAATTTATACCTAATTTTTAAATTCTTATTTTTAAGTATTCTATTTTTAATTTTAAACTTTTTTATCTCTTCTTTTTCTGTTCCATAGTTTTTAACTAGTCTATTAGAATCAATGTTTTCTTGTATAAAGTTATTAAAAGTAGATAGATACTCTCTTTTATCTTGATAGTTTTTCTTTGATGTTTTTATGTACCTATTTGAAAAGTAAAATAAAATTGGAAGTGGAATCATTATTATAAGCGTTAATTTAGGGCTTATTATAAAACAGTAAGCAAGTGCTCCAAAAAATCTAAGTACTGCTGCTAAAACGGTTTTAACTGTAAAACACATATTCATTTTTATTTGGTATGAATCGGAAAAAATAGTTGTTACTTCTCCTAGAGGGTTTTCATTGTAAAAACTAGAATCTAAACTATTTAATTTCTCGTACATTTTAATTCTTAATTTCTTACATAATCTAAATCCCCAGGAGTCAATTAAAATAACTCCAAAATATGCTAAAACAGTGCCAAAAACAACTATTACTATGGTTGTTATAGCAAGTGGTAATATAATACTTTTATTTCCACCAATAAGACCATCATCAACCATTTTTCCCATTAATATTGCAGGAAAAATCATTAGTACGTCTCCAAATACTATCATAAAATTATATAGAAAGTATTTTAGTTTATTTTCTTTATCAAAATTAAGTACCCATTTCATAAAACTTACTCCTTAAAACATTTTAATTATACAATAAAAAAAGAAACTATGCTAGTTTCTCTAATAATTCAGCCTTTTTCATTGAAGTATATCCTTCAATGCCTTTTTCCTTAGCCATTTTCTTAAGTTCAGCTACAGTTAATTTTGATATATCTTCTTTAGCTTCTTTTTTTGTTGGAGCCTTCTTAGTTTCTTCTTTTACTTCCTTTTTGGTAACTGGTTTACTTTCAGCTTTTGCTTCTTTAGGCATTTTACCATCTAATGCATCTTTTGCAATTATTACTAAGTCAGTAAATGCTTTTGGTGAATCAATTGCGATTTCCGCAAGCATCTTACGGTTAACAGTAACACCTGCTTTTGATAAACCATTTATGAATCTTGAATAGCTAATTTCATTTTCACGGCATGCAGCGTTAATACGAACTATCCATAACTTTCTAAATTCCCTTTTCTTTTGCCTTCTATCTCTATAAGCATACATGTATGAATGCATTACTTGTTCTTTTGCAGTTTTAAATAAACGATGTTTACTTCCAAAATATCCCTTAGCTTCTTTTAATACTTTTTTACGACGTGCTTTTGTCACAGCACCATTCTTTACTCTTGCCATTATTTGTTTCCTCCTTAATTCTTATCTTATAAAGTATCGATTATTCTCTTTAATCTGTTTTGATCTGCCTTGCTTAAATTTGACTTAGATCTTTTATTTCTGTTAAAAGCAGCATTTTTTGAACCAGTATTATGTCTTGAACCAGGATGTCCAATAGTAATAGTTCCACTTTGTCTTACGTTTAATACCTTTTTAGTACCTTTATGAGTCTTTTGTGTTTTCTTTGCCATATTATTTTCCTCCTACTTTAATTTACTTATTTTTTACTGGGCTAATCATAGCCATCATGTTTCTGCCATCAAGCATAGGAGCACTTTCTAACGCTCCAACATCATTTAGATTATCTGCAAACTTAAGTAAAACTTCTTTACCCTTATCAGTGAATTGCATTTCACGTCCTCTAAAACGAATAGTTAGCTTGATTTTATGACCCTTTTCTAAATATTTTTTAGCATTATTTAGTTTCGTATTAAAGTCATGTACATCAATGTTTGGTGATAAACGGTATTCTTTCGTTTCAGCATTATTTTCTTTTTGTTTCTTTTGAGATTCTTTTAGTTTCTTTTTCTTCTCATACTTAAACTTGTTATAGTCCATTAACTTACATACTGGATTTTCAGCTTTATCGTTGATTAAAACTAAATCAAACCCAGCATAAGAAGCAAGTGTTAACGCCTCTTCCTTAGATTTAATACCAAGTTGTTCACCATTAGGTCCAATTACAAGCATTTGTCTTGCTCTTATTTGCTCATTAATTGGCATGTCTTTTTCCTTTGCTATGTCAAGCACCTCCATAATAAAAAGTGAATACAAGATTAGTATTCACCCTATAAAAACGCTTAAAAAATATGTTAATCACAAGTTGGCGTTTGACCCATTACTAGTTGTAATCGGGTGAGATGAATACTCGTCTTCTTTCCTTCATATCAAAATTACTTTTTTAGTATACAACATATTTTATGTTTTGTAAAGTAATTTTATTATTTCTTTCCTTTGAAATATCTTTTTAAATGAAAACTCACGTTTTCTATATTATTATTAAGTTTCTCTAAATCGGAATTATTTTCAATAATAAAATCAAAATACGTTGGTTCTAACATTTCGGGTTTTCCCTTTTTAATTTGGTAATACATATCTTGATCATATGACGTGGAATAATTAACATTATCTCCAATTACATTTGCATCTTTATAATTATAGTTCATTATCCTATTTTCAATTCGTCTTATGTTTTCTTCATCACTTTTTGAATCTATTTTTATTTTTATAACACTATATTTAAATAAACTAGCTATTTTTTCTATTTTTTTAATTGATTTTAAAGTATTTAAATTAGCATCAATTATAAGTGAACGCCTATTAATTAAAAGCTTAATTAACCTTTCCTTATTAATACGAGCTACAATTCTAGGTATTTTTAATTGCTTTTCTTGATCATCTTCAAACTTAACAAAATAATAATTTCTAATATAATCATTGCTTAACACAAATAGCCCAAAACATTTAGATAATTCTTTTGCAACCGTGGTTTTTCCACTACCTGGTAATCCATTTAAAGTTATTATTGCGGGATTTTTATATTTAGTTGCACATTTAATATTCATTTCTCTAATAAAATTTTTTTTCATCAAAACACATTCCTTTTAATGTTGCTTATAGTAACAAAAAAGGCATAATTCTGTCAACTATGTCTTTTTGTTTCAAATATAATTTTTACTTATGTAAATTTATTTTTTTAAATACTTCACCAATAGAATCATTAATTACCAGTGTAGCCTTATCATCTATGTATGTTTTTGTATTTTTATTTATCACTACTAAATCTTTTCCTTTAAAATATTTAATGAATCCAGCAGCAGGATAAACAACAAGAGAAGTTCCTCCTACAATTAACGTATCACATTTTTTTATTTCATCTAATGACTTATTAATAACGTCTTCATCTAATTCTTCGCCATATAAAACAACGTTAGGTTTTATTATTCCAACACAACCACAAAAAGGAACACCAGTTCTTTTTATTTCATTAATACTATATACTTTACCACATTTAGAGCAAGTTAATTTATTAACGTTGCCATGTAATTCTAATACGTTATTTGAGCCAGCTAGTTGATGGAGTCCATCTATATTTTGTGTTATTATTGAACTTAATTTTCCGCTTTTTTCTAACTGAGCTAGTTTTTTATGACAATAATTTGGCTCAGCACCATCAAATATCATGTTATCAAAGAAAAAGCTATAAAATAAATCAGGTTCATTTAAAAAGCAATCATGACTTAACATGTATTCTGGATTTCTATCATACTTCTTAGTATATAAACCATTTGTTCCTCTAAAATCTGGGATTCCACTTTCCGTTGACACTCCAGCCCCTCCAAAAAACACAATGCTCTTTGAATTTTTAATAATGTTATTTAATTTTTCTATTTTATTCATTACTTTAATTTTCCTATTCTTTCGTTATAGTTTTTCGAATTGGTTACATAAGAGCCAGCAACAGCCATATCGCATCCAGCATATTTACATAGATTAACGGTTTTATCGTTAACCCCGCCATCAATACTAATTATTAAATCTTTAGGAGCTATTTCTTTTAATCTTTTTATTTTATCTATAACCTCTTCTTTAAATACTTGGCCTCCTAATCCTGGATTTACACTCATAAATAAAACTAAATCAATATAGTCTATATATGGAATTAATTTTTCTATCTTTGTTTCTGGATTAATAGCAAGCCCTACCTTTATACCAAGAGATTTAACATGGTCAATTAATTCATAATCTTTAATTACTTCAACATGAAATGTTAAATAATCGGGTTTTAATAAAGCATATCTTTTTATTAAATCTTCCTCATCAACCATTAAATGAACATCTAATGGCTTTTTACTAATACTAATTATATCTTTTACTACTTCTATTGGGAATTTCTTATCCGGAACAAACCTTCCATCCATTACATCAATGTGTAAAAAATCAGCGCTTGATTCATTTACTTTTTTAATAGCGTTTATAAGCCTATCATAGGCACTTAATACTGATACTGAAACTTTCATACATTACCTCTTATTAATATTTATTTGATCAATAAATTTTAAGTAGTTTTCATACCTAGATTTTAATATTTTCCCCTCTTTAACTAGTTCTTTTATATAACATCCATCTTCTTTTGCATGAATGCAATCTTGATATTTACATCTATCTTCATTATTATAAAATTCAATAAAATTATCTTTTATATCTTTTTTGTTCATACCGATAAAATCAAGTGACGAAAAACCAGGGGTATCTGCAACTAGTCCATCTTCTATTTTAAGTAATTCAACATGCCTAGTGGTATGTCTTCCTCTACCTAAAGCTTTTGATATTTCTCCGGTTGGAAGATTTAATTCGTTTTTTAACTTGTTTAATAAGGAAGATTTACCTACCCCGGTTTGTCCCGTAAGAACGCTAAGATGTCCTTTTAATATTTTTTTTATGTTTAATAATTCGTTATTTATATATACACCATATCCTATTTTTTTATAGTAGTTAATTATGGAGTCAATTTCACTAGTATCTTTTAATAAATCGTACTTAGTAAAACAAATGATTGGTTTAACATTATTATACTCTATTATAACTAGCATTTTATCAAGTAAATTACTAGAAAAATTAGGTTCTTTACAACTTACTAATATTATCCCTTGATCAACATTTGCAATTGGAGGTCTTATAAGTTCATTTTTTCTTGGCATTATTTTAGTTATAACCTTATTATTAACATCAACTTCTACCATATCTCCAACTAAGGGAGATATTTTTAAATATTTAAATTTACCAATAGAAGAGCATTCATACTGTTTATTTTCTATTTCTACCGTCCATTTATTACTTATTGATTTTATTACTCTACCAACCATTATTCACCTTGATTTTCGTTTTCATTCACAGTTGTGGTAGTTACCTTAGTTGTTGTAGTTGTAGTTGGTTGTGCTTTTGAAACCACAACCTTAAATATATCATTTTCGAATATTTCCTCACCGGCTTTAGGAGATTGAGCAAGTACTATATTTTCTGCCACTTCATTTGTTTCCTTATAAGTAACTTTAATGGTAAGCCCATATTTTTCACAAAACTCGGTTGCTCTTTCGATTGTCCAAGCGTCAGTTACCATATCTGGATACATAGACAATATTTTAGGAATGTATAATATTATTTTTTGACCTGATGCAATTTTTTCTCCTTTTTTAACATTTTGTTCAATTATTAGTTGTTCTTTTCCTTCATACTTAACAGAATCTTCAACCTCTTTTTCCTCTATTTCCACGTTAATTCCATCTAATTCAAGTCTTGCCTTCACTTCATAGACATTTAAACCAGTATAATCTTCAACCGTTATTTTTTTAGAACCCGAAGAATAATAAATCGTTATCGTACTTCCTTTTTTAATGTACCTGTTTTTACTAGGTTCAGTTTCTATTACTAGGTTTTGATCAATTTCATCACTAGGTTTTTCCTTAGAACTAATTTTAAAACCAGACTTTTTAATCATATCTTCAGCTTTTGATATTTCCATACCATATACATCAGGAATCTTTATTTCTTCTGATTGTGACACCTTAGGTAAAATAATAACAATAAGTACCATCAAAAAGGCAAATACCGCGATTATTGATCCGATAATTACCATCTTTTTCTTATTGGACTTTTCTATTTTATCTTCCAAGTTTATCTGTTTAGCAACTGGTTTTTCCTCTTTAGTTTCTTTTTTTTCTTCTTTTAAAACGCCTACCGCTTTAGTATCAGAAAAATCTGTTTCTGGATACTTAAATACTATTCTTTGTTCATCTTGCCTTTCAACGTCTAATGACGTTTTAATATCCTCAGCCATTTCTCTTACGTCACGATATCTATTTTTAGGATTTTTAGCAGCTGCTTTTAATATTATATTTTCAACTGATTGTGGTACAACAGGATTAATTTCCTTTGCACTAGGAAGTGGTTCTTTCATGTGTTTTAAAGCAATTTCAACGGCGCTATCACCCTTAAATGGCATTTTCCCCGTTAACATTTCAAACATAAGTATTCCAAGTGAATAAATATCACTTCTAATTGTTGAACCTTTACCACTAGCTTGTTCAGGTGGCAAATAATGAACACTACCCATAACCGAATTAGTTTGAGTAAGTTCGACACTATTAAGAGCCATAGCAATACCAAAATCAGTTATCTTAACAAGTCCACTTTCTTTAATCATTATGTTCTGCGGTTTAATATCCCTATGAATTATGTATGAATCATGGGCACTAGCTAAAGCATCTAAAAGTTGAAGCATTATATCCATGGTCTCAGGAAGTGATAAAACACCACGTTTTTTAATTAATTGTTTTAGTGTTTTTCCTTCAATAAATTCCATTACGATGTAAAAATTACCATCATCTTCTCCAACGTCGTATATTTCTACTATGTTAGGATGTGATAAAGAAGAAGCAGATAATGCTTCCCTTTGAAAGCGTCTAACAAATTTCTCATCGCCGGCTAAATCTCCCCTTAGCACTTTAACCGCTACTTTTCTATCCAAGATAGTATCATTAGCTAAATAAACATTAGCCATTCCGCCTTCACCAATTAGTTTTTCAATTTCATAGCGATCATTTATTTTTTGCCCCTTTTGGATCACTTAACTTCACCACTTTCTTTTTCTAAATACGCGATGGATACGTTATCAGTCCCACCCCTTAAATTACTTTTTCTTATTAACTTAACTATCTTCTCTTCAGCCGTTAAATCACTATTTAATACTTTTTCTATTTGATTGTTTGTAAGCATATTAGTTAAACCATCGCTACACAAAAGGATTGAATCACAACTCATATCAACGTCAAAAATATCAACATCTATTGGATTATTCGCTCCAAGCGCCCTCATCAAAACGTTTTTTCTAGGGTGATTTACCGCCTCTTCAGCAGTAAGTTCTCCAGTTTCAACCAAAAGATTAACAAGGGTATGATCCTTAGTAACTTTATATAATGCTTTCTTTTTCATAACAAACCCCGACGAGTCCCCAACGTTACCAAAAAGTATGTAATCTTTAGTTACAACCGCAAGTACAAGCGTAGTTCCCATACCCTTACTTTCAGGAAACTCATCGGTATATTTAAAAATTGCATCATTAAGTTCACTAGCGTTTTTTCTTATCCAATTTACCGCTTCTTGCTTTTCACCGATTGATTCCATTTTTTTAAATTTATCAGTAAGACCATTTACAACGATGGAAGAAGCCACCTCTCCTGCTTTATGACCACCCATACCATCTGCAACAACCATTAAGTATTCACCAGTTAAATTTTTTATAATCATTACTGAATCTTCATTATGAGTTCTAACCTTTCCCGTATCCGTTATGTAATATGATTTCATCATCTTCGCTCACTTTCTAGTAATTTGTTTACTTCTAAGTTGTCCGCAAGCTGCTGATACCTTAGAACCAAACTCTTTTCTTATTGTAACGTTTATCCCATTCTTTTTTAATATATCATAAAATTTATCAATTGTCACTTTTTCACTAGTTTTATACTTTATATGGCTAGTTTCATTATACGGAATTAAATTAACATAACAGTTTATTCCTTTTAAGAGGTTAGCTAGCTCATTTGCACAATCTTTTGTATCATTTACGTCTTTTAATAAAATATATTCAAAAGCAACCCGTCTATTTGTTTTTTTTATGTATTCTTTTACCACTGATATAATATCTTTTATATTATAAACTTTATTAATCGGCATTATTTTACTTCTTAATTCATCGTTTGGTGCATGTAAACTTATCGCTAAGTTTACCCCCGCTTTTTCATTTATAAATTTTTTTATTTTAGGCACTAAACCACAAGTAGATATGGTAATATGTCTTATGCCAATATTTATTCCCTTAGGATCATTTATTATTTTAATAAATTTAATTACGTTATCATAATTATCAAAAGGTTCTCCAATTCCCATTAAAACAACATGACTAATTCTTAAATTCGAATCTTCTTCTACCGCTAAAACCTGAAGCACTAATTCAAAAGCAGATAAATTTCTAACTTTTTTAAGTCTTCCACTTTCACAAAAAGAACATCCCATGTTACAACCAACTTGAGATGAAACACAAATACTATTACCATAATCATGTCGCATTAACACTGCTTCTATTTTATTTCCATCAAAAAGTTCAAATAAATATTTTTTAACGTCCGTATCTTCTTCTTTTTTTATTAGTTTCAAACCATCGATTGAAAATTTCTCGTTTAAAAAAGACGTTAACGTTTTTTTTAAATTTGTCATTTCATTAAATGATTTAACTCTTTTTGTATATAACCAATCAAACACTTGATTTGCCCTAAACTTAGTTTCACCTATTTCGACAAAATAATTTACCAAATCTTCTAAAGGATAATCATAAATACTGTTCATAAAACTCTCCTTAACTAACTTTTATTATATCAAAGATATCAATAAAGGTTAATAAATTTAAACTTTTTAATAATACCATTTTAAAATATATTTACACTATTTGATATAAAACGAATATTTAAATTAAAAAAAGAAAAAGTAATAATGGAGGTAAAGTAAAATGAATGAAGATAATAAATCTATAAAATGTGACGTTGAATCATGTGAATACAACGATTGTGATAATTGCTATTGCACTTTAAACGAAATAAAAGTAAGCTGTAATTGTAAACCTGATGACGCCCACAAAAAAGAAACCATTTGTGATAGTTTTAAAGAAAAAAAGTGATTTAATTTCTATATTAAAAAAATCCCATAAGGGATTTTTTTTACATATGTTTTTTAGTAGCATCAGTCTTTAGAGCATTTATTTAGACAAATTGAATGTTTTCTTATTTTTTTCTTCTTTTTATATTAATTTGCTAGTTGGTGCCAATTAAAGGTTGTAGTTAAATTGGTTTTTAGGTTAAAATAGTTACCCGCAACATCCTCAACCAATTTTGGTTGAAACCATCCTTCTGTCAAAAAATACGCGGTATATCCTGGTTTGAGTATTAGAGCCCCTGTATCCGAAAAGCATTCAATTAGTTCCGATTCATCAAAATTTTCAGTTACAAAATTTAAAAAGGTCCCATCTTTTTTTTCTATAGCCCATAACTCAACCTCGGAGAATAGTGACGTAATCTTAACAGCATTATAACTTGGCCCATGCATATCATCATTAGTAATATCAAAACAATTATTAGTAATAGCTTCGTCTACCTCTGCTTCAGTATTGCCAATTAAACCGCAAAGTTTTCCAGAATACGTAATTTCTTCATTAAGATTTAAACTAGCATCTATGGTGCCACTATTAGTCATCTTAATAGTAAAATACCTTTCTGCTCCAGGATATTCTAATTCCAAATTAATTGAAACTGCATTTCCAGATACCGTACAACTATCATTTTTATATCCTTGTTCATTTTCTCCAAAATCAGATGCTGTTCCAATCTTTGAATCAATTCCCGTTGTACATGCTGCAGTTATATTAAAATCACCTTTAGCAGTTGCTGTTCCATTAATAGTTATATTTTGGCTAAAGTACGCATATCCAACTGATAAAACTAGTAGTAGTGCTAAACATCCTATTAATATTTTACTTTTCTTATTATTTATCATTTTTACTTCTCCTTTTCTATTATTATCATGTTTATAATAGCATATACCCCCCCCCCGGTCAAGGTTTTTTAAGGAAATGTGGATAAAAATGTCAGATTGCAGTGGTATTGCAGGCAATTAAATATTTTATATGAAGGGCAAATTAAAAATCAATAAGATTAATTATAATGATATCGATTTAGCCATAAAACTACTTAAAAAGTAGTAAAAACAAATTAAGCCAAAATACACTTATAATTACTACAAAAATGTGGGATGTTACCCTTACAAAATTTTAAAAATATCAACTTCCCGCACTTTTTTTGGGGGCTTTCTTTTTAACTTAATGACGTTATTTTAACCTTTTTTAACCTTAAAGTACATAGCTTTTCCTTTTATTTTTGGGATTTTATAACTATAATCCAAAATGATTTCATTCCGGGATATTATCTCAAAATCTAACGAAAAAAAACTATTTAAGTACTTTACCTAAATAGTCTTCCACCTTATTCCCATTTATAAAATCTTTAATATTCATTTTCTTTTTTCCTGGTAATTGTAATTCAGTAATTAAAATACTGCCATCACTAGTTACTACTTCCATACCACTTTTATCTAAGTTTACTATTGTTCCTGGTTTTTCATTATACTTCTTATCACTAGTTTTAGATAACCATAACTTAATATTTTTATCGTCTAATATAGCATAAGCACCCGGCCAAGAATTAAGTCCTCTTATTTGATTATACACGTCTTTAGAAGTTTTGTTAAAATTTACATGTTCTTCTTCTCTAGTTACATTATATGCGTACGTAGCTTCATTATCATTTTGTTTTTCCCTTTTATTAGTGCCATCAATAATAGTTGGTAAAGTTTCAAGTAAAAGTGGAACTGATACTTCTTGTAATTTATCATGAAGGGTTTGGGCAGTATCACTATTTTCTATTTTTACCTCTACTTTTGATATCATATCACCGGTATCCATCCCTTTATCCATGTACATGATTGTTATTCCGGTTTTATCATAACCATTTATAATCGCTTTATGAATAGGTGCTCCACCTCTTAATTTCGGAAGAAGTGATGCATGAACGTTTATGCATCCATACTTAGGCGCATTTAAAATAGTTTCAGGTACTATTTGTCCGTAAGCACAAGTTATTATAATGTCAGGATTTAAATTTATAATTTCTTGATATTCATCTCTTATTCTAACTGGTTGTAAAACTTTTATACCATACTCTAACGCCTTTTTTTTAACAGGAGAATAAATAAGTTCTTTTTTTCTACCAACTTCTTTATCGGGCTGAGTTACTACCGCTAGTACGTTACACTTATTAATTAAACTTTCTAATATAGGAACACAAAATTCTGGTGTACCCATAAATATTACCTTTAAATTTTTCATTTTTAACCCTCCTTTAACAAAAGAGACTTTTCTTAGAAAAGTCTTAATACATCCTTTATCGTTATATATATCATAAGTACAAAAAGCAAATATAAACCAAGGTTATTTATAACCGCATCGACTTTTGCATTAACCTTTTTACCAGTTATTTTTTCAATTAATATAACCACTGCCCGATAACCATCAAAAGCAGGAAACGGAATTAAGTTAATGAAACCAACGTTTATTGATAAATAAGCAAGTAAATAAAGTAATCCAGAGGCTCCAGCCTTACTTTGAGAACCAACGATTGAATATATTCCAACTGGTCCCGATAATGAATTTAATCCTACTTTACCAGTTATAAGGGATTTTATTGTGACAATCATAGAATTAAAAATAGAACCAAATTTACTTGTGGCATATTTAAATGCATTACCTATACCATGATACTTAGTATCATCAAGGGCTATACCATAAGAATAAGAAACATTACCTTCCTTGTCGGTTACTTTAGTAGGTTTAACTTTTAGTTCCTTTTCACCATCTGATGTTTCTACAGTAAAAACTTGAGTCTTTTCATTATTGGCTAAAGTAAGCTTTAAGGTCACATCATCCCATGTTTTTGTTCTTTCGCCATTTATCTTTAAAATCTTATCTCCCTTTCTAAGACCAGATTCATAACTTGCCGAATCTTTTACTACGGTACCAAGAATTGGTTTAGTGGTGTAAGAGCCATAAATAAGAGCAATAATAAATAAAACAATAAATCCCAAAATAAAATTGTTCATTACACCAGCCAAAACGATTATTAACTTTTTATACCAAGGTTTATTATACATTTTTTTACTCTTAGGAACAGACTTATCGTCGTCTACTTCCTCCCCTGCCATTGCAACATATCCACCAATCGGTATAAGTCTTAAACAATATAAAGTTTCGTCATTCTTTCTTTTAAAAGAAAAAAGTTTTGGTCCAAAACCAAGCGAAAACTCATAGCAGTATACACCTGATTTTTTTGCCCAGAAAAAATGGCCAAGTTCATGTATAAAAACAATTATTCCAAGCATTAAAACAAAATATATTAGTGTCATTTTATTCCTCCTAGATTATTCCTGATAATAAAATATATCCAATAACAACAAAAATAATACTATCTAATCTATCTAACACGCCTCCATGTCCTGGCATTATATTAGAAAAATCTTTAATACTATGATTTCTTTTTACGGTGCTAAAGAACAAATCACCTAATTGTCCTAAAGAAGATAAGAATAGCGTTATAATCAAAAGCCCTAGAATATTGACTGTACCATCAACAAAAATAAAGTAAAAAGTTGCTGCACAAAGGGTACCAAATATACCGCCGATTATACTACCTTCCCAAGTTTTATTTGGTGAAATCTTAGGAGCTAATTTATGTTTTCCAATTAAAGTACCGCCTAAATGAGCATAAGTATCAGTAAGGGTAGTAATTAAAAATAAATAAATAAACTTCATTAACCCCTCATTTCTTATTAACGTAAATTGATGAAATATAGTTCCAACAAGAATCGTCATACCAATTAATTTAAAAGCATCATCGGCATTATACTTTTTATTGTCATTACAATATATAACCGCAAGCATTGGAAGTAATATCGTTAAGAAATAATAAGTTATACGATTTTTATCCATAAAAACAAGTAATATAACTAAAGCATATAAAATTAAATTTACATACCTAGGTCTTTTTTCTTCTCCTGGTAAACTTAAAAACTCTTTCATACCTAATACTGCCAAAATAGTAGCAGCCACCCTAAACCACATACCACCTAACATAACAAGAGGAATAAATATGGCGAGAGCAACAAATGCACTAATCAATCTTTTTTTCATATAACCACATCCTTTACTATATTTTTATTATAATACAATTACCAAGTTTTAACAATAAATATACTTAATGTTTTTATACATATTTAATTTCAAAAGTAAATTGACATTTAAGATACATTTATACAATTTAGTATGT
>CAYOWI010000010.1:0-36487 GCA_964407685.1 uncultured Muribaculaceae bacterium
GATTCTTCTTTAGCATCAGGTGCAAGAACTCTTAAAGGAACATCCACTAATATATATTGCCATATAATCGGAAAAATTTCAAGTCTATTTTGAATAATTTCTAGTGAATTATCGTCATTTTCCCCGATTACTTCATTTATTTGTATATCAAACGGATATTCTACGTCTTTTAACGTTCTTGCACAAGGAAGTATCATCGTTCCGGAAACACTTATGTCTAATTCATATTCTTCCTCATTATTTTTTATGTAACCGCTTACTTTAATTGGTGATATTCTTCTTATATCAGTACCATTTAACATATCATTTGATACTGAAATTTCTCCCGACACTGGTATTTCATATAAATTTCCATAAACTAACTTAGTTAAATCTACGATCAAGCCCATCACCACCGCCCCATAATTATACTATTTTTTTTAAACATTAGCAAGATTTAATCAAAATTATAAAACGTTAAAGTTAAATACCATAATTAAATATACGCAATAACACTCCAAAGTATTATTTAATTCATACACTATTACCAATTATAAAAATATCTACTTTAAATTCTTATAATAACTTCTTACATCCTCAAATAAATTTTTATTAAATTTTTTGTTTTTAATCATTTCTATTTCAAATTTATAAGGTGGATAACTCCTATCTTTTCCACCATCCAAACTAATATATGGAGTTTCAAGTATTTTAGGCACCTTTTCTAACCTTTTATTATAAATAATACTTAACAAAGCATCAAATCCAATGGTGCCATACCCCAGATTTTCATGTCTATCCTTATGCGACTTTATAGCATTCTTAGAATCATTTACATGAACGCATCCAATTTTATCTATTCCTATTACTTTATCAAATTCATCCAAAAATTTATCGAAATGGCTCATATCATATCCAGCGTCATTTAAATGGCAAGTATCTAAGCACACCATTATTTTATCAGAATATTTAACACCATCAATAATTTGTTTTATATGCTCTAACTTAAAACAAGTTTCAGTACCCTTACCTGCCATGGTCTCTAAGCATATTTTAACCGCTTGATTTGGTGTTATCACCTCATTTAATGCGTTTATAATATTTTTAATACCAGTTTCTAAATCTAAATTAACAAAACTACCAGGATGTAAAACTAGTTTCTCCACTCCCAAAGCGTAAACTCTTTTAATTTCTTCTTTTAAAAATTCTATTGCAAAATTATATTTTTCACCATCTTGATTATTTGCTAAATTTATTATGTATGGCGCATGAACTACTATATTCTCAAGTTCTATATCATTTTCATATAATAAATTTCTTGCTTTTAAGGTCAAATCATAATCAACCTTACATCTTTTTGTATTTTGTGGTGCACCAGTATAAAACATAAAAGTGTTTGATCCATAACTTAACGCTTCTTTTACGCTTCCTAAAAGCTGCTTACTACTACCAAATGATACATGTGATCCTATTAACAACATCCAAAAAACCTCCTTTTACAACAACTTTATTATACTAAATAATAAGAATGAAAGCAAAAGAAAAACACATACTTTTAAGTACATGTTTTTTTATTTATATATAATTATAAACACAAAACCTTACATTTTTTTATTAATTAGCGGTAACTTTACCCTCATTATCAATATAAACTTTAATAGTATTGTCATTTAAGCAAGCACCAGATACTGGACAATCTTTTTTTAATTCCATATTATTGAATTTACCTGTTCCCGTTAATGTAAATATATATCTACCTGTTTTTTCATTTTTCAGATTTGATTCTTCGGACAGCACCATTGAATAATCACTAGCAGACAAATCATATTGCGAAGCACAAACATTCGTATTTGAGCATGTAATAGGTTCGCTTTCTCCCAATCCATTGGAAGCTATTTTAAATTTTATATCCTTTAATATCATTTTATATGACGATATAAAAGCATTCCTTCTTGATTTTTTAATTGTTGCATTTACTTGTTGTGTTGCAATAACCATTATGATTGCAAGTACTACGATAACCGCAAGTAATTCAATTAACGTAAAACCTTTTTTATTTAATTTTTTCATCTTTTTATTCCTCCTATTATATATTTAAATATTATCATCATTACTTTTTTAAGTCAATAGTAGCACAATTCTTTTTTAGAATATTTACATGTTTAGAACCATATTTTTTACTTTTAAAAAGTGTCAAATTATTATATTTATCATAATTTATATCAAGTTCTGTTTCACATACAACTAACCCTTTATCACTTAATAAATTTATATTAGAATTAATTAAGCTTAAAGATTTATTCATTTCATCAGTTAAATATGGCGGATCTAAAAATATAATATCAAAACTTTTATTATTTACAAAACCTTGTAAAGTATCAATTGCATCACCATGTATAATAGTAGTATTTACTATTTTTAAATCTTTTATGTTATCTTTTATGGTATTTATTGCTTGTTTTTTATTATCAACAAAATAAGCTTCTTTTGCTCCATTGCTAATAGCTTCTATCGCTAAATTACCAGTTCCAGAATATAAATCTAATACTACTGCATTTTTTATATAATCTTGAATCATTGCGAATAATGATTCTTTTACCCTATCCATGGTAGGTCTTGTGCCATAAATATCAAAGCCTTTTAATACTCTTCCTTTATATTTTCCACTAATTATTTTCATTTAAATCACCTTATAAAAATTTTATCACACTTATAACTCATTTAATACAAAAAAGTATTACTATTTGTCAGTAATACCTTTAGTAATTTTATTTATTCTATTGTTTATATAAATTGTAAGTAAATTAATTTTATTTTGTAAACTTAAATATTCTTTAATAAATGGGTCTTTTAACATATCTATTTTAGCCTTTATAAAATCATCTTTATAATTATACTTTTCATATAGTTCTTTCGCTTCATAAAACCTTTTTATCAGCCTTTTAGTATCAGGATTATTATTTATTTTTGTTTTTATGTCATCTAATTTTCTTTTGAAATCACTGGCTTCTATTTCATCTATTATTTGGTATATTTTTTCAATCATTTTATCACCTCAATACGTTAATAAACTTGCTTACCATGTCTATTTTTTCTATTATATTATTTATTTTATCGGTGGTCCTTAGTTTATATTTTTCTTTTACTTCAGAAACAAACACATCAAACATTTCAGGATTTCTTATAAGCGTTTTATACCAGTATGAATTAGCTCTAAGGTATCTTTTATAATCAGGGTTTGAATCGAGAAAAAGCTTAATTCTTATGTCCATTAATCCTCAAATTTTTTAAATAATTGCCTAGGTTCATAAGATTTTGTCCCTGAAGCCGCATCTTTAGTTGTAAAACCTTGGAGCAATTCTATTACCTTTTGAAGACTATTAACACCTTTTTGAACAGAATTCATATCTACCTTTTTTATCATATCGGTTATACTTCCAATATTAAATGATTCTTCTTTAGTTTTAGAAGTAGATTTACTATCGACACCCTTATAAGATTCCCACACTTTTTCATCTTCGCCATATAAAGACCACTGCTCATAAAATTTTTGCCACGTCATTTTTCCAGAATTAACGAACTTTATAAGTTCTGGTTTTTTCCTTACAAATGCCTTAAACTCCTCTTTCATGATAATCACCCTATTATAACTTATGCATTTTTCGATAATTTTTTCTTATTACTTACTAACTTAAACGTTATACCAAAAAATTCAGAATGTTCTGAATTTTTAATTTTATCTTTCTATAATTATATTAATACTACTATACCCTTCTTCAAAAAAATCACTAAGATACATACTAAACTTTAAACCAGATGAATCGTTATAGTAATAATTATTATTTATTAATTCTAATAAAGAGTCTTTAGAAACATTTATGTCTATAAAGTTATTTAATAAATTATTAATATCATTAACAATACGACTAGAAGTTAAAAAAGAATTTTCATAAATTAAGTTAACTGATATATAATAAACATCATTATTTTTATCATAATAAACGCATATTTTATCATAAACATCTTCAAATTTATCAATTTTATGATATGCGTAGGTTGCATTATATTTTTTATTATTTAAGTTTCTTATCTCTTCTTTTGATGCATCGAAACCTATTTCTTTAAATAATAAGCTTCTATCAGAAGTTTTTATATTAGCATATTTACCATTAAAGCTATTAACTAATTTATAATGTAATTCAATATTATTATCAAGTATTTTCTTATTTAAAAAACTAGAACCTACAAGTAAAATAAAAAACATGAGAATAACAACCATAAACAGCAATATTTTCTTTACCTTTTTTGCCAATATTTTATTTCTTTTTTTATTACTGTCACCAGGAAATTTTTCAAATTTTATTTTACTTACCCTTTTACTTTCTTTTTTTAAATAAGATGTTTGTATATTACTCATATAACACCTCTATTATAAATATAACATTTATGTTTTAATAAAACAACTTATTTTTTTTCATTAAGCGATTTACCCGCTTGGTATTAATAAACTATAATTTTTATTAATTCTATGATTTCATTAACATCACTTTGAATATTTATTATTTTTATCTATTTTTATTTTTTCTATAATATTATCATATATTTCGTTATTTAGATCTAAATAACGATCCCAGATATATGAGATATCAAAAGATTCTATAATTAACTTTTCATACCTAGATAATTTATCATTTCTTTCTTTTGTTTTAGCTATAATTTCTGATCCATGTTGATTTTTCTTTCTAAATATTCCTAAAATAATATAAGTATTATAATTTAGTCTTTTAAAAGTAATCCGTACTTTATTAACTCTTAATTTATATATTTTCTTTAATAAAACAGTTGTTGTTCTATTAGCTATCGCACCATCTTTTTTTATAAGTTCCATAGCTTTTAAAAGAGATTTATAATCTTCTTTAGGAATGTTTTTATCTATCATATCAATCATTTTACTAGTATCGTTAAAAAAATCATAAAACAAAACATTAACATGTTCATCTTCTGCTATTTTATCTTCTTTAAATTCATCACAAGATAGTTGAACCATATAATTTGATACAATATCATATAGGGGTCTTTCTTTATCAGGATTCATTTGAAGTAACATTTCATTAATAATATTTTCAATATCATCATTATAACTTATAGCGTTTAAAAATTCGTTTATGGCGTTTAAATTGCCATTAAAAGCTCGTATAGTAGTTAAATAATTTGATACAACAGGATTTGTTTTATCTTCTTTTTCTTCCGTTATAATCACATCTTTATCGTCAACATAGTTTTTTTGCTCCTTTCTTGATGGAGTTTCAGTTTTTGTTTTTATAATGTTGCACCTTTTAAGGTCTATATAATTATTTAAAGAGTTAAATAATTCTTCTTTATCAAAATCTTCTTCCTTTTCTATTAATAAAGTAATGGTATTAATATCTTGTGCGGTTAACGAAAAATTTTTCTTTATATTTTTAAGTGCATATTCCGCTTTCTTTTTCAAAGACTTTTTTTCTTCTTTTTCTTTTTCTATGCCTTCATAAAATTCTAATATAAAATTAAAGGAAAGCATCATTATATCATGCATTTGTCTATCAATTTCGTCTTCTTCGCGTACAACTTTTGATCGTTGATTTATCTTATCCGCAAACGTAACATTTTTTAAGTTAATATAATTACTATTATCATAGGATAAATGATTCTTTTCACGTTTACTAAAGTGTTTAATAACCTCAGCTAATTTTTGATATAACATACTGTTATAATATGCCAAAACTTCTATGAATTCATAAAATGTTTCTTTATCTTCTAGATTTTGCACTTTTATAACGCTTCTTTTATTCTTATTTGGAATTAAAGCATCATACACATGCTTTATATCCCTCTGCTTAATTGATAAAGATTTTATTTTTTCATCCTCTTTTAATATTTCTTTTTCTAATAATTTAATTATGTTATCCATACATATCACCATGTATATTATAGCATAAAAAGAAACTACATTTTTATAGTTTCTTTTATTCTTTTGATAACCTTTTTTTCAATTCTTGATATGTAACTTTGAGATATATTTAATTTTTGTGCTAACTCTTTTTGTGTTATTTCCTTTTCGCCAAACAAACCATATCTTAATTTCATTATCTGTTTATCCCTTTCTGGCAATCTATTTATTTCATTCATAAGCGTTATTTTCAAATCATTATCCTCAAGTTCTTTGGTAACTAAATCAGGATCAGTTCCTAAGATATCTTCTAAATGAAGTTCATTTCCTTCTGAATCAAAAGATAAAGATTCTTCTAATGATACATCAGCGTTTCTTTTTTTATTTTTTCTTAAGTACATAAGAATTTCATTATCTATACACCTAGAGGCATATGTTGCAAGCTTAATATTTTTATCCATCTTATAGGTATTTATTCCTTTTATTAATCCAATCGTACCAATACTTACTAAGTCTTCTAAATCTATTTTTGTATTTTCATATTTTTTTGATAAATAAACAACCAAACGCAAATTATGTTCAATTAGTTTATTTTTAGCATCCTTATTTCCATTTGATGCCTCCGTAAGATATTTTATTTCATCTTCTTTTGATAGCGGTTCAGGAAGAGCATCCGCTGATCCAACAAAAAATATCGCACTTACTTTCCTAAATAAATTTTTAATAAAATTAATTATTTTTTTCATACATATTAATCTCCTTTTACAATTTTTTTATGTAACAATAACTCTACTCCATCCATTCCGAATTTATTGTCACTTATTCCTACTAAACACTCATCTTCTATTTTTTTTCCATTTATGATAATTTTCTTTATTTTAAAACATTTAAGTAAAGACTTATCCTTAACTGTTATACACGGAACTAAAATACACCTTGGATTATATCCGTTTAAAACGTCTTTATTTATCACGATTATTGGTCTTTTTTTATACGGATCAAAAAGATTATTACCAGTATCCAAAAAACCCGTCAAATGCTTTGTTACACCATTTAAAAACGTTATATCAACTTCATAATACTTAGATAATTCTTCTTTTTGCTTTCTTTGATTCTTAACGTATATTAGAATTATTATAGGTGATAAAATAATAATTATTATAAAGTTAATACTAAAACCATTATGAAAGAAAATAAGTCCAGTATTTTTATAGGATAGTTCGTTATTTACAAAATATAAAAAACCACCTAATATTATGCTTGTTAAATATAAATATACTAAATTATTAAAAAAATATTTTAAATTTTTAAAACCAAAAGATATCAATACCATTAATACTGAAATAAAAACTTTAAATAAGAACAATCCTAAGGAATTAAAGCTTATAAACAATGATATTATACTTACTGCTCCTAATAAAGCTCCTAAAAGTAACCTTATTAATTTAGCGTTTCTTTTTAATATTAAGGACGTACCTAAAAGTAGTAAAAAATCTAAAAAGAAATTAAGTAAGATTATTAAATCAACATATATTTTCATATCTATCACCAATTTAATTATAAAAAAAAGACACGTTAATAAGTGTCGAGTTTAAGCAATTATTTTTTAATATTAATATTATTATCATAACAATAAGGGAAAGCAATTTTATCCATTTTGATATTTTTATCTAATAAATCTTTTTTATACTCGTTTAATTGTTCCTCATCAAAACCAAATACATCTTTATTAACCACGCTAGCGGCTTCTATTACGGTATCAATAGAAACGTCTTTTCCTAAATTATCAATAAATATATTACCAGTCTCAGTTATAAAATTATAAGCTTCATCAATATTAAATTCAGGTTCTGTTAAACTTGGATATTTCTTTTTTAACTCTAAATATTTTTCTGGTAATAAAGAAATTAAAATACTATTAATAGTATTTACTAACGCTATTGAAGCGTTAGTTTCTTTTTCACTATAATTACTATAAAAAGGATTTTTTTTATTACGATTTATTAAAAAGTTAGCTTTAAAAGAAAAATCTTCCATGCTTTTAACGTTCATAATTAACTCCTCATCACTTAACCTAAACATTCTTTTTTAATAGCTCGTTTTATCAAATGACATCAAAGCATGATTATAATAATCATCTAAAAGATTATTATCCCACGTTGGATCCGCAACATAAAAACCACTAATGTCATATTTTGGATCACTTATGTTTAAAATTACTCTTGCATGACCAGCTAATTCAATAGGTTTGTTTTCTAAAGTAAACCCATCATCATACGAAATATCGGTAGATACGTTGTAACTATATGTTGGTATATCTAATCTTGTTAATAATTCGCGCAATAAACTAATGTACCCAACACAAACCATAAAATTATTATTAAGTAATTTACTTATTTTTCTAGATTCTAATTTATCCTTTTCATTTTCTAGATATTTTTTAAATCTTTTAGATAATATATATTTAAATCAATTCCAATGATCTTAATATTATCAAAGTCACTTTTATACAGTTTGGACTCTCTGAATTTCTTTCTATTATTTACATTTATTTCAACCGTATTTTGTTGGCCATTTTCTCTAATCTTACTAATTATATTATATAAATTATCGTAATTTTCTAATAACACAGCATCTTCCTTAGTCATATTTGTTTGCTTAATATGGATTGTTTTATTTGCAGGAATGTATTTTAAATTTTCAAGGTCAGTAATGTCATCATTTATATACACATCATTGCTATCAGAAATAACCGATTTATAATCTTGACCTAAAATTTGATTAGTAGATATTTGCTCTCTTATACTTCCATTATTCTGATAGGAATTTATACGATTATCTTTAAGAATCTCCTTAACTTCTTCTGGTACTTTTATACCTTCACCAAACGAAATAGAAGTTGCAGTAAGACATAAGTTTTTAGCTAACGCATACTGTAAACATATTTAGAAATATGAACATTTTCTTTAGTAAAAAGAAGGTCTTCAATAGTTCTTATTATAATATCTTTATTTTTATTAAAAAATTCTTTACTAAAATAAATTTTTCCCTCGTTATCATAAAAAAATGGATGATTTTCATCAACGTAAGTAACTTCTATGTTTTGTTCTTTAGCATTTTCACTTACTGAATTAATAAAATACGTAGTAATAACACCATCTTGTAACCCGTTTTCATCTATAACACTAAAGCTAGTTTTGTTATTTTCTTTAATATGATTAATAATTTCATCTATATTGTTCATATAAGTAATTAAACTATTAAGGTTAGTCTCCCATATATTAACTTTTTTCATAAATACCTCTTATTATAGAAAAATTATAACAAAAAAGAATGCTTTTAAAAGCATTCTTAAAAACTTCTTCTATTTTTTAAAAAGTTTGGAATATCATCATCGTCATCATCATCCTGAATCATATTATTAATTCTAGGAGTAATATTTTGGGCTTGAGTGTTTTTTTCTGGTGCAGAAACAGTTTTTTGCTCCCCTTTTTCAAAACCAGTCGCAATTACCGTAACGATTACTTCATCCGTTAAATTTTCGTTTATTACCGCACCAAAAATAGTATTTATATCATTATTTGACGTTGATCTTACAACTTCTGCAGCATCTTCAGCCTCAAATAAAGTAAGGTTAGCACCACCAGTAATATTAATTATTGCATCAGTTGCTCCAGAAATATTAGTTTCAAGAAGAGGACTTGATACAGCCTGTCTTGCTGCTTCTACCGCTCTATTTTCACCGGTTCCCATACCAATACCAATAAGTGCGTTTCCACTTTTTTCCATTACTGCTTTAACATCTGCAAAATCAAGGTTTATTAAACCGGTTACCGCAATTAAATCTGATATTGATTGCACACCTCTATGAAGTACGTTATCAACTTCATGGAAAGCTTCTACCATTGGTGTTGATTTATCTATTATCTCTCTTAATCTATCATTTGGAATAACTATTAAAGTGTCAACGTTTGCCTTTAATTCTGAAAGCCCTTCAATTGCTTGCGCCATTCTTTTTTTACCTTCAAAACTAAAAGGTTTAGTAACTATTGCTACCGTTAAAGCACCAATGTTTTGTGCTATTTCCGCAATAACCGGTGCAGCACCAGTACCAGTTCCACCACCCATACCGCAAGTAATGAAAACCATATCTGCGCCTTTTAACGCTTCTTCAATTTCCTTTTTTGACTCTAAAGCAGCTTCCCTACCAACTTCAGGGCGTCCACCTGCTCCAAGTCCGGCTGATATTTTAGAACCTATTTGTATTTTCGTTTCTGCCTTAGAACTATTTAAAACTTGTAAATCAGTATTTGCAACGATAAATTCAACGCCTCTTACACCACACTCAATCATGCGGTTAACTGCGTTTCCGCCGCCACCTCCAACACCGATAACTTTAATTTTTGCTAATTGATCTACTGGTAAACCAAACATCTTATTTCCTCCTTAATTATCAAAAAAGTAGTTAAAAATTCTTCCGAATACCGAATCACTTCTACCTATTCTTGTCTTGCTATGTATTAAGTTATCGACATCGTCACTACTAAACATTGAATATTCTTTTCCCCTTAGTTTTATCTTTTTTACAAAGTGCTTAATTGCACCAGAAACAGTGATAAACCTTGCTTTTCTAATACCCAAAGTATTTAAAACATAAGTTTTTGCTGTTTTCCCAAACATATCTTCCAAAACAAAGTTAACACCTGGCATATCTGTTATGCCACCTAAAACCATTATATAACGAATTTGTTTATTTGTTAATACTTTTAATTCATTTTTCGCAACATTTAAAATTTGGCATAACCTTTTGTTTATAACTTCGGAAAGTTCATACTGATTAATACTAACGAGTTTACCGTTAATATCTCTGGTCTCATAAGTTTCACTTTTGTTAGCATATCTAGGATTTGCAATCCCAAAATTTTCTTTGATCTTACGAGCATTTTTCCTGGCCGTATAATAAATGTAAGAAATATCTTCATCAATAACCTTACTACCAATTTTTAAAATGGAACTATTAGTTATTATACCTTTATTAAATACCGATACACAAGTTGTATCTTTACCTATGTTAATAATCGCACTTGCTGCATCATTCATCTCTTTAAAACTAACTTCTTCGTAATCACAAATCGAAGATAATGCTAAATCAACCACTTCTATTCCAGCTTTTTCTACTACCTTAACATAAGATATAACGTGTGCTTTAGGAACCAAAGCAAGCATTGCCCTAATACCTAGTCTATCACAAATCTTACCCTTAGGATCTTTTAGAGTTTCTATTTCAGAACCATTTTCATAAACGGTAAAATCAATTGGAGTTATACTAACTAATTCCATGTTTGGTAAAACATCATTTAAAGAGGCATTTTGAACCCTTACAACATCTTTTTCCGTAACCATTTTTTCATCATTTACGATTGGAACGTTTCCGTGAACCAAACTGTATTCCACATCTATTGGTGGCACTATAAGTATCGCTTTTTTTACATTAACGTTAATTCTCGAATTAATGTCATCAATTGCAAGTTTAAGTCTTTCTAAAAGGACATCCTCATCAATAATAACACCATTTTTAACACCTTTACAGCGAACCGATGATACCGCGAGTATTCTTTGTTTACCCTCAAAGTACTCACTAACTAAAATACGAATCGTATCAGAACCAATGTCTATACTCGTATAGATTTTTTTCATTAGCATTACTCCTATCATATAACTTTACCATATAAATAATTATACTATATAAATCAGATTTTTAAAATATATAATTTAAAAAATAATCATCTGGGATTTTTTGGTAACTTAAACCCGTTTTAACCTTTCACGCCCTTTTCTTTAGTTTTTGTATCATAGTAATATTTTAAGGTATCAGTCTTGCTATCATTATTAACTTCAAAAATTAAATATATAACACTATTTAAACCATTATCAAAACCAGATAATTCATCTTTAAAAACATAACTACCCTGCATTTTTTCATATTTTGCAACAACGTTGCCATCATAGTTAACTAATTTTAAATATCCGTCATTATCAATTACAATAACGTAATCATTAATTACTTTTAAAATTTTATAATATCTTTTGCTCACCTTTATTAATTTGCCTGTTTTAGTATATATACCAAAAGATTCATCGTCATTTTTCAAGGCCAAATTGCCACTACCAGACACCGCAAAAGAAGAATATCTTTTGCCATCTAAAAGTAACTTAAAATTAGAGTTATATATTTCGTAACTACATTTATCGTTTAAAACGTACTCGTTTATATAATAAACATGTTCTTTATTGCTAAAATAACTTATTTTTTTACTTGAGCTTAATAAAATATTATTATCATTAGAATCTATTACGTAATAAGTTTCATCATTTCCATCACTCATCATGGCAATAAATCTATCTTTTTTAAACAAAATGTTTTCACCAGATAATAAATAATCATATTTAAATTCAGTTAAAAACTCTTTTTTATTTAACGAATAATAAGAAAACAAGCCGTTAAAATTAGATATCGCAAGACCATATATATTATCTTTATATCCACAGAAAAAAATCTCTTTATAATACTCTTCCTTTGGTAAATCCAGTTTTAAAGCTTTATTATTTTTATAATCATATACTAAATAATATCCATCATGAATAATAACGTAATTTTTTTTGTTATAAACACCGTAAAAATTACAGTTTAAATTTTCACACTCATAAGAAGCTATTAAAGAATAATCAAGTGGTAAAGCATCATTATTATTTTCATAAGTTAAAAAGGTTGCATCAGAAGAATCCTTATAAATACTAATTTTATTGGTACTACCATCTGGCGTGTACCATTTTTCCATTAAATAACTATTACTATTAACACTTTTTTTATCTTTATCATCGCTTGGCTTGTTATCAAAAAATGTAAACATAGTTATAATGATAATTAAAAATAAAATCACGTGAATTAACTTACTAATTTTAATATTAGAACTACTTGACATAACACCAACTCCTACTTTATAAAATATACCATAACCAAAAAAGCAAGTAAATAAAAAAGATTATTTAACCTCAAAATAATCTCCATAATCCAAATACAAAGTACCGTTTTGTTTTCCAATGTTTTCCAAAATAGTATTATATTTATTTAGTTTATCAAATTTATTAACCGTCAAATAAACGCTATTACCATCGTCCATGTAAACGTAATACCTATCGTCATCTATTTCGTTTGGGTCATACTTTATTTCAGACATTTGGCATAATATATCATCATCAATTTTATTCATTGCTTTTAAAAAGGAGGCTTTTTTGTCATTTGGAACATCATTTGTTAAGTATGGGGCGCAAACTATTTTTTTATCTTTAATTTCTCCGTTACTTGTTACTTTGTTTCCATTTTTATAATCTACGTATAACACTTTTTCCTCTTTAATGCTTATTTTAAAACTTAAAATACCTTTAGTAACTTTTACATCTCTGGCGTACTTACTTTTAAGAATTCTTTTTTTTACGCTATAAGATAAAGTAGTAAAAAACGAAGGATAATCTTGCAAGCCTGACATTTCTATTATCTCTTGATCAGTTAAGATATTATTTCCCTTTATTATTATACTTCTTACCTTAACGTCTTTAATGTTAAATAACGCAAAAGAAATTACTGAAATAAACAGTAATAATAAAAATAACCTACCTACCCTTAACCTTCTTTTTTTCTTTTGCTTTTTCATTTTCTACTCCCAGTTAACAAATTCCTGTTCTATTTTTAAATCTACGTTTTCTTCTTCTTTTACTTTATCATGAACATAAGTAATTAGTTTTTTTACATCACTTGCAGTTGCACCATCATAATTAATAATAAAATTAGCATGTTTTTCGCTTACTTTGGCTCCTCCTATTTTGTATCCCTTAAGATTACAACACTCAATTAGTCTTCCCGCAAAATCATCCTTTGGATTTCTAAAAACCGAGCCAGCAGAAGGATATTCTAATGGCTGTGAAAGCAATCTTTTTTGCCTTCTATTCTCCATTAATTCCTTAATTAATTTTTTATCACCACGTTTAAGCTCCAGCGTTGCCTCGGTACATATATAATTAGGATTTTCCTTTAAAAACGAAGTTCTATAACCATAGTTTAAATCCTTATTATAAAGGGTTTTAACCTTTAATTTTGGAGTTATCACCTTAATTTTAGATACTATATAACCCATATCAGACTTATATGCTCCAGCGTTCATAAACACCGCACCACCAATGGTTCCAGGAATACCACCAGCAAACTCTAAACCAGTTAGTCCTTCCCCTAAGGCCTTGTACGATAATTTTACTAATCCTACTCCTGCTCCCGCCTTTATTGTCGTACCTTTTATCTTAACATTATCGAAAAAATCAAGCTTAATTATTACTCCATCAAATAAATCATCACTAAAAATTAGATTAGAACCATATCCTAAGATTTTATATTTTACGTTTTCCTCTCTTAATTTTTTGAGAAGTAATATGAGCTTTTTTGCGTCTTTAGGATAAACCATAAGGGTTGCAACACCACCAACCTTATACGTTGTATAATCTTTTAAACTAACCTCTTCTTTTATGGTTCCTATTTTCTTTTTTTTAACATAATCAACGATTGTCTTCATTTTTATCACCCACTAATTTTACTAGCTCATCATAAATCATAGAAGCACTATTGCTTACTTCAAATTTCTTTAAATTCCTTTTTAAACCATTTACAAAAACCTTATCGTTTAGTATCTTTTCGGTCATTCTAAGTAGTGTATCACCTTTTAAATCTTTTTCTTCCAAGATCATAGCAGCATTTTTACTAACCAAATCCATCGCGTTTTTATACTGATGATTTTCCGTAACATATGGGCTAGGAATCAATATGGATGGTATGTTTAAAGATGAAATCTCACTTAAGGTAGAAGCCCCCGCACGGGATACTAAGCAATCCGTCTCTTTTAAAAGTCTTACCATGTTATCTACGTATGGCACTATTTTAATGTTGTTAGTATACCTAGACTTTTCGTATGAATCATAATAATTTTTACCGGTTACAAGCATAACTTCATAATCTTTATTATTAAATAAAGTAAGCATGTCTTTCATTTTTTCAGTAATGGTTTTAGAGCCAAGCGACCCCATAACAATAAGAACTAACTTTTTATTTGGCAAAAGACCATATTCTTCCTTTTTTGCAGGACTTACTTTAATTGCGTTTTCACTACATGGGTTACCCGTATAAATAACTTTCGATTTGTCTTCGGCTTTATCCACCAAGCTTTTAAAAGAAACGAATATCCTATCGGCAAAATTTGAAGCAAATTTATTAGTAACACCAAAGGACGCGTTTTGCTCATGAATACAGCATTTTACGCCTAGTTTATGAGCCGCGTATATAACTGGTGCGGATACATACCCACCAACCCCAATTACAACATCTGGTTCAAACTTTTTTATTATTCGCTTACATTTTCTTATTCCCGTTAAAAATAAATAAGCACTTTTTATGTTTTTAGGACTCAAACTGCGTCTTAATCCCTCTATTTTTATACCGATAAACTTAAAGCCCTCCTTTGGAACAATATCTTTTTCCATTCTGTTACTAGTTCCAACGTAAAGTATCTCGGATTTACTGTCTTTTTCTTTTATTTTCTTAGCAATGGCAAGCGCCGGATAAATATGTCCACCCGTTCCGCCCGCTGATATAATCACTCTCAAATGTATCACCTACTATTAATCATTATATCATAATTATATGATTTCAATATATCAAAAAGAAGATGCTTTACAAACACTTTTTTTAAAAACACAAAAAAATAACGACCCTGATAAAATCGTTATTTTTTTAGTTTACGAATGAAAAATCACTTTGAATTTAAGCAAACCCCAAATTCATTTTTAAATATTATCAGTATTTAATGTGATATCTTATTCTCATGAGTTTCTTTCTCATTTACAATTGTAACGCCTAGATTCAAATAAGATTAGTTTTTTTAACTATTTTCCAACTATCTAACTTCGATAGGCTATAAATATAAGATTATCATTTAGAAAGAAACAAACTTTCCTTCTAAATACTTAATATCTATAACAACTTCCTCTAGGTTAATTTAATTGTAACATTTTATTATATTTTGTCAATAGATTTAAAAACATTTATAAAAAAATATGATTTTTGTTATTTTTATATTAGTTTTTTATAAATTCTTTATAACTTTTTCAATATCATCAATAACGTTATCTTTTATAATAAAATCTTTAAAACCATCTTCTATATAATATTTTTTAAAATGTTCTTTACTTTTATTTAGCATAACTATTACTGGAACTTTAAATTTTTTTAATTCTTTCAATGTCTTTAACACACTCATTGCAGAGCTGTTTTTTAACTCATCGTCTACTATTATTAAGTTATATAATTCACCAGATTTTATTTTATCAACACAGTCCTTTGAACTCATTGTAGTATTGATATCAACATTATATTTTGATAGTATATCTAAGATTTTGAATAATTCTTCTTTATCATCATCAACTATTAGTATTCTTTTTTTACCAAATGCATCAGAAGAATATTTTAAAGCATCTTTCACTATATTTGATTTTTCTTCTATATTACATTTCTGATCAATTACAATTGTAAAAGTAGATCCTTTGTTTTCTTCACTTTTGATATTAAAACTTCCACCTAGTAATTTTACTACTTTTATAGTAGCCTTTAAATCCATATCAAGCTCATCTAGTTTTATAACATCACTTTTTGTTAATTCACTATTATCATCTAATATACTATTTACTTTTGACAAACTCATTCCGCAACCTGTGTCACTTACTTTTACTATTAATCTGCAAATATCATATCTTACAATAGAATCAATTTTAATGCTAATTAAACCTTCTTTAGTATTTTCTATACTATTAAGCAATACTGACATTATAATTTGCTTTAATTTAACATCATCACCATATAACTTTTTTGGAACATTATCATTGACATCAATTTCTAATTTTATATTTTTATTTCCAATAGAGTTTTTAGTGATATTTTCAATATTGTCAAAAAGGTTTAAAGTATCATACACACTATTAAATATTTTTATTTTACTAGCATCCATCGACGATATATCAAGTATATTATTTAATTTAAATATCAAATCATTAGCATTACTACCAATTAATCTAACTGCATCCTTTTTATCAATATCATCTTGTAATTTATCATAATTTTTCACTATCCCTAAGATATTTTTAGTAGGATTTTTTATTTCTTGAGACATTTCAAATAGGAATCTTGATTTATCTTCCATTTGTTTTTCCACTAATTCTCTATTTCTTAAAAGTTCATTAACAACTTTTAAATCCGGATTTTCTATAGTAAAATACATTATAAATAACATAAATGTAAATAAAAAGTTTTCAAACATAACAGAAGGATAATAATTTCTTATCACCAAACCTACAACATATAAAATAATTAAACAAACAAATGGCAAATCCTTTGTAAATCCACTTTTATTTTTAATAAACATCACAATTGCAGATGTTATTATTAAAATGAAATATATTACTGTTGCAAAAAGAACAATATCATAAGATAGTCCATTTCCATCTAGTATATTGCCTTTATTAATAACATTAAGGCGAGTAATAAAAACAAATATAAATAAAATCACAGAAAAACATTTTATCAATATCGCAAAAACTTTTTTAAGGTTATTTTTTATGTTTACTATTGATATATTATATATAAGAATATTTATAATCAATAGTAACATCAAACTCATATAAATTTTCTGCATTATTGCTATCACCATATTATTTCCATATGTTTTCGCATATAAGAAAGTAATAATCGCCATTAATGCATAAAGAAAATTAATAATTAACATCCTAGAATATACCTTAGTTTCCTTTGTATTTAATCTTTTTTTACCAAAGTAAATAAATAATAAAAGTATTGCAAGTAGCTGTGTAGCTATTGGTAAAATAAGTGTTTCCATATATATCCTCCATTTTTATACCATACTATAATAACTTTTTAAATTTTTTAAAATATACAATTCTTAGCCCATTTGTTTTACAAAACCATATGGTTTTTGCAAAACAACTTTATCTTTGTCTATATATCTTGTTTTTTCAACATCATCGGTAGTAAAACCATAAGGACATCTATCAACAATACTTTGTGCAAACTCCTTTTCATTCATAAATAAGCTATCCCTTTTTTGAAAATATTTTTCTATTATATTCCATTTTTCCGTGGCCATTGCATCTCTAAGTACTAAATTCATATCTTCTAAACTTAAATTTTTATATTGTTCCATTAAAATATTTTTACCTATGCTAACAAAAAAATTATTATCGTATTGTTCTATTGCAACTGGAATTATATCTGCTCCAGTTTCCTTTGCCATTAAAACCGTACCTTTATATAAATCCATAACTAACAAGTTTGACGTTATATTCCAAGCCCCCTCAGGAAAGATTAATAGGTTACCGTTTTTCTGAAGTAACTCTAAAGCCCTTTGTTTTGCAATATATCTATCCGTCTTATCTTTAGTTTCCATATTAATAGTGCCATTTAAAAATAATAATAAACCTGATACATCTTTATAAATTCCTTTAGGATCCCCTAAAAATAAATAAGCATGTTCTTTTATTGCTTCAAATACTCTCTGAATATCATTTCCACCAATATGAGTACAAGCATAAACTTTAGGTCTTTTAGTTTCAATTCTACTATCGCTTATAACACTAACCGTTTCCTTTGACAACTTCCTATCTAACTTAACTAAAGCAAGTGGAAAACCATGTATACTTTTTCTTAAATTAATGCCTTTTAAAGGTATTTTATTTTCATAGTTTTCACTTCTTTTGATCATATAATAATCACTTAACGTGTCTATATCCATTTTCATTCTTTGAATAAAATTTTTATTTTCCATATTTTCCCCCTAAAAAAATTTCTGAATTAGTCTTTTTTTAGTACGAAGGTGTACTAAAAAAGCAGTCTTAAATTTTAAGACTGCTTAATATTATTTCCAGCTAGATACCGCATAAGCTGGTTACTACTTATACTGCATCAGTTAATACTTCCAACTGACAATTAAATAATAACATATAAAACAAAATATTACAATATATTCAATATTTTTTAATAACTTTTGTTATAAAAATTTTATTTTTTGTTTAACCAATAATATGGTTGTAATTCTTCTAAAGTTTAAAAAATAATACTATTATCTTTTGTAGAAATTGCACATTTAACATCCTTACCCCAATAATATAATCTTTCTTGGCATATACCGCATGGAGATAATATTTCATAATTTTCGTTATCTTTTTGTCTACATAAGCATAATGAATGTGTGACTTTTTTATTTAATTTATGTGCTTCACATATCGCTCCAGTTTCTGCACATAAGTATGCACTGGAATTATTTTCTTCATCCCAAACTGAGATTAAATACTCTCCAGTTTCTATTCTTAATATTGCCACTCCTCCAGCTTTGTTTTCTCCATATCTTTGATTTAAAAATTGCAAAGCCTTTTCAAACATTTCCTTTTCTATGTTCATAATTTTTCTCCTTTACTAGCTAATTTTACATAATCATTTTATCCCATTTAACTTATCATTTGTAGAGATACCTAGTTTTATTTTCTATTTAAAACATATTAGTTTTTAATAAATATAACGAATAGAAAAGTTAGAGAATGTTAATTTTTATTTTAAAGTAGTAAATTAGTAGTAAAATGCATTTATGCTTGTTATAAATATGCTTATAATTAAAGGTTTATAGCATAATAAATTAACTTTTATAATAAAAAAGAAGTACTTATTTTATACCTAAACGAATAATCTTAAGTAGCAGTATTATAAGCGAGGCGATTAAATCTTGAAAAAAAAATTTGATGTAATACTTCTTGCAACAATAATACTAACTTCAATTTATGGAATAATTATGATTTTTTCTGCGTCTAGTGTTTGGGCAGAATATAAATTTAATGATAAATTTCACTACGTAGTAATGCAAAGTATATTTTTTCTTCTGGGACTTATTTTAATGATAATAGTTAGTAAAATACCATATACGTATTATTTAAAAAAATCAAACACCATTCTTTTTGCATGCTTTTGCCTTTTAATATTAGTTTTAATACCCGGAATCGGTACGGTAAGAAATGGTTCACGTAGTTGGTTTGGAATTGGTGGGTTAGGCGTTCAACCTAGTGAATTCATGAAACTTGCTCTTATAATATTTACTAGTAAATATATTTATAATAATCCCAAAACAATGAAGTCAGTAACCAAAGGGGCTTTTCCTATCCTACTTATTACCATGATGACTTTTGGTCTTATTATGCTTCAACCTGATTTCGGTACCGGAACTATTTTAGTAATGACAATCGTTGCGATGCTCTTTATTTCTGGAGTTAATTTTTCTTTTTTCATTAAAATTGGTCTATTAGGTATGGTGGGTGTTGTATTTCTCGTTTTAGCGGCTCCTTATCGTATTAACCGAATAGTATCATTTCTAAACCCTTGGAGCGATCCTTTAGGAACCGGATTTCAAGCGATACAATCTCTTTATGCAATTGGACCAGGTGGACTATTCGGATTAGGGTTTGGCAATTCCATACAAAAACATTTTTACTTACCTGAACCACAAACAGACTTTATTTTCTCAATCATATCAGAAGAGCTTGGAATACTAGGAATAATATCAGTAGCAGCCCTTTTTTTAATCATAATATTAAGGTGTATTAAAATATCTGTTAAAGCACCTGATTCATTTTCTAAATTTTTAGCCTTCGGTATAATATTTCAGCTTTCATTTCAAACCTTACTTAATCTTGCAGTAGTAGTAGGACTAATCCCAGTAACAGGAGTTACCTTGCCATTTTTTAGCTACGGCGGAAGTAGTTTAATAATTACTTTGGTATCAATGGGTATCATTTTAAACATCTCAAGGCATAGACAAAATTAAAATAATTTAACGCTTATTTAATTGAGCGTTTTTTAAATACTCATCAATAACCATTAACATTTCATCTGTAATAATTTTACTATCAGGATATAAATTAGAATTAGCTTTTAAAGTTTCTTTAAGAGCGTTAAGATTTACTCTTCTTAACTCGTAATTATTTTCAATTTCATAATCGGTATAATTTGTTTTGGACAAATCCGGATTACTATTAGTTTTTACCTCTATGTAATATATTTTGTTACATCTATTTTTACCAGTATTCAAATAGTTTTTAGAATAATATTTAAGTAACATAAAAGGCTTTAAATTTGATGAATCTATACAAATTCCGGTTTCTTCCGCTATTTCTCTTTTAAGAGTTTCGTTTATTGTTTCTCCTTTTTCCAAATGCCCACCAGGAAACTGATAAATATTATTAGCGTAACCAAGTAAAACATCATCTTTATCATTTATAATTAAACCCTTTACCCTAATTACCTCTTCATCTATGTTTGCACTTGATAAATTATCTTTGTTTATAAAAATTTCTTTCATTAATTACATCACCAAAAAAATTATAACAAAAAAAACAAATAATTAGAACCATTTGTTTAAAGCCATGCTCCATAAACCAAAGCTAGTGTTCCTAAAATAAGGCCACATATCCAAAATAGTTTTACAATATCTTGTTCTTTCCAACCTAATTTTTCAAAATTATGATGAAGCGGAGTCATTAAAAATACTTTCTTTTTAAAGACTAAAACAGAAAATACCTGAATAATAACCGACAAAGTTTCAATTACAAACACACCCATAATAACTGCAAAAGTAATTTCACGTCTTGTAAGTATCGCAACAGAAGCAAGTACTCCGCCTAATGCGAGTGAACCCGTATCGCCCATAATCACCTTAGCTGGATACGCGTTATAAACTAAAAAACCTAAAACTGATCCAGCCAAAATAAAACAAAATATTGCGATATCTTGATATCCTAAAAGCCAGTTTGTCGTCCATGTAATTACGCCAAGAACTAAAATTGCGATAAACGATAAACCACCTGCTAAGCCATCTAAACCATCGGTTATGTTAACCGCGTTACTTGATGCGACCAGCATAAATAAAATAAAGAATCCATATAGCCATCCAACATCAACCTTAAGATTAAAAGCATGAAACCATAATAATGGTTCTGATCCACTTCTCATGTATATGTAAAAAAATACGATAGCAATTAAGACTTGACCAAATAGCTTTTGAATTTCGGTTAAACCCTCATTTTTTTTATGTTTAAGTTTCATAACATCATCAATGCCACCTAATATAGCATAAGCAACAAAGACAAATAAAACTATAAGCAAATTACTATTTATAGATATTTTTTTTGTAAAATACATTATTAAAATGGTTATAAAAGTAGGAATAATAAATATTAAACCACCCATTGTTGGAATACCATTTTTTTTCTTATGACTTTCCCCTACAAAAACACTTATTCTTTGACCAACGTTTAGTTTCTTTAAAAGTGGCACAAAAAAATAACCCGTTATCGTTGAAATTATAAATCCAATCATAAGTGCTAAAACAGACTTTGTTAATATAAACACTAATTTCACCTCTTCGCGATACAATTATACAATATATTTTACTTTTTTTTAATACTTTTATACAAACTTTATAATTACTTTACTTAATTTATATTAATTAAAAATTAAAAAAGAACTTATTTTAATAAATTCTTTTACTTTTGAAGTCTTCTATACTCTTTAGATGTTTTAATTAATTTATTATGAGTTCCTTTAGCAACTAGCTTCCCTTCATCTATTACCATTATGTTATCAGCCAACTTCATCAAGTTAGGTTTATGAGTTATCATAATAACGGTGTGATCCTTCTTTAATTTTTTTAACACTTTCATAACTTGCCTTGATGCATCATCATCTAATGCAGATGTAACCTCGTCAAACAATAACACTTCTGATTTTGATAAAAGAGTTCTAGCTAGAGAAAGCAGTTGTTTTTGACCAGTCGAAATATTATCTGCGTTTGCTATTAGCTTAGTGTTATAGCCATACGGCAGGCTTTCGATGTAATCATGTATTCCAGCAACTTTACAAGCTTCTATTTGATTTTTTATGTTAGAGTCAACCAAACTTAGATTTTCTCTTATACTCATTTCAAATATAAATGGTGTTTGGGTTACTATTGATACGTTACTTGAGTACACTTCTCTTTTATAATCATAAATATTAACGCCGTCCAAAAGAATTGTTCCCTTACTTATTTTATATAATCTTAAAAGTGCTCTAAAAATAGAAGATTTACCGCTACCAGACTTACCAACTATTGCGGTTAAACTATTAGGTTTTAATTTAAAACTAATGTTTTTCAATGTATCTTCTTTTTCATAGGACATATAAACGTCTTTAAATTCAACATAACCTTCTATATCATCTTCTTTGTTATCACCAAATTCAATCATGTTCTTATGATTATAATTAAGTAGTTTAGTTAATCTGTTAACCCTGGTTTCCATACCTGATATGCTATTTAGTTTTTCCTTAATAGACCAAAAATAATCTTCGCAATCTTCTACGTATCCAACAACTAATATTAATGATGCTATTTCATACTGTCCTTTTAATATTAATACCCCAAAGAAGAAGTATAAAAACACTTTAAAAAATTCTATGAAAGTATCTCCTATTACGCTTATTCTGTCTTGGTATTTTCTTTTTCTTAAATAGTTTTTAGTCCAAAGTTTTTTATTAGCATCTAAATAATGATTTAAGTCTTCTTCCATGTTAAAGGCCTGTATTTCTTTACCACCATCTAATACTTCTCCTAATAAAGAAGAAATTTTATCTTGATACTTTCTTTGGTTAGTTAAGTACTTTTCCCTATAAACTAGGTTATGGGCAACATATATTAATGATATTGTTATAACAACAAGCATTATTATACCAACTATCATGTTTACTTTTATTAAAATTACTATTGATATAATAATATTTATAACATAGTTAATGGTATCAAATAAGATGTCTGGTATTTGAGTTACGTTTCCAACGTCCCCAAAAGCAGTATTTACGATGAATGATTTAGATATTTTTTTAGAAAAGTCTTCATCAAACGTAGTTACTTTAGATACTATTATATCCTGCATCTTATTATGAGTATAAATATAGTGCCTTTTATATGCATTATAATTTAGTCTGTGAAGGAAAGTTGCTAAAAAGGCAAATAAACCAAATACTAAAGAATAAATTAGTGCTGTTTTATAATCTTTATTTGATATAAAACCTACTATTTTTGACGCAATAAATGGTAGTGTTAAAAGTGATACTCTAGCCATAAGTGAAGTTATGAATAACTCTATTAATATTTTCTTATTATTAGCTTTGATATTAAAGTACTTTCGTACGATTATATATAATCTTTTAAACATTTTACTCCACCTCACTTTCAGCAAATACACCCATTTTACTTGGCGACCTTCTAAATTGTAATCTTTGGTATATTTCGTTTTCTTTTATAAGTTTAGCGTGTGTTCCATCTGCTACTATCTTACCGTTATCAAGTACTATTATTCTATCAGCACATTTCATTAAATCAGGCTTTTTAGTAATCATAACGATCGTATGATCCTTTTTTAAATCTTTAATTAAATCAGGAATAAATAACGCAGTATCTGGATCCAGTGCGGTTGTTATATCATCTAATAATAATATTTCAGAATCCGCAAGAAGCGTTCTAGCTATCGAAATCATTTGTTTTTGACCACCTGATACGTTTTTAGCATCTTCTATTAAAACCGTGTCATACTTTTTAGGAAGTGTCATAATAAAATCATGTATTCCAACTCTTTTACAAGCTTCTTCTTGAAGTTTTTTATCCTTGTTTACGAAGTCAAGGTTTTTTCTTATACTCATGTTAAATATAAATGGTCTTTGATTTATAATTGATACGTTTGATGCGTAAGCTTCTTTACTATATTCTTTTATATTAACGTTATCAATTGTTATGTAACCATTATCTGGCTGTATAATTCTTAAAAGAAGATTAAATAAAGTTGTCTTTCCACTTCCTGCTTCCCCAACTATTACGGTTATTTTATTATGTTCTATTTTTAAATTAACGTCATCAATAATCGTTTTACCTTTTATTTTATAACTTACGTTTTTATATTCAATACTTCCAAATATTTCATCATTATCAAGCATGCCATATTTAGCTACACTACTTTTATAATTTAGTATGTCATTTATTCGATTTACCTTGATGTTTGTATCCCTAATGGTCTCTAGGTTTTCCATTAAATCAGATATGTATTCAATAATGTATGAATGATAAGAAATAACAAGTATCAACAAATCAAGTTCTGCTTTACCATTGATCATCAAAACAATCATTATAATGTATAAAAGCACTCTAAACGCATAGCTAATATAATCAACGTCATTATCCCTTCTTGCGACATAGTCTCTTTTTTTAGAATAACTTTTGGTAAAGTTTGTGTGAATAATATTTAATTTAGAAAACAATTTATCAAGCATGTTAAACGTTTTTATTTCTTGGATACCCGTTGCAATTTGCGCTAACAAATTACTATATTTATCATCTTGATAAATATCCTTTTCATGGTATATAGAAACTAATCTATCTAGTTTAACGGTATATGTTATATAAATAAGTGCAAATACCATTAGTATAAGACATACCCAAATATTTTTGAATCCAACTATTACAAATACTGCTATTATCTGAATTAAACCAGTTATGGTTTCACTTATCTCATCGTTCATATCACCAATATCAATAATATCAGCATTAATTGAATTCATTAGTCTTCCTTTACTTATAACTTTATTAAAACCACTATCTACGGTTATTAACTTCTTTAACACCCTGGTTTGCATCGTGTTATAGTAATACTTCATGTTATAACCATATACTTTGTAATTTAAAAATAAAGATGCGTTATATATTACGTATGCAATTAGGTACGCAAATAAAAATACAAAGGTCATGTTTGCATCGCCCAATTGCAAATACTTAACTATTAAAGATCCGATTAAAGGAATTAAAACGTATGCGCCTTTATATATAAGGGCCGTTAATACGATTATAACCATGTACTTAGCTTTTATTTGTACAAGGTTTAAATAATTTTTTATAAATTCTACATACTCTTTTACCATACTTCCACCATCTCTTATATAAATAAGTATAACAAAATCTGACAAAATTGTATAGAAAAAAAGGCCTTATAGACCTTTAATTACCAAGCATTAATCTTACTACCGAAGTTTCCTCTAATCTAGTTCCAGCTTCTGGGGACTGTTCAACTACAATACTTCCGCTACCACTATATTCTATCGTGTATTTTGATAATATTTTGGCAGCTTCTTTAGGTGTTTTTCCGATTACGTTTTCTACCGTGTAATACTTTTTATCATCCCAGTTATACTTTTTTTCAGTATTAACTTTTCTTTTTTCTATACCTAAAGCATCAATCGAATCAAGCAAAATTGTTTTAGCAACTGGAGCTGATACAACACCACCATATTGGACTACCCTCTTAGGATTATTAATAGCAACATATACCACAATTTGTGGGTCATCGGCTGGTAAAAATCCAATGAATGATAAAATATAATTACCAACTAAATATACTCCATTTTCAACTTTTTGAGCAGTTCCGGTTTTACCACCTACACGGTAACCTTCAATAAAAGCATTTTTACCACTACCATTAGTTACAACACTTTCTAGTGCTCGTCTTACTTCACTAGAAGTTTCCTTACTAATAACTTGTCTTACTTTAGTAGGAGTATTTTCTTTTATAACAGAGTTAGTTTCTGGGTCATTTAAACTTTTTACAATGTATGGTTTATATAAGGTGCCACCATTAATTGCCGCCGATACTGCAGTTATTTGTTGGATTGGCGTTACTGATACACCTTGACCAAAAGCGGTTGTTGCAAGTTCTACCGGTCCTACTTTATCTAAGCTAAAGAGTATACCTGATGCCTCTCCATTTAAATCAACTCCCGTTTTTTTCCCGAAGCCAAACTTATCGATGTAATCAAATAAAGTTTCTTTTCCAAGTCTATTACCTAACTCAACAAAACCAGGGTTACAAGAGTTTTCAACTACTTGTAAAAAAGTCTGAGCCCCATGACCACCTGCCTTCCAGCATTTTATCTTGGCATTAGCTACTTTTACACTACCAGCATCATAAAAGGTATCTTTATCCAAATTAACTAATCCTTCGTTTAAAGCTGCTGCAAGAGTTATTATCTTAAAAGTAGAACCTGGCTCATAAGTCGCCCAAATAGGTAGATTTCTATTAAGTGTTTCTATATCATAATTCTTATAATTAACCGCTTCAAAGTTTGGCCTAGATGATATTGCAAGAATCTCCCCTGTATTTGGATCCATTGCAATTGCAAGGGCTGTTTCTGGATTATACTTAGTAACCACGTTATCAAGTTCTCTTTCAACGCTTGCTTGAATTTTTTGATTTATGGTTAAAGTAACGTTTACACCATTAGACGGAGACTCATAAACCTGTGATAAATCAAGCTTATTTCCTTTAGCATCAGAAAAATATTTTATTGCGCCATATTCACCAGTTAAATAATCGTCATATTCAAGCTCTATCCCAGATAACCCTTGATTATCAATCCCTACAAATCCAAGTGTATGAGAAAGCATTGAACCATATGGATAACTTCTTTTGGATTCCCTAACTAAATATACTCCTTCTAAATTTAATTTTTCTATCTTTTCGGCAACCTTGTAATCAAGTCTTCTCCCAAATGGATGCACTCTTTCAATACTAGTATTTTTATAAACGTGCTCTTTCATTTCGTCATAAGAAACATTTAATATTTCTGCTAATTTCTCGGTAGCGTATTTTTTATTTTCTATTTGGTTAGGAATAAGTACTAGTGATGTAGTAGTAACGTTATCAGCAAGTACAACACCATTACGATCATATATTTTTCCTCTATCAGCTTCGATGGGTAAATTACGACTCCATAAATCAGAAGCCAAACTATTAAGCTTATCATACTCGAAAACCTGAATATAAAATACTTTAAGTATTACTACAATAAACACTGCAAATACACCAATTACAAATATTTTTAAACGTTCATCAACTTTTTTATCATTCAAGTTTTATCACCCGTAATAATTGTATGAAAAAAGAACATACAATTATGCTCTTTTCACGATATGTTATTTTTTATTATTCTTTTTATTTTTTTCTTCTTCTTCAAGTTTTCTATAAGCAACCTTACCAACTAATGTTTTTGGAAGTGAATCCCTAAATTCTATTTCATAAGGAAGAGAATACTTAGCCAAGTTTTTAGCACAGTGATCATAAATTTCGTTTCTTATTGTTTCATTAGCTTCAACTCCGTTTTTTAAAACAACAAAGGCTTTAGCAACTTGTACTTTATAAGGATGAGGAACACCAATTACACAAGACATTAAAACAAATGGTAATTCATCTATTATGTTTTCTATTCTTTGTGGATATAAGTTATATCCAGATGAAATAATAACTCTTTTTAAACGTTGTTTAAAATAAACATAACCTTTACTATCCATGTAACCTAAATCACCAGTATGAAGCCATATTAAACCATCTTTATGTTTCTTTAAAGTTTCATTTGTTTCTTTTTCGTTATTTAAATAACCTTTCATAACGGTTGGGCCAGATAAAACTATTTCACCTTCTTCACCATAAGGAATTTCCTCTGTTGTGCCAGGTTTTACTATTTTATAATACGTATCTGGATAAGGTATACCAATGCTTCCTTCCTTATAAGTATCCATCGGTGTCAAGCAACTTCCAGTTACACACTCAGTTAGTCCATAACCTTCCCTTACCTGAATGTTAGCATTATGTTCTTTTAAAAACTTATCAACCTTTTTCTTTAAACTAACCGATAATGAATCACCACCAGAAATAGCACATTTAATGTATGATAAATCTACTCCTTCAAGATTTTTATTTTTTAATAAAGCCTCATATAAAGTAGGAACACCAGCGATTACGTTTGGATGATATTTTTTTAGTAATTTATCAAAGGTTTTAGCACTAAACTGTGGTAATATAACCGCTGTCATACCAAAGCTTAAAACGGTATGAATGCATATACCAAGCCCGAATCCATGAAAGACAGGCATTATTGAAAGAACCTTCATACCCGGTTTTAAACATGCACAAGCTTCATAACTTTGCATTGCAAGAGCATTAAAATTAAGGTTCGTCAAAACAATTCCTTTAGAAGTTCCTGTAGTACCGCCACTATATAAAATTGCCGCATCAGCATCTTCTTTTAAGTTAGCGTTAGTATCTTTGTTATAACCTTTTGCTCTTGAAATAAATGTTTTCCAATAAATAACGTTTTCATTTTCCTTAGGTCTTTCAACATTTTTGCCTTGTGTAACATAATAACCTAAACCTAAAAATGTAGGCATTGAATCCTTAACTGATACTAAAATAGTAGTTTTAACCTTCGTTTTAGGTAAAATATTTTTTAGTTTTGACCAAGCTAAATCTATTGAAATAACCATTTTACTTTTAGACAAATCTAAATAATATTTAATCTCATTTTCAGCAGATAACGGATGAATCATGTTAGCTACCGCACCAACTTTATTTATCGCATAAAAAGATATTATAGCTTCAGGCGTATTTGGCATACATATAGTTACTTTATCTTTCTTTTTAATTCCCATGGCCTTAAGCGCTCTTGCACATTCGTTAATATCTTTTAATAAAGAATTAAAACTAGCAGTTTTACCAAAATAATTATACGCTGTATACTTTGGATATTTATTACATGTTATTTTAAGCTGCTCATACAAAGAATGATTCGGATAATCAAGATGAGCTCTTACCCCTTTATATAAAGCATACCATGGTGTTTTTATTTCTGTTTTACTTTTCATTATTTTACCTCTTTCAAAAATTTATTTATTAATTTTTTATTATTATAAATTAGCAAAGCTTTTGGAATAAGTTTTATGTTGAATTTTTTATCAACCATTATCTCACCATCAACATTACACACTAAATCATAATCACATTTGAATTTTATCTTAGTAGCCTTACTTTTAGTCACTTCCTTAAGTGATTCATGCGTACCATTTTTTAACTTATTAATTAAAAACGGCATTATAGGTTTATGTATTTTATCTATAAAGTAAACGTCAAAATAGCCATCACTTAAGAGTGCTTCAGGCGCTATTTTATAACCCCCTCCATACATTGTTCCATTGCATATGGTAAGAAGTGTACACTTTCCTTTTGATGAACTATTATCAACGGAAAATTCTATATTCTTAAATTTGTACTTAAAAAAAGTATATATTATGCTTGCATTATAAATTTGTGATGGTGGTATCTTAAGTTTTTTCATAACCTCAGCATTTTTAGCAACTTCAGCATCAATTCCAATACTAACAACATTAATAAAGTATTTTTTATTTATTTTACCAACGTCAACAAGCGGCATTTCATCATCTATTTTTTCTAAGGTTTTATAAAAATCATTACCAGACCCCGCAGGAATAACTGATAAAATATTTTTAGTACCAACAACCCCGTTTAAAACTTCATTTAAAGTTCCATCGCCACCAACACTATAAATAATATTATCCTTCCCTTTGATACCTTTTGCAATTTTCGTTGCATCACCAGGAGCATTAGTATAATACATCTGATAGTTTAGGCTTTCTTTTTCACATACTTTTTTTATACCTATCGCTACCTTAGCAGCCCTACCTTTACCTGATACTGGATTTACAATAAATACGTGCCTCACTCTTTTTCACCACCAATTAAACACAAAATTTTATTACGAAGATCTTCATTAGCAGTATCAATATCACCATTAACCTTATATGGTTTACCGATCGTAATAGTAAGGCCTTTACGAAACAATCTATAATCTCCAGTTATCGCAAAAGGAACTATAAAACTATTTGTGTTTTTCGCAAAACGAACCGCACCTTTTTTAAATGGTAACAAAACTTCATTAGTATGATTTCTAGTTCCTTCTGGAAAAATTCCGATTACACCTCCATCATCCAACATTTTTTCTGCCGCACCAATTGTATTTTTATTCTTATTATGCTTATCAACCGGAAGCGTTCCTACCAAATCAAAAAATATAAAATTAATTCCCCTATATAATTCTTTTTTAGCTAAAAAATGAATAGTTCTTTTAGTACAAATACCAATTGAAAGAGGATCAAAAGCATGTTTATGATTCCCCGCTAATATAATAGAACCTTTCTTTGGAATATATTCTTTATTAACTATTTTAGGACGGTATAAAACTTTAAATAAAACGGTAAATATCGGCCTTAAAACAGGATATAAATTACAACTCATAAAACACCTCAACTATAAATTCTATTATGAAATAAAAGCATTAATTAAAAGATAATGAATCTATTATAAATTCTCCAACACTTTTCCAATTTTCCATAAGATCTTTAGTACAGTTAAAACTTACTATTTTAAGGGTATCATCCACTGAAAATATTATCATGTGATTATAAATATCCGTATCAGACGCTTTAGATATAAATTTTATTTCGCCAATATTATGATTTTGCTTTTTATAAACGTTAGTTTCTATTATTTCGTTCGACGTGGCAAGTGTTTGCTTCATGGTTTCTAAAAAAGGAGTTATACTCTCATTTTTGATATTATCTTGAGTTATATTAACAACTACGTTTATCGTGGTCTCTTCATTAGTTAATACATAAGTAGGAACGTTTCCATTAGGATATTTAACGTTTACTAAATCACTAGACATTGAATCAAATTCTTTTGGTATTTTTAAATAAAAATTATCATTATCAAAAGTGTAATACTCTGTTTTAATAACTTCTCCATCTTGTTTTTTTACTTCAAAAGCTTCCTTCTTTTCATTATTGTTAACTATTTTTTTATCGATGTTTATTAAGTATTTAAACGAAATGAAAGTACCTATTAAAATAATGGCAACAACTAAACTTAAAAATATCACCTTAAGTGTTTTAACATCATCTTTTTCCTCTGGCAATTTATTTTCTCTTAAATAATATAAGTGCATTGCTTTTATTTTCCTGTCCCTTTTTAAATCAATTATCATTGCAGGTATTGCAATTAATATTAGCACACCTATAAAAACTAATGATACTACGCTTGGTATTAAGTTATTAAATTGCATGTAAAGAAGTGATCCTAAACCCATTATATAAATTATGGTAATTAAAAGCATCCAACCAGTTTCTTTTGTTACCGGATGGCCATCTTTTTTTAACATCTTTTTAAATTCTTTTATTGTCATTTTATCCCTCTCTTGTACAAACATTATATAATAAAAAAAGACTTTATGACAAGTCCTTTAAATAATATTTAGTCAACCTCGTTTATTATTTTAATTTAAACTTTTTCAATTCTTCTTTAGCCTTTTCTTTAGATTCTTTATCAAAACCAATTATAATGTTCTTATTTTTAGATGCTATGGTATTAAATATTTCATTATACATTTCTTTTTTCGCTTTAGTAATAACATCTAAACTGGCTATATTATGTTTTTTTCCATCTTTTGTAACAACAATTATGCTTTGACTTGTTTTAATACCATTAGTACGATATTCAAATGGATACATCCAAATTATATCATCATATTTAATAGTTCTAAAAGTCCCACCAAAATTAATAATATAATTCTTTGTTAAATAAAGTCTTGCCTTACTATAATAAAATGCATCAGGAGAATTCATCTCACTATCTAGATTCATTATCTCTGAATCAGTTAATTTCTTTATCCCTTTTTTAAACCTATGAGTATATATTCTTTCAATTATAATTAATATAACACCGATAATCAAAGAAATGAAAAACATTACGTAATAAAAACCTGCAGTGCTACTTCCAGTCATAGTCATATCTAAATATACAGAGCCAAAATAGTTATCATAATCAGCAATTGATAATTTATCTTCTTCATTTTCCATAGCTTCATTATACGTTTCAATTGCAAGCTTTTTTATATCTTTTGTAACATACTTAGTTGTTCCTTCTATTTTTTTAGGATTACTCTTTATGTTTTCATCATTAAGAAGGTTAAAATCCTCTTCGTCCATGTAGGCAACATACATAAAATTTTCATCAGTAACAAAATAATACGCCTCATCAATACCATCATAGATAGCAAATTTATACGGAATAGAGTTTATGTTTACGTAAGATCTTATATTATCTTTAGTTTCATTTTTATCTACTATTATTTCGTGTAAAGTTTTAATTTGCTTTTCTTCGTTTTCATCTTCCCGTATTCCCAAATAAAAGAATACACCAGATAAAACAAATAAAAGTATCCACACATACATTAAATTTTTTAATTTTTTTCTTTCCTTTTCTATTGCCTTATTAGTGAATTTCACTTTTTACCACTCCTTTATATAATTATATTAATAATATATCACATTTAATATATTTTATCAAAATAGTATATAATCAATCTTTATTTACTATTTCATAACTCTCATCAATTAAAACTTTAACTAATTCTGTGTTAACATTATTATCAAGTAAAATGCTTATCCAGTATTTCTTGTTCATGTGATAAGCTTTAAAATAAGTTTTATTGTCAATTAGCTTTTCTATAATTTCTGGTTTGTTTTTTATGTTGAGTATATCTATTTTTCCTTCTTTTTCTATTTTTAATACACTACTAGAAACATTCATAAATAAAGCATACCATTTATTACTTTTTGTCTTAAGCGTACAATCTTCTTTAGATTTCTCCCACGGGTATTCGGGAGTAGTACCATATTTTTCTTTAGCATAATCTAAAAGTTCTTTTTTTAAATTATTTTTATAAAAACATTCATCTAGTATATCTAATTTCATTTCTTCTATCTTTTCTTTTATACTAGCAGTATAAGAACCATTAGATTGTTTTATATAGTATGGCAAGAAACGTTCTAGGCTATCATTTTCATAAACTAATACATCAAATAGCTTATCTTTAATGGTAAATTTAACAGATAAGTCATCATCTAAAACCTTGTCATATACATAACTATTTTCTTTTTTAATAAATCCATAATCTAATAATGCCTTAACATTTAATTTATAATTATCAAAAATATCTTCCATAATAATTTACCTCTTGGAAATGTAAACTTAATATTAATTTTTTTTATCCTTTAAATCATTTTGAACATCAATCATGAATTTATCAAAGTCTGACTTAAACAATTTATCTTGTACAATTCTATATTTTTCAAACTCTGATAATGCAAAACTTTCTGCAACTTTATGAGAAATCTTACCAGGATTATCCAATACTTCTCTTTCATTAAATTTTAAAAATACATCTAGTTTAGATTTCCAATCTTCCATAGACATCGGTATATGTCTTTCAGCTTGATCTTCAGCATAATCTAAATACATGGTAACAATTCTTTCTAAAGATTTAATTTCTTTCTTAGTTAAATAATTTTTTGCTACTACAACATCTGAAGCAATTATCTTACCATTAGGAGAATTTTTCCAGTTTGTTAATCCCATGTGTTTTTTATCATGATCAGCCCTATTTACAATAAGTTCTGCTGCCGTATTTCTATGTACTGCATAATGCATTTTATTTTAACAGTCTTAAAAAATTCCTTAGTAATAGGTGATGAAACATTATAATCTAAACTTGTAGAATATATATCAGTAATCTTTTGATAAAAGTTTCTTTCACTAATTCTAATTTCTCTTATTTCATGAAGCAATTCATCAAAATAATTTTCATTTAAAAACGTCCCATTTTTAAGCCTTTCTTTATCTAACACATATCCTTTAATGGAATATTGTTTTAATATATTAATTGCCCATAAACGAAATTCTATAGCTCTTTTACTATTAATTTTAAAACCTACTGCAATAATAACATCTAAATTATAGTATTTAGTATTTCTTTTAACTTTTTTTATACCTTCATTTTGAACTGTCAAGAAATTCTTGACAGTTTGATTTTCTATCAACTCCCCATTTTCAAAAATGTTTTTTATATGTAAACTAACGTTTTGTTTCGTAGTTCCAAATAATTCTGCAATTAACTTTTGACTAAGCCATACAGATTCGTCATTTACTATTACTTCTATTGATTTTTCTTTATTTTGGTTTGTAAATATTAAAAATTCTGCTGTTGAATTTCTTATTTGTAAAGTTTTCATAAGTTGCCTCCTTCTATTTTTAATAAGCTTCATTTTTTTATATTATAGTATTTATTGTGATATTGTAACTTCTATACCCGTTCTTACTTCATAAATTTAAATTATATTTCTTTCATTGATTACAAATTTATAGTATCATACATACATTTGTTTGTAAATGATATTCCTTATTTTTCCATTAAAACTAGATTCCATAATATATAAAAAACTGAATAAAAATTATTCAGTTCTCATAACTAATTTATTTAAATTATTGATTATTATTTTTATATTTTTTAAATATGTTTTTCGACTCTAATTTCTTCCTGCTTTCCTCTGGAAGTATTGAACTTATTTTTTTTGTTGTATCAACATATAAACTATTTTCTAATTCTTTTGCTTTCATACGATTAAGAAAATCAGTTATAGAATTTAATTCTTTTTTTACTTCTGATGTAATATCAGTAGATTTATTTCTTTTCTTAGACATTATTTTATTATTTACTGAATCATAGTAAAAGTAATCATCCATACAATTATTAAATTTATCAATTACACATATTACTATAGTTTTTATATATTCTTCTTTTTCTAAATCAATTAATGGTTCAGCTGCAATTACTTGTTTAATACCTAATGAAACATCACCATTTTCGACCACATTTTGAAGAGCAATTCTTAATTCTTTAGGGCAAATACTTTCATCATAAATTATACTATCCTTCTTTTTATAATCCATCCATGAAATAATTTCATCAAATTCCGGAGTAGTAAACGTTCCACTATCTAGATTATATATTCTTCCATTAATAACAACATTTCCATTTAAAAATCTTCTTATAGACAATGAATTTAAATCTATAGGAAATTTTTTAATTAATTGCATACTATCAGAATGTATACGATAATGCTCTAAGATTCCGTTATTAATTAATAAAAAGTTTTCTTCATCAATTAAATATGCGTGTCCATAATCAAATGCACTAATTAAATTATTATTACTAAATATAATTGTATATTCTTTATATAGATTAGTAGACCATATTGCCCTATAAAAAGTCGTCTTTCCTTTTGCTTGTGTCTTATACCAAAAATCATTTGATAGACTAGTGTCTCCGCCAACACGTTCGATACTCAAATATTTAAATATTTCTTTTAATCTTGTATGATCAATATCTTTAAAATATATATCATTATAGTCATTTTCAAAATCATTTTTTCTATCTTCTTTTAAAATCATACTCAAAACCTCCTCTTAATTAATTTCATTATATAATGAAATTATAATTTAATCAATTAAATCAATAATACAAAATAAAAAGTAAAGATAATTAATATATATGAACTTGTCAATAAAAAGTAGACAGTAAAAAGATATTTATTTAAACCCTAATTG